>CAYXJR010000184.1:0-2521 GCA_964465145.1 uncultured Porphyromonadaceae bacterium | reverse complement strand
TACCTTTAAAGGGTACAACTTTATTACCAAATAAATACCCTGCTAAACAGTTACCAATAATAAAAAGATAATTGTTACAAGTCAAGTTGTTTTAAATCCATCCGAAGCGGTTAATTTATGTGTAAATACAGCCGTTACTACCAGACGAATTGCACCATTTACCAAATACGATTAAAAAATCATTATATTTGATTTCATGAGTAAAAAGGAACAAATATTGCAAATGATTATCAAGGTCGTTAATAAGAACGCACCTGATTCAGAGGTTTATTTGTATGGTTCACAGGCTAGAGGAAACTCAAAAAAACTTTCAGACTGGGATTTGCTAATTTTGCTCAATAGACCCAATGTTCCATTTGAATTTGAAACTAAATTCATGGATGAATTCTATGAATTGGAATTAGAAACAGGAGAAATTATTTCTCCGTTGATTTATTCAAAGAATGATTGGAATTCCAATTATTTAATTACTCCATTATTCGAAAACATAAAAAAGGAGGGAGTTAAACTAAAATGACAGGCACGAAAAATGATTTGATTAATTATAGAATTGCCAGGGCAAGGGACACATATGATGATGCTCAGATTCTTGCAGAAAAAGAAAAATGGAATTCGACAATTAACAGACTATATTATGCCGCTTATTATGCTGTAACGGCTCTGCTTCTTGACTCAGATTTAAAACCAACAACACACAATGGAGCAAAATCAAATTTTTCTGAGTACTTTATAAAAACAGGCAAAATCGAAACACAATACGGAAAAATATTTTCCCAATTATTTACCTGGAGAAAAAAAGGAGATTATGACGATTTATTTGATTTTGACAAGGATAAAGTCATTCCTTATTTTGAACCAATAAACAAATTGATTTCAATTATTGAAAAAATGGTAAAAGAATAACCACAATGCGTTAACACTTTGTCCAATCCTGAGCATCACCCCACCAACCAATCCCACCAATCTCACCCACCCACTCAGCACACTGAGCGATTTCGGTTTTCATCAAGGCATCTTTTCATAACAGGTCTTTATATGTATAGATGCAGTTTGAGGGGTGGGATGGAAAGTTTCTTTTTTAATTATTTTTTTGATACTCATTGAAGTGTAGTCTAAAAGTGTATTTTTATGGACTCTTCAATCTTAGCACATTCAAAATTTCGCTAAATTCGGGCCGATTACACCACGTGAATATTCAAAGGATATTGATAGAGTAATTGCCTGGGCGCTATTTTGATTGAATCACCCTGATTATAGGATTATCCTCATTGCCGGATTTGTCAATTATACTGACTAAAACCGGATCAATATTGTCTAATTCCCGAGATTCATCTTTTCTATATTTCTCGATCTTTTCTTTTAAAAAGTTAATATCAAGATGATGGATGAAATAACCTTTTTCAGAACAAAGTCCGGGTCTGGAAAATCCATTCAAACCGCATAGGTCATCAACGATTGAATTTGATTGAGAGATCGGATTGAGAGGATATACTGGAACCTGGTCTTGTTCTAAATATAGTATTCCACCAGACAGGTTTACTGAGTAGATTTTTGTTATTTCACCTGTTGACTTTCGGTCTTCCAATATATTGCCCACGAGTTTTACAAACAATCCATTTTGGGAAAATGCCAGATCAAAGAACTCTTCATTGTTTTGACGGTTCAGTAGTGTAATTCTTTTCTGTAGCTGAAACTGTGAATCATAGATGTCTAAAGAATTTAACACAGGATTGCTCAACCAAAACTGCTCTTTATAATATTTGATAAAGCCGAACATATTGGCAATTCGTTCGATCGGGTCATCAATTTTCATATAGCTTTTAGTGATGTTTAGTGATTGATCGAATTTGATGATGGAGCATGGATTCGCTTTTTCCATATCAGGAATAACATAAACAAAGACATCACTATCGACCAAAACAAGGCCATAAATATTGAGCACATTGTTTAGGTTCACGGAAATGGCTGATCCATCTGCTAAACCATATCGGATCAGGCGTTTTTGTCTATTGTCAGTCAGGAATATGTACTTTTCCTGGTCGTCAACTACCAGCCCGGAAATAGAAATGTACTCCCCCGGCCCTTTCCCCATGGAGCCAATGGTTTTAATAAATTTTCCGGTTCTGGTAAACAAGAATATTTTTCCCTGAAAACCATTGGATAATACCAGATATCTCTTGCCTAATCTCAGATTCCCGACCATTGCAATCAAACAATCGGGATTTGTTTCAAGCTTTATATAGGAAACCTCTGTGGCAAATTGGCTCAACTTTAGCTCTTGCTTGTTTTCAAAAGCCTTGGCAACATCGATGGATTCCTGTTTGCTTTCGGATTGCTTTTCTTTGTTCCCTGAGCAAGAAAATAGTATCAAAAGAATCAGGAGGTTGAAACAGGAAATGTTATTCCTTTGGCGCATAGAAATTGGTTTAGCAATAATTGCGGGGAACAATTACTCGAAGATAGTTTTTTAACTGATCTTAAACAGTTGCAAATTTCAATAAATTGATATTCAACACACTAA
>CAYXJR010000183.1:0-2522 GCA_964465145.1 uncultured Porphyromonadaceae bacterium | reverse complement strand
GAATTAGTCCCTAAAAATCAAGGTTATGAAAAAGCCTGGTCTCAGCTCATGGATAAAGAGGGATTTTATGCCCCATTCGGTCCAACCACTGCTGAACAACGTCATCCTGGATTCCAGGTGAGTTATGAAGGCCATGAATGCCAGTGGAATGGTCCGAGTTGGCCTTTCGCAACCTCTCAGACTCTAACGGCACTGGCTAATGTGCTGAATGATTATCCACAGGATATAATTACTAAGGAAGATTTCTTTGAGACCCTGAAGATCTATACAAAATCCCATCGTTTCAGACAGGTCCCATTGGATGGTGATACGATCATAAGTGATCAATTATGGATAGATGAAAACCTGAATCCATTTAACGGAGATTGGTTGGCCCGTACAAGGATGGAGGTCCAGGGCCATAATCAGGGATTTCAGGAAAGAGGAATTTACTATAATCACTCTACTTACAATGATATTATCATTACCGGTTTGGTTGGATTACGGCCATCACTGGATAACAAACTTGTTGTGAACCCATTGATACCGGATGATTGGGATTGGTTTTGTTTGGATGATATCCTCTACAAAGGCCATAAAATCAGCATTTTGTGGGACAGGACCGGCAACAAGTATAATAATGGCAAAGGGCTGAGGGTGTATTCTGATGGCAAGATGATTGCCAGGTCGAAAAAGTTGGATAAAATTGAGAGAGAATTATGAATTATCAACCAGCAACCTGTAACCTGTAACCTGCAACCAAATATGAAAAATTACAAAGTCCTAATCATCTTAACCGCAACAGTATTACTATTCAGCTGCAATAAAACAGACGAGATCACCATCTCCAAAGCCGAGCTCCTCGACAAGATCAAAGGCGGCTGGGCAGGACAGGTTATCGGATGTACCTATGGAGGACCGACGGAATTCCATTACCAGAGCCGGATAATTCCGGATACTGTAACTATCCCATGGGATGAAACCCGTATGAAGTGGTATTTCGACAATACTCCCGGATTGTATGATGATGTTTACATGGATCTCACTTTCGTGGAAGTATTTGAAAAAGAAGGTCTGGATGCCCCTGCCCTGTCACATGCAAGGGCCTTCGCGAATGCAGATTATATGCTATGGCACGCCAATCAGGCCGCCAGGTATAATATTCTCAACGGAATTAAACCTCCGGCATCAGGATATTGGGAAAACAATCCGCATTCGGATGACATCGACTTCCAGATCGAGGCGGATTTTGCAGGCCTGATGTCGCCCGGTATGGTGAATACAGCCAGCACCATCTGCGATAGTGTCGGTCATATCATGAATTATGGCGACGGCTGGTACGGCGGGGTGTATGTTGCTGCAATGTATTCACTGGCTTTCATCTCCGATGATGTGGAGTATATTGTCAATGAGGGACTGAGAACTATTCCTGAGCAAAGCGATTTTTATAAATGTATTGCTGATGTTATCAATTGGCATTCTGATTATCCTGATGACTGGGCCAGGACATGGCAGGAATGTGAAGACAAATGGGGATTGGATATTGGTTGTCCGGAAGGGGTTTTCAGTTCTTTTAATATTGATGCTAAGATCAATGCTGCCTACATCGTTATTGGAATGTTATACGGTGAAGGCGATTACGGAAAGACCATTGATATAAGTACCAGGTGCGGCCAGGATTCCGACTGCAACCCAGCCAGTGCGGCCGGGATACTGGGAACTATGCTGGGCTACTCCAATATCCCGGAATACTGGAAGCAAGGTTTGGACCAGGTTGAAGATATCGATTTCAAATACACCACTGTATCGCTGAATGATGTCTATGATATGGGGTTCAGTCATGCAGTGGAGAATATTACCAGGTACGGCGGGGAAGAAAAAGGTGATGAAATCATTCTGATTCCACAGATCCCTGAGCCGGTCCGCTTTGAGAAGGGCTTTGAAGGACATCACCCGAAGGAACTTATCAAAATTGAGCAGGGAAAACAGCAATTAAACCCTGACCTTACAGAATACTCCTTTGATTTTGAAGGCATTGGTTTTGTAGTTAAAGGAAGAGCCGAAGGGAATAATTATATAGCTAAAATCCAGATATATATCGACAATGAACTATCTGAAGAAGTAAGTTTACCAGCTGATTTCATCACCAGACGCCATGATATTTGCTGGAAATACAATCTCGGGCCGGGGAAACACGAGGTAAGAATTATGCTGCTTAATCCGTCGGATGTAGGACATCTGGTTTTAAGCGGGATCCTGGTCTATGAATAGTTACTTTGCTTTTGTGCGTGCAAAGATGGGAAAGAATGGTGAAATTTTCCAGAAGGGAGCTTATAATGCCATGTTTAAATAATTCCTCAAGGCATTCGAGGGTCGGGATCCTGACGGAATAACGACTGATCAGATTCGACGGTTGAACTAAACCGCCTCCCGGCGGTAATTTTCGTAACTTTTCCATCACACATTATAAACTAATATTTTTATATGACCTTAAATCCGCAACAAACTTAAAAATTTAACAAACATCCTCATTCCTTCCCTAT
>CAYXJR010000182.1:0-2528 GCA_964465145.1 uncultured Porphyromonadaceae bacterium | reverse complement strand
AGATTTTGTGATAATTGGGAAACAAAAAGATAACAAATTACTACACCAGACCCTGGTGAATGCTTGGTTGATGCCGGGCTGGTGAGTTCTATCCGTTAGCCATTCACTGTGATTGAGGTAATAAATGAATACAAGTATGAAACAACTGGCACTGGGAATCCTAGCATTAAGCATATTAATAATTCCTTACCAAGTCTGGTCTGAAACTGAAAATGGAAAAAATATTGCGCAAACTACTCAATCACTTCAACACAAAAATCATAAAATTCGAGAAATTGCAGCGGAAACCCTTTTTGAAATAAGTCGACCATTCCAAACATTCATCAAGGAAAATAGCCCCGAAATTTACGAACGCTCACTTGAAGATCTTTTGCAAAACTTTACCCCAAATATCCGTGAGGCTGTTACGGCATTAGTGAAGTCTGACTCTCAGATAAGCAAGTATGTTTATATTTTTCAGGCATATATATGGCCGAGAGTACATCCTAGGAAACCTCAAAATTATACCGGACTATGGGTTGGTTGGTATGAAAACGGTCTTAAAATGCTCGAATTCCGATATCAAAATGGACAACTTTCTGGAGAGCGTCGAGCGTGGCACGATAATGGCCAAATATCTTGGGAAGCTTCTTTTCCAAATGGGGAAGAACTTTTTACACAATGGTATCGAAATGGGCAGCAACAAGAACTGCGAGATAAACATGCAGGCAAAGATATGATGTGGGATATTCATGGGAATCTTATTAGTGTCTCATATGTAAAACAAGGAATTGTGCAGCGAGTAGAAAATTATGAGAAAGGAGAACTAGTCCGTATAAAATTTCAAGATGGACGAATTGAAAATTATAAAAATGGACAACTTGTAACGCCGATCACGCTTCCAGCCAAGGATGATCCGTCTAGTAAGCCTATTGTTGAAGAAGGTCAAATCTATGAGCGTTTTAGAATTCTCGGAGATTTCAATAACGATGGCATAGAAGACATGGCACTCTCAAATGTTATCTCATCATTCGGAAACGCTGGTGGAAATTTTGAAATTTATTTACGAGATCAGCAAGGCAACTTTATTCTACATGGGAGCATGTTTTGCCATCCGCTTGCTATTGCTGTAGAAAACAGCCCAAAAAACCCTAGGATTTGGGCATATCTTAGAAGTGGCGGAGGGAGTGGGCGTATCGGTTATTATGAGGTGAAAAAACAAGGTCTCACTCAATTTCAGGGAATTACTATTTATCCCGGAGATGGTGGGACAGAAATAAGCAATCACACCTATCGAGTGCTTGGGAAAACCGATAGTAAATTAACAATCGAAAAAAGCACAACCACCAACGGGAAAGTCCAGTGGAAGCCCGGCTATTATTAATGATTGGTACAATTTTGAAATAATGAAAGATAGTAGGCTAACAACTGGTTGGAGAGGGACTGTAAAAACTGCGTTTTTCCAGCCCCTCACCCAGGACGTTCTGAATACTGAGATGAAACAAGGAAGAATAATGATCAAATATATTTTATTTTTATTTTGCTTAATAACGTTTGCATATAATGTGTTTGGTAGTGATAAGCCAGAACCATATAAAAAAATCGATATCAGAGAAATTTACTCAAAAATGATTATTCGGAATGATAATGATCCCGTGCATTCTGGGCAAATCAAATCTACTGAAGGACTTGCGAAGTTTCAGAAAACTTATGGAATTACTGTTAACGTGGAAAACGTTGATTTTAAGAGTCAGTTTCTGATATTTGGTCTTACTGATAACATAACGACCAGGGCGATTCAATTCCTCAACCAGGAGAGGAGCCATAGGTACACATTGGACTATGCGGAAACAGGAATTGATTATTTTATGACAACACCGAAAGGAAAGAAACCTTCCTATATGCAGATTTTTGTTCTGGATCGAATTGAAAGGGGTTTTTGTATAAATATTAAGAATGTTATCAAAAGCGGCAGGTCAGAAATGTATGGCATGGATAGAAATATTACAAATATATCTGCATCTGCCAAAGAACCTGAAGGGCTTGTTTTGTATGCATATTTATCCTCGCACGATGGAACAAACCGGCTTGATGTACAACTAATAAATTATTCTGAAATGGCAATAAGTGTACCTGCGTTAGATAGCAATACGCTTATATTAAGTGATAAAGACGGCAATCATATTGGTTTAGGATCAAATAAAGGAAGAAATGACAAGATCATTGTGCTTAAAGGTCACAGAAGATTGTTAAAAGGATTTGAATTTCCTGAGACAAAGTTCTCAACAAATGATATATATTTAACACATTTTACACGATTTAAAGAAATTGAATATGAGTCGATAAAAATAAAAGTGAATAACTACATACGATAGTAATATGCAATTTATGGTTATTTTGGATTAAACATGAAATAACAACAAATCAGAACAAAACACTACAGCAGACGGCGGTGAATGAGTAGTTCTGGCCGCTGCTGAGTTGAGTTCTGAAAAAAATATACTCTCACAGAGGCACAGAGGCACGGAGAATGTGTGAGAATCATATGC
>CAYXJR010000181.1:0-2620 GCA_964465145.1 uncultured Porphyromonadaceae bacterium | reverse complement strand
ACCGGAAGATTCAAACAAGTTATCAACACCAATGAGTTGATTTATAGAGTATTGAGAGTTTTCTTGCAGGCACTAATTAGGAAGTTGAAAAACTGAATGATTATTTTTCTGTCTATTAAAGGTAGATCATGATCATATCCTCTGGCCTCAAGCCATTGACAAAACAATCTCGTTTTGCTTTGATAGGATTCATATGTTTTTGGAGCTATACGGTACTTTTGATCGGCAAGGTATTCCGACAGGTATGACCTGAGAGGATTCATTGAAGTTCTACGCCGACCCCTAATTTCTGCCTCAGGAGCATACATAATTTCATCCTCATAGATAACGGCATCTCTCTTTTCAAATGGACTCCAACCTGATAATAGCTTTCGGCGGTATTCATCCATCAGTTTATCGGCATGCTCATATCTACCTGCCGGTGTTCCAAGAGATGCAAATCCATTATACAGTTTAAATCTTTTCATCTGTCCCGTTCTGGGATCTAAAAAAGAATAGTAAACGAACCACTGCCGGTGGATTTCTCCACCGCAGTCGTTCAACCTTGGTAAAATGATTTTTTTAGTGCTCATAATTCTTAAGGGATATTCCTCCTTCGAGCACCTTGGACAGGTTCAGTTTTGTCTATTTCGTGTCTGCTGCTTTGTCTGTTACTTTTTTTGGTGATTGTAACTTCCAGTTTTTCAGACACTTTCACCCATAATCGTGGAGCTGGCGGGAATCGAACCCGCGTCCAAACAAGAAACTCATAAGCTTTCTACATGCTTAGCCTTCTTTTGATTTTCGAGTCATAACCGGCAGATGGCAGCCTATTATGACCTTAGATCCTTTAGCTTCATCATCCTCCCGGACCAGGAAAATGACTAGCCCCGAATTGATTGCACCACGTGATCAGAATGGGTCAGGGCTTGACCTCCTGCGTGATGTCTCGTCCCAGCACCTTGTGCCGGGATAAAGCCTAATCTACTTAATTTCGATTACGCAGCGAGAGCGTAGTTATTTTCGCCAATTAATCGTTTGCACACCTGTTTAACGAGAGTAGTGACATGTCTCGGCATGCTTACTTACCAGTTCATCTTGCTGTCAAAACCAGAACAGCCCCGGTAAGGTCCACAAAGATAAGGAAAAATTGCGACCTTGGCTTATTGAAAAATCGCAGGAGCGCCGTGCGATCCCTGCCTCCGCAAGGATGACTTCTTTTTCAAGCATTGATTAAGACCCTTTAAACAGGTCATCCCCGCGAAGGCGGGGACCTAGTGGCACACCACCGTACTCTCAATAATGAAGCAACCCGCAACTTTCTTCCTTTTTTCCTATCTTCGAAGTAACAAAATCGCTCTAAAACTGTGCCAGAAAAAATTAAAATCGGAATTATTCGGGAAACTAAAACTCCTCCTGATAGAAGAGTGGTATTACCTCCAAAACAACTCTTTGATTTCAAGCAGCAATATCCGGATTTGGACCTGGTGGTTCAGTCGAGCAAGATCAGATGTTTTACTGATGATGAGTATGCCAGGGTGGGAGTATTAGTTGCAGAAGATCTTTCTGATTGTGATATTCTTTTAGGTGTAAAGGAAGTGGAAATATCATGCCTTATACCGGGCAAGACATATTTCTTTTTTTCCCACGTAGGTAAAGAACAACCCTACAACCGGGATTTGCTGCGGGCTCTATTGGATAAGAACATTCGACTGATAGATTACGAATATCTTACCAACCAGTCAGGAACCAGGCTAATAGCTTTCGGCAGATGGGCCGGGATTGTTGGTGCTTACAACGCCTTAAGAGGATGGGGCCATCGAACCGGGAATTACAGTTTAAGGCCAGCGCATGAATGTCATGATCGCCAGGAAATGGACGCACAACTTGACCTGGTTAATCTGATAAGCACCAGGATTTTGATTAGCGGGGGGGGACGCGCGGCTCAGGGCACTATGGAAACAATGCATAACCTGGGCGTTAGGGTAGTACCTCCTGAAGATTATTTGAAACAGGAGTTTAAAGAGGCAGTATGCTGTCGGATCGATCCCTGGCATTATGTTGAGCACCGACCAGGAAAGAAATTCGATCTCAATCACTTTTTCGAAAAACCCAGTGAATACAAATCTACTTTTAGTCCATATGCGAGAGCTACCGATATATATATTGCTGCACATTACTGGGATCCTGATTCACCCAGAATGTTCGAAATAAAAGATATGCTTGTCCCGGCATTCAGAATTGGCATGATTGCCGATATAAGTTGTGATATAAACGGATCAGTACCCATCAACATCAGAGCTACCACAATAGCTGATCCTTTTTATGGTTATGACCCTAAAACGGGAAAAGAAACAAACCCCTTCAGGCCTCTTCCACCAGTAACTATGATGACAGTAGATAACCTGCCGGGAGAATTGCCACGTGATTCATCTTCTGAATTTGCGAGTGTGTTGGTAAGAGATATTTTACCGAGGCTGAGCAAAGATGATCCGGAGGGAGTGATTGACAGGGCAACCATTACGGAAAATGGAAAACTGACAGACAAGTTTGGTTACCTTGAAGGGTACGTTAAAGGCGGGTAGGAGATATTTTATTGTTATATTTGGAGATTATTGCAGGTTGCAGGTTGACAGATGAC
>CAYXJR010000180.1:0-2703 GCA_964465145.1 uncultured Porphyromonadaceae bacterium | reverse complement strand
TTTTTTATTTTACTGAATTTCAATAGTTTACAAAATTATATACACATGAAAATAAATAGCTACTCAATCAGTTCGTTCCTATCCATGCTGTTGTTGATATTAAATATTTCCACAGCTATTGGGCAGGATCTTGAAAAATTCACGGTGGATCAGAAAAACATAACATCTTTTACCACCATAGAGCATCAAGAACAGTTTAACGGGTATACCAATCACTGGCACGACTATTACACCAGCTGGCACCGGTATGGAAATCTTTTTAAGATTAGTGCACCGGAAATCCGGAATACCATTCTACAAACTAAAGTGGATATCGCCGAAGACATGAACCTCCCCGGCCTGCTGATGGAAGAAGGGTTCTTGTCGGATTTATTAAAAAAAGAATATACCCAACTTGATAATCCAACTGCAATTGAATTGCTGAACACCTTAAAAAAAGGGCCGGTTTTAGTAATCACCAGCCCACTTACAGAATTAGGAATGCAGTTAGAAAACCAGGCGGAACAGCTTTTTGAATGGACAAATAACTTGAACTCCCATCAATTTGGCAGCCCAAATTACGAACCGCTTAAAGCCTTTCATCTGACCAATGAGAACAACAGCCTATTCGTGGTTTCTTCCAGCTCGGCTGACCAGTCTCAACGGTTTCTGGATCTGGTCAGTAACACCCGGACTATCCTGGAAAAATATAACTTGTTCAAGGGTTGGTTCGGCGTTAAATCCTTACTGAATAGCGTAACCTGCTCACCCGGACACCCTTTGGAATTGATTGGCAAGGGGATGAACGAGGGATGTTCCTGGTTTGTTTTCGACGGCTATATGGACTTCCTTAGCCAGAACCAGTTTAAAAGCTGGATTGAAGAAGTGAACCTGCCAATCTATACTGATGTAGGATTTAGCCCGATTTATGGCTGTGTGAATTATGAGACCCTACAGGTTCAGAATATGGCAACCAATACCGCCTGGTACGATTATGCCCACAAAAAAATGGGTTTTGTTTTCAAACCAGTTTATGACACAGCTTGGGATGGTTTTCAATTTGACGGATACATCGCTACGGAAGGGAACAAAGAACAGATTGATCAGGAAGATGTCCCTTTTATCAATAATACAGGAGCCCTCCCGGATAATCTGACTTCCTCAATGGTCTTATTCATAGAAAAGGGAAAGGCCCTGAACCGGGAAAATATCTGGGATGCTATCCTCCACCGAAGGGAGGTTGCGGTGCAGGAAAAAGCACTCATGATGGGTCCAGCAGAATATAGGAATGCGCTTCAAATCTTATATCTCGACAAATACTATTTGGAGGACTATTTCAATGATCAGATTGATATTGAGGCAATTGTTGAGGGTTATGAACTCGTGGTTACCCTCACCAACAGGGAAAGCGCTCCCATGTCCGGACAGCTCAGCATAGAAACTTCCTCCAAAATCAGGGTGCCAAAAAACAGAGAAACGGATCTCACCATACCGGCACATAGCCAAAAGCAAATAAGAATCGGCCTGCAGCCCGAGCTTTCTGCCATGGGCAGCACCAATCCCGTTGCCCTGAGTTTTAAGTGGGGAAATCGGGAGAAAAGCACACTTACCATGCTGGATCTGCCGGTGGCTGTGTCTGTTCATCAATTACTATACGGGCATGCACCCGTAGTAAATTTCCCGGTTACAATTCATAATTACACCGATCAGGAATCATTTCCGGTAAAGGTTCAGGTTTTTCGGACAGATCAACTAAACAAGCCGGTTTATCAGGAATCGGCAACTTGCAAGGCAGGCAAAAGCAGTTATCAGGAAATCGTTTTCTCGCTCAAATTGGATCCGGGAAATTATTTGGTTCATACAACTGCACTCGATGCCACATCTGTATGTCAACTGGGAGTAGGAGAGGCAAAAGGCAGGGCATACCTTTATGAAATAGACCTCAATAGCGATGGAGTAAATGAATACAGAATGGAGAATGATTCCCTGCGGATAACCCTTCTGACCACCGGTGCACGGGTCATAGAATATTTTGTTAAAAGCCGTAATGATAATGTGCTCTTTAAATTGTGGCCCAAAAAAGCCGTTGATGATAAACGGGAATTCCGAAAAAAAGGTTACTACCCCTATGGTGGTTTTGAAGATTTTCTCGGACAAGCAAGTATGGAAACGCACAAAGTTTACGACGCCCGAATTATCCGAAAAGAGGGGGATTACGTTCAATTGGAAATGACAGCCGATTATTTCGGGAATAAAATAAAGAAAACCTTCACACTGTACGGAAATTCACCTTTACTCGAAGTGCGTTTTGCCCTTAACTTCAAGAATCCTGAAGCCAATATGCTGGGCCCTCAACCCATCACCGAATTAGGGCATACCCATGGTATTGAAGATGTTTTTACCGCGAATACATTCAACGGAATTGAGCAATTCATAATGAAACCGGAAGATTATTACGGGAGAGTGATCAACCTGAAAGAAGGCTGGCATGCTGGTTATGACACACAAGAGGATATCACACTGATTGGAGCTTTTCCGGTAAAGCAACCCCTCTTCCTGCATATGTGGATGAACCACCCGAGAAACAATGATGCACATCACTATTACATGGAATTTCAACCCTGGACTCCTATTATCCGGAATAGTACGATGTACTTCACATATTATTTGTGGGGAAGTGGGGGCTCCTGGGAAAATGGTGTACAGGAACTGCGAAAAAGAAAC
>CAYXJR010000179.1:0-2882 GCA_964465145.1 uncultured Porphyromonadaceae bacterium | reverse complement strand
AATAAAGGAGCTTTCGGGTCTCTTCCTGAAGGTCTACTTCTTCAATAAAGGGTTCAGCAATATCCGCTGCGACAGCCTGAAAATCAAAATTTACGGGTCGAATTAGAATCACGCTGTCTAGTGGGAAACCAGGAGATGGTCAAGAAGTGGCTCATAGATTTCCAGCAGGACAACATCAGGATTTTCCTGTAAAATAATATCGTAATTTGTATTGAACATCCAGGCATCAAAAATATAGACCGATGTTTGGAAACTTTCTGCAAAGAAGGGAATGAGGCTGCTGAAGAAAGAATCCCGGATAACTACAATAGAAGGAAGAGAGGTATCGGCGACCAATGTTCGAATTTCATATTCGTCTTTATAAGCGAACCAATATGGGGGTTCATATTTTTTTTCTTCAGAGATGGAAGCTTTAGGTTTTTTTCGCATATAATGGTATCGCACCTCCTGAAACTCGGATTTAAGGCCAATCATATTGGCCAATCCGCCACACCAGGATGAGTCTATCATGGGAAAGATATCTGTATCGTGGAGGGTTACAATACCGGGATAAGATTTATAAAGGTGATGCATGATCTCCTTATACACCATAAACCCTCCTGCCGTGCTCCAGTGATGATCAGTTTTATGGTAAACATTGATGGAATCACTAACCTTTGTCAAAGCCACTTTCAGGTCGATGAACCTGATGAGAGAATCTCCCGTAATCCGTTCAATCACCTTATCAGTGCGGGTTTGTCCCGGAGTGCGGACAAAAAAATAGGGAAGCTTTTCGGGGTATATTTCACACTTCATGGGCGCTATCATCAGGAAAAAATCAATCCCCCTGTCGGCCAGGTATTGCGCCCTTTCGTGCAGCTTCTGATAAATTGTTTCGATCTCTTCATGGGTGAAGTCCACCTGGCCTGAATAGAAGGGTCGGTTCTCTGCCTGAAACAACCAACCATCTTTCCCGATAACCACTTTGTCGGGGACAGGAGACTTGCCGAAAATTCCGTAAAGAATATTTCGTCCAAAAAAGTGAATGATCTTTTCTCTGAAAGGAAAATGGTCGTTGTAATATGCGGAGTATTGCTCAGGGAAGATATCTACATAGGTGATATCCAGGTAGGGTTTGACTGCCAGGTTTCTGTTCTCTGATTTACTAACGTCATCCTGTTCAGAATTGTCCAATGCATCATAGACCATTGGAAACCAAAGGAACAGTGAGAAGAGAACTGTCATGATGACTGCATATGCCCGGTTGCTGTGCTCCATGATCAGAATTTGAAGTAGATGAATGGAGAGTTTGTTTCCGATACGATAAACAGAACGGAGAGGAAGAGGATGCCAATCACGAACAGGATCGAGCCAAGTTCGAACACCTGGATAGAGACATTTCTGACAACCAGCGACCTGAAACCGAACCCCTGTCTAAGCTTCTTGATAAAATTGTCGAACAGTTTTGTCGAACCGGTTACACCCAGTGCCAGGGCAATGATCAGTTGCAAATCAAGGTATTGTACCACTCCTGAAAATGAAAAAGGCAGTCCGGCCCCTCCGGCCATGCCCCCGATATATGTAAAAGCCTCTTCCAGTGTATTGGCCCTGAAAAATATCCAGGATAAGAGCAGGAACAACAACAGGTAAGTGTGTTGAATGATGGGAGCGGAGCGCTTCAGGAACCGGGAAAGCCCGATCCGTTCAAATACGAGGAACAATCCATGGATCAGCCCCCACACCAGAAATGTCCAGGCTGCCCCGTGCCAGATCCCGCATATGACAAAGGTGATCAGGGCTGCCGGCAGGTAGATGAGGTAATCGCTTTTAATCCTGAAATACCTTTTTTTAACCAGTTTCCGGGAAGTTGAGTATGCCAGCGGCAGAAAAAGGTAGTCGCGCAGCCAGAAAGAGAGCGAGATATGCCACCGGCGCCAGAATTCATGCACCGACCTGGAGATATAGGGGAAGTCGAAATTCTCCATAAACCGGAAGCCGAACATCCGTCCCAGGCCGATTGCCATATCGGTGTAGGCCGCAAAGTCGAAATAGATCTGAAGCATATACAGGATGGCGCCGAACCAAGCCAGGGGAGCATCCATCTGTAATAGGGGCAGGCTGAAGATCTCTATGGTTACAGTTGAGAGGGCATTTACGATGAGTAATTTTTTCGCGAGACCAAGAGTAAAACGGCGGATCCCGGAGGCAAACAATTCCACTGTTGGGGTTGGGTTCGCAAGTTGCGGCCCCAGGGTTCGGTAGCGGTCGATAGGACCGGCCAGTAGCTGGGGAAAGAGCGAGATATAGAGCCCGAGCTGTATGAAATTTCGTTGCGCTTCCACCTCCCGGCGTTTGACACTGATAAGATAACTGATCGTTTTAAACGTATAAAAGGATATCCCCAATGGGAGGATGATCGCATTTACAACAAGCTCATCCAATTGAAAGAGTGAAGTGAGAAGGTTGACATTGTCGACCAGGAAGTTGGTATACTTGAAAATCACCAGGAGGAGAATATTCGCAATAATCCCAGAGGCAAACCACCGTTTCCGGCCTTTTTCCTCTTTAGCACGGCCAATCAGGATCCCTGCGACATAATTGAGCACGATGGACCCGATTAATACAGAGGTGTAGGAGAAACCACCCCAGGCGTAAAAGATAAGACTTGCAAGAAAGAGTAGTGGCCCTTTAAATCTGTGAGAGGAGATAAAATAGAAAAGAAGTGTTATCGGGAGGAAAAGAAAAATAAACAGAAGGGAAGTGAAAAGCATCAGTTATCAAATAAGAGTCACAAAAATAGTATTTTTACCTTCTCTTAACCCATTATTCAATCGAATAACACTCGCATGAAAATCATCATATTAGGAGGCGGCCTCGTAGGAGGTCCCATGGCGCTTGACCTG
>CAYXJR010000178.1:0-2889 GCA_964465145.1 uncultured Porphyromonadaceae bacterium | reverse complement strand
TTTCTTTTATAAAAAGTGACTTGAATTCCACCAGCATATTCTTCAATGGCTGGTTTCAGGGTTGAGTTTTCTATAAATCTGCCAATTACCGGCCAATTAATTTCAATAGGTGCTGGGTGAATATTGTTGAGCTGATCGGTTGCGGGTTACAGGTTGCAGGTTGCGGGTCCATGCCTTTAAACTTTTTCCTTTAAACATTTTACCTACTTGAGCCATGAGCCTTCAATTCTCCTGCCCTCAGCCAAGGGTTGGACTGCCACGCTAAGGTTGTCATCCCGGACGGAGCGCAGTGGAGATCCGGGACCTTTTGGCACTCTGCCGTCGCCTCTTAAAGCCAACCCTTGGCAAGCCTCTGACATCTGACATCTCCTAAACTCATCACGTTTCAAACTCTTCAACAAGCCATTTCCAAATGGGCATTACTTCTATGTTTTCGGGAACAGGCTTGTCTGTATCAGGAACATCAAATAACAGCAGGATGCCTTTACTTATATCATGAGTATGCATGGCTTCGAAAAGTCCGTTCAACTCCCTGTCGAAATTACTGTTATCAAGATTGTTACATACCTGTATGGCATCTGTAACTTTTAATCCTTCCCTGACAAGAAAATCACATTCACTTTTTCCTGAATAATAATAAACTTCTTTCCCCCTCCTCATCAACTCAATAAAAACAATATTCTCAAGCAATCTGCCGGTATTTTGTGAAAAATTGAATCCCAGGCGGTTGGCAAAACCGGTATCTATTACATATACTTTTTTGGGGTTCATAACCTGCTTCTTTACAGAAAAATCAAATTTCTTCAGGTAAAAAAACAAGTATGCCTGCTCGTAATAATGAAGGTATTCCTTTACTGAACTCGTACTCTTAACTCCTGATACCTCCTGCAGGGTCGAATAAGAAAAAAGCCTGCTGATATTGGAGGCAAAGTAAAGCCCGATTTGTTTTATCTCATTTACCTGGCTCAGGCGATAGCGTGAAATAATATCACGGTACAGAATATCCTGAAAATATGAATTTATTAGTTCAATGTCGTTCTCCCTGACCACTAATGGAAACCCGCCTAATTCAATATAACTGCCAAAATCTTTTAACAGAAGGGATTTTTCCCTAATGGAAAGGCGGTCGGTTTGATAGCTTCTTCCAAGGAATAGTAAATACTCTTTAAATGAAAAAGGGAAAAGTTCCAGCAATTTATTCCTGCCCGTGAGGCTTGTGGCTATTTCGGAACTCAGAAGCCTTGCATTCGACCCGCTAACAAATACTTTCTTCCCTTTCTCGTATAAACGGTTAACAAACTTCTCCCAGCCTCCTATATTCTGTATCTCATCAAAAAACAAAACCGGCTCTCTACCGTAAATTTCTATGTGCAGGTTATATATCCGGTCAAGGATCGATACATCAGCAATAATCCTTTCATCATCGAAATTGAAATAACAATATTCATCATCGCCAAGATCCATTTCTTCCTTTATCAAATACAACAATGATGATTTACCGCATCTGCGTATACCGGAAATAATTACAACAAGGCCTGTTGAAATGTATTTTCCCAGGTCGATATCGCGTTTAATCAAGCCGGAACAACCGTTAAACACATCCCTCTGGTCAAAATAAATTTCCTTCAGCCTGTCCCTATCCATGATAAATTATCTTATATTGTTCGTTCCTAAAGAACAAATATAGTTGTTTTTGTTTGTCAACCAAAAACAATGATGGAATATTTATTGAAGCCGGTACCGCCGGTGATAAGTATTTTCATTTATTGTTTAGGAGTTTAGGAGGTGATTAGTTTAGGAGATTATGCCCTCAGCCAAGGGTTGGACTGCCACGCCAAAGCCCACCCGCAGCCAACCCTTGGCAAAAAATGATCTTGCTTGCCCACAGCCAAGGGACGGGGCAATTATGATTCTCTACTAGAGTTCTGCTGTTGCCTGAGAGATTAAAAATGCTTCAATTTCTGGTTTCGAAGGAGCTTCTTTCATATATATAACCTCCTCTGAATAGTTAATGTCTTTGAAATATACCAGTTGCTGCCTAAACAGTTTTGGACTAAATGCTTCACCAAATAGTTTGCAAGCCTTTTGCTCTATATCCTTCAGTGAAAATTGTTGCTTAAGCAGAAAGTAAATATCTACATAATCTTTCCATTTTGCTCTTCCCCCTAATGCCAGAGCTTTCATTGCTGCCAGATCCATCAGGCCGGGCATATTAATGATTCTATCAAACGGTTCTACTGCATCAATCTTATACGGGAAAGAAAAAAATGTCAGCTTTACCTCATTCAACAACAGATGCAATTGATCATACTCCTGATGAATAATAGAGTAGGAGACATTTTGTTTTTTTAGCTTATTCTTAATGCTTTGTGCACTCACAGGAGCCTCAGTAAACAGATCAAAATCAATCGACTGCCTGTGTCCTATCTGCAGACCTATCGCAGTACCGCCAACAAGAAAAAACTTTCCGGCAAATTCGCTTATTAGTGGAAGCAGTTCAATTTGTCGGTGGCTTAATATCTCCTTATAAATGTTATGCATGACGCTGAAAATAGAGCTTAAAAAAATTCCTGACAGGCGGGAAATAATTGTTCCTTTCCATACTAATTTGATTCATGAAAATTTCATTAACCTTTTTAATACCTATCAACTCAATTATCTTTTTAATCGATTCCAATGAACCATAATTCAAAATATTCTCTAATAAAAACTCAAGACTAACATCCTCCCTTTTTCCCTCAGGAATATACCAGAACAGACTTTTGTGTTCGTTGATAAACTCTTTTAGATCTTGATTATGTATGACTTCCATTACTTAAAGATATAAAGAAAAGTCTATGACCGCCAAATTCGGTTGCTCAGGTTAGTTCTTGTTTGTTTTTAACAAGC
>CAYXJR010000177.1:0-3010 GCA_964465145.1 uncultured Porphyromonadaceae bacterium | reverse complement strand
TCGGCTTTATACCTGCGTCTGCCAAAGCCCTCAGCAATATTATCTTTAATACTCTTTGATGAACGCCTTATCTGGCTGCCCTGCTCATAAAGCTCATACTTTGGCAATTTCATGGTCATGTTATGAATATCAAAAGCAAGATCAAACGCTTTTTTATAAATTTCCAAATCCAAATGTGACTTCATAATTTCTTTATTACTAACAACCAACAACCAACAACCTACAACCTACAACCAACAACCTACAACCTACAACCTACAACCTGCCACCTCCTCATCACCGGCGGAGCCAGATTCATGACTAAATGTTTTGCAAATAAAACAAAACAACCTAAATTTGTTCTGTAAGTAGAACAAAATGAATAAAGATATTATTAAGCAGATAATTATTGAAAACCAGGAAAGGATTCCTGAACTGCATGTATTCAGCAGAGATTATGTTTTTGAGCCTGAAGGGAATTATGTAATCACAGGCCAGAGGCGTACCGGCAAGACATACTTGATGTACAGGATGATGCAGGACATGATTGGGGAGGGCAAAAGCAAGGAACATTTCCTTTATCTCAACATGGAAGACGAGCGGCTGGTTGATATACAAGCCTCAGGTCTTGATCTGATAGTGCAATCCTTTCGGGAATTATATGCCCATGAGCCTGTATTCTTTTTTGACGAGATACAAAATGTCAGCGGCTGGCAGAAATTTATACGGAGGCTTGCCGACAGCAATCATCGCGTCATTGTGACCGGCAGCAATGCAGTGATGTTGAGCAGCGAAATAGCTTCTTCACTTGGCGGCAGGTTTCTGGTAAAGGAAGTGGAAGCCTTGTCTTTCCTTGAATACCTCGGATTTGCGGGAATAGAAGTCGGTAAAAACCTGCAGTATCAAAGTCAGAGGTTTGAGGTGGCAAGGCTTTTTGAAGAATATTTCCAATTTGGCGGGTTTCCGGAACTGCATAAGTTTCAGAATAAGCTGGATTACCTGAGAATGATATATCAGAGGGTATTTCTGGGGGATATAATTGAAAGGCACCAGCTAAGGAATCCGGCGGCTTTAAAGCTCCTGGTGAAGAAACTTGCCGAAAGCACAATGGATGAGGTTAGTTTTAACCGTTTGAAAAATATTATCCAGTCGGTTGGCATTAAGGTTGGCACGGCTACTCTGATTGAATATCTGTCTTACCTGGAGGAAGCCTATTTGCTCAGGGAAATGGAGGATGCAGCAAAAAAGATCAGCGAACGGGAAACAAAAAAGAAATATTATTTCAGGGATCATGGCTTGCTGGCCCTTTTTCTGCCAGATCCGGCTTCTTTTCAGTTGGAAACCCTGGTTTTTAACTCCCTCATCAGGCAATATCCCGGCAAGCTTTCATATATCAGGAATGCTTATGAAGTCGATTTCTTTATCCCCGGGAAGTCATTGATTCAGGTAGCATACAGCCTTGGAAATGATGAAACACGGAGAAGGGAAATACAATCGCTGGTTAAGGCATCAAAAAATTATCCTGCTGAAGAGTTACTTATCATTACCAGGGCCGAAAACGAAATCATCAAAACAGATGATCTCCGGATTAAGGTCATTGATATAGTTAGCTGGATTTTAGGAAATTAGATGAGTTTGGTTAGGAGATGACAGATAACAGATGTCAGATCAATTCAACAGTCCGACAACCAACAACCAACAACCAACAACCTACAACCTACAACCTACAACCTACAACCTACAACCAACAACCGATATCTGCTCCAATTTTCGTATCTTGTATAATAAATCACATAGCTAATGTTTTTCGGGGATTACCATTTACACAAAGATGCCAAGCTTCGCAAATCCCTTTTCTGGGAATATGATATTGAAAGGATCGATTGGAGGCGTATGAGGGAAGTTGTTGTTCAAAGGGTAATTGAGAGGGGAAGGATAGATGATTTTTATGCTATTTTGAATATGTATAGCTTACAAGGAGTTATAGAAGCAATAAAAAACATCTCATACATGAACAAAAAAGATCTGGCGTTCGTTTGTTCTGTATTTCAAATTAATAGAGAAGATCTACTATGCTGTTCAAGCAAACAGTTAACAAATCCACACTGGAACTCCTGATAACCTTAATGAAGGATAAGGCTTTAAGCGACTTTATCCTGGTTGGAGGTACGGCTCTGGCTCTTCAATTGGGTCACAGGATAAGTATTGATCTCGATTTATTTTCGGTCAGTTCTTTTGATCAGGATAAACTTGCTGATCATTTACGAAACAATTACAATTTTATTCTTGATTTTATTTCTGAAAATACCATTAAAGGAGAAATACAGGAAATTCAAGTTGACCTTATCTCTCATCAATATCCCTTATTGGAAGAGAATGAGTCAGAAGATATCCGTCTGGCCAGTCTGATTGACATTGCTGCAATGAAATTAAATGCAATAGCCGGCAATGGCACCAGGTTAAAAGATTTCATTGATCTTGCTTATTTATCAGCACGTTTTTCACTAAGCCAAATGCTTGAGGGATACGGAAGAAAATACAGGAGCAACCCTGTTATGCCATTAAAGGCAATTGTTTATTATGATGATATCAATTTCGATGAGCCGATAAGAATGGCAGGTGAAAACAGGTTCGAATGGAAACTTATCGAACAAAGACTTCAGTTGATGCATAAAGATCCATCCAGGGTGTTCGATGTAATGTAATTTTCCGCTACGCTAAGACAGGACACAGGGCTCAAGGCTCATGGCTCAAGTAGGTAAAAAGGTTTAAAGGAGAAAGTTTAAAGGCTGGACAACCCGCAACCTGCAACCTGCAACCTGCAACCTGCAACCTGCAACCTGCAACCGATCAGTTCAACAATATTCACCCAGCACTTATTGAAATTATTTGGCCGTTAATTGGCCGATTTGGCCAGTAATTGGCCGATTTATAGAAAACTCAACCCTGAAACCAACAATTGAAGAATATGCTGGGGGAATTCAAGTCACTTTTTATAAAAGAAAGGTCGGAGAAAAGGTCACCGGACAGG
>CAYXJR010000176.1:0-3040 GCA_964465145.1 uncultured Porphyromonadaceae bacterium | reverse complement strand
ACTTATATTCATTCGCGGTTGGTGTGCTATTTATTGCTCATGGATATTTCATAGGGAATCTCCCCCATTAACTCAGTGCTCGTTTGAACAATTCTTTTCACGTCAGACTTAAGCCTTTCCAGATCAGCGCTTCCTGCATTTTCGATTGACAGGTAATGGGGCACCTGTTCCACTTCAAATTCGGCTACGGTTTGATTTCCCACTAAAATCGGACAATCATAAAGTTCATCAAAGTCTTTGGACTGGTAGGTGAATCTCTCGGAACCAAAAGCTGCAAGCCCGGTTGAAACCTGAGTCCATTCCGTCCATGGATTAATGCTAATCTTTACCGGAATTGAAATAATTTTTTCGGGATGCATAAAGATGCCGGTAGGAGAAATGAATCCTTTCAGACTATCAAGATATGGTTCTGCTACGGATCTCCGGTTAGCATATACATAGTATTGAACATCCAACTCAGAGACACCCTTCGTATTTATTTGCCAGGCATTCTTATCCGTTTTGGTCCACTCGAGTGGATTGGCAGCTGAATCCTTGGGTGAAAAGTCGACAATATGCTGGGCCAGGTTCAGAACCATATAATACCCGGGGGTCCAGGCCGGTAATCTTAGGGTCAGATTATCCTGGGATAACTCAGAACAATGCATTTGAACCAGGTAATAATGGGATCCAGGATCGTCCATAGATATGGAAAAACTGACTGAAGGATTGCTGGGGGCTTCGCTTGGGCCACAGGAAATTATTATGGCTGAGCAGATAAACAGCGGCAGGAAAAACTTAAGGAGTTTCATAGATGTGGATTTAGTGTAAATTTAACACTTATTAAATCAAAGATACAAAAAAATAGAGGAATTCTCAGCATTGTATTTTTGCTCAGTACAGATACACTTAAGCAAAGCAAATGTACAATACGGAACCCCGGGATAGTCTGTTCAACTCATTCCATTCATTTTTTGAGTATTGGATTGGCCCAACCGGCCACCACCCCTCCACGTCTGAATCCGCGTGTTTGTGGCCCTTCCACTTTAAGTGAGAGCAGGTTGATGCCGGAAATATTAATTTCTATATTTTGCTCCGGATCTGATTTTTTCATAGGACTACTCCTCCAGATTTCACGTCCATCCCCGTAAACGATGAATTCAACCATTGTTTTCTCGGATGCCTCATCAGTTGCATCATCCACCCCGATGATGACGGAGAAAGTTTTGAAAAGCCCTTTAATATCGTAGTCTGAAACTGTATTCATCCATCCTAAGAGTGTATTGTTATATTTATTACCCGAAAAGCTTAGTGGACGGTTGAAATTGAATCGAGGAGTAATCACAGGTTCGAGATCGGTCAGTTTGTATTCATCGGGAAGCATGTCTGCAATAGTGACTTTTAAACCAGGGGCAGGTGCCCTGGTATCTGTTGCGGCTACCGGTGAACGTTCATTGATCGTCCCATCTTCCCATACAGTCCGTACATCTGCCTGATAGGTTCTAAAAGGATCCAGACCACGAAGTGGGAATCGGCAATCAGGGCTATAACCCAGCAGCTCTCCGTCGAGATAAACCTGATATCCGGAATTCAGGTAATATTGTGGCGACCAGCTGATGTCGGCGCCGTCGAGACCAACACGGGTAGCAGAAATACGCCCCGGGTCGCGAGTAGCATATTTATAATTATCAGCTGTTTCGAAGGAGATCTCCCATGATATATCCTGGCTTTGAGGGCTGGTAATCAAAACAGTTGACCATCCCTGATGATCGCTCTTTTTTATAGAGATATTGTTGTTGCCACCATTCACTTTTGCAGTTTTTACCTTGAAGTAGGTTCCACGGGGATAGGTAAAGCTTAGCTGGTACGGATCATTGGCAATGATATGACTGGTGCCCTCGTATAATTTCTTGTTAGCCAAATAGTTAATGTTTGTCAGATCAACCCAGCCCTGCGTTATATGGCGGTTTGTTGAAATCAGTTGGATCTCATCGGTATTTGGCATTAAGGTTAGTACCTTGCAGCTGGTTGGAGGTATTTCCAATGTCATCCCTGCTTCCCAGGCACCCATATATTCATTGTTCCAAAAATCATAAACCTGTGTGATTGATCCTTCAGGTCCAGTGGCCAATCGTACCATTTGACGTAGATATTTGCTGCCCTGACGGCGCCTTTCACCAATTGAAGCCGGTAATCATGATGGGCTTTACGTGTGGCTTCCCCCTTGTATTCGTAATCAGTGTTGCAAATAAGTGAGTAGCCCGTTTCCATCGTTGGTTGTTTTTGCATACGGAGTGGCCATCCAAACGTCGGGATTAAGCCAGGATGGCTGCCATTCAGCCTTGATATCAGATTTGAAATTGTTGTTTATCAGCTTTAGAATGGCCCCGGTCCATTCCCCCATATCCAATAATGCCTGTTTGGCCCGGTATTCCATTATCAGCCTGCGGGTTTGTGAATCGCCCAATGAGTCGGCTATTCCGTCAAGTACACGGTTGGGACAATATCTCCATATCCATACAATACTGCCAGTACCCAGGGTTTGCCCCAGGAATACGGGGAAAGTGTTGCCATACTGGTTGCCGCCGAGCAGATTTCACCAGGTGCAAAGCTGTTGATTGCCGTCATAGCGGTTCACTCCTTCAGCGGATGGCCCTCCGAAAGTATCGTCCTGCAACCATCCGCTGTAACATTCAATGGGCATGAATGGGGCAATGAAAGGGCAGGGAATTCCTCTCTGAAATTGTAATCAAGAGTGGAGTAGTAACTGGGCCAGTCGTAAGCATCTCCAACATCAGAAGTGCTTACGTTAAGGAAGTAGCTTTGCGAAGATATTGCCCCACAGTCGTTTATGAAGGTGGCCAGATAGGTGCCTGATTGATTGATATGAATATCAGTTAGATTTAATTGCCTTGCAGGAAAGGTGAAACCATCGGGTCCCATCCAGCTCCATACCCCTCCATCCTCAGGTTGCGGATCAAAGATAACGGAATCACCGATGCTTAGCTGATCTTAAACAGTTGCAAATTTCAATAAATTGATATTCAACACACTAAGCATG
>CAYXJR010000175.1:0-3154 GCA_964465145.1 uncultured Porphyromonadaceae bacterium | reverse complement strand
TAATTATGATTTGCAAAAGATCCTGGTCTGGCTTCGCTCCCCTGGATGATTTTGACTTATAAAAATTGCTAGCAAATTTTAGAGACTCACTCACTTTCCGATACAGAAAGTGAAGCTATGGATTTAACCAGCAGTATATAAGAAGATTACGATTTCCCAGGGGCTAGTGGGGTACAAATAAGGGACAGAAAACCTTTCTGCATGGAATTTAAAGGCTTATTCCTTCACGATCTTCCTGACCAGAATTTGATCCCATACATATAGGTTTATTATGTACATCCCTGGATGGAGATCAGAGATGTTGATAGTATTTTGAACTTGCTGGATTGATTTTAACAGTTGCCCTTGAAGGGAGAATATCCTTGCCTCTACTGGTTGGGTCAAGCCAAGGATATTGATGAAACCAGAGGTCGGATTGGGGTAGATAAGGAAAGGCTCTTGTACCACCTCATCTATTTCAGTAACTAATCCATTATAATAGTAAATAGAGTTTGTGAACAACTCCAGGGTTGGTTTAGACGTAAACTGTAAGTAATATTTATCTGATATTAAAAACCCAGATTGGTTATAATCCTTTTCCTTAAAATAGATAGGTTTCCAACTTTGTGATTCACCATCCCAGGAGAAAACAGTCCATAGGATGAGGTTACCATCCTGATCATAAGTATTCTCTTCTTTTCCCTGTTGCTCACCAACCCAGTGGTCTTGAAATCCTTTATATTTTGCTTTAATTAAAAGCCTACCAGATTGATCGTAGGAGTATTCATTTTTATAATCAGGAGTATATATTGAATCATATCTGAATGAATACCGAGATTCCATTATGATATTTCCCTGATCATCATATTCATATTCCAGCTTATAGTCTTTAAATGAAATCCACTTATTCTCTTTAATATCAAACCTATAAGTCCAGACAAGAGTTGTTAATCCGCTATTAAGGTACTCATACTCTCCATATCGCTCTGGAATCCAGACAAGTCTTTTATGATTCAAGCTATCATGTCTGTACCAGATTAGCCTGTCTTCAGAATCATAATTCATGTTGGTTTTCCTTTCAAGGAGTGTGCCGTTCCAACGCCTGAAATACCATAAGTAGTTGTAAACTAAATTATTGGAGAGATCATAAATAAATTTCTCTTTTTTGATTGATATCCAGTTATCGCTTCCATAATCCCATAAGTAATTTTCATGGTATTTATTTTCACCTGTTTTACCATACCAGTAAAGATCCTTTTCATGGGATTTCCAGTCATTAATGTCATGATTCCAGAGCAACAGGAGTTCAGATGTTGGCCTATTTAAGGAATCATAGGTGTATTCTGTCCTCCC
Source organism: uncultured Porphyromonadaceae bacterium (assembly GCA_964465145.1). Taxonomy (GTDB): domain Bacteria; phylum Bacteroidota; class Bacteroidia; order Bacteroidales; family UBA12481; genus JAUVKA01. The sequence goes on along the minus strand of CAYXJR010000175.1, from coordinate 1,822 downwards.
TAATAGCCCAGCCCAGTATGAATTCAGTCCTATCCAACTTTTTTGAATCGTATCCCATTGCTTGTGGGCCAGCATCGTAATATTCCCACTTTTATCAAATTCTTTATCAATCTTTCTATATGCAATAAATTGTTGGCTCTCCTCCTCCCAGTAATAAATCAATGTTTTGATTTGATTCCCATGGCTATCATATTCAAATTCCCTCCTGCTATAAGAATAGAACTCCTCCCATGTCCCCCCACCGCCAGTCCATCTGCTATTTTCTGAATCCCAAAACCAGAAAGTCTCCCTTGTCAATCGTCCCTCATCATTATAAAGATAATCGTACTTATAGTATCTGCTTGAATCCCTATCTTCAGAGTATTTGTAGGTTACAACTGAATCCAATAGCATATTGTAATCCTGGGCCATGCCTATTGAATATCCTGTCAGACAGAAAAATAATGCCAATAAAATCTTTTTCATTATTCCAGTTCAGTTACTTTGGGGGGGCAGTCAAAGGTAAGGAAAATATGAATTTTAATGAAGCCTGATCTTCACTTTCGGCATACGAAAGTAATAGAAGCCATAATCTTTCTGAAAAGCAGTGAGATTGTAGTTGAAGATGGGGTGGATAGTTACAGATAAGGGACAATCTTTTTTTTGTTAACCTCTGATTTCGTTTGTTTCTAGCAAATATATGGCCAATGTTGAAGCTGCTCCAACTGCCAATTTAGCGTGTCTTGGCTGCAATCCCTTGAATTTTCCATCTTTTCCATGACCACTCCCATATTCATTTCTGATTTCTGCTAAGCCCTGGACAACTGAAGACAGACTCCCCAAAACTTGTTTTATTGACTTGGCGGCCTTAGCTTCTTCAGGAATATCATTAGGAGTTAATTTAAGTAGCTTAGTGGTTTCTTTCATTAGCTTCGGTAAATCCCAAGAATCTTGATATGATATTTTTCTATCATTAAAGATGGACTTACAGCAAGTTTCAATTAATTCTTTTGCAATTCCAATAGCAATATGAGGAGTGTTCTCAATGGATGATTCCATTAAACTTATTTGCTGGGTCACATAGTCGGCATCAAGTAATTTTTTAATCTCTGCCCCTTTTTTCACCAATGATTCTTTCCCAGTAATTTTAAGTCTTCCAACAAATATTGGCTTACCTGAAATCCTTGTTTTTTCAATTATCTCAAAATTGTCCTCTTTCAGGTTGTCATTAAAAATTTGCAATAATTTGCTTACATCTGAGGCTTTTTCCCTAACCAATGGATGGATCATCTCGCAAAGGAAGTTGAGGAAGACATAGTCGTAACAATTCATCAAATTGAAACGCTCATCATTGAATATCCAATTATCTTCCCAATCATTCGGATTATTAACTCTGTGTTGCCAAATATCTCCGGCTGCATTAGGAAAACGACTATCAAGTGACTCCATCTTTTGAAGATCAAATATTCTAGCTAAGAAATCAGATTCCTCTAGTCTGCCAGCCCACCAAAATCCTTCAACTTGAGTAAAGTCAAAAATATTTCTTCTGGTTATTTGTGATATCTTATTTAGCATTTATTATTTTCAATGGTTCCATTAGCGAGATTTGTTTTTATATGCAGAAATTCCAAGAAGATGTAAAAACTCAAACAAAACTCTTGGATCATGGCCTAGGAGAAAAGCGAAGCTCTTTGTTAAGGCTACCTCATTTGTTCCCAATAAGTCGAAATATTTTAATGATGACTGATTTCTGCCAGAGCTTTTTATTCTCATAAGAAGTATTATCAGTATTAGTATCTTATCAATAATATTCGTGTAATTCTTGGCAAAAGTTTAATAATTC
>CAYXJR010000174.1:0-3354 GCA_964465145.1 uncultured Porphyromonadaceae bacterium | reverse complement strand
TTAGGGGTAGCACTAAAAAGCTACCCCGCTTTGGCGGGGTTTAGTTCAACAATAAATATAGGGCATTGGGCGGATTGTAGTAGAATTGAAAATGAGTGCATTACATCGGCTGCCAAACACCTTTTTTTTTGCCTTCGCACGATTTAGATTTCAATTTTGACAATTCCACCTGATTATATAACGAGTCTGCAACAAATAATTAATTATGAGTATTTCATCCTCTTACTTTGTCCATTGTAAACAATAAAAAATCAGAGGATGAAAACTTTATTTCTACATTTTACATTGGTGTTTGTTTTTTCAATTAATATCACAAACGCCCAGAAAGGAAATTCAATAAATTACCTTGACCATTTACCAAAAAGCTTAAATCTTGATAAAACAATTCTTCGTTCATATCAAATGACAACGGATTATTATAATTATGATTTGAAAAGTAAATTTGATGGCAAGCAAAGATTAACAGGCACTATAACTTTCGGACTACAAGGTGATTCAGCTCAGTGGAAAGATGTTTATCTTGCTGAATCGAAGGTTTTAGATGCTGTCTTTACACAAGGGGAAAAGCAGGAATTTTTACAGAATTTTAAATTTCAATCGAACGAAAAGGTCATAACAACCGAATTTTTCAAAGACTTGCCTGAAGCAAACACCCTAATTAAGAATCTGTTTTGGGATATGCTTGGATTTGATGTTTTCGCATACAGTTATTGGGATTCCTTAAAGCTTAATGAAGAATTTCAAGCAAAGGAGATAAATTCAGAGGTGACTATTGCAGATATTGGAACTTTTGAAAACAGAGATATAAGAATTACCTGGTTGGGTATTACGGAAATGAACAATGAAATATGTGCAATCCTAAAATATTCAGCCATGAACAATCCTCTAAATATTGAATTGGAAAATATGTCCTTGAGCGGGAGAAGTCATTATTGGGGAGAAGTATATGTTTCTTTATCGGATAAGCAAATCGAGTTTGCTTCTCTCATGGAGGATGTCCTCACTGATGTAAAGATTAAAGGACAGTCGAATAATATTTTAGGTTATACAGTAAGAACCATTAAACTGGAAAGAATTAAATAATAATGGTTGATATGAAAAAGCAAAGTAAAAGATTTAGGTTTTGGTTGCTGTACCATATCGGCATGTTGGCTTTTAGCGCCGCAGCCTCATTCCTAATGAAATACCAGGATGCCAGGAGTGATTTACATCCAAGAGTAACAGTGACGTTTATAGCTATATTTTTAATGTCTGCCGGAATAGGATACCTGACTATATTTATGGTAAACAAGGCAAAGCTGTATAATCAAATCCAGATTAATAAAAGAATATTACCTGCTTTGTTGATCTTTTATATCCTAGCCTATTTAATAGCTAATTTATCTGTAACCATAGCTGTTTTCGGATGGTTTATTTATTTGGGCAGGGATTTATCGGAATTTTGGTATCATCTTTTCAAGTATGAGTTAAATATTGGCAATGGGCGATTCTTTGTATGGTTAATGTTTTTTACCATTGCATTTTTCTATGTTTTATGGAAAAAATCAGCTAAAAAAGAACAGAAGCTGCGAGAAGAAAATTTGAAATTCAAATATCGTAATCTTAAATCGCAGGTCAATCCGCATTTTTTATTCAACAGCCTGAATACGCTCTCTGAGATTATTTATGAGGATACAAAAAAGGCAGATAATTATATTCAAAAACTGTCGGGGATTTACCGATACATATTAGAAAATGAAGAAACAGAACTGATATCGTTAAATAAGGAATTAGACTTTGTTAAGCAATTCTTTAATCTGCAAAAGGAACGTGATAATGATAAAATACTGTTAACCATTGATTTTCAAAATGCTGAAAAATTCAAAATAGTACCCATCTCCTTACAAATACTGGTTGAGAATGCCTTAAAACACAATTCAATGTCAGTAGATAAGCCCCTGGAAATTAGAATATACAATAGCAAGGAGTTTATTATAGTTTCAAATGTAATTCAGAAAAAAAACATATTGCATAGTTCTACTCAAACAGGATTGTTGAATTTAAAAGAAAGAGTAAAACTAATTTTGGGTAAAGAATTGATTATTGATGAGGAAAATAATCAGTTTATTGTCAAACTGCCAATTATTCAAGTTTGAAAATGAGAGTATTGATAGTTGAAGATGAGAGACCTGCTTCTCAGAAACTTATTCGCCTGCTTGAGCAGATAGACTCAAGTATCGAAATAATCGGTGTCGTACCATCCATAGAGACCTCTCTGAATTGGTTTCACGAAAACTCTCTTCCTGATTTGATATTCATGGATATTCAACTTGAAGATGGACTTTGTTTCGATATTTTTGAAAACTTTGAAATAGAAACGCCAATAATTTTCACGACTGCTTTTGATGAGTACACGCTAAAAGCCTTCAAAGTAAATAGTGTCGATTATCTTTTAAAACCAATTGTTCCTGACGAACTAAAAAAGGCTATTGATAAATTCAAAGTCCTTCGTAGTCAAAAGACAGATTATTCAAAATTTGAAACTATTATTAATCAATTACAAGCTAAGACGAAAGAGAGGTTCCTGATAAAAATCGGGGAACATTACAGATCGATACCAAGCTCAAATATTAATTGTTTCTATATTCTGGAACGTTGTAATTTTATTCTTGTTGATAATGGGAACAACTATCCTATTGATTATTCGCTTGATAAAATAGAGCTCCTGGTTGATTCAAAAATGTTCTTCAGGATAAACAGGAATTTCATCATAAATTTTTTAGCTATTAAGGATATTTTAGCCTATTCATCGAATAGATTGAAAATAACTCTTGCTAATTGGACTGAAAAAGATGAATTATTAGTTAGCAGGGAACGTGTATCAGAATTTAAAGAATGGATGGACAGATGACATAATCCCATCACTCGATTACATATTGCGAGGACCGGGACTAAAAGCTAGTTTTGCTACATTTACCAAAACAATTATTTTAAAAAGATCTTTTCCATGCGTTCTGTTATCACTTTTGCCTTTGCCTTGCTGTGGCTAACAATGCCTTTATCTTCCTCAGCACAAACAAACCTGGCTTTAAAAGCCACAGTGTTAACATCTTTTGTCTCATCCTGGGAGAGACTTGATGCAGTTAATGATGGGAAGGATCCGAGAAACTCATCTGATAAATCCAACGGTGCTTATGGCAACCGGCATACTCGAATGGAAGGTAATGGGAACCGAAAGTGATCCATGCGACCCTACCCCCTTAAGTTCTTTCCTTAGCATAAACGGAGAAGAAAGCCGGCCTTCCAACACAGCAACCCTAAGCTGATCTTAAACAGTTGCTCCGACTGCCAAAGTTGCAATCATCAGGTAGTCAA
>CAYXJR010000173.1:0-3360 GCA_964465145.1 uncultured Porphyromonadaceae bacterium | reverse complement strand
ATGATCTTTTCGGTGGTCAAGTCAAAATCATTGGTAATAACCACGGCGGGCTTAATCTTTCCATTGCCCGTGATGATAATCTGACGAATGTTATGATCGTATCCCTTTAGGTATACCTGTTCATCATAGACCCGTAGAGAGCGCTTCTTGTTAGCCGTTTGACAAACCGATGGAATTGAGCAATTCACTCAGAATGCAAGAAACCTGTAATTCTATACCTTGAGTTATTCATTTTTGGTTCAGTTATGTAATGCTCAATCCGGATCGTTTTATTTTTGTAGTATTATTGGAGCCTGACCAAAACAAGGTATGAGTTTGGAATGGCGAACAACTTTTTCATAACTTAGCGAGGTATCAATTAAAAAAAAGAGTTTTAGTGATTATCCGTTTACGATACTAACCCGAAAAAACTATTCTTAAAACCAAAACCATGATTAATGAGAATAAGTTTGACATCTCTAATCTTAAAGGGAAACTAGAAGAAATGAGAGATTGGATGAGAAACCATCATGTACCGCCTCGGTTGTTGTTTTTCATTTTAGGTGTTATTTCAACCATCTGGTTTTTGATCAGGGTAATACCCAAACCAATCAGGGCAGGTTATCCCTGCATGAAAGTTGCAGCCCCCTTTATGTCGGGTTTGATACTTTACCTTCTTGCAGTTGGAGGGATTACGGTTGCTTCCAGAAAAGCAAAGCGCAAACTATTTAATGTAAGATACCTGTCAACAGGTTTGCTGGTTTTTGGTGTGTTAGCTGTCCTGGCAATATCTCCTTCACAAAACACCACTATATCGTATCAGGATAAACCCATAAAGTCAGGTCCCGACGACGGACCGAACCAGCCAATGGGAACTGGAATAGGAATAAATCCGGGACGGGTTATCTGGGCGTGGGACCCAAAGGCAACAAATGCAGATTGTATAAACACTTTCGACCTTTTCAAACCTGAAAACACGAATCAGAGTGTGGTAAACAGAATGGTTGTTGATGCAGTGAAAAAACTAACCGGTAAAACCACTCTCTCTGAGTCCTGGGACGCTCTTTTTCATTATTTCAATCATAAAAAAGACAAACCTAACAAAGGATATACCCCTGGTGAGAAAATATTTATTAAAATTAACCAGGGGACAGCAAACTGGATTTTACAACAGGCGGATAAGAACGACGGATACTTTTATCCCTTAAGTCTGACAGCGGGAGAAGAAGCGAAAAAGGGCAATGCCGGAACGTGTGAAACAAACCCTCACATAATTCTCGAATTACTTAGAGAAATGGTTAATGTAGTGGGAATTGAGCAGAAAAACATTTCAATTGGCGATCCGATAAGTCATATTTTCGGACACAATTATGAAGCATGGGTTACTGAATTTCCTGATGTTGTCTATGTCGATAAATCAGCAGCAGATCATGGCAGAACGCTCATCCATCCCACTGCAAGAGATCTTATTTTTTATTCAGACAAAACCCAGAATGACAAATTATATGATATTATTGAAAATGCTGATTATCTAATCAATGTGGCTAATTTCAAACCTCATGGCCGGGCCGGGATTTCCCTGACTGCGAAAAACCATTTCGGTTCTCATGCCAGACCAGGAGCTGCCCATCTGCATTATTCTCTTGTATCCCCGATAACATTGGGTAATCCTACCAATGATGGTTACCATAAGTATCGCGTAATGGTGGATCTTATGGGTAGTCGTTACCTTGGACAAAACACTCTACTCAATATTGTTGACGGTTTATATGGAGGTGGGTCTAATGAAACAAAAGGGCCTGTCAGATATTTCATGGCTCCATTCAACAACGATTGGAGCAATTCGATTTTTCTATCACAGGATCAGGTTGCACTTGAATCGGTTTGTTATGATTTTCTACGGACTGAGTGGAACGGCATCAACAAACATCATCCTGCTAATAATGAATATGAAACATTTCCGAATGTGAATGGTGTCGATGATTACCTTCACCAGGCTGCCGATTCGTCAAACTGGCCGAAGGGGATCTCATACGATCCGGATAACATCGGAAGACCCTTATCGAGCCTTGGTGTTCATGAGCATTGGAATGATCCGGATAAAAAGCAGTATTCCCGTAATCTGGGCCTTTCTTATGGGATCGAATTGATTTCTATTCCTGACACATTGGTCAAAACCGAAGGATTCGAAGTATCTTCTAAAACAAGTGGTCAGAGAGAATCGCCGGGAGTTTTCCCGGGTCCTGTGAAAATAATCACAAAATCAGAAACAAAGACAACCTCTTCTTTACCGAAAAAAACAGGAAGTGCTGATAATAAAGAAGTTAGAAATGTCTCTGTAGTTAGTCGTTCCTTCGATGAAGGATTCCATGCAAAAACTTTTTATTCAGCTCTGGTGGATGATGAGAATACAAAATGGTTTTTGACTGAGGTTGGAGTTGTTAGTTTCGATGGAAAGAAATGGATTTCACATAATGAAAACAGAAAACTTCCCACTAAGAATCTGAAAGAATTCTCATACGCTTTCTCCTCTTACGGACCGGAAATATGGATTGCCACACCCCAGGGAGTAACAGTAGCCACACTACCCCTTGATGCCAGATCAGGTGCAACGACTTACCATGCGGGAAACACAACAATCCTTAGTGATAATGTTCTTTCTGTGGTCATTGGTAAAAGTCCCCTGCGGTGGTTTGGAACGGACAAGGGTATTTCTGCATTCCGTGATAATAAATGGCTTACCCACTCCTATCAGAGAAAATATCCTGAAAGCATATTCAAGGATTTTCCAATCACTGCTATGGCTACTAGTCCTGATGGTGATTCTCTTTATGTTGCAACTGAAGGTGCAGGTGTTGCAAGAGTATTCAGAAATCAAGTGGATGCTATAACTGGAGCTTCAGAATATGCTCAATGGGGACCGATACTGATGCCTTCGGATAAAGTATACAGTATTTGTATTACTCGGGATGGAACCCAATGGTTTGGTACAGATAAGGGAGTTGCCAGACATACCGGATATAAAACCATGGAAAACTGGACTGTTTTCACCACTGCGAACGGACTGGTTGATAATTTCGTTCAGTCTATTGCAGTTGACAGGAAGGGGAATCTCTGGTTTGGAACAAAGGGCGGAGTATCTGTCTTTGATGGTTCTCTGTGGTCCTCTTTCACCATGGACAATGGACTGAAAAGTAATGATATTCTATGTATTACGGTTGACAGAAACGGACTTGTCTGGCTAGGTGCCGATAATGGTGTTATCTGTTACAGCAATGAAGGATTTATAAACTACCAATAACCATACATAACCTAAAGCGCTTATTACATTATGAAATATCCATGAGCAATAAATAGCACACCAACCGCGAATGAATATAA
>CAYXJR010000172.1:0-3730 GCA_964465145.1 uncultured Porphyromonadaceae bacterium | reverse complement strand
CTAAAGAGTGCTCAATCTGCAAAGGAAGCAGTGATTAGAAAATATCCTCAGTATTACGATGTTATTTTTTCACCAAAACGAGAAGCGGGGCTTGAGTTTCTCGAACTGGAAGGAGATGAAACATGCGTTGACTATGGATGCATGTGGGGTGCTTTAACAATACCTTTAGCAAAAAGAACCCGATTTGTTTTAGGTGTTGACCAAACACTTCATTCACTTACTTTTCTTCGTCGTAGGATTGAAGATGAAAACTTGGAAAACATTGATCTGTTATGTGAAAATTTGAACAGAATGCCAATTTTTGAGAAGAAATTTGATGTTGCTATTGTCAATGGAGTTTTAGAATGGATACCAGAAAAAGGTAAAATAGAATTGAAACAGTATTATGGTAAAAAGACTGATAAAAATTATTCTTCCAATCCTAAAGATATGCAAGTAGATTTTCTCAAAAAAGTATACTCGAATCTAAATACAGAAGGTAAGCTTTATTTAGCTATTGAAAACAGATATGATTTTAAAATGTTTTTAGGCATCAAGGATCCCCACGCTAATCTTATGCTTACAAGTATTTTGCCAAGAAAGATAGCTAATTTTATCTCAATGAAAAAATTAGGAAGGCCTTATGTAAATTGGCTATACTCATTTTCTTCACTAAAAAATATTTTAAAAGATATTGGGTTTAATGTAGTGAATTTATATAGTTGTTTCCCCGATTATCGTTTCCCGAAGTTTATTAGTCCATATAGGCATAAATTAGAGTGTTTTAAATCTACAATTTCAGCAAGAAATGCAGATTGCAAACTTAAAGCAAAACGTGTTGGGGCAAAAATTATAGAATTGCTTTTGTTTAAATATTTAAAGGCTAAATTTGTTGCTCCATCAATAATTGCGATTGCCAAGAAAAATTAGTCACATACTGTGCTAAAATTAATCGGAAATTGCTCTCATGGCAATGAAACTGCCACTTTTTACTTTGAAAAGAATCAAGAGAAAAATATTATAAAATCATCTTCATGTCAGACTGGAATAGAACAGATAAAGCAAGAAATTAATGGGTGGAACTGGTATCAATCTAAAAGATATCCTAATTCCAAAACAAACCTTTGTAACATTATAAAGATTAATGAAAATTATATTAAAATCAAGATTCAATATATTGAAGGATGCAAAGAAAAATACTCAAAAGGAATTCAAAAAAACTCTGTATTAATTAATAATATTATTAAGCATTATTGTAATATTTGGCAGGGGTGTAAGGAGAATAGGTTTCCTTTACATGGTGATTTGTCCATTAGTAATGTGATAACTAATAAGGATGGTATCCATATTATTGATTGGGAGCATTTTTCTCTTGATGGAGCTCCTTTTGGATTTGATGCATATAATTTACTATTTGAACAATTATGGTTTTCAATGAAAGGGAGAAAGAGACCCAAGAGAAGTGAACTTGATGTTTTACTAGACAATATTAGGTTGATTAGATCATCATCAACAGAATCACACTTTTTTTATGATCAACCACTTTTTTCTGTACAAAGATTTATAAAAACAAATTCTAGACTTTGGAGAAACCAGATTCATAGATTGCCAGTTCTTTTTTTTAACGAAGAACAAGTCGGGATAATTGACAAAATGATAAGGTTGCATATTTAGAGGCTACTTTGGAGACTAAGATAAAAGCGGTATATGGGCAGTATGGTCGGAGTAGCTTGAATTTGTAAGCAATGATTTCAGCACGATTGCGTTGAAAAGTCAAATCTTCTAATAAGCAGCGCATCGAGTGTCTGCATGGAAACGTTGGCCAAGGGCATTCCGGTTATTATTGTTGGTAATAGCCACGGCCTGACCCAAAATCCGATTCCGGAAACCATAACCGACGAAATCTGGAGATTGTGCTATAGCCCGCAAGAAGTAGCAAATGCTATCCAATTCTATCAAACCAGCAGTCCTGAAAAGATAAAGGAACATGAAAAAATTGGTAAAAGGATCAGAGAAGAGTATTTCGAACCGGTGACGAAGGAAGGAGGGCGGGAGTTTTTAGGGATTGGAGAATGGAAAATATAGAATATAAACAAATTACTTACCAATTATCTGGCAGCAAGGTTTTAGTGGTCGGAGGTGGTGGTTTTATAGGTTCAGCGTTGAGCAAAAAATTGAATACGCTGAAAGCTCATGTTATAAGCTTGATCTATAATGGGACAAAAAAGAGGGAGTCTTTGCCAAATGTGACAACTATTGTGGCTGATATCAGGGAGCATACGTCTTTAAAGAAGGCATTAGCTAATTATTCTTTTGATTATATATTTAATCTTGGTGGTTATATCGATCATTCGCCATATTTAGAAGGCGGTAGAAACGTTATTGATGTGCACTATACAGGCATGCTAAATTTATTAAATCAAGTATTCACGCCATCTCTTAATAAATTTGTTCAGATTGGCAGCAGTGAAGAGTACGGAAGTGGGCTGGCGCCTCAAAACGAGCAGCTTCGGGAGTCACCCATTTCTCCATACTCGGCAGCAAAAGCCGGTGCAACTCATTTAATCCAAACCCTTTCCCGGACGGAAGGCTTTCCCGGTGTTGTCGTTCGCCTCTTTCTTGTATATGGCCCTGGACAGAAACAACAAAGATTTCTGCCACAGATAATAAAGGGATGTCTGGAAGGAAGGAAATTTCCAACGTCCTCAGGAGAACAGTTGCGCGATTTCTGCTATATTGAAGATGTTGTTGAAGGTCTCCTGCTTTCGGCATTAAAACCTGAAGCAGTAGGTTGCGTGATAAACATCGCATCAGGCAGACCTGTTTCTATCAGAAGCGTTATTGAAAAGGTCGTGGAATTGGTCGGAAGGGGTCAACCTGTTTTTGGGACTTATCCATACCGTTCGGGTGAGAATATGGAGTTGTATGCTGATATCAGCCTTGCTAAAAGCTTACTTAATTGGTATCCTAAAACCAATCTAGAGGAAGGCTTGAAAAGAACTGTTGAGTATTACAGGAATTCAGTTTCAGGAGGATAGTCATGAAGGTTGTTATTCTTTGTGGTGGGAAAGGTACTCGGCTACGAGAGGAGACAGAACACAAACCGAAACCCATGGTAGAAATCGGTGATCGTCCTATTATCTGGCATATTATGAAACTTTACAGCTATTATGGCTTAAAAGATTTTGTGCTGTGTATGGGCTACAAACATCAAGTAATCAGAGAGTATTTCCTAAACTACCGCTATATGAATAGTGATGTTACTGTGTCCCTGAAGTCGGATTACCGCATTACTTGCCATAACAATCACGATGAAGACTGGAACGTTACCTTGGCGTACACCGGACTTGAAACGAAAAAGGGCGGACGCATAAAAAAAATTGAGCCATATTTAGATGGAGATAGGTTCATGGTTACTTACGGGGATGGGGTTTCTAATGTGAACATTCAGGAGCTGATTGCATTCCATGAAAAGGAGGGAGCTTTGGCTACTTTTATGGGCGTTCATCCCATTTCCAGATTTGCAACAGTGGAAAGGGATGCGTCAGGCAAGGTTATTGAATGGGATGAAAAAAACCTCTTGAAGACTACATCAATGCTGGCTTTTTTGTCTTTGAAAATAAAATTTTAGACTATATTGATGGAGACGTAGAACTTGAAGAGCAACCAATGAAAAACCTTGCCCGGGAAGGAAAATTGAGCATGTACAAACATAATGGATTCTGGCAGTGCATGGATACTTACCGTGATT
>CAYXJR010000171.1:0-3743 GCA_964465145.1 uncultured Porphyromonadaceae bacterium | reverse complement strand
ATGTATGTCGTAGATTATGTTAGCTTTACAATTATTCTTTTTCAACTTGGGTTAACAAAAAGTGAAATAAAAGCAATTCTATTATCAAATAATGTTTTTTCTTATAATTGCATCTATGATAAAAGGGATAATTCCATAAAGCTTTCGAGCCTTGTGAGTAGGACAATCAATTCAAAATCTGAATTATCTGAACTATTCAAGCTTTTTTATTTGACAATAGACAAAATGAGAATATTAAATTTAATAAAATAATAGATGATTTTACTAAGCACTATGAAAAGATGGGGAATTGAATTTTTAATTGCAGTATTTGCATTGATATATCTGTCAACATTAAACTCCTGTTCTCCTGACATTGACGATCAAAAACCAAACATTCTTTTCGCCATTTCTGACGACCAGGGTTATCCCCATGCCAGCGCCTACGGTTGTAAATTTGTCAGAACACCAGGCTTTGACAGGGTCGCCGAGAATGGTGTCCTGTTCCAGAATGTTTATTGCGCTATTCCCCAGTGTTCACCAAACAGGGCAAGCATCTTAACCGGTAATTATCTCTGGAAAAACCAGGAAGCCGGAACGCATGCCAGCCTTTTCCCTGCCCATTTGAAAATATTCACAGACATCTTTATTGAAAATGGATATACGATGGGATCAACCGGAAAAACGTGGGCTCCGGGTCGCATTGATACAGTTAACAGGGAAAAGAACAAAGAGCTGATTGGAAAATTATATCCAACTGAGGATGAATCTGTTTTCTGGAAGGATTTTTATAAATTCATTAATGAATGGGACAAAGAAACACCCTTTTTATTCTGGTATGGATCTTTTGATCCTCATAGAACATATAAGGAGGGTTCAGGTTTAGCCAGCGGGAAAAATCTGGAAGATGTTGATGTCCCCCCATATCTGCCCGACACAGAAGTTGTAAGATCCGATTTCCTTGATTATGGTCTGGAAATCGACAGATTTGATTTTAACCTGGTTAAGATACTTGAAAAACTGGAGGAAATAGGAGAACTCGATAATACACTTATCATTGTGACTTCGGACAACGGTATGCCATACCCAAGGGCAAAAGGAAATGCATACGATGCCGGTGTAAGAGTTCCCATGGCTATTTGCTGGGGTGACAAAATCAAGGGAGGCTGGATAAACAAAGATCTGATAAGTCATGTGGACCTTGCCCCCACCCTCCTGGAGGCAGCTGGTTTACACGGACTGGAAGATATAAACGGAAAGAGTTTTCTGAGCCTGCTTTTGGATAATCCTAAATCTCAGGATGAAGCATTCAGAAATGCAGTTTTTTATGGCCGCGAAAGAGCAACATCAGCCAGGCCGAATAATGTTGGATACCCGGCAAGAACTATCAGGACTCCAGAATTTGAGCTTGTTTGGAACATGAAACCTGACAGATTTCCAGTTGGCAACAAGACCAATGAATCTGAAGCCTTTGCAGTTAAAGAAGAAATAATCAGCTTAAAGGATAAAAATGAACTTTACATGAAGATTTACAAGGACGCCTATGATCTCCGTCCGGAATTTGAGCTGCATGACATGATAAAAGACCCATACGGCCTTATTAACCTTGCAAATCAGGAAGAATATAAAGTTGTTTTTGATAGTCTTTTCTCTGTTCTCCAGGAGCAGCTGATCAGTGATGGCGATCCACGACTCAGTGGTTATGGTGATATCTGGGAAAGCTATCCCCGGTTTATGAAGATGAGGTATTTTGGAGGAGATCACCCTGCATACAGCGGTGTTTATAATGAGTTCTACGTTCAGCCCGGACAAAGGATACCAGGGTACCTTTTTGAATCTAAGGATTACGCCACTTTCTATGATGAGACAGGAATAACAAAGGAGGAATACCTGGAAAAGCTGAAATCCAGGGGAGCTGTCATATATTAAGGTAATCAATTGTAGCTGAGGGATTAAGGTTAAGCCAGGCTGTTATAAAAAGATAATAAATCTATGCTATGATAATTAGTATAATTAAAACCTATATGACCTTCGCTGCCTGTCTGCTTTCATTTATCTCTGTCAGCGGGCAATACCAGACTATGTCAGAGCTGGTATCGGATGAAAGAAGACCAGAAAGTGATTTCTGCTTGTTTTCGGAACGGGAAATGGCAGATATTATCGTTGATAGCCAGGATAATCAGACTGTCAGACTTGCAGCATCACTGTTTCGTGATGATATTGAAAGAGTAAGCAGCCGGAGGCCCATCATCAGGGAAGACACAGGATCAGGTTCAGCTAATTGTGTGATTATTGGCAGCATTCCAGAAAGCCGAATCATAAAAAAGCTTATCAAAAAGAATAAGATTGATGTCAGAGAAATAGAAGGGCAATGGGAGGCATGCATTATCATGCTTGTTACTGATCCTTTTGAAGGCATCGACAGTGCTCTTGTTATCGCGGGCAGTGACAGGAGGGGCACCGCATACGGCGTTCTGGAGATATCAAAGCAGATGGGTGTCTCTCCCTGGCACTTTTTCGCCGATGTCCCTCCTAAAAAAAAGGATGCTGTTTACATTAATGCCGGTCCCTGTATTCAGCCATCGCCATCTGTAAAGTACCGGGGTATTTTTATTAATGATGAGATATGGGGCATCAAACCCTGGGCTTTGCACACCTATGCCCCTGATGAAGGCAAAGGACTGGGGCCTAAAACATATGCAACTATTTTCGAACTTTTACTCAGGCTTAAGGCAAATACTCTCTGGCCGGCAATGCACCCCCAGGGAAAGCCATTCAATTATCATGAGAATAATAAAATAGTAGCAGACAAATATGGGATCGTAATGGGTTCATCCCATATAGAACCTATGCTCAGGAATAATATTTATGGTGCAGAATGGGACAGGGAATATCCGGGAGAACCCTGGGATTATGCAATAAACGGGGACCATATTTATAAATACTGGGAAAAGAGGATCAGGGAGAATAGTGCTTACGAGAATATATATACCATCGGAAAGAGGGGTAAGGATGATGAAGCAGGGAGTGACATCACAGTGCCGGTACTGGAAGGTATTTTTAATGATCAGCGGGAGATCCTTAAGAAATATGTCAATAAGGAAATTAATAAAGTCCCTCAGGTATTGATACCATACACCGAGGTACTGGAACTTTACAACGAAGGATTAAAAGTACCGGATGATGTTATCATTTGCTGGCCGGATGATAATTTCGGGAATATCCGGCAGCTTCCTGATAAGGATGAAAGAGAACGGTCAGGCGGCTCTGGCGTCTATTACCATTTCCAGTGGCTTAATGGCGCAACCACTGCCTATACCTGGACCTGTACAACGCCTCTTGCCCTTATCTGGTCAGAAATGAAAAAGGCTTATGACTTTAATGCAAGAAAACTTTGGATTGCCAACGTAGGAGATATCAAGCCGGCCGAAATAAATATTGAATATTTTATGCAAATGGCATGGGATATATCCCTCTGGGACAATAATAATTCAAAACTTTTTCTTTCAAAGTGGGCAGCACGTGAATTTGGTGAAAAATATGCTTCGCGAATTTCAGATATCATGCAAAGGCATTATGAACTGGGCTATGCCCGCCGCCCTGAGCATATGATGATGTATGATGCCAGAAATAAAGAGCTGTCATGGGAGTGGTTTTCCATAAACAATTACAATGATGAAGCACAAAAGCGGATAGATGATTATGATAAACTGATAAAAGAGGTGGATGAGATTTACGACGCATTACCAATAGAATTTAAGGAT
>CAYXJR010000170.1:0-3752 GCA_964465145.1 uncultured Porphyromonadaceae bacterium | reverse complement strand
TGATTTTGATAACCCGGATATAATAAAGCTTGGGTTTTGGCCTGGCGGAGACCGGGATGGTAATCCATTTGTAACTTCTTACATCACCAGGGATGTGGCAGATGAACTGCGAATGACTCTGATGAAATGTTATTACAATGATCTTAAAATTTTACAAAAAAGACTCACTTTCAGGGAAGTAGAAGATACACTTAATGACCTTAGGGGTCGAGTGTACAAAACAATTTTTAATCCTGCATATATAGTTTCTTTTGAGGAGATCATTAACCCGCTTATTGCCGTTCGGGAAATAGTCGTAAATAAGTATCATAACCTTTATCTGAAGAATCTGGACAACCTGATTGATAAAGTCAACATATTTAAAACTCATTTTGCAACTCTCGACATAAGGCAGGACCATAGCATTCATAAACAGGTAATTGAGAAAATTCTTAAAAATGAAGGTATCATCTCAGGGAGTATAGACGAACTGGGACAGGAAGAGTTGATCCATATTTTGCTTCATGAAAATTATAGGATTGAGGCTGATAGTTTTGAAGATGAGATTATTAAAGATACTATCAGAAATATTTCACAACTCAAAAGCATTCAAAACAAAAATGGGGAGGAAGGATGTAATCGCTATATAATCAGCAATTCAGAAGATATTTTCTCGGTTCTTTTTGTTTATGGCCTTTTCAGATGGTGTGGATGGAAAGAAGGGAAAATTACATTTGATATCATACCGCTTTTTGAGACCATAGAAGGTATGAATAGCTCGGAATCGACCATGCAAGCACTGTTTGATCTTCCGGAATACAAATCCCACCTTGTTCAAAGAAGGGGTAAGCAAACGATAATGCTGGGTTTTTCTGATGGCACCAAAGATGGTGGATATCTCAAGGCAAACTGGTCGATATTTAAGACCAAAGAAAAACTATCGGCTGTTTGTGAGAAAAATAGTGTCAAGGCCATTTTCTTTGATGGACGGGGTGGACCACCTGCCCGTGGAGGTGGGAAAACCCATCGCTTTTATGCCGCACA
This sequence comes from uncultured Porphyromonadaceae bacterium, assembly GCA_964465145.1. Lineage (GTDB taxonomy): Bacteria > Bacteroidota > Bacteroidia > Bacteroidales > UBA12481 > JAUVKA01. The sequence continues at coordinate 2,729 of CAYXJR010000170.1, read as the reverse complement.
GAGTAGGGATATTGCCAATCATGAAATTCAATTAACCATACAGGGGCAAACGATTACGAGTAAGTATGGAACCAAAGAGCAATTTATTAATAATTGTGAGCAACTTCTGACAGCAGGCTTATCAAAAAATTTTTCAGGAAGGGAGAATGTCATCTCAGCTGAATCAAGACAATTATTAGAGGAGCTGGCAAACATTAGTTTTGAAAAATATAATGCTCTGAAAGAACATAAGATGTTCATTCCATATCTTGAGAATAAAAGTACACTCAAATATTATAACAGGGCGAATATTGGGAGCAGGCCAGGCAAAAGAGGCCATAAGGAGAAACTGGAATTGACCGATCTGAGGGCCATTTCCTTTGTGGGTTCCTGGAGTCAGTTGAAGCAGAATGTACCCGGTTATTTCGGCACTGGAACGGCAATACAGGCTTTGATTAAAGAAGGCAAACTCGAAAAATTAAAAAAATTGTTCAAGGAGGTTCCTGTTTTCGAGGCACTTTTACTTAACAGCATGATGTCTTTATCGAAATCTAATTTTGATCTGACCTCTTACATGAAAAAAGATGCGGAGTACAAAGATTTCTGGAATATTCTTTATGAGGAATATTCCTTATCCAGGGAGATGATGTTGCTTATTTCTGGTTACAAGGTGCTGATGGAAGAAGAACCCATATCCAGGGAATCGATAAAAATCAGGGAAAAAATCGTATTGCCCTTATTGCTTATCCAGCAGTATGCACTTCAAAAAATCAGTAAGAACAGCAGTAGAAAAAATCTATATGAGAAACTGGTTACGCGATCATTGTATGGCAATATCAATGCAAGCAGAAACTCGGTTTAACTAGTGAGATTATTGAAGAATTTCCTATCCGGATCCTAATGAGAGTAAGAAGTAAATTGCAACTGTCGACCATCCAAGGGCGTTAACAACACCATCGATCTGTGCAATTAGAGCAACAACGAAGCCAATTGCATCGCCAATGCAGAGTGAAAGGGCAATAGCTTTTCTAGCTTCATTATCAGCTGAGTTTCGGGCTGACCATGTCAAAACAGCAAATACAATTAGAGCAGCTCCAAAAAGATGGTAATCCAAATGAAGTACTGGTTATTAACGACTGGAACAGTAAAGAAAACGCAAAAAAGTTTGGAGAGTTTGTCATTTTAACACGGCCTGGGGTGTTTTGTCAAAGCGATTTTTCGAATTGTAGTCTATCGTATAGTGGTCATTACCACACAATTGGTCAAATTCCGAAAATTGTCGTAACTTTTGGAAATCAAATAGGGATGAGCCTGAACGGGGAAATTGTTCGTCCCATGATTTAACATCCGGCTGAATGAGGACATTTATATTCTTTGCCATATTATCTATTATTTTCCCGGTCATTTCCATGGCACAAAAAGCTGCATGGTCTGTTGAACTTCATGGCGGTTTACCTTACAATATTCCTGCACCGCTGGTTATCAAACAGAATAATGAGGAAACAATACGCTTAACAGCTCATTACAGGTCTGAGCCTATGATCGCTCCGATTTACTGGACCGGCCGGATTTCAAGGTTACAAAACAATGCTTTATGGGAATTTGAAACCATACATCACAAACTGTTTTTGGATAACACCCCGCCTGAGGTTCAGTTCTTCTCAATAACTCACGGATACAACATAATTACTTTAAGTCGATCCTATATCAAAAGCCTTGATCAGGAACACTCCATTGTCATACGGATCGGGGCAGGAATTGTGCTTTCCCATCCGGAAAATAAGATCCGGGACAAAGAGATTGACCCCAAAGGCGGTATCTTTAAGATGGGCTACTACCTCACCGGACCGGTGCTGAATTTGGCTGTCGGAAACCGTTTCTATATTACCAAGCGGATATTTGTCAACGGTGAGATAAAATTCAACCCCTCTTTTTCCCGGGTTCCCATCGTGGATGGATATGCCACCTTATGGAACTTCCCGGTTGCTTTTATATTTGGATTGGGCAGCAATTTCCAATGCCCTTGACCAGATTTTAAAGGGACTGAAGAGATCATGTTACCGAATAGTAGTGAAGTTGAAGGCCTTCAATCTACAAATTTGTAACCTATCCCCCTGATACTTATTATATGCTTTGGCTTTGACGGATCTTCTTCCAGCTTCTTCCTTAGTTCATGAATAAAATTGTCCACAGTGCGGGTTGTGGGCATCACATTGTATCCCCACACTTCTTCAAGCAGATCATGTCGGTGCACCACGTCCCCCTTATGTTGGATAAGGTATTTCATGATTGCCATTTCCTTGCTGCTTAGCTTGATTTCAGAGTCATTTACGAATGCCTGGAACTTCTTGAAGTCTAATTTCACCTCCCCAAAAGAAACCTGATCAGGTATGCTGGTCCCTAGATTATACCTTCTGAACACGGCTCTTATCCTGGCCATCAGTTCCTGCATGCTGAAAGGCTTTGTCACATAGTCGTCTGCGCCAACATCAAGGCCCGAAATCTTATCCATCTCGGCTCCCCGGGCAGTGATCATTATAATGGGTATTTCAGGCCGCTCGATCTTCAATCTCGTGCAGATCTCATAACCGCTCATTCCCGGTAACATGATATCCAGCAGTAACATATCAATTTCCTTCCTGAGCGCAAGATCAAATCCTTTTATACCATTAGAAGCGGTCAGGACATTATATCCTTCGAAAGTTAAATTGTCTTTTAAAACTCTCAGGATGCTGCTGTCGTCTTCTATT
>CAYXJR010000169.1:0-3862 GCA_964465145.1 uncultured Porphyromonadaceae bacterium | reverse complement strand
ACAGCACAGCTATGGTTGTCTAAAATCCGTTAACTTTTTTTCATGCGTTTGCCCTTTCAGATAGGGTGTAAGACAAATTGCATTAAGCTGCTTTTATGTAAGCATTCGGCCTAGTGGGTGTTGTTCAAACCGAAAGATATTGTACTTGGCAAATAAATCAGGAATCTTTTTTTAAAATTGGTTGGTAAGAGCTCAATTAATCGATTGGCTTTGTCAGATGGAATTACCGTGAGAACATGGTTCAGCCAATCCTGAGGATTAACTTCATTTAGCTTACATGACCCTAGAAAAGAATACATCATGGCAGCCCTTTCTGCTCCATGATGGGAGCCGGCGAACATATAGTTCTTCCGACCCAGGGCGACTGGACGGATTGTATTCTCCACCAAGTTGTTGTCAATATTATGTAAAGTTTTACATAATATTGATTGTACTAAACCTTCGGTAGTTTAATAGACCTTCATTTGTATATATAGCAAACTGAGTTTGAGTGAGTTTTTGTTACTTTATGTAATTAATTCATTTAAAATCAATTGTATGCAAAAGCAACAAACTATCATGACACGTGCAGCGGCTAAAGATTATGTTCCCATCGTTCAGCAAGCCTGTAACAAAGTAATTGGATTTTCCGAACTCTACAAAGAGATGGAACGCTCCATCAGCATTAATGGTAAAAGCAAGAGTGCCCTCATCAATTATTCCCGTCAACTGGCCCATTTGGCACTTCATTACAACTGCATGCCCCTGGATCTGGACACCGACCAGGTGATGGATTATTTGCATTTGGTAAAAAGCCGTGGTGCTGAATCGGCCTCCTTTTTCAACTTTACAGTACATGGAATGCGCTATGCCTGTAAAATGCGGGGCTTGGAATACACCCAGTTTTCCTTGCCTGGATTAAAAGGCCCCCGCAAGCTTCCTATAGTACTTAACGGATCGGAAGTAAAAGCGTTGTTAAGAGCCTGCAAACTGCTTAAGCACCGACTCATCATCGGGCTGTGCTATGGCTGTGGTCTACGATCCAGTGAAGTGCAGCATTTACAACCATCCCACGTAGACCTGTAAAGGGGAATGTTACATGTCCATCAAGGTAAAGGTTCCAAAGATCGATGCATCCAACTGGGAAAATTACTTTGCCGTGGAATAGGCCAATACCTGTTGGAAGAAGTTCCAGGCAAATACTTATTTAGTAATAAAGCAGGTGAGGCCATGACTAGAGCTGGCATCTTATGGGTCGTCAAACAGGCTGTAAAAAAAGCCGGGATTATCAAAGATGTTCATACCCATACGCTACGTCATAGCTTTGCCACTCATTTGCTGGAACAGGGAATAAATATCCTGGTTATCAAAGAACTGCTGGGTCATAAGCAAATAGAAACCACCATGACTTATTTACATGTTGCCAAACCCATGCCTTGCAACATATTTAGTCCCCTGGATACTTTATACGGGCTGGACTGATGTCTCTCCGGCATGAAATGGCTGATGTGCTAAACCTTCATTGGCCGATGGTGCAGCAAAGCGGTAAATTCAATACCTGGCAATTACGGACACTGAATGCTATTAAGTGCTGCCGTTCGGCAGTACTGGGCTCACATGTGGATGCATGTACCGATTGTGGCCATTTACGTATCAGCTACAATAGCTGCCGTAACCGTCATTGTCCCAAATGCCAGGGAACACAACGTGAGAAATGGATACAAGCAAGGGAAGGGGAACTTTTACCGGTACCATATTTTCATGTGGTGTTTACCTTGCCGGATATCCTTAATCCCCTTTGCCTGCATCATGGAAAAATAGTATACAATATTCTGTTTCAAACAGACTGGAGCGTGCTCCACAGCTTTGGACATGACCCAAAGTGGCTGGGTGCCCGAACAGGGATGATAGCCATTTTGCATACCTGGGGTCAAACGCTAAGCCTGCATCCCCACCTGCACTGCATTGTGCCGGGCGGAGGGCTAACACCCCAAGGTAAATGGAAGACGGCCAAGACTCATGGTAAATATCTGTTCCCCGTAAAGGCGATGAGCAAGGTATTCTGTGCACGGTTTATTCTGGCCTTAACGAAAACACTGCCTGATAAAATGGATTATGGGCTGGTATCAGAGCTATATAAAAAAAGATGGGTGGTATATGCCAAACGCCCTTTTAATGGGCCTGGTAGTGTGATTGAGTATTTAGGCAGGTATACACATAAAATAGCGATCAGCAATCACCGTATCAGGGATATATCGGAAGGTAAGGTTTCTTTCAGCTATAAGGATTACCGGCAAAATGCGATAATCAAAGAAATGACACTTGATGCGCTGGAATTTATCCGCCGGTTTGCCATGCACATATTGCCCAAAGCCTTTGTGCGTATACGCCATTATGGTATATTAAGCAGTACTACCAAGGCTAAATGCGCGGTTCAGATTAAAGAACAATTGCCTAAGATTCTAAAAACCCAATCCAATAGACCATTGCCGCAGGCCTATAATCCAAAAGAATGTCCCTGTTGTAAAAAAGAGACGATGCTGGCGATATTGCGCTTTAACCGCAGAGGACCACCAGAAAATTGGCAAGATTTGGCTAAGAAAGTATTAGAATGTCTACGTTAAAAACTCGCCGCTGTGGCAGCATGGCGAAGCTATGCCATGAAGTGACAAAGAAGTGACGAAAAAGGTCAGAAAATAAAAAAATGAAAAAATCAAAAGATAAAATGAGATAAATTCTGAATTTAAAGACTTACGCTTCCTTCAATTAAGCTTAACGGGGCAATTACCCGACCCCCATTCTAGCATTTACTCCAATACAATCCCCATAATAAATGCACACTTCATCACCGGTTTAGTACAACCAAGGCTTCATCGTTAGCGCTACGCGCCGACGAAGCCATATTTATTATGCAAAGTAAATTATTATGTAAAGTAATGTGGTTAACACATTCATTTTTAAAGGATTCAAAAGATAACACTTTACATAATATTTGTTGAGATTAGAAGGTTTTCATTCAATCCTGCAAATTGTCGTTCGATGACCAGGTAGGTTTCCCGTTTTTAGTGAGAATTTCTTTTTGTATGAATCTCAGTCGTTTGCACAGGATCATGACTAAAATTGTGCGGATATTTGCCAAGTTGATTCCCTCTGGCTATAAGTGAATCTCTATCGAGTGCAGAAAAAAGTCGTAAAAATAGGGGAATTGTTATGTAAAGTAATTGGATTTGAATTAACTGACCAATAGTTACTTAAGCTTTTTACTTTACATAACTATTTACTTTGCATAATGGGCAACAATTATTGCACAAGCATTAGCTTTCAGGGCTGTTTGGAAAATCATCCGGATATCTGTTATAGTACCGGAAATGCCGCCCTGAGAGATAAGATTAAATCCGAGGATCTTGTTAGCTCGGTTCATTAGTAAAATGTAGAATGGTTCCCGATATTCAAGATTATCAAATACTAATCTGAAGTTTCTCTCAGCATCTCTGGACGAGCTGATCTGTGGCCTGTCTTTAGCCGGAACTTTTGTGGAATAAGAGATTTTGATTTCTGCTAGATTATTAAGGAATAAATTCATGAATGATTGCCCCTGCCCTGGGGACTTTTTAAGGCTTCTGGCCCGCCAATTAATTAAAGGCGAATGACCACGAGCACCCGGAAATATTGTCAATGGGGTGAATGTCTGTTTTTGAGTGGGCGAGAAAACTGAACAAACCGGAACGGCAGGCGAAAATCAATCGGCTGCCCCTTTACATTTTTCCGGGCGCGCAAGTAACTTTTGGGTTAATTGGGGTGTGGGGGAGAAAGTATAAGGAGAAGAAAGACAACACAATACAACAATTGACTATCAACACGTCTGATTTTGGTTCAGAAGAGT
>CAYXJR010000168.1:0-3898 GCA_964465145.1 uncultured Porphyromonadaceae bacterium | reverse complement strand
CCAATCGGAATATGCTACTTTTAGGCTTGACGACTGATAGAACACTAATAGGTTATGGCGTATAGTAAAAGAAAAGAAAATCACCTAAAATTTATTTGCTTTAAATACCAAAATATTTACAAACTTGTTAACTTTGCAAAATGACTAGAGAAATAAAATTTTATAAAAAATATTTTATTGACTTCTATATTTCACTTGATTCATCGATACAAGAAAAAATAGAATATGTATTTAAAGTGATAAAAACTGTTGATTTGATTCCTCAGAAATTTTTAAAACATATTGAAAGTACAGATGGATTATATGTAATAAGAATTAAAGTAGGCTCAGATAATTATCGAATTTTTTGCTGTTTTGACTCTGGTCGAATTGTTGTTTTATTCAACGGATTTCAGAAAAAAAGTCAAAAAACACCTAGAAAGGAGATTGATAGAGCATTGAAAATAAAGGAGGAATATTTTAAAAATAAAAAAGGAGAAGGATTATGAAAACAATAAAAGATGCAACAACTTTTGATGAATTATTAGACATCAAATACGGAAAACTTGGAACTGAAAAACGTGATGAATTTGAAATCAAAGCAAAAGCTTTTATTGTTGGAGAAATGATAAAAGAAGAAAGAAAAAAAGCTCATCTCACACAGGAAGACCTGGCAAAAAAAACGGGAACTAAAAAAAGTTATATCTCACGAGTGGAAAATGGGAAAATTGATATTCAAATTTCCACGTTGTTCAAAATATTTGAAGAAGGTTTAGGGAAAAAGTTAGGTTTAACAATACAATAAAAAAGAAAAACAACGACGCCATAACGCAGTGCATATTTCAGAGCGGGGTCGGCGCGTCAATCAACGGCGGATTCTCGCATCGCTGTTCAGTCCTGGCGGACATGAACGCTCTTCGAAATCCACTCCGCAACATGCACAAACCGTTCAGGTAGCATTCAATTAATACAAGCTAATGTTAATGAAAAAAACTTTCGATATTATGAGATCCATATTACTTACCAGAACACAGATAATCGTCTGCTTGGTTTGTCTTTTGTTAACATCCTGCCAAACGGAAAAAAATTCCAGCAAAGTAGATTCTGAAATCGCTTCAAAACTTCAACTACCCGATCGGCCCAATATATTATGGTTGGTAACGGAGGACATGGGACCATACATTCCTCCTTTTGGCGATTCCACTGTTCAAACTCCTAATTTGAGCCGATTAGCAAACGAGGGAGTAATTTATCCTAATCTGTATTCTCCATGCGGTGTATGTGCTCCCAGCAGAGCTGCCATTACTACAGGCATGTATCCTTCGAGTATAGGAGCCAACCATATGCGCACCAATTCCGCTACAGATAAAACCGGCCTTCCCACCTATGAAGCTATTCCACCATCTCAAGTTAAAATGATAAGCGAATTGCTTCGGATGAGTGGTTATTATTGCACTAATAATTACAAGGAAGACTATCAGTTTCAACCACCCTGCACGGCTTGGGACGAAAGCAGTCCTATTGCTCATTGGCGTAATCGGGGGGAAAATCAACCATTTTTCGCAATCTTTAATTTCACCGAAACCCACGAATCCGGATTGTTTGAACCATATGGTTTTAGAAAAGGTGAATCCAGACATTATCATGCTGGAGATACAAGTTATACTATACAGGTCGGTCGAATGACTGAAGACGAGACACCAATACACTTATCAAAGAAAACTAACTTTCCTATCCCTCCTTATCTGCCAAATACAGAAGTCGTTCGCAGGGACTTATGGAAAATGTATAACAATATTGCTGAGATGGACAGACAGGTAGGCGCTGTGTTGAAACAGTTGGAAGATGATGGTTTACTGGAAAGCACAATTATCTTTTTTTATGGAGATCATGGTGGCCCATTGCCCAGACAGAAACGCTTAATATATGATTCCGGGCTAAATACACCTATGATTATTCGGTTTCCCAACAAGCAACAGTCGGGCACCAAGGATGATCAATTGGCCAGTTTCATCGATTTTGCTCCTACTCTACTTTCCCTGGCAGGTATTGAACCTCCAGACTATATGCAAGGGCAGGCTTTTTTAGGTAAATATCAAGCTAAAAAAGAACGAAAATACATTCACGGTGCCGCTGATCGTTTTGACGAAGTGACAGACGCAATTCGTGCGGTACGGGATAAACAGTTCAAGTACATTCGGAATTACAGACCCGAACAAGGATATTATCTGCCCCTCGAATACAGAGAGAGGATTCCTACCATGCAGGAATTGTTACGTTTACGTAATGAAGGAAAATTGGACAACATCCAGGCTCTTTGGTTTCGAGAAAACAAAGTCCCTGAGGAATTGTATGATTGTAAGGCCGATCCGCATGAGTTAAATAACCTGGCTAACGATCCTGCTTACAGCGAAAAACTAGAAGAGTTAAGAACCGAGATGAACCTATGGATCGAAGCCATCGGAGATCAACCTAACCTTCCGGAAAAAGAACTGATCGATCAGCTTTGGAAAGGCAAAGACACACAACCGATAACTGCTGAACCAATAATTGAATCTTCAGCTGGAAAGATTACTATTACCTGTTCTACAGAAGGTGCTTCAATTGGGTATAAAATTATCGACAGCGATGCTACAGTTCCAAAAGTTTGGACAGTTTATCAAGAACCATTTGCAACTCCGGAAGGAACTAAATTATTGGTACAAGCTCATCGAATAGGGTTTAAACCAAGTGAAACCGTTGAGAATTGGATTATTGATTTAAAATAACGCCACCTAATCGAGTAGCCCGCCCCGCCAGCAAACGCTGACAGGGAGAGGCTCACACCACCGACCGTACGGGTCTTCCCGATGAAAAATCGGGACAGGCTATATACGGCGGTTCGTCATTTCATAAGTACTATTGCTCTTTTCACCAACAATACCTTGCCTATCCTGGGATAAGGCTAGAAAACCCGGAGGTTTAGCTTCCTTATCTAATTCAAGGACGAAATAACGTTCAGCCCTTCCCCAACTTGTGAGACCTCTGCATCTATTGCAGCTCATTACCGTTAGGTACTATGGCTTCTGCTGACTTCTTGCCTTAACCAACCCGTGGTTGACAAGATCTCCTTTGGATTGCTCTTTATATCAAAGAACTTTTCTAAATTTACCATTCAAGGCACACACAATGTATAAAAATAATAACCGATTTAGTAGTAAATTCAAGGGTTGTAGCCCGCTTCAACTTTCTTGTAACTTGACAGGGATGAAGCCCGCAATCGGCTACTATTCTTATACTGAACGTTCACACGCGGATTAAGACAAAGACACAACTCAATGACAAAAAAAATAAATATTTACTTCGCACTGTTTTAAAAGTAAAACTGAAAAAACCATACAATAGAATCTACATTAATGTCAATAGTTAACAAGTATGAATAAAAAATATAAACCAGCACCTTATATTGACAGATTAATACTTTCCTGTCAAGGATATCCTGAAATTAAAAATGAATTAAATATAAAAAAACTACTTTCTGTTGTAGCAATAATGGACAGATTGGGAAAGCAGGGTGATGATGAGCTTCGTAGTATTTGGATTACTGCTGAACGTGGAGAAATGGAGGATTTTGGGGATTATAGTGACTTCAAAGAAGGTGGAGAAGTGAATAGTAAAAAAGACTTTGAAGAGCTATGGAAATATTACTATCCCGATAAGATTAGGTGGTACAACTTCGCAGTTACTAAGTATGCGGATGGATTCTATTTTTATATTGATTCAAAGCTAACATTTCAATTTAAAACGAATTATATTAGTGAATCGATTTATGATTTTCACACAGAACTTTGTGATTGGTTATTACAGATAACGGAGATTAATATTAACTGGGGTATGCACTTGAAACATATTAAAAAACTTAGTAAATTTGGGATCTATG
>CAYXJR010000167.1:0-3939 GCA_964465145.1 uncultured Porphyromonadaceae bacterium | reverse complement strand
CATCCACCTGGCTAAAGGAGATCGCCTCACCAGCCTCGTTCATCAGCAGCATGGTAATTTTATCAACTATAGTGCTCTTTAACCCTGTGGTATTAATCTGCCCGTTAATTCCACCAATACCTGGTGCATAGGAGTCAGCCTGAACAAGATTGATATTGTAGGGATTGTTCGCCTGACCAAGGGTCACAAGAGTAGCGTTTTCCCAATTGATCGCATCTCCATAGTAGGTTGGCAGGTAACCGGATGGCTCAAATGGGATAGCATAGATATAATAATTGCCTAGAGGAACCATTGGGAAATAATAGATACCGGAAGAATCGACCGTACTGATATCAAAGAAAGGGAAGAAAGTTGCTGATGTATCCAATGAGAAGATGACAACAATCCCAAGATCCAGGGGGAAATTACCGGCAAAAACCTGTCCGTAAATCTGATTCCACTGGGTACTGTCGCCAACGGTAATGGATTGGGAAGAGGTGAAGGCGCACGCCATAGAATCCTGTGTGACGGTGGCCAGGGTGACAAAATAGATACCCGATGCCGGATATTGGTGGATTGCGCTTTGTCCCTGCCCCGACTGGCCATCTCCGAAGTCCCACGAATAGGTTGCTGGTTGCCCGTTCACCATATGGCCAGCAAAGCTGATGGCTAAGCCGTTGTTCTGATAGGTAAAATAACTGGGGCAACCAGACCCGGGTCCAACTGTTACCTCCTCACACCAGGTGCTTTGGCAGGTAGCGCCAGCGTTGTTCCCGGTAATCGTCAGACATACATAATAGGTACCTTCATCGGGGAATATGTGGGAAGGATTTTGTTGAGTGGAAACAGGCGTGCTATCCCCAAAGTCCCATAACCAGGTGGTAATGTCTCCGTAAGACAGGTCCATGAAATGAATGAGAGTGGAGCCGGCAGTGGAATCGGGGTAATAGGTGAATTGCGCCTGACAACCGCCTCCCCCAACGTTCAGAATGTCGCAGTAGGTGTCGTAACAGAGGCTGTCCACTCCCTGAACTGTCAGGCAAACCGTATAAAAGTCCGGTGCAGCAAATGTATGAACCGGATTTTGGGACGTTGACGTTGCTCCATCGCCGAAATTCCAAAACCAGCTGTTGATGTTGCCGGTGGATGTGTCGACAAAATAGTATGTATTTGTGACTGCGTTCGAATCGGAGTAGAAGTAAAAATCGGCTTCACATCCACCAGGAGTATTCCCAACAGTAACAGGCAGGCAATAGGTGTCGAAACAGCTGCTGTCAACTCCCTGGATAGTCAGGCAAACAAGATAAGTTCCTGCTTGTGAGAAGATATGGACAGGATTCTGTGTGGTTGACGTATTGTTTATCCCGGAGGCCGGATCGTCGAAATTCCAGGACCAGTACAGGATGTTCCCGAGAGACTGGTCGTAAAAATAGACTGTATATCCTCCGGTAGAATCGGGATAGGCTGCAAAATCCGCCACACAACCTCCCTGGATCCCCGAGCAGATTTGAAAATCCTGAACGAAATTCATATTGGCGGGATTATATGTCAAATTGTATGTGACAGGAATTCCGTTGCAATCAATAGTGGTGACAAAGAGAACACCGGAAGTAAATCCATTAATTGGAATTGTATCCACGTAGAATCCGTTAGCATTGGTGTAAACAACACTGAAATAAATGAACCCGCCGGATGAATCTGAAGAGATCATTATTGCCTGGTTGGGGATTGGTAACCCGGTTGAGATGTCGGTCACGGTTCCCGATAAGGTGACAGGAGTTTGTGAAATAGCCGGAAAAAATAAGGCCAGGAGTAGCAGGAGTAAGAGTAGCCGTTTCATATGATTTTGATTTTAAAGGTGAGTACTGGTTTAAAAACACATTGATCTGAATTGGTTGCCTGATAGCGGTTGACTTTTTCAATGAAAAATTGTAAACGATGCCCTGAATCCCACTGACCACGGCTTTTTCGTTGCATCCGATTTTTCGTAGACAGAGTTAAAATAGTATTTGACGGTGGGCTCGAGTTCCAGGCTGAATCGATTTGAAATATGCAAAGATAGGTTGATTCCTCCCTGAATCTGCCAGTTGGTCTGGATCCGGTCGGGGGTGACCTGGTTGATCCGGATAATGCGGTTCTTGCCCAGATCATAGTCATTTGTCAGGGTCTTAGAGTTCATCAGAACAGATAGGATGGGTCCTGCCCTGAACCCAAGGCTGAATCGATTCTTCCGGATCAAGTCATATCCAAGGATAAGCGGAATCTGAATATAGGTGTACCGTTTTATTATTTTGGGATAATCAAGTTTAAGAAGGCTGTCCCATATATCCTTGTTGGATAAATAATACGTGGGAAGGAGGTGATAGTTTTTTTCGTCCCATGCGAAGCTGATCGAATCCAATTGATTATATGAACCAAGGTAATCGTTGTATTCGATCATCAGTTCGTTGGTCCCTTTGGCAACGGAGAGGCCAACCCCCGTCCGTAACAGGTACCTCCCGTAATGGAAACTCTCCTCAATGCCGAAATTTGAGACAAACTTGTCCCCCTCCAATGTATTGAACATCCATTCAGGTGCATAATAGACTGAAGTCGCAAACTGCCAATCGGTTACTTTCTTCCTCTTGTCTGGCTTTTCCAGTATAGAGATTGGTTTGGTCTTTGATATCGTATCTTCTTGTGGTAGATTCAAAGAGGAACTTTCTGCACGATCCAAACCAGGATTAGAAACTGAAACAGGGGAGGGTACGGAAGGGTTTTCAGGAACAATAATAGATTCGGGGTTTGCAACAGTTTTAGGAACAGCATTGAGATTGGTATCAGGTGAGGAAACGGGAAGAAGAGAAACAACTTCTGTCAGTGAATTACCACGGCTAACCTCAGGCTGTACATGGCCCACCTTCGATTGCCGACTGTCGATTGCCGATTGTTCCTTGCCAACAGTCGGTTGTTGATTGCTGACCGCCGACTGCTCATTGCTATCTGGAGAGTTTCCCCACCATATGAGAATAGCTGTCGTTCCCACAACAGTCAGACCGGCAAACAGGAGGAACCAGCCAAGCCATGACCTCCTCCCTTTCATGGGTATGGTTGCTGCTACATCGAGAAACCGTTGCCTCGCCGCATCAGATGGTTTCACCTGGTGTTTCTGCAACGCCTCTTTAAAGAAGTCATCAACCGGATCTCTTTCTCGTTTCATCTATATTGCCATTTGTTTCTTCATCACCTCGTAAATCTTTTTTCTAAGTAGTGCCCTGGCTTTTGAAAGCTGAGATTTGGAAGTGTTTTCGGAAAATTGTAATTTATCTGCAATCTCTTTATGCGAATATTCCTCAAATACATACAAGTTAAAAACCGCTCGATATCCGGGTGGTAATTCACAAATCATCTTCATGATCCTCTCTTTTCCTATCTTGTCGTGCAGATTTTCCAAAACATTCTCCTCCTCAAGTTCATCATGGATTTTCTCCTGGACAGGATCTATATCCATGAATCGTTTCTCCCTGTAGTTATCGCGTAGGAAATTGAGTGCGGTGTTTGCCATGATGCGTTTCATCCAGCCTTCAAAGGAGCCTGAAGATCTTGATTTGAATGAATCGATGTGTTTCAGGATCTTGATGAATCCGTCGTGAAGCACATCTTCGGCATCCTGACGGTTCCCGCAATAGCGAAGGCAAACACTCAGTAAAGAAGGGGCATAGGTATTATAGAGCGATTCCAGAACGCCTTTTTTCCCCCGTTTCAGATCTCTTACCAACTTGTCGTCACGACCCATACTCATGCCTTCACCTATAAGAACCCTATATAGCCTGAAGGTTGCCTGAATTGATAAAATTTATAGAATGGAATGAAAAAAGGCTGCCTCGATGTATTGAGACAGCCTTTTTCTGAGAATTTGACCGAGAAGTTATTCAACGATGACCTTTGAGGTTTGTATCGAATTATTCATATTGACCATAA
>CAYXJR010000166.1:0-4087 GCA_964465145.1 uncultured Porphyromonadaceae bacterium | reverse complement strand
ACGCTCCTGGCATTGGTGAGCATATTGTTAAATGGTTCGGTGCTTTGCGGCCTCAAGACCTTAATTCACTCTAAGTAATTATTCATAATGGATATGAAATTGACAAAAGAAAAAGCTATGAAAAAGCAAATTAAATATATTTTTAGCCTGGTTCTTATAGGGATACTTGTATCTACTGCAACTTTCGCCGGTAACAAAACAAGAATTGGTCAGGCTGGTGCTAGTGAGTTACTTATCAATCCATGGGCAGGTATTTCAGGTTGGGGAGGAGCTAATATAGGGAGTGTTAGTGGCGTAGAGGCTCTTTATCTGAATGTTGCCGGTTCTGCATTAGTCAATCGTACAGAGTTGGGATATGCCCACTCCGACTGGCTGGTTGGGACTGATATTGGTATCAATACTATGGGTATGGTTCAAAAAGTTGGAGATTCTGGTGCTCTGGGAGTTTTTGTAATGAGCATGAACCTTGGAGATATTGAAGTCACCACCGTTGATAATCCAGAAGGTGGAATAGGAACTTTCAGTCCCAGATACTCGACTATGGGTGTGTCCTTTGCTAAAGAGTTCTCAAATAGTATCTATGGGGGAGCCATGATAAAAGTTGTCTCGGGTGGAATTTCCGACCTGAAAACATCTGGTGTAGCTTTAGATGCTGGGATTCAATATGTGACTGGAACCCAGAGGCAGGTACACTTCGGGATTACACTGAAAAATGTTGGACCTACTATGAAGTATACTGGTGATGGAATGTCTTTCAGGGGGACTGTTCCTCCTAATGGTATCGACATGACTGTTGAACATCGGTCTGCTGAATTTGAATTACCTACTCAGGTAAAGATTGGTCTGGCTTATGACTTCAATTTTGGAGTTGGACAAAGAATAACCCTGGCTGGCGGTTTTACATCCAATTCATTTTCAAAGGACCAGTTTCACCTCGGGTTGGAGTATGATTTCAAAAACATCCTTCTTCTTCGTGGAGGATTCAACTATGAAGACGGGATAAATCCCTTTGAGGATGATTACCAGCTTAGAACCTCTGCTTTTACCGGACCCACTGCTGGCGTTTCTGTCAGGGTTCCTCTAAACAAGGATAATGGTTCTGTATTCTCTATTGATTATTCATACAGGGATACTGATCCATTCAGTGGTGTTCACAGCATTGGTGCTCGGATCATCCTTTAGGTAGATAAAAACATATCAAAAAAGAAGAGTCCCGATTTTTCGGGATTCTTTTTTAGTTAAAAACGACGATAAAAATCGGTGTGATGGGAAAGCTGACATATTTGACAGAGGCGGGTTTACAAAAACTGCGTAATGATCTTGATAAACTTGTTCGTATAGAAAGACCGTCCATTTCCCAGCAAATAGCTGAAGCAAGGGATAAGGGAGATCTATCGGAAAATGCTGAGTATGACGCCGCAAAAGATGCTCAGGGCCTCTTGGAAATGAGAATTTCAAAACTCCAGGATATTCTGATGAATGCCCGCCTGATTGATGAGTCAAAGCTTGACAATCTCAGTATCCAAATTTTATCCAGGGTTACTATACTCAATATCAAAAGCGGAGCTAAAATGACTTATACTATAGTTTCAGAATCGGAGGCAGACCTAAAAATTGGAAAAATTGCAATCAATACACCGATAGCCAAAGGTCTTCTTGGAAAAAAATTGGGAGACCAGGTTGAGATTTCTGTCCCCTCAGGCTTGATCAACTTCGAAATTGTTGAAATATCCCGCTAATTCCTCTGGAAATAGTCCTGAGCCTGCAATTATATATTGAGTTTTTCTATATTTACGGGATTACTTTTTTTGAATTCTTTATTTGTGGAATGCTTCCAGGGAAATGACTTATTTCATTTGAAAAATATTATTCTCTCCTCTGGTGGAGTTTTACTGTTACTTAAGTTACAAATACATGAGAAAGGCCTTGTTGTTTAGTTGTTTAGTGGTTTTTTCCTGTTGGAATGCCAGTGCAAAGGAATACCCATCTTCGAAGGGTAAAAATACTGCCACAGTGGATGATCTTAAAGGGATGACAGCTGCCTGCCAATTGGGTTCGACAGTAACCGAAATCTCCTTGAATAATATCAGGACCTGGGTATTTACAACTGGATTGTTGTGGACTGATATTAGTGGAGGAGCCGGTTACGAGGTGCCTAAAAACTCACAGAAAACTTCACTTTATTCGGGTGGTATTTGGGTCGGAGGAACCGATGTGAATGGACAGCTAAAAATTTCAGCTATTTTGTATAACGGGGGGCGCAATTTTTGGCCCGGCCCACTTATTACAGCAGGGGATGATCGTGGAACGACTGATATTGAAGTATGCTATCAGTATGACAAGCATTGGGAGATCACCCGCTACCAGGTAGAGGCTTTCAGGGAATGGTATAACAAGACCCCGGATGAAAGGGGGATTGAATTTGAAGGTTATGCGATTCCTCAGGTAATTCTTGATTGGCCGGCGCATGCAGATGCTGCTGCCGGATATGATTTTTACCTGGCTCCTTTCTGGGATAATAACGACGATGGATTCTATAACCCTGCAGATGGAGATTATCCATTCTACGACCTGGACGGAATTCTACCCTGCGGTACCACCCGTGAATTGAGGCGGCCCAGGTTATATGGGGATGGTACCCTATGGTGGGTTTATAACGACCGTGGGGGGTTGCACGATAGTCCGAACGGCGAACCCATTGGTATGGAAATCAGGGCCCAGGCTTTTGAATTCTCTACTAACGATGCATTGAACGACATGAGTTTCTACAATTTTGCCCTTATTAACCGTTCCACTTATACCCTTATTGAGACATATTTTGGCGTATATTCCGACGGTGACCTGGGTGATGCAGGAGATGATTATGTTGGCTGCCACGTTTCCAACGGGATTGGTTATTTCTATAATGGGGATGCTGTTGACGGTTCTGGGCAGATCCAGGCATATGGCGCCAACCCACCTGCGATTGGCTTTGACTTTTTTGAGGGCCCCTACCAGGATCCAAACGGTATTGATGATTGTAAAAGTTATGATGATCAGTATAACCTGATTTGTAATGAGTGTATTCTTAATGGGAATATTAACGGACTCAATTTTGAAGATGGGATTGTGGATAATGAGCGTTGGGGAATGCGCCGCTTTGTTTATTATACAGGAGGAGCTGGTAATACCGGAGATCCTTCATCTCCCACAGATTTTTATAATTACCTGAGAGGATACTGGAAAGACAATGAGCGTATGCGTTATGGCGGTAATGGGCACCCTGCTGGTGGAGGTACAGGTCCTATAACCGACTTCATGTTCCCAAGGGCTACCGATCCATGTGGATGGGGGCAAGGAGGTATTCCTATGCCGGTATGGACAGAAGAAACGGAAAATAATGAGCCGGCTGACCGCCGTTTTGTCCAGTCCTCAGGGCCATTCGTCCTGGAACCTGGTGCTATCAATGATATTACTGTAGGAGTCGTTTGGGCCCGATCTTACGATGGGGGATTGTTAGCCTCGGTGGATAAGATGCTTCAAAACGACCAAAAGGCCCAACGCCTTTTCGAAAACTGTTTCCAGGTTGTTGACGGCCCCGATGCACCGGAACTGACCATCATTGAACAGGATCAGAAGCTGATCTTCCACATCTGGAATAAGCCGAGTTCAAATAATTACCTCGAACAATACGAAGAAAGGGATCCGTTTATCGTTTGCCCAAACAGCAATCCTGATTGTGATGTGAATTATACTTTTCAAGGGTACAAGATTTATCAACTGCTGGATAGGAATACTTCAATTACCGATGCCACAGAGCAAAACGGGAATAAAGCCCGCCTGATCTTCCAGTGCGATATCCGGGATGGCATTGATAAAATAGTGAATTTTTACTGGCAGGATCAGATGGAGGCAAACATGCCTATTACTGAGGTAAAAGGAGCCGACCTGGGTATTGAGCATACTTTCGTTGTTGAAGAAGATGTGTTTGCAGAAGGTATCCGTACCCTCGTAAACAACAAGAAATACTACTTTGTGGCTTTTGCCTATGCTCACAATAATTTCATGAAATACGACCAGAATAACCCCGACACCTTCGAGGGTCAGC
>CAYXJR010000165.1:0-4277 GCA_964465145.1 uncultured Porphyromonadaceae bacterium | reverse complement strand
GCAGGTATTCTGAAAGGTAGGCACCATCTTGTCCTGTGGTGCCGGTTATGAGGGCTGTTGGGGGCATAGTTGTCAGTTGTTGGTTGTGGGTTGCGGGTTTTTGCCCGTAATGGATTGCCAAGGGTTGGCTTGTTCAATGATTTGCCTACGGTTGGCTGTGTGATGGATGGCGGGAAGGATGTCCAACCGTAGGCTATGCGTCTTAAATTCTGGCCGAACTCGGCACATTAACCAACCTATCCTCCACCCATTTAGCATTCTCATTCCCATCCGTCTGACAGTGCCGGTACATTGGCAATGATGGCAGCAGGTTCCAGGCGGGGCGACAGAATATTTTCTGATCATGAGAGAATTGCAGGAAGGCATCTCTTTCTTCCCGTGATTCGGTGAAAAATCCGTTGAGCCAGTGATTGGAGGATGCTCCCGGAGGATCAGTTAATGATCTGATATTGTTTTTTTTGAAGAACTCCCTGTATTCTTCGTGAAGTTTCTTTTTCGATTCAAGTAATTCCGGAAGTTTTTCCAGTTGTGCGAGCCCCAATGCAGCATTAACATTTGGCATCCTGTAGTTATATCCAATCTCATCGTGCTCGAATGACCATTGGTGGGGCACCTTGGCCTGAGTTGAAAGATGCCGAATAAGACTTGCCAGGGGTTGGCTGTGGGCCGGATCGTGTGCTGAAGCCCAACCTCTGGCTGAGTGCCGGCTGTGAGTAACTATCATGCCGCCGCCGCCGGTGGTGATTGTTTTATTGCCGTTGAAGGAGAATATGCCGATATCGCCGAAGGCACCGGTATGTTTTCCTTTATAGAAGCTGCCGATGCTTTCTGCGGCGTCTTCTATTACGGGGATGTTGTGTTGATGGCAGATCTCAACTATTTCGTCTATCCTGCAGGGGATTCCGAAGGTGTGCATTGGTACGCAAGCAGATACTCTCCGCCCAGAGATTTTATTAATAGCACATAGGACTTCTCCCTTGCTATCGGATGTCGGTTGTCGGATATCGGATGTCGGATATCGGATAACTGACATCTGACATCTGACATCTTTTTGTTTCGACATTTTGTTCCAGCCATTTCCTCAAAGCTTCGGGTGAGAGGCCCAATGTATCTTTGTCTATATCGATAAAAACAGGCTGTGCGCCGGTATAGGAAATTGCGTTTGCCGTGGCAATAAAGCTGAGCGGTTGGGTGATTACCTCGTCACCAGCTTTCACACCAAGAACATGTAATGCCAGGTGCAAGGCAGCGGTTCCATTAACCACGGCAACAGCATTTTCAGCACCGGTATATTCCACCATCTTATCCTCGAACTTTTTGATAAAAGGCCCTGCGGAGGAGACGAAAGTACTGTCGATACACTCCTCCAGATACTTCTTCTCATTGCCGAAGAAGATCGGTTCGTGCAAATGGATTTCCTCGCGAGTAGGGAACTGGCTTTTTATGAAATTTGTTATGTTTTTAAATGATTGTTTCATGTTCCAGGTTACAGGTTGGTTCCAGGTTACAGGTTTATATTTCAAAAGCAATAAAGAGGTTTTAGATTGATTTTGCCCATTCGAAAAAAGGCAGCGCAGTGATTGTATTATTATCAAGCTTAAAAATATCTGATTGGTCGGCTGTAATGATGTATCCCTGGTTCATCCCGAAAAATTCCATTGCTTCCCTTAAGCCTGATATTTCCCTTTCCTGGTTATCCTGATTGAGCTGCCAGCAAACCTGGTATAGGGCTTTTATCTTTTTCTGTTCAAATATTACAAAATCACATTCATTTTTCTCGGCAAAGTAATAAATCTCCTTTGAGGTTCTTCTCAGGTGCAGGAAAACCATATTTTCGAATAACCTGCCATGATCATCGCTAAACGAAACAGAATTGGTTTTTATGAACCCGTTATCGATACAATATATTTTTTTAGGATTAACCATTTGAACTTTGGCTGAGTAACTAAAACGCGGGATAAAGAAAAACATGTATGCATCAGTAAAGTACGACAGATACTCCATGATACTTGCTGATGATCCTATTTTAAAAAGTTTCCTTAAGCTGTTCCCGGAAAATAGTTTGCCGCAGTTTGTTACAAGCCAAACAGCAAGCTGTTGAATTAAAGATGTGTTTTTGATATTGTACCTTAGAGCAATATCCCTGATAATGATGTCGCTGAAAGTTTGCACCAGGACTTCGGGGCTGCCGGTTTTCAGGAACTCCGGAAAGCCCCCGCTGTTCATATAGCTGATCGAATTTTCTTTTGAAGTTTCCTGCTGCGTGTATGAGAGATACTCCAGGTATGAAAACGGGAAAAGTTCTTTGGTGATATGCCTGCCGGTTAATTTTGTGCCCAGTTCCCTGCTCAGCATGGTTGCGTTTGATCCGGATATAAAAATCCTGTAGCCTTCGTCGAGCCTGAAACGTACAAAACTTTCCCACTGGTCAATCTCTTGTATTTCATCAAAGAAATACGCTTCAATTTCATTTTTTTCAGCGATTTCATGCAAGCGGTTAAAATCACCCATATCGAAGCCCGACAGGCGAGGATCCTCAAAATTTATATAAATGGTCGATTTATTTAGTGAGCTGTTTACCTGTTGGAGCAATGTGCTTTTGCCGCAACGCCTGATACCGGTTACAATAAATGCATGCGAGGACAGGTTCTGAAACCCGGAAACTGCGCGCGGCAAACCGGTATCCATTTTGGAAAGCCGTTCTTTTTGGGAATCAACTATATGTTCTATGGTTAGCTTAGATAACACTTTAAAGAGTTTTCGTTGTCAAAGATAACTATTTTTTGCTGTCAACAAAAGCTATGGCTTGAAAAGAGGTTGCGGGTTGCGTGTTGCGGGTTGCGAGGTGCGGGGTGCGGGTTGCGGGTTGCGGGTTGCGGGTAATTCAAATTTTCTAAACTTTAAACGCTCAACCCTAAACGGGACAGGTTGCAGTTTCGCTACATTGGAGAAAGGGAAATATTACTTTTTTTGATACCAATCAAACAACCTCCTTACCCCATCTTCTATTTCGATTTTATGACTCCAACCAAGTGAATGTAACTTACTTACATTTGTTAGTTTCCTCATAGTACCATCAGGCCTGGAGGTATTAAAAATCAAATCGCCCTTGAAACCAATGGTTCCCTTTATGAGATAAGCTAGATCCCGAATTGATAGTTCTTTGCCGGTTCCAATGTTGATGTGAGTATTACGAATTTCTTTTTGTGGGTTGTAGGTTGTAAGTTGTTGGTTATTGGTTAGATCCGAAAAATTAATGCTTTCCATTATGAATACACAAGCATCAGCCATTTCTTCCGACCAGAGAAATTCACGCATAGGGTTTCCTGAACCCCATATTTCGACTGAAACTCGGTGATTCTGTGATGCCGTTATTCCGTGATTCTGTAAAATTTCCAACAATTGTACCTCTCCTAAACCCCTAAACGCTAAACCTTCTTCTAAACCTTCCCCAGCAACAGGCCTTTTCTGAAAGTCTTGTTCGATCCCCTCCCAATCTCTCTCCTCCAATAAATGTCCCAGATAAATCTTCCTTATCAGCGCAGGCAAAACATGGCTTTTCTCCAGATCAAAATTATCATTAGGCCCGTATAGGTTAGTTGGCATAACTGAGATGAAGTTGGTGCCATATTGGAGGTTATAGGATTCGCAAAGTTTGATTCCTGCGATTTTGGCTATAGCATAAGGTTCATTGGTGTATTCCAGTGGAGAGGTCAACAGGTAATCCTCTTTCATTGGCTGGGGGGATTCTCTCGGATAAATGCATGTTGAACCCAGGAAGAGGAGCTTATTAACTCCATTTAAATATGCCTGATGAATGATATTATTCTGAATCATCAGGTTTTCATAAATGAATTCTCCCCGGTAGGTATTGTTGGCTATAATACCGCCTACCTTGGCGGCAGCCAGAAAAACGTACCCGGGCTTCTCCTTTTCAAAAAAGCTTGCAGTAGCAGTCTGGTCACGCAAATCTAAAGCCTTAGAGTCTCTGAAAACCAGATTGTTGTATCCTTTAGACTTTAATGCTTTGACTATAGCTGAGCCAACCAGACCATTGTGGCCAGCTATATATATTTTACTGTTGGTATTCATAGTTACTTTATGGTTATTCAAAATAATTTAATTAATGTAGTGAACCCCCCTTCCCTAAGGTAAGCATCCCGCTTGAAGAGATTAATATCCGATTGCATCATATCGGCTATCAGGTCATTAATATTATATTCCGGTTCCCATCCGAGTTTGGTTTTGGCTTTTGTGGGATCACCAAGTAACAGATC
>CAYXJR010000164.1:0-4300 GCA_964465145.1 uncultured Porphyromonadaceae bacterium | reverse complement strand
TTTTTATTAGCAAATATATGACAAATAACAATATCATTGATTAAGCATTAGACTGAACAGGTTCCCATTCACTCTTTGTTTAATAATATTTGTATAGTTTTTTGAAACAGGGCATAATCGAATAGGCGGCTGACTCTGGAATAACCAGAGCCAGTGCACCTCTCACACCACCCAGCGCGTACGGGTCTCGTACTGGGCGGTTCGGAAACCGTCAACAAACAACTCTTTTCACCTGTTTGGCTAGTCTCTAATTTCTCAATGATGTTGCTGTAGACTAGGACACTTCCATTATTGCCAACAAAGCACAGTCATCAAAATTTCAATACAGTTTCCGTTCAGCCCTTCATTTCTTCGTGAGTCCTCTGCCATTTCTTGACAGCTCGTATTCTGAACCTAATATGGCTTCTGCTGACTTCTCACTAGTTAACCCGTAACCGGCGAGATCTCCCTTGGTAAGGTAAATGTCCTTTGATTAATGCCCGCTGAATCTACTCCCTTGGTTATTCCCGAAAATCGGGGTTTCGGACGTCGATATGATGTGCTTGCTCATCCAGTGATTATTTCGGACAAAATGTACCACCCTTCCGGCGCAAAGTGTACCACCTTTGTTCTTAGCGGATTTGTTCATTAAAGTTAGTCTTTTTTTTCTTGTTTTGTTTTTCTCATTGACTCTCCTTTGAGTTCAATTCTATGTGCATTTCCTGCCAATCTGTCCATTATTGCATCAGCGTTAAGCGAATGTTAGCATAATGCCGACGCCATTCTGGATCGGATTGTCCACCAGGCACATCGTATTGAATTACAAGGAGAATCGCTGCGAAATAAACTGTCAGGTAAACAAACACAAATGGTTGAATTGGATTAACAAATAGACTACCTTTGAAATACAGCTAATCAAAAGCCTGAATGATCGATTTGAAGGAAACTAAATGTGACTGGTCACCCACTTCGGCGAGAGGTGGTCAACTTCAATCGGCAGAGAGTGGTCAATTTGGTCGGCGTGTCTAAAATGGTTGCGGGATTAAATAATCATACATTGACTGCAAATTAATTAAGGACGAATTCTAAACTAGACACCAACCCTATGAAAACAAATTCAATGCTGATCTTGTCATTGACCATGACAACCCTTTTTGCTGCTTCTGCCTGTGAGAGACAAGATGATTCCAGTGGCAGGGACAAACTCCAGCCAATCCAACTCAAGCAAACGGAATTACAAGGTGAGATCGGACGGCGCATCAATGATCTCATTTATAAGAATTTCATGATGCTTGATGTCGACACTTTTTTCATTGCACCTTTCCAAACGCGAGCCTTTGCGAGTGGAGGTCATTATATTGGTGTTGGAAAGGTGATTGATGCAGGGAGTATTTTTACGGCATATACCAACGATCCTATCGTTGCAGCCCGAACGCTTCATCTGATTGATGGCATCATCCAGACCCGTGACAGCGATGGCTATATCGGCATTTTCAAACCCGAACCTGAAGCACACCAGAATCACTACAACTGGGCTCTTCACGAGCAGGAATATCTTTTAATCGGACTGACGCGGTATTGGTTAGCGACTGGCGATCCGAAATCGATTCAGTATGCCAAAGATCTGGGGGATTATGTCATCACCACTTTTTCAAAGGACACTAAACCTGAGGAGGTGTGTACGGCAGGACTTCCGGAGGCCTTTCTCCTTCTTTACAAGAGTACCGGGGACGAACGGTATCTGAATTTTGCGGCTGAGATCCGTCATGGGAATTCAAAGGCTGAAGTACAATGTGCGTCGCTTCTCACCTGGAAACAGACTTTCGAAACAGAAGCTGCTCATGTGTACGTGATGTTAGCCCGGTGCTATGCGCAGACGGAACTCTATCGATACAAGGAATTACCGTCTTTATTGGAGATGTCGGAATACATGCGTCATGAGTTACTCCGAACAGGTGGAGGACTTAACGTGATCGGTTCAGCCTCCGATGGGGAATGGTTCTCCTATACGCAGAATGGCGCCGGGTTGATTGGTGAGTCGTGTGTGACAGCTTATCTGATTCGCTGGCTGGAAAGCCTGATGCGTTTGGACGGCGATCTCCGGTACGGTGACATCATGGAGCGCACCATCTACAATGCACTTTTCGCAGCACAGGATCCTGAGGGACGGAAAATCAGGTACTTTACACCCTTTACAGGCCCGCGTGTCTATTTCGATCAGGATGGGTTCTGTTGTCCGGGTAATTTCCGCCGGATCATTGCAGAACTGCCCCAAAAGGTATATTATAAATTGGCCGATCATGGTATCACGGTAAACCTGTTCACAACCTCGACAGCTACCATAGACCTTGAGCCGGATTTGTTCGTGACCATGGCCCAGGAGACGGATTACCCGAATTCAGGGCATGTTGTTTTTAAAGTAACGCCAACGAAAGAAACCACATTCGCACTCCAGTTGCGCATTCCCCGTTGGTGCAGCAACGCCACGGTCAAAATCAATAACCAGTCGCCGGTGGCCATACCCTCGGGTTCCAATCCATATGAGATTCGCCGCCAGTGGAAAGCGGGTGACGAGGTAGTCCTGGAGATGCCCATGGAATGGCGTTTTATTAAAGGGCATCAGTTGCAGGAAGGCAAAGTAGCCCTGGCCCGTGGACCCGTAATATACTGCCTGGGTACAGTGCAAAACGAAGAAATCCTGAAAAAATATCCGGATTTCAAAGGAATCGTGATTGATCCGGCATCTCTTGGTGAGTCGGAGGCAGATTCGACGATCCGTCCTGATGGACAGAAGGTTACGGTTGAAGCGAGAGCTGAAGCAGCCGGAGCCTGGGGAAAGGGTGCTCCACATGAGAAACTGGTTTTTACCGAGTTCATCGACCCGTCGGGAATCGTAACCTATTTTCATATCCTTGACCTCAACCTGGGTGTAGAGGATGAGCTGATGGTGGATTGCTTCAGTTCGATCACCCGTTGATCAACCCCTCCTTTTTCAGAACATAGAGTTATGATCACCCTCGAATACCTGCTCATTTTATAACACCTCCTTCTTGTCTAAACTGAAAAACCATTGTTCTTTGAAATAGCTCAAATCATCAACGGAAACAGTCCGAATAGGAGAGCTATGCTCAACAAACACGTCAAACCAATGACAAGACAGGCCATATTTAGTATTTACGCCCTACGCTCAGCACAATATGGTTTGGAGTTCATTCAAGCAAACAATAGAACGCCCATAGCCGGTTTGCGGCTCTGTCCAACTCGTGTTATCAGTCATCCATAATCTTTTTCCGAATAACTTGCTATTAATCATTTACATTCCAATCGGAATATGCTACTTTTAGGCTTGACGACTGATAGAACACTAATAGGTTAGGTAATTAAAAAAATGATATGGATAAACAAATAACTAAAATTCAGAAGGATACTAAGTTTCTAAAGATTTATTCAGCTTTAATAACTGTAGTATTAGTGTTAATGGTTTTTAAGGTCTTGTTTAATGATCCTAATCAATTGTCAGATGTAATCAGAGTACAAGGGATCATTGTCGAGGACGCTAATGGAAAGGAAAGAATCTTGATTGGTTCGCCTGTTCCATTTGCATCAAACAGAGTAAGAACAGACACATCCAGGGTAAAAGAATTATGGGGCGGAATTTTTCCACCAAAGTATATGACTTATTACAAGGGATACAATAATGACAATTATGGGATTGTGATATTAGATAGTGCTGGGTTTGATAGGATTGCTATTGGCAGCCCAGTTCCTGATCCAAATATTGGCAAAAGAGTAGGCCCCTCAACTGGATTTCTTATTAATGATAATAAAGGATTCGAGAGGTCGGGATATGGAATTTTAGAGGTTGACGGAAAGAATAGGGTTGTTTTAGGACTCGACAATGATAATGGAACTGAAGGGCTCTCATTGGCAATTTTTGAAGACGGAACAAGTGGGATAATTATGAATAGTAAAAATCGCAGCATTTTTCTTGGAAAAGCAGACTCAACAAACTGGTATACAAAAGATCAAGTCCCATTTAATGGTTTACTTATCAATGATGAAAAAGGAACAGTAATTAAACTAAACTCTTCAACTAAAGTAGAAATTACCTCTAACAAAAAATAAACATCATTATAACGAGCGTTTATTCAAATCATTCAGGCACATTCAGCCAAAGCTGAACTTTTGTCTGCCCTTCCGCCTACCGGCGGAATCCCACATCCAAAAGAAATGTGCCTGAACGCCGCACTAAACCAAATTGCTTTTGTAACTTTATGGAAATAAACAGCTTTAACTGGGCTTCGAGCCAAAACGTGCCAGA
>CAYXJR010000163.1:0-4357 GCA_964465145.1 uncultured Porphyromonadaceae bacterium | reverse complement strand
TATATGTATAATACAAGCCAGACTATTGATTATCTACAAGTATTGATAACTTCGTGCATGCGCCCAGCAGTTCAACAAGGTAATTCCCTGTTTCTTGCCAAACCAGTCGTACACTTTGTATCCATCACTTTGGATATAGCCTTTAAAGCCCCGGAGCATTTCACCAGGTCCTTCCCGACCACGTCCTTTACGGTAATCAAAAAGAACGGCATCCTGCAAAGGAGAGTTGTAGACCCAGTAATATCCCTGATGGGTTTTGCCTTTTACCTTTTTATTTAAAACCCGGATGGGTGTTTCATCCACTTGAAGATAGCCTTGGCCCAAAACCAGGTGTTTGTGTTTTTCAAACAAAGGAAGTATCAGGTGGGAGATACTATCTTGCCAGCCACTTATGGTATTGGCAGGGATGTGGACGTTTTCACGCGAAAAACGTTGTACCTGTCGGTGGATAGGCAGATGATCTACGTACTTGTCTACCATGATCTGTGCCAGCAGGCTGGCTCCGGCAATGCCTTTTTCTATTGGGAAAGAAGGTAAGTCAGCGATCAGTCCTTTGCACTCAAGCTTGTGCTCTTCTTCAAGCTTAATGTATTTGGGACGGATATATCTTTTAATAAACAATTTCGCGGGTACCAGTTCAAGCTTATCGGTAATTTCCTTGCCAATGCACTTGAGCCCTGTGGTATCCGCTTTGGGTTCCAAAACAATCTCCTCAACTGGCAAATGGTCAGGAAGTGGATTACGGCCGGCATGGTTGGCGCGTGTTTTCTTCTGGCGGGTGTAGCTGATTTCTTCAACCTGTGGGGGCTCCTCTGCCGGTTGTTCGATTACTTCGAAAGGCAACTCCATTTGTCCTCCTGATTGCTCATTAGAGACAAAACGTTCACGCTTGCTTCCAAAAAGCAGTCGATTAAGTTGGTCAATGCGGAACTGTAGATATTGTTTCTCGTGCTCCAGACTTTGCTTCTCGTGTTCCAGACTCTGCTTCTCGTGCTCCAGGCTCTGCTTCTCGTGCTCCAGACTCTGCTTCTCGTGCTCCAGGTTCTGCTTCTCGTGCTCCAGGTTCTGCTTCTCGCTTTTTAACCTGGCATTTTCTTCCAGAAGTTCATCTAATCCCATATTTTCCAGCGCCTTTGACATGCATCAAAGATACACCAGATCAAGCTATTTAATTAGCTTTTAAACAGTAAGTTATCCACTTAAATATTGGATAAAAACCACCCTAATTATTTGGAATATAGGATTTTCTTCTATGAAGATTTTTGATTGAAAGTCCATCAATCAACATAACCAGTTGAGGGTAATTTAGGGCAATACTTACCACCGAAGCATCATAGCTTGGGATCTCAAAGGTTCCTTCCTCAAGGCGCTTATAATAGAGAACAAAGGCATTACCCTGCCAGTGTAAGAGCTTAATCCGGTTGCGTTGCCGGTTGATGAAAATAAAAACATCTCCGCTACACGCATTCCATTCAAGGGAATGGTTAACTATGGCCGACAATCCATCGAAGGACTTTCGCATGTCCGTTGCCAACGGATACAAATAATATGAGTGATCAGCTGTTAGTGCAAACATACCTCTACAGGATTAGACGCTTCAAATCATCAAAATCAATATCCGATGTGCAGCGCAGCTGAATACCGTTCGGAAAACTTACTTCTATAGGGCTGTAACCAGATTTCCTGGGAGTTGTATGATTTTCTAGCTTTATCGGAATGAAAGCCGGCAATGGATTGCTTTCTGAAGACTGATCTATTTCTTGACGATGCTTCTTATACCAATTGGCAAAAGTAGGATGGGCTATCTTTTCATTACGGCAAAACTGCCTCTTGGTCAAACCGCTCGCATTCCAGCGGTTTAAGATTTCTAAGATTTTTGATCTGGAAAATCTCTTGCGCTTATTCATGCACCAAACCTACAGCCTTCATAGTCGGCTTCAAATACCTGGTTGGTAGAGGGGATACGATTATTCTAGGTATATTATTACCTGGGAGCTCTGTGAACACATGCGGGATACGGAAGCAGAAGAAGTTGTAGATAAGGCTCTTGACATAACAGGATTACCTCCTGAAAAACGCCCTAAAATACTGACAGATAATGGTCCTTCTTACATTTCCAATGATCTAAAGGACTTTTTATAAAGCAAGATAATAGTCCATATTAGGGGAAAGCCATTCCATCCTCAAACGCAAGGAAAGATCGAGCGATATCACAGGACTATGAAGAATGTGATTAAACTGGAACATTACTACAGTCCTAACCAGCTCAGGCAAAGGATAGCGGAGTTTGTCGATTATTACAATAATCACCGCTACCATGAGTCGTTAAATAACATGACACCGGCTGATGTTTACTTTGGAAGAGAAAAAGAAATTCTTGAACGAAGGGAAAATATCAAGCAGCGAACTCTAATGAAAAGGAGGATAGATTTTGAAATAAGTAAAACTCCTTTGAAATGACCAAATAATACTTTAACTTTAAGGTATTGCAGTTCCGGAATATGCTGACGTTAAACAGTATATACTATAACTTATTTATTCATATACTGTTCATCACCTTATTTAGGAAACATAGTAATTATCCATACTATGAATTCTGTTAAATCTATTTTAAAAAGATTGTTTAAACTCCCCAGGCAAGGAGTTTTTTCCTGCACAGGTAATTGAAATATTATCTGTGCTAAAAACCTAATAACTTATTATTTATTGTATTAAGGTAGACCATAACAGAATGCTTATGGAATTTCATTGAATGCCTAATTAAAATATTCAATCTTTAAAAATAATGTAAAATGAAACTTAACAGATTATTAGTACTTCCGATATTACTATTTGGATTAGTCTGTATGATTGATTCATTTAAACCAGCAGTGGAAGTCCAAGGATGTCCTGCACCACCAAGACATAAAGTTTGGTGTGCTGATAATGCTAATTATTACTGTACTTCTAGCCAGGATGAACCTCATTGTGGCGGTGCAACTGATCCTGAATGGGATAATGATTGGTTTTGTCCTCCCCCAAGGGGAAGAATTTATTGCCCAGATCCATCATATTATTATTGTGACATTAATGAAGGTGGACCGTTTTACTGCTCCAGATGGCATCCAAATTGGGATGAAACATGGGGTGAATGCCCTGAATAACTTTGTATTTTTAGTTTACCGTCCCAATTTTCGTTGGGACGGTTCTATTTCTCAAATGAAAAAAGTTCTAATCTTTCTAATCTACTGTTTGATATTTTGTAATTCATGTATCAAGAACAATCAAGGACAAAATGAAAACAATATTCTAACCTATAAGGTTACCGATACTTTACATATTTTCAAAGATTCTTTAATTCTGAATTTCTATAACAACTGCCAAGTTTTTGAAAGAAACGGATTTTGGGGTATACTTTGCTTCAATCATGAAACTCATTGTTTAAATCTCTTAAATCCAAATAGTGGACAACTTGATGCTTCAATTTTACTCGATGAAAATGGCTATGATATTCCTCCAGGATTTAATGATTTTTATTTTAACAGTTTTGACTCTATTTTTTTTACTTATGATGAGTATAAACTATTGAAACTAAACACTAGAACAAGGGAAATAAATTATTATAACCTTCGGCCTAATATCCTTGCAAGGAGCTATCCTTCAATGGGATTTAATATTGATTTTTTTAAAGATTATCAAATTCTTCAAATGGGAGTAACTCTTTATGAAGAATTGTTTAACCACAAGTATTATAAATCACCGATTTTGGGCAATTTCAACCTTTTAAAAGATAGTCTTATTGAAAGATTTGCATTTTTCCCTTCAGAATATCGAAATAGGAAAACTCAATTTCCGATAATGCGAATGCCAGCTAAAGCTTTAATCAAAGATAATGTGGTTTTATCATTCTCGCCAAACGATAATTTATTTTTCTATAATAAAATTGATGGGAGTCTATTAGATGTAGTCCCTTGTCCTTCTAATTTTATAAAAGAACCTATCAAGCCAATTGATAAAAAGGCAGAATTCCAGGAAGGAATTGACTATTTAATACAAACCCCATTCTATTATAAAATATTCTTTGATCAAAAAACTAACCATATCTATAGGTTAGTTAAACATGGTCAGACTTTAAAAAGAAAGAACGGGCAATTAAATTCAAGATGGTTGGGACCCTGGTCGATAATAATTATAGATTCAAATTACAAAATACTTGGTGAGGTTTTATTTCCTGCTGGAGTCTTTAATTACCGATTTTCCTTCATGACTCCTGATGGACTTTATATTGCATTGCAAAATCCTGATCCAGATGATGCTATAACTTTCGAAAATTCAACTAGTAAGTGCGACGATTAAAGATCAAAGATAAGCGAGCTAG
>CAYXJR010000162.1:0-4427 GCA_964465145.1 uncultured Porphyromonadaceae bacterium | reverse complement strand
TTGTCAGCTTTTCCCATAATGGGAGCCCTGAATCAGTGAAGAAAGCAGTTTCCGGTAACTTCCCGACAGTGTTGGAATCTGAGGCAGTTGAAGGCCCCTGGGATGTATCTTTTGTTCCTACCATGGGCGGTCCGGAGAACATTGTGTTTGAGGAATTGCAGGACTGGACGAGGAATGAAATGCGTGGGATCAGGTATTATTCAGGTATTGCTACATACAGGAAAGTAATTGAGGTAGATAAGATTGAGAAGGGTAGATATTACATTGATCTGGGAGAAGTCCACGATATTGCCAGGGTCATTTTAAATGGTAAGGACATGGGAGTAGCCTGGTGCGCCCCGTGGCAGGTGGATATTTCAGAAGCCTTAAAAAAAGGTTCGAATAAACTGGAAATCCAGGTAGCCAACCGCTGGATCAACCGGCTTTTGGGCGACCGGCAGGAGCCCGATGCCAATGTTAGGACTGTGAAATTCGACAAAGGCTTATTAGGCGGTCAGGAATTCAAGACAGGCAGGTACACCTTCACCCTTCCAATGGCTCTGGGCTCATTCAGATTTACCGAACCGTTAGAGTCGGGCTTGGTGGGGCCGGTGAAGATTCAGCGGATCAGTTTGTAGGTATCGGATATCGGATGTCAGATGTCGGATGTCAGACAACTGACAACTGACATCTGATTTCTCTTTTCTAACTTCATGTTCCTAAACCTTTTCAAATAAATTTGAATGGTGGCACATATTCCGGCCGATGATTAGTCAGACATTTTTTAATGAAAAAAAGATAAGAGAATAAGTAAACCTTAAATTAGCTACCTATATCAATTATTGAAATGAACAGAATAATAACGGTGGAAATTGCGGGGAATTTGCCTAATTTAGTATCTGAATCGATAGCTGAATCAGTTTCATAATGAATAATAATATCCATATCAAAGTCAGTTGTGAAGTCCTTGTCTGGGCAAGGGAATCGCTTGCTTTGACCCGTAATCAGGTTACGGAAAAAACTGATATTTCCGCCAATAGATTGATACAATTAGAAACAGGTGAACGACAGCCTACCATTGAAGAACTAAAAACATTTTCAAAAACATACAAGCGAACCATTGCAACCCTTTTATTGCATAAGCCACCTAGAGAAAAACCATTACCATCAGACAGGCGTACGTTAGATTCAAAGGGGAGAGGCAATTTCCATGAAAAGACAATAATGGCTGTTCGTAAGGCAAGGGCATTGGCCCAATCCTATGTCGAACTTCGAGAAGAAATGGATATTGAAATTCCTGGGTTCAAATTGGCTGCATCCATTCATGACAATCCAAAAGAAATTGGTAGCAGGATTCGTCAACTGATGAGTTTGCATGAGCTTAGGGAAATTACGAACATCAATTATGCTTTGGAAGGATACATAGAAAAGGTCGAATCATTAGGCATTGTTGTATTTCAATTGAGCTTAACACAAGATAATTTAAGGGGGTTTTCCATTGTTGATGATATTGTGCCAATCATTGGAATTAAGAGAGGCGGGGAACAATCACATTCCAAGACATTTACTTTGTTTCACGAATTGGGACACATTTTGCTAAATGAAGGGGGCTTGTGTGATTTGTCGCATAAGACACAGGTTGAAATTGAAAAATGGTGCAACAGTTTTGCAGCCGAGATACTTATTCCAACAGCAGAACTGTTTCGCCAGGGAAAAGTAAATGAGTACCAACGAAAAGGGAATCCAATTTGGGCAAAGAATGACCTCATTCAATTGGCTAATTATTTTCATGTTGGACCTTTAGCCATACTGAGAAGTTTATTTGAAAATGGCCTTACATCTAAAGTATTCTATAAGGAGAAACATGAACTCTGGAATAAACCTCAATTTGGTAGAGCAAAAAATCTGGAGGGTAGAAACATTGCAAAAGAGGCAGTTCAGGAAAAAGGTAAGAATTTTGTAGGATTAGCTTTCAAAGCATTTGACCAAAATCGTATAAATACAAAGGACTTATCAGATTTTCTGGGGGTTAGGTTATCATACATTACAAAAACCAGGCAACTGCTGAATGCTTAACCATGGATTTATTCAGCGATGCAAATACCGTTTACGTGATTGATACAAGCGGCTTGATCCTGCTTGAATCAACTTTTAAAAGAGATAATCCTGTTTTCACAGCCATTTGGGAGGAGATAGAAGATTTGATACTACAGCAATGTTTTCAGACCATTGACTTTGTTGAGCAGGAAATAAATGATTACGAGGGGAAAGAAGAATTTTTGAAAAAATGGGTAAAGAAGTGGAAAAAACACTTTGTTGTCGAAACGGATTCTGCCAGTTTTAATGCAGCAATACCAATTATCAATACGGAATTCAATGCTGGATTTCTAAATGCAAGAAAGCAAGCTGAGGGTAAGGAAGAAGCAGACCCATATTTGATTGCTTATTGTAAGGTTCACAAATGCTCCCTGATCACCAATGAAAACAAAACAAAAAGGAATAAGATACCCGCTGTATCAGAGCGAAATGGCGTAAGATGCATTGATATTTATGATTTCTTAATTGAAAGAGGATTAAGAATGGAAAGAAAGAAATAAAGCATTTGAATTTACCAACACAGCTTCAAAACTGACAACTGATCCCTACAAGCCAGGACTGTAGCTGAGCTCCAGCATCTGACAACTGACAACTGCTTTAATGTAATAAATATGATGGTTGTCAAATTACTGCAAAATGAGAGGAATAAAAAATAATGGAAAAGCTCGGTCTCAATTTGTTCAAGACAAACAATATATGCCAAATGTATGATACTTCAAAAACGGCATTATTTTTCAGAATTAGCAATAATTGAAGGCACAAAAATATTATAGACAAAATGGGATTTTTACCAATTTCGATTAACAGTTACGTAAAAAAACACTTAAAAAACAACCCTGGTGAAAATGAAAAAGATTTAAGGAAACGACTTAACTCAGCATTAGCAGATTATAGAAAAGGTATTAAATGCTCTTGTGGAAATGATATTTGGGTAGTTGGTTCTGCCTCAGTTGGAAATAGTTGCTTTACTTGCATTACTGGAGAAAGTTTTCCAACTGACGATTATGAAATTGAATCGGCAATAAAAAAAAGAGAAAATATAAAAGGTCGAAGACTTATTGACGAAATTCCACCTTCTGAAATTGCAGGATTTTTTGATGATGATGGATATGAAATCAATACGGATTTAATTAAAAAACCATCGTTGTGTATTACTTGTATCAACGACGATAATCCAAAAGAGGAAATGTTCTGCAATATGGTTCGTTACGACCAGAAAGATGAAAATGATTTTAAGTGCTTTGCATATAAATCAAGAAAAAGTTGAAATAATGAATAAACGAATTGCCTCTGTGCAGGTTTCAGGTTAAGTTTTTCTTAAATCCTTATTCTTAAAACCTACTTTTACCCTTTGCCCTTTGCCTTCTGTCTTGATTCCAGTCATCCACAAGCATTTTCTTAACAACCTGCTAATAATCATTTACATTCCAATTGGAATATGCTACTTTTAGGCTTGACGACTGATAGAACACTAATAGGTTACAGGCAAGCGGGAAACGGCATTTCAACTTGATTTTTAACTTATAAAATTCAATAATGTTTTAATAGATGCTTAAAAAACTAAACTTAGATAGCACAAAGGAATATGAAGTTGCTGTTGCAGCTCTCTATTGTTCTCAAATGCTTGTTGCCTTTCTTCATGGTCATGAACACATTTTAAGCATTGGTGCTGAACAAGGTGATATTCCTAAATGGGACGATTTTATTTTAGAGGAGGCAAATGGACTTAAACATGTTCAAATAAAAAGACAAACAACTGATTTCAGTAACGAACCATCATACAGAAATAAGATAACAAAAAATAAGAGAAAGGGGCAACTGAAAGATCTGTCCCCTTTTGATAAAGTAATAAATGGTCTTGGGGAATGGGTGAAGAATAACGATCCTGATACAGTGAGTCCTAAACGACTCTTTGAAATTTATTTGCCAGAAGGATCAATTCACATCAAGGCAGAATTTACAATCTCTTCCTTTAAAACATTTTGTGAAGAGCATATTAAAGATGTGACTACACCAACTGGACTTGTACAATTACAGGCAAACAGTACTTCAGTGGGTCATTATTTCAATTGGCTAAATACCTTGGTGCGAATTTCAAGACTGGCAGCATATACTAAAGGCTTTAAGATTATTACATATAAAAACCGGAGGTTCGAGAAATGATATTGACCAAAATGCCGTTTCCATTTTAACAAACGTGTTTCATACACCTGAGGGTGTTCTTGCGAAAATAAAAGGGTTCATCGGAGATAACTCCACTTTCACCGGAGCGATCAAACCCCGTCACCTTTCAAATTTTTTTCGAGAATATTTGAGACCTGAAATTCCCCCTTGGACGCAATTTTCTCTTA
>CAYXJR010000161.1:0-4522 GCA_964465145.1 uncultured Porphyromonadaceae bacterium | reverse complement strand
CGCGGAGACGCAGAGAACGCAAAGACAGATAATTGGGTGACAAAATGATTAGTCAACAAAATGATTATTTTGACTAAAAAAGGGGTTGGAACCACAGAATACACAGAATGACACAGAAAATATTTCAATTGGAGTGATGGAGTAATGGAGTAATGGATTATTGGGG
Organism: uncultured Porphyromonadaceae bacterium; assembly: GCA_964465145.1. GTDB lineage: Bacteria > Bacteroidota > Bacteroidia > Bacteroidales > UBA12481 > JAUVKA01. Next base: position 4,356 of record CAYXJR010000161.1, on the reverse strand, counting down.
TAATGGCTTTTACTTTTGTATCCTGCGAGTGTGCTTTTGCAGGACTAATTTGAAAGATGAAGCTGGGAGGCTTGGTGGCTGGGTGGTTTGGAGGCTGGGAATTCTGCCCTCGGTTCTCGGCTCATGGAGTCGCCCGTGTGGAATCGGCCTCCCACACTGAAGAGGCCACGACCTACGGAATGGGTCACACTTTGACTGCCCTTATGGTTATAATATCATTTTTTGGTACTATATTGGCATAAGTTTGAATAATCAATTGTAAACAAAATTATGGCGAAAGAAATACTAAAAATGAAATCTGATGAAAATCTGAAGCGATGTAAGAGAAAAATAGCGGGATTGAAGAGGGCCAGTCGTTTTGTGCCTTTTAAGGAATCCTCGGGTTTTGCTCGTGAATTGGAAACAGTGCTACAGGAAATTAAAGCCGGTGTTGATGATCCGCTTACCGGGGTTGAACTGATAGTGGCTTTTTTCGAAACAGATGCAGGAACATTTGGCCGGTGTGATGATTCCAACGGATTTATTGGGGATGTGTATGGCATTGACGCACAGAAATTGTTTGTAGAATATGCCTCGCGTTTAACGGACAAGGAAAAAATAGTTGATATCCTTTTTGAGCTGAACCAAAAGGATGATTATGGCGTGCGAGATGTTCTGATTGATTGCGCGAACCAATATCTCCCCGTGTCGAACATTCGGGCAATGATTTCAATGTTTCAAACATGCTGCAACCAGGCAAACGACGTCAACAATACACGGCACTGGTTACGACTTATTGAATCATTAGCCAGACAAATAAAGGACGCAGCGCTATTCGAAAAAGCCCGCCTTGCGTCGTGGAGTGAACTGTCAACGGCGGCCTGTGTTGATATATCACAAGTATACTTGGAAAGCGGCGATACCCAACGCGCTCTCTCCTGGGTTGAAAAAGTTCCTGAAAACGATACGTTTTTGCTGCGCGAACGGAATCAACTACTGATTGAAATATACCGGAATCTTGGCGATCAAGACAAACTATACACCATTCTTCATAGAAATTTCAGACTATATCGTTCTGTCGATACACTGCAGGAACTGTTAGATGTTATTGGAAAAGACAAACAGTATGATGTTGTCGAAAAGGAAGTAAACGCACTAATGAATCAATCGAAATTTAATATATCCGATGCGGAATTTTTACTTTCAATCGGGAAGATTGATGAAGCCGAAACGTATATTCTCAGCCACGCCAATCAGTTGAATGGAGATTTGTATACCGGCCTTATACACCTGGCACGCGGCATGGAGAAAGAGAACCATGCGCTTGTTGCAAGCATACTGTACCGGGCGCTGCTTACTTCAATATTAACAAGGGGATATATCAAGGCCTATTCATATGGAATTAGATATCTCATGAAACTGGATAGATTATCAACAAAAATATCAGATTGGAAAGGATTCGATGATCACGAAGCTTTTGTGGTGCAGATCAAACAGGAACATGGGCGGAAGCGCAGATTCTGGGAATCGTATAATTCAAAATAATGTGAGATTTTAGATTTCAATATTTTTTGGCTTTGCAGTTTAGATTATATATTAAAGGCAGATATTTTCTTTAATGCCCATATCCTTCTGCATTCTTAATGGTCACAATTTGTGATCTTAACGATCAGTTGTCCAAAAATCCGGGATCCGATCTCAATGGGGTCACATCTTGAATTAGTCATTACTTCTCTAATATACTTATCAGGAAGGGTTTAAAGTTTAAGGTTTAAAGGGGGGTTGGGGTACAGGTAATGACGTAATCAAAGATATTAACGCAAAGGCGCCAAGACGCGGAGAGCGCACAGTACTTTTTAAACAATACTGAGTCTGTCGCCTGTGCAATCACCATCCATTAATAATTTTCATGTATTTCGTGTTGTTCATGATTGTTTTTATCAGAATTCCTGTTCACCTCTATCAGAAAATAGTATAGCTATTTGTTTTATCGGACAGTTCGTCCGATAAAGTGTCCGATATGTCATTTATGCATTGTATACTTTATTTTTACGGACAGTTTGTCCGATAAAGTGTCCGATATATTATTTTAGCTGATATTTTGTTCCTTTCTTTTCTCCCGATTTAATGACCAGTCCTTTTTCAACCAGTTTATTTAATCTTCTATTTGCCGTCTTGATTTCCAAATTAAAATGTGCAGCATAATCGCTTACAGAGACTTGTTTGTTTTCCTGAATAAACATCAAACCATTTTTATCTTCATCTGAAAGAGTACTACTATCTATTCCTTTTATGTCTGCAATAAAATCTTTTGTCCTGCCAAATGTTACTTGAAGCATTCCAGCTTTTAAATTGAATATAGGTAATGGAAAACCTAATTCAACAAGTTGTTTCATATTTCTTAACCCAATACCTCTTTGCTCTGCAAATCCCATTTTGTTAAATACAAACATGATTTTAGGATTGCGGCTTACAGATGGAGTATCGAATGTTTGTAGATCTTCAATTGTAAGAGGACTTTCTGGTTTGCCAGGACTACGAATCGTTATCGTTTTGGGATTTATTGAAAGGTAATTGGGCGATTTTTCATTTTCGTAATCGCGATGAATAATTGCATTAGAAATAGCTTCCCGAAGGACTTCTATGGGAAAATCAATTTTTTCCTCTCGTTTGCCTTTACTTCGGTCAATAGTTAGTTTTAACACCTTGTCCTTTAAATAAGTAAGAATTGGAGTTAATTGACTCACTATAGGCCCTCCAAAATCTCTTATCTCAGTTTCACCTGAACTATAATTGACTTCAACTTTGAACAATGTATGTGGAAATATATCCTCTACACTTTTACCAAAAAGAATTAATCCCAATCGAGTCGGATGAAAAGTATTTTTAGTGTTTTTATCAGCTATTCCAAAACCTACTGCCCATTGATTGAATTCTTCTGAAGGATAGGAAAATGACGCTCCTGATACATTCAAAAATTGCTTAACTGCTTTTTCATCAAACTGGTTTATAGTTGAACGCGAAACAGATTCTTGCAAATATAATTTCGGTTCTTCCTTTTTCTCCAATTTTAACTGCATCTGCTCTAATTCTTTTTCCTTAATAAATTGAGCATTACGTTCTCTAATTTTCATTTCAATATGTGCAGGAAAATCAATAACCTTAATCCCTTTTTCTGTCAAAAACTTAACTCCTTCATTTTCTATTTTCGGGTTAGGGTCTCTCATACCAATATAAACCGTGCTTAGCCTTGCTTGTGATATATGTTTTGAACAGCCTCGTTTGGGTGGTTTTCTTACTTCATCAACACATGGTTCAAGGGTAACATATAAAACACATTCACTTAAGTTTTTATCTTTTAACTTCCTTTCAATTTTAGACATAATATTTTTACCATCCAATTAGAATTTTTTCTGCAACGTCAATCACGAGAACATTCGAAAATATTCGAAGTGAAAATGCAAGAGAAGAGCGAAAACATCGCTCTGGGTTGCATTCCGGCAGCTGCCGGATTGGGGTTCATAAGTTTCGGAAGGTCGGGGTCTGACCAAGTTAGTATATTGATTATCAATAGTTTATTATTGAATAATGACATTATTTGATCCTTAAACAGCCCATTTTTGTATAAAAACGGCGGTTTTAATTGTGGCACATCGATTATTTTGACTAAAAAAAGGGTGGAACCACAGAAGACACAGAAAACACAGAAAGGAATTTTAGGGATACAAATATCAACGCAAAGACGCTGAGGCGCAGAGGAACGCAAAGGGGTTACAAAATGATTATCCTACTCGGCCCGCGGCTTAGGCTAAAGGAACACTCGACACTCGAAGTGTCGCTACGAAACGGCACTTTGCCCACGGAAAACAGTCGCCCGTATGGAACCGGCCTCCCACGCTGACTGCCCACGGCCCGCGGCTCACGACTCTCGGCTCTCGGACATCGGACATCGGACATCGGGGAATGACCGGGGTCTGACCAACTTAGTTTTTTGATTATCAATAGTTTATCAACATAATATTACAATTTAAGGTGCTTAAACAGCCCATTTTGGTATAAAAACGGCGGTTTTAATTTTGGCAGTTGACATGGTGGTGGCCGGGGACGGACCACCCTCCAGAGCATGAATGTGACAAGACGTGGACGGTGGGGATACCGTTCCTCCACATACGCCATGATCCTTAATTATTTTGTTGCATAATTATTTTGTTATCCTTTGTGTTCTTAGCGCCTCTGCGTCTTTGCGTTGATTTTATTTATTCCGATTTGGATTTGGATAATGATACATAAGGAACACTCGACACTCGAAGTGTCGCTACGAAACGGCCCACGGCCCACGGCCCACAGTCGCCCGTATGGAACCGGCCTCCCACGCTG
>CAYXJR010000160.1:0-4593 GCA_964465145.1 uncultured Porphyromonadaceae bacterium | reverse complement strand
GCAGATCATCGATTCCCTTGTCCTGGTTCTTATTTGGCTTGATATAGGCGAAATATGTTTCTAGGTGGATCCCCAGGTTATTAAATGATTTAAAATAATCCCGGAAGTTGCGTACTGCGGAGAAAAATGTCAAAGGTCTTAGATCCACCCTGGTCAAGGGTTTGATGTTATGGGAGATTTCATCCCAATCAGCATCCATAACAAAGATAACCTCTTTGACTCCACAGGCTTTGACAAGGAGTTGCATTTCATGAGGTATGGTTCCATTCTGGCCAAGATTGTGTATTCCCATGATCCCCACCGATGGCATACCATGTTTTGTAGCCTTTTCAGCTTTCTTCTCCCCTTCCTGGATGAAGAGCCGGTAAATCTGTTTTTTTGTGCGGTATTGCTCCCGGATAAACTGAGGAAAGTAAAGATGGGATCCCGATCCTTTAGGAGAAGAATATTTGATAGCATGGCCATGCTTGTCAATGATCACATCGTCCCCGGAGGTTAGTTGATTATATTGGTCTTTGGTTCCGGAGCGAAAGACCAGGGTTTCGCGAAGTGTCTTGGAAGAATTGTCCTCAAAGCATCTGGCTGTGACATCCTCTGGTTTTAGACCACTTTCGGAAAGCTGGGATTGCAGGAAAGATTTACTGGTGGCCTTACTTTTAGGCATTTTAGAAGTCACCTGTACCGGGCGTTCTTCATCTATCAGGATATTATACTTCGAAGCAAGATGTTTGAGTGCTTCAGGAAAGGAATGGTTTTGGGCTTTCATCAGGTAGGCGATCCCATCGGTAATTGAAAAGCCGCATGAGAAGCATTTTGCTATTGATTTTGATGGAGTAATCATCAGGCCTTTATTTTTAGCATCCTTGCTACATTCCGGGCATTTGGTGTAAAAGGATGCGCCTGATTTATGGATGGCCTGGAAATCCTGGATTACTTCATGAATTTTAGCAGTTTCCTTTATCCGGATGATGTTGAGGTATGGCTTTCCAACAAAAGCTAGCATATTGCCCAATCTCAGTGAGTTGAACTTCCGATTTTTTTACCGCCCCAAAATATGGTTTTTTATTGTTAGTGCATATGGTAATAAAATATATGCCATTTGACCCATAATCTCATTTTTTGTAACGGGTTGAATTCCTGTAAGGAAGATTAATAAATGTTTTTCAACCCGTAGGGACGCATAATTGCGTCCGTTGATGGCAATCCGATAATATTGCGTCCGTTTAATGGCAATCCGAAAATGTTTCATCGTAGGGATGCATCTACCGATCCACCGAATAAGCGAATAACTGAATTTTTAGTAAATTCGTACCGTCAACGTTTACAAAGTCACCCCCTGAATTTGTCTTTGCCAATAATTTTATGACAGGAACAAAAACATATTTAATCCTGATTGCTGCGCTGATGGCTCTATTCTCCTGTGAGAATGAGATTGATATCAATATGGACGTCGATGGGCTTCCGGTGGTCTATTGTGTGATGGATATGGATGATACTTCTCAGATAGTACGACTGGCTAAATCATTTTTTCCTGAGAAGGATTACTGGAAGTACGATCATATCGAGGTGAAGCCCTGGGATAAGCCGGTGGAGATCTATATGGAGGAGTGGGCAGATCCCAACGAAGCGACTATCTATGAGTTTTCTCAACTCGACCGCACCCGCCAGGATACAGGATATTTCAACACCCCGTCTTACCAGCTGTATGAGGCCATATTCAAGCCGATTCCTAATACATCATATTTTCTCTATCTATATTTCCCCGAAAGGAATTATTATACTTATGCTCAAACAGTATCAGTGGATCACCCAATGATTATGGATCCCTCCAATATCCCTGGTCGTAACATAACTTTTTCGGATATGGATGATTATGTGGTCCAGTTCCGTCCATCGCTTAACTCCGAGTTTCATCAATTCAGTTTCATCCTGAATATTGAGGAGCATCAGGCAGATGAGTTCAGATTGGATTATTTTGATTTTGGCTCGCAGATCTATGAGTCTAATACTGAGCAGATCATTACAAACCGACTGAGTTCAACGAGGTTTTATAAAAATCTGACGGCCCGTTACGATACCTTGTCTGGTAGCGATTACCGCCGGGTGACCAGTGTGGAATTTATCATTTACTCCTATGGCCGGGAGATGAGACTGTATAACCAGTTATATAATAACGGAACAAAGCCATGGGAGATCCAATCCTATACAACCTTTGTAAACGGGACCGGACTTTTCTCTTCAGTGGCCCATGACAGGCTGACTAATCTTGAGCTGTCTAAGCTAACACTCGATATACTCACAGAGGATTCGCGTTATTCTCACATGAAATTTATCCGATGAAGTGGTTAAAATATATACTGATAGTGATGGTAGTTACCTTTACCAGTAACTGCGGTGGTGATCCTTTTTTTGACGATGGTATAGTTCCACCAAACACTACCGGTGTGCTTGAAGTTGAGTTTAAACTCCCCTATGTTCCATTGCCTCTGAACAAGATACATAGGATTGATCTGAGTATTGCCAGATCGGCCGACAGCCTCTACAGGGGAAAATTCATTTCATCGGCCAATGTCTCGGACAACAAATCATTATATCGTTTTGTGCTTCCACCAGGTTCATACTATTACCAGGCTGCAATCACTTGTAGCTGTCAGGCTGACAGCTGTTTATGGGGAGGGTTTCCCGGTGGCCAGTGGGGAGTCAGGTGGGCCATCGACAAGGTTGATGTTTTGCTGGGTGAGGTAATCCGTGAAAGTCCTTCTTTTCAATGATCCTTATGAGAAAATATATACTATTCATACTGATCCTGCCACTTATTTTTGCCTGTGGTCGTGACGAGCAAGTTCCGGTAAGCCTCGATTTTTCATATACCCCTCCCGAACCCAGTACCATTGAAAAGGTCATCATGGATGCAGAACTAACAGGGCCGATAAAACTCGATACTTCACAGTATGTCTTTCGCTGGGACTGGAATAGCGATGGGGAATACGATACAAGATTTTCAGCCCAGCCAGGATTGGGGAAAATATTTGGAGAACCGGGCGAGTATGTAATTACCCTTGAGGCCTTGCACGCTCAAGGGGAAATGTTCACAATGACACATACTATAATAGTCAGTCAAGGATATTCGTCTCCGAATCCCGATTTCAGAATATCTCCGGATAGCGGGAATTTTAAAACACTTTTCACATTTGATGCCAGTGCTACTACGGATGCCCAGGAGGAGCCGGAGGATTTAACTTATCGGTGGGATTTTAATCAGGATAACCAGTGGGACACCGTTACTGTTGGAGATCCTATAGCCTCGCACCGGTTTGCTGAGCACGGTTTATACCCGGTTAAACTAATGGTGTCTGATACCACCAATAGACATAGTGAAATTGTTAAGACAGTATTAGTTAATCAGTTAGACACGCTAATAAAGCCAGTAATACGTATCGATCCTCAGTATCCCAGTGACGAGGATACAGTTTGGATTATTGCTACAGATAGTTATTACGAAAGCAGGCCAGATATGCAGATGCAATTTTCGTTTAAACAATATGCCGGCCTCTGGACTGTACCATCTTCACGCAGTGTATTTTCCTGGACGCTCCCGCCACCTGGTATCTTTGATTTAAAGGTAAGGGTATATAGCGATGAAGGATTATTTATTGAAGACAAGGTAGAAATAGTAGTGTCACGGTCGAATAGAAAACCAACGGCACTTATCACCAAAAATATGCGATTTGGAAATATTCTGAGCTCATTCGAATTCAGTGCCTGGGGTTCTTCTGATGTAGAAAATCTTCCTTCAGAATTAAATGCAAGATGGGATTTCGAAGGTGATGGTTTATGGGATACACAGTTTGATTTTGAAAAGATTGTTCACCGTGTTTATCAGAATCCCGGAGTATACCAGCTTACCTTACAAATCATGGACAAGGAGGGGTTACGAGATATTGCTACAACTGATGTACATGTGAGCCCTCATACTAATCCAATGAGCTATATAAAGGATTTGCGGGATGAACAGGATTATGGGATCGTGCAAATCGCGGATCGTTGGTGGATGGGGGAGAACCTTAACCATCAGCCGAGGAAAAAAACCGGACCTGACAGATCATTGACCTGGTGCTTTAATGATAATGAGGCCATATGTGATGTGGCCGGGAAACTTTATTTTGCTAAAACCGTCGGAACCGAATACATAGGAACCTCTGACGATGAGAATATCTGTCCCCGGGGCTGGCACCTACCGTCCAGAGAGGAGTGGACAGAACTAATCCTGGAGTATGGATTTGAAAAAGGAGGAAAGGAGCTTTATTATGGAGGCCGATCAGATTTCAATGCACTGCTCGGTGGTTATGCAGCATATTATCAATATGGGGGATTTGAAGAGTTCCAGGCCGACAGTTTATACAAGGTTGCTTATTTTCTAACCAGCAATATTAATTCCTCCTCAGCTACTACTGTTCAGATCAAACGCAACGAGAGCGAGATTCATTTCCGTGAAATGCCGGCCGAAGGATATTATTCGGTTCGTTGTGTAAAAAACAATTAGTATCTTATCAATAATATTCGTGTAATTCTTGGCAAAAGTTTAATAATTCA
>CAYXJR010000159.1:0-4745 GCA_964465145.1 uncultured Porphyromonadaceae bacterium | reverse complement strand
AACCATAATTTACTTTCTTTATAAACAACCGTGTGCCTTGTTCTTCTACTCCATTCCGCTGCTGATCGTACTTTTGTACAATTTGATCCATTCAAAGAAAACCAAAAATCATTCCAATCGATCAGCTTCACTGACTACTTTTTTCTTAAATCAGCTATAGTGATATTTTCTTTTCCGTTAGTAATTATTTCAAGGATTTCGGCAGCTTTTTTCATAGAGAATCCTTGAGACATGGTTATCTCACCTTTCCTTGTATTATAAAAATAAAGTTTCTGGGGGATGTAACCATCAATCATAACTTTGACAATGTCGTTTGGTATAATTGCCGGTTTACCCCACCAATCGCCGAAATCAGTATCACCAAGCGCTTTTATTGATCCAATGTTGTGGACTGATGAAGTTCGGGAATTATTGTTCTCAAAGTTTATAATTATTGATGGCGTGGCACGTTTGGTTGTGTTCTTAATTTCTAGGACTGCTCGCTTTGAACGCAGTGGTGCGTTAGCATAATTAAACTCAATTATTGATGTAATTAGAGGTGTGCCCGGAGCAAATACATTAGTGGTATCAAGAACTGCCGCTTTGCGATACCAATTCGCTGCCACTTCTTCATCCTGCCCGATACCTTCTCCTTTTTCGTATATGTATCCCAACAAAAACACAGCACTGTTTTTCCCAAACCCAGCAGCCTTTTGGAGCAATCTAACAGCTTCTTCTATATTTGTCTTCACTCCTATCCCTTTTAAATACATAAGACCCAATCGCACCATAGCATCAGTATTATCAAGATCTGCCGCTTTGCGATACCATGTTGCCGCTGTTTTTACATTAGTTACAATATAAATATCACCAATGGACACCATAGCGTCAGTATTATCAAGATCTGCCGCTTTGCGATACCAATTCAGTACTTCTTCCTTGTTTGTCTTTACTCCTATTCCTGATTCGTATATGCGTGCCAAGAGTATTAACCCTTCAACATTACCCAATTCCGCAGCCTTATTAAACCACATTGCAGCCTTTCTTTCGTCTTTCTTTACCCAGCCTCCTTTTTTATACATCAGGCCTAACTTTGCCATGGCCTCACCATCATCTAACTCTGCTGCTTTGCGGTATTGAACAAAAGCCTCGCCGTCGTCCTTATCTACGCCTCTTCCCTCGCTGTACATATTACCCAAATTTACAAAAGCCTTACTATTACCAAATTCTACAGCTTTACGGTACCATAACACGGCCTCTTTATCGGTTTCCTCTCCTCCTTTTCTTGATTTATACAAGTTGGCTAAACATAGCATAGCATCTGCATCACCAAGTTCTGCCGCTTTACGATTCCACACTTCAGTAAGCTTCAAGTTACCAGTGTATGCCTTGGCAAGGCAACGTATTGCCATGGCTGCAATGTTTGTGTTTGATGAATTGGTAGCTTTTTTTACTAATTGTTCCAGCCTTTCGTCCTTTGCTATCATGTTGGCGAACCGAAGTGCGGTAGCACTTGCCGTTTGAATGTTTTGACTACAAACGCTTTGGCAGGCTTTCCAAGCATCAATATAATTACGATTAACAACATATAAATCTTTTAATGCATAACTAAAACCCCTTTCTGACTTACTATATTCCGCAATGCGTTCGATATTTACTCGGGGCATGTTAGTACGATATTCTAAAAGCAGATTGCCTTTGATAAGCGAGTCTAGGTAATCAGTGTGATTAATAGGTTCCCCACGGTCGATTATGGTCCACCAACCGCGGTCATTGTTAGGTTTACCGTCCATAGAAACGATTTCATCACCTTTTATATAGCAGAAAGGAGGATCATTTTCCCGGTCACATAGAATATTGTTAATCTGTTCTAGTACAGTACGCAATGTACAATTAGTTAGCTTTTTTTTGTCATAAAGTGCTATATAGAAAGTTGTTTCATGCGTAATATTTCTTACAGTCAAATGAGCGGTATTTTTGAGCTTCGTATGCCAATCAGAAATCAGATCACTTTCTTCTCCTTCATATTGAATTTTTACTTCACTCCGTAAAATGTCAAATTGCGGTTCACCAAGCTCTGCTATTTTGCATGCTTGCGTCGTTTTCATCGGAGCTTTAAACAATATATTAACACCCATCGGGCGCCGTGCAGGTAGAGTTATAGATTTTCTGCCATCTTCGGGTATTGCTATTGCAATCTCTGTGTCGTTATACAATATAGGGACTTCACAATTTTTAATTGTTACCTCATTTGTTGTATGATTGTAGAAACGAACCGAAATACTCCAGTGGGGATTTTCTAATCTTTTTTCACAAAGATTATTAATCAATTTCATACCTTTTTTTCGGCGTTCCTCTTTTTGCTTTATGGTGCTAATATTTCTAATCTCATACGCTTTTTGACTCGAACAAGACATGCCGGCATGTGTAGTTAAACTTACTTCGGCACTAGCAGTCGCAAATGCGGGTTTAATAGAAGCCGACGTTTTTACACTTGTTTCTACCCCGGCTGATTTAGTTGTTTCATGACTAGATGTGTTATTATCCTGGGCAGATTTTTCATCATAAACCGAGTAGTCAATCACGTTCTGAATAGTATCATTGTTGGAGCTTACTTTTGTTACTGTTATGTCAGATGCAACACTTATGTTGAATATATCCCAAGTGACAAGTAGATTATCACATACATAAGGATGGCGATCTAAAAGATCAGGAATGCCATCATAGTCAGCGTCTTCTACAGATGCAGCGAATAAGACGTTAGTAGATAATATAAGAAATAGCATGCCGGACGATAAAGTTGTGTGTTTCATGAAGAGCCTTATATACTAGCTAAGTATTTTAGATCCATATTTTATGCAATGACCACACTGATTTTAACAAATCAGTCGATTAAAGTCAATTAGATTCATAAATCGCTAAACGTATGTACCCTGTGTTTTGCACTGGGTTCATACTTTTCCACCCTACTATTCCTAATCAACTCGTATACAGTCTAATCGTCCACCATCATACCGGCGACCTGGTCATTCTCCCGGAGAGTTGTCTTACCTTCCAGATATTTGGCAAGCAGGTAATAGTTGACTGTTGGTTCCCGTTTCGCCTTCTGTTCCCTTATATAATGGCGTATTCCCGTAATAGCATGTCAATATCATCTGTCATCTCACCTATATATACGCAGGAGGCCGGATTTTTTTGCAGTCTTTTTGAAAAAGGGTTCGCCGGACACTTTTTTGAAGGTAGGTATTAATGAGTTAAGGGGAGTTAAGTGTGAGAGGAAAACAGGCAACCCGGCAGGTTACCTGTGGAGTACAAAAACTTAAATTAGTCAGCTTCAATTCGAAATTGGTTCTATTTGATATTTCTAATATACAGATCAGTATAGGATTTTATGATGCAAAGATTGACAAAACATAGAGTGAAGAATAAAATATTACAGCATTTATTATTTATTTTATCGTTCATTGATAAGATGTGGTCAAATTGGAGATGATTATTATTAACCATAGCAAGAAATGGATGATATTGATGCCAATGCTTGTTGTGTTTATTATAATTTCACTTCTTTAAGAGGCTTAAAATGAATGTTGAAGAAATTTGCCGTGAGGCCGGAAAACACATTGATGAAGTTAGAAAGCTTGCTGAAGACGGAGATCCTAAAGCGCAGAACTGCTTGGGGGCTTGTTATCAACGGGGTAATGGAGTGAATCGCGATTTAGATGAAGCTTTTAAGTGGTTTAAAAAAGCCGCAGAACAAGATTATGCTCCCGCCCAACATGCACTAGGTATTTGTTATTTTGCTGGAGATGGCTGTGCTGCTGATGAAAATGAAGCTTTTAAATGGCTTAAAAAAGCGGCTAACAAGGGGGATAATGAAGCTCAAGGAGATTTAGGATTCTTATATGTAACAAAAAACGATTATTCTAATGGGTTGCATTGGTTACAAAAAGGGGCTGAAGGTGGATATGCAAATGCTCAGTATATGTTGGGGTCTCTTTATATTGAAGGCAAGGGTGTTAAGAAGGATAATGTAAAAGTTGAATACTGGCTAAATAAAGCTGCTGCACAAGGACATCCAGAAGCAATAAACATTAAAAATTTATTGAAGAATAAAAAGAGTGCTAACAAAGGATGTTTGATCTCAATTATTACGTTATTTGGAATGATTCCATTTAATTGATATGCCACAGCTAATACTGATGGGATGTATTATGTTGCAATGTAACAACACATTTATATGATACCTGTTACTGGTAAAGTTTATATATTTATTGAAAGTTACATATCATTAAAATCTTGCATTGATAGCTTAATAAGGTGCCAAGCCAAACCTGCAGGAATAAGAGCTAATATGATTCCAATGACAGGAATAAATATAACTAGACATATAGCTATTCCTATAAATAATATTATCATAATCAGTCTCATATTGCCTCCTACTATTTTTTACAATTTTTCAAAATAATGCTGCAAGCAATGATATGCTTAACACAGACAGAAAAAATAAAAGTAACAAACATCCAGTATTACTTTTATTAACATTATGTTTGGTTGTGTTTGTATCTATGTTCCAAATAAATTCAGTCTTGCATTTAGGGCAAACAAAATGCAGTTTGTCTGGATTTGTCTTACCCAAATATGTATTACCAGCATTTTTACTATGAATCATTTTCGTGGGATTATAGTGTGCTTTACATGATGGGCAATTAAATCCATTTGATATTAGTTTTTCCACTTGCTTTGGTAATGTATCTATTTCTTCCTTT
>CAYXJR010000158.1:0-4986 GCA_964465145.1 uncultured Porphyromonadaceae bacterium | reverse complement strand
TGAACCTATTGAATACAAGCTAATTAAGAGTATGTGATATGTGCATACCCCAGTTTATCATATTATGGTCAAATTATTATAGCATTGTTAAATCATTTTGATTTTTATCATAATTATTGTCAATTTTCATTATGAAATTTCAACCTACTAAAAATAGCAGTATGTACTTTTTATTTTAGCCATATGGAAACAAAAATTCTAATTGCCTTAATAACTTCTGGAGCATCAATTGTTGTTGCAATTTTTAGCCTAATAAATAACTACCTTAACAATAAGAAGATAATGCAGGCGAATCGAGATCTGGAGAATCTGAAATTTGATATTGAAAAGAAACGGAGCAAGTTTCAATTATATGATGAAAACTTCAAGAAGAGTTTTCAAGTATTAGGGGAGTTTATTAAAACAATACAAATATTCAAAGACTTTCTTCTGACGGTTACAAAATCAATAAAGGATTCTCTAGACTCAGAATTAGTACTTGACAATTTAAGAAAAATAAGAGAAAATACTTTCAAATACTATGAAGATAATTCCCATTATTTGGAAAAGGAATCAAGGGAGGCTGCCCATACTTCAAAAAATGAAATGTTGGTATTTGAAAATAAATTAATCGAATTATTAAAAGATCGGGAATATGTAAATTTGAGTGATCCTGAAAAGGGAATAATAGAGAAAGCTAGAATACGAGTAACCGATTTTCAAGAAATACTAAGAGACCAAAGGGTTAAAGCCCTTGTAACAGATCAATGAGTTATAAAATTGTAGTAGTAGAAGACGAAGACAGTAATCTTTTATACTTCCAAGCTCTTGCGCAGAACCTTGGTTATGAAATAAGGTGTTATTCAGATGCTGAGACATTCCTGAAGAAAACTAAAATCCATGATTATGATCTTTTAATTGCAGATTGGAGTATGCCCGTGATGAGTGGTTTGGAATTATGTCAAAGAGTAAAAGAAATAAACAATAAAATCCCAATAATAATATGTTCTGCGTATGCAATGGAATCTGATAGGCAAATAGCTCTTGAGGTAGCAGATGACTATTTGGCAAAGCCATTTCGCAAGAATCAATTTATTGAAATTGTAGAAAAGTGGTGCAAAAGAAACTAGCAGTTTAACAATTTCAATATCTTCATTTATTCCACAATAAGTTTTTTATGAAAGCCCATCTCACCGAAAACGAATTAGCTCAATTTGCTGAATATCTCAATGGAGATAATGTTGAACCAGATGAAGAAGTAAAGCTTCATGCAGAGTCCTGTATGAAGTGCAAACAGGATATATTGGAAGTATCTGGAATAATTTCAATGTCTCGAGAAGAATCTCAGGACTGAATTATGCGTCAGTTGGTTCAGAATCTTCCGCAGTATCTTCAGGAAACAGTTCCCTTAATTTTTCTTCGATAAAATCAGATAATATCCTTTGGTTTTCCTGTGATAGATTTTTTTTCAGACTAACAGTAAATTTTCTACCTGAACCTTCGATCTTGTATTCAGGTGCTGGGGAAAAAGCACTCTTTACCTCTTTAATAATATCATTTCTTGTAAGGTGTTCATCCTTAAACTTCTGATATAACTCCCATTGCTTATCTGAGGTATTATCAACAGCCTTTTCTATTCTACGAATGGCTCTTAATAGTCTTACATCATCGGTTGTTCTATTTTGGGCAAGATCATCAATAATTCTCTGATCCATATTAAGAGTGTTTAAAACATCTCCAACATAAGTTTCGTGCTTGGCAAGAGTTTTCGATAGCTCTTTAACATCTCTGAAAGCGCCAGAATCGAGAATTTTTTTGAATGCTATTGCTTGCTCAATCGTTGATAGGTTCTTTCGATGCAGATTACCAATTATTGAAAATGCCTGTGCTTGCTTTTCATCATATTCAGCTACCAAACATTCAATGCTGCCCTTGTTGAGTCTTTTAAATGCTTCAAATCGTCTGTGCCCATCAATTATTTCATACTTTTCGTTAATCTTTCTTACAACAATAGGTGTCATTAACCCTTCGTCATTAATACTATCCATTAATTTTTGCATCGAAGGATCGTCATCAACACCTCCCTCTACTCGAGATCTGATTAGTCTTCCTTGATAAGTTGATTCATATATTAGTGGCAGGATAACAGTTACAAGCCTTGTCATTACAGTATTTTTTAAGTTTCTAAGTTCGCAATCATTTTCATAAACGATATTAACAAATAAATTGGTCATGACCAATTACTGGGAGAGAAAATGAAAAAAGGCAATTTTAATATGTAAATATTTCACTTATATTTCACTTAATAAAAAAAGCAGTTACACATTGCTGTCTAACTGCTTCATTATCAAGTCGGGATGGGGAGATTTGAACTCCCGGCCCCTCGCCCCCCAGACGAGTACTCTAACCATGCTGAGCTACATCCCGAAGTGGGTGTGAGTGTGGGTGTGAGTGTGGGTGTGGGTGTGGGATTGCAAATGTATAGATTTTTTTAAAATATTTGTTTTTCGTCACCCGTCACCCGTCACCCGTCACTTTTTTGTCCCCATTTTTGGTATGATTATTGGCTGCACCTATGTCGGAACTTATTTATAAACCATACTGTAATATTGTCATGTTGAAATTCGGAAGCATAAACATAAACGAGAAAAAAGAAGGCAAGCCCCAGGTTGAGGGTGATGCTGAAAAAGTGCGGGTATTAATCCTGGGATCAGGGCCGGCAGGTTATACGGCTGCCATTTATGCCGCACGGGCTAACCTGAGCCCGGTGATGTACATGGGCCTGCAGGCTGGAGGACAGTTGACAACAACAACAGAGGTGGATAACTTCCCTGGATATCCGGAAGGAGTAACTGGCCAGAAAATGATGGAGGATCTGCAGAAACAGGCAGAACGCTTTGGTACAGAGGTGCGTTGGGGTCTGGCTACTTCAGTGGATTTCAGCAAAGAGGGTGGTTCTCATAAGGTGTGGATAGATGAGGAGAAGCTTATCGAGGCAGAAACAGTGATCATCGCTACTGGCGCTACAGCCCAATACCTGGGTCTGGAATCTGAAGAAAAATTCAAAGGCTCTGGAGTTTCAGCCTGTGCTACCTGCGACGGCTTTTTCTATCGCGGACAGGATGTTGCTGTGGTTGGTGGAGGGGATACAGCTGCGGAGGAAGCAACGTACCTGTCAGGTCTATGCAACAAGGTGTACCTTATCATCCGCAAACCGATCATGCGTGCCTCGAAAGCTATGCAGGACAGGGTTGCCCGGACAAAAAATATCGAAGTGCTGTATGAGCATGTTACCAAGGAAATTATCGGCGGGCAAACAGTTGAAGGAGTAATCCTGATTAATGGCAAAGGAGAGGAAGTGAAAATCGATATAACAGGCTTTTTTATAGCCATCGGTCATAAGCCAAACTCTGAGATTTTCAGCGATTTCCTTGAAATAGATGAAACAGGTTATGTTAACACCATTCCAGGAACATCAAAAACCAATATTCCCGGTGTTTTCGCCTGTGGTGATATCCAGGATAAGCATTACCGCCAGGCAATCACTGCAGCAGGAAGCGGCTGTATGGCTGCTCTGGACGCAGAAAAATACATGGGAGAGAGATATTAAACCTCAGGGTTTTGAGTACCTGACAGATATTATGGTACTAGTTTCTAGCTAAGATCTTTTTATCGTCGTACTCGTTATTCTCTAACTTGGTTTTAATTGCTGAGAATGCTTTAATCGTATATGCCACATCTTCCAGGGAATGCATAGTTGTGGGGATCAGGCGAAGTAGAATCATGCCCCTGGGGATTACAGGATATACCACAATGGAACAGAATACGTTATAATTTTCTCTTAGATCAAAGACCAGGTTTGCTGCCTGATACTCAGTACCATTAAGGATAACAGGCGTGACTGGAGACTCCGTAACCCCGAGGTTGAATCCTTTCTCTTTCAGTCCTTTTTGCAAAGCTTTAACGATGATCCAGAGCTTGTCTTTTAATTCAGGTTGAGTCTTGAGCAGTTCAAGCCGTTTTTTTGCTCCAATAACCATTGGCATAGGCAGCGACTTGGCGAAGATCTGCGAACGCATGTTATACATCAGGAAGTTAATAATCTCTTGATCCCCGGCAACAAAACCACCAATCAGAGCCATGGATTTAGCAAAGGTTGCAAAATACAAGTCTATTTCCTTTTGTACTCCAAAATGTTCACCTGTTCCTGAACCGGTTTTTCCCATAGTCCCAAAGCCATGAGCATCGTCGACCAAAAGACGGAAATTAAATTTCTTTTTGAACTCGACTATGTCTTTTAAACGGCCCAGGTCTCCGGTCATTCCAAATACTCCTTCGGTTATGACAAGAATTCCCCCGCCGGTTTTTTCAGTCAGTTTGGTGGCCCTCTCCAGCTCCTTTTCCATATTCTCCATGTTGTTGTGCGGAAAAACGTAACGTTTTCCCATATGGAGACGTACGCCATCAAGGATGCATGCATGGGCTTCTGAATCGTAAATGATCACATCATGACGGCTCACCAGGGCGTCAATAATGGAAACCATACCCATATAACCATAGTTAAGCAGGTAGGCGGCTTCCTTACCCTCAAATTCCGCAAGCTGGGCTTCTAGCTCTTCATGATGACGGGTTTGGCCCGACATGGCTCTTGCTCCCATAGGGTAGGCAAGTCCCCAGTCTTTAGCAGCCTGGGCATCAACCTTCCGAACTTCCGGATGATTAGCTAATCCAATATAATTGTTTAGACTCCAGGTTAATACTTCTTTCCCGCGGAAGGTCATACGCGGTCCTATTTCACCTTCAAGTTTTGGAAATACAAAATATCCATGGGCTTGTTTCTGGTACTGTCCCAGAGGGCCCATATTAGCTTTAATTTTTTCAAAAATATCCACGATTCCTCCCTTTTTTTTGGTTTTTATTGATAGCAAAATTACTATTTTCCATAACTTTTCGTTAATACAGACTTCGTTAGTTTTCTTTTTTAATACAGCTCAGATGTAAGAAAAA
>CAYXJR010000157.1:0-5108 GCA_964465145.1 uncultured Porphyromonadaceae bacterium | reverse complement strand
CCAAAAAACAGTGTTTTTAATCAATTATTAACTAAGTATTTTCAACTTGGGTTAATACTCTCTGGGTTTTGAGAACAGTAGAAGCAATACAGCAAAAACAGTTGATTACCTGTGAATAAACTCCAGATTTTGTTATTTTTGCTACCCAGCTAAATAGTTACAGTAAAAGAAACTAATGATGGAAAAAATCAGATTTATTTTGGCTGCTGTTATAATATCCCTGGTAATTATGCCGGGATGTACTGTTGAAAACACCAAAGATGAATTGTATGACAACTTTGTAGATCCCCCTGCCCGGGCCAGACCCTTTGTCCGGTGGTGGTGGAATGGGAACTGCGTTGAGGAGGGTGAAATAGAAAGAGAACTTGACGTGATGAAGGCAGCGGGAATCGGGGGGGTGGAAATCAACCCGATCAGGATGCCTGTAGAGCAGGATCTGCCTGGTGTTGAACCCCTGCAATGGATCAGCCCAGAATGGAATCATGCAGTAAAAACTGCCTGTGAGCGGGCAAAGGAAAATGGGATGCTGACCGATCTGATCGTTGGTTCCGGATGGCCATTTGGAGGAGAATTTTTGGAGTCGGGAGAGATCATTCAACGCGTGCTGACCAATCATAAAGAGCTGGTGGGTCCTTCTGATTTTATAGCTGATGCTCAGGATTTGATGCATGAAGTTCCGGAAGGATACAGAAGTGGGGAGTTTAAAGATGTTCTCAAGAGCCGGATCCTGTTTATCAGCTTGGTTCCTGAAGAGTTGAATGATATTAGTGAATGTTTGGACCTGGCTTCTGCCCTGGGTGATGATGGAAAGATTCGGTTCAAAGTTCCTGAAGGTAACTACAGATTGATTATTGGAGTATGGCAGGAGGGACACAGAAGAGTAACTTATGGTGCTCCCGGTTCCGATGGTCCGGTTCTGGATCATCTCAATGCGGCAGCAGTTCAGAAATATCTGGATCGTCTTTCAGATGCACTGGAAAAAGAGTTTGGGGCTGAGCTGGGAGCATATCTGAGAGCCCTGTTTTGCGATAGTATTGAGCTTGCCGGTGCAAACTGGACCACTGATTTCTCAGAGCAATTTTATAACTCCTGTGGCTACAGGCTTGAACCTTACCTGCCCTTTCTATTTTACAGATCTGGAGTGGGTTATAAAGACGAACTGAACATATCCCCTGATTTTGCACTTACCCTGCAAAGGGTTCGGTATGATTATAACAGGGTACTGGTATCCACATTCCTCGATCGCCTTACAATGACCTTTAAGAATTGGTGCAATGATCATGGTGCATTATGCAGGTATCAGGCTTATGGATTGCCCTGGCTGGTGGGGATATCTGAAGGCTATATGATAGCTGATATTCCCGAGGGTAACGGTTGGCTGAACAGAGAACGATATTTTCCTTTTTCAGAATTTAATATATGGAATAAGTATGCCTCATCCTCGGGCCATGTGGGCGGGAAACCAATCATCAGTTGTGAGGCAATGTCCAACCTGGACGGTGTATTTAAAACCCCGCTTGAACAGATCAAGCAGGCGGATGATATGAATTTTATTACCGGAATTAATCATACAGTCCTGCATGGCTATAATTACTCGCCTCCTGAGGCTGGTTTCCCGGGATGGCTGCGTTTTGGTACCTATTTTAATGAGCAGAATACCTGGTGGCCCTATTTCCGTTTATGGTCTGATTATAATGCACGTCTTTCAACGGTATTCCAGACATCCACACCCCTTGCAGAAGTAGCCATACTTGGTCCAACAGCAGACGTTTGGGGTGAGCATGGCCTGTGGCGTGATAAATTTCATGAGACTCCCTGGTATTGCTATCAGCTATGGAGATCATTCAGTCAGAATGGGATTACGGCCGACTATGTGAATGAGACCATGATTCAGAATGCAGCAATTGAAGACGGGGAGCTGGGTTTGGGAGAGATGAAGTATCAGATGCTTGTTCTTACAGATGTGAAGTCAATACTCCCGGCCACAGCAAAACTTATCAGTGAGTATGCAGCTAATGGAGGTAAAGTGGTTTTTGTCAATACTCTCCCCGGGAGATCTCCCTCCATGGTCAATGCAGTCGAAGATGATGCAAAGGTAGAAGAGTTGATCAGGCAGGCCGTAGATCATCGGTCCGGTGCAGTCCGCGTTGATGGACCTGGCAGTGAAGATGAATTGATATCATGGACAAGCCGTCTTCTGGAGACCATGAAGGTGGATCCTTCTGTGCGTATCTCCCAAGCGAGTGCCTCTCTCTTTCAGGTGCATCAAAAATATAATGACAGGGATATTTTCTTTTTCTCAAACCAGAACAGAAAAGAGGGTGTCCAATTTGCAGCCGGATTTACACATTCAAAGGGTGTTCCCTGGAGATGGGACCCGGAAACAGGCACCCGCACGATTTATCATTATGGAAAGGATCCGCAAAGATTCAATATCGAACTTGGTCCTCTGGAATCATTACTCATTGTATTTGAAAAAAGAGGCGGGGCTCAGACCGGGATTAGCAAGGCAGATGAATCAGAATATATAACGATCGACTCACCCTGGAACATCCATTGTTTTCCGCACATCGGGTCTGCGTTCCAGCTTACGGTTCCGGAACTTCCCGATCTTGCTTCCCCGGAAGATGAACGCTTGAACTCATTTGCCGGGATTATTGAATACACCACTGCACTTGACCTTCAAAGCGATGAAGAGATGATCCTGGATCTGGGTAAGGTATATGGGGTCAGTGAAGTGTCGCTTAATGGGAAAGTGATAGGCATACAGTGGTATGGTACCCATCGCTACTCAGTGAGCGGAACGGCCGGTAAGGGGATCAGTGAGCTCAAGGTAAAGGTAACAACCACACTGTATAACTATTGCCGGACCCAGGAAGATAATCCTGAGATCAGGCGGTGGCTGAAGACAAAGAACGCCGAGCCATCTGGGATGACCGGACCTGTCAGGCTTTATTCTATGAAGCCATAAGATGGGCGCCATTTTTACAAAGACCCCTGGGAAGAGATTGACAGGCTCATCGAAGCGGCATAAAAAACACGGAAATAAATTTGAAATCGAATAATAAACCTCAGATTATTACTATTATGAAATCAATTTAAATGATTAATATGAAGCTAATTTCGGACAATATGAAAAAAGGATTTTTTCGTTATTCAGGTTTGCTTGCAATGATATTGATTTTCATATCATGCAGTCAGCAAAAGCAGCTTCCCAATATCATCATTTTCTTTACCGATGATCAGGGTTATGCGGATGTAGGTTGTTTTGGAGCAGAGGGATTTGAAACTCCACATTTGGATAAACTGGCAAGCGAAGGAGTCAGGTTCACCGATTTTTATGTGCCGGCCACGGTTTGTACTCCTTCAAGAGCCGGGTTACTGACCGGGAAGTATCCCAAAAGGGTTGGTCTTCATGAAGCAGTACTTTTTCCCTTTTCGGAGAACGGGCTTTCCACTGAAGAATATACCATGGCTGAGATGCTTCAAAACAAGGGTTATTCAACAAGCTGTATCGGAAAGTGGCACCTGGGACATAAGGATAAGTTCATGCCCAATAATCAGGGATTTGACTATTTTTTTGGGGTGCCCTATTCCAATGATATGGATAATCATTATTATAAGAGTCGGGATTTTCAATCCCCACCGCTTCCCCTATACAGAAACAGGGAATTGATCGAAGAGGGACCTGATCAATCTTATCTGACAAAAAGATATACAGAGGAAGCCATCCGGCAGATCAAAGGCCATAAGGATCAGCCTTTCTTCATATACCTGGCTCACAATATGCCCCACTTTCCGCTTCATGCCTCACCCGCATTCCAGGGGAAGAGCGAGAAAGGATTATATGGGGATGTAATCATGGAACTGGACTGGAGTGTTGGTGAGATTGTGAAGACTTTGAAAGAGGAAGGGATTTATGATCATACCCTTTTTATTTTCACCTCCGATAACGGTCCAACAAGGGTTGGTTCAGCAAAACCTCTGCGAGGTTTAAAAGCCGAAACATGGGAAGGGGGCCAGCGCGTGCCTTGCATCATGGCATGGCCGGATGTCATCCCTGCAGGGAAGACCTGTAAGGAGTTGGTGAGCACACTGGATTTGTACCCGACATTTGCTGAATTCACAGGATCGGAGATTCCCGATGATCTGTCTCTGGACGGCACAGATATCGGTGAGTTATTGCAAGATCCGGAAAGCACCAGACTAGAGGAGCGTCCTTTTTATTTCTATGCAAGGAACGGGGAAGCTGAAGCGGTGAGGTTAGGGAAGTGGAAATTGCATATTAAGAAAAGTATCGGATGGGATGCCGGGGAAAAAGGTGTTTTCCCGGTTTCACTCTATAACCTTCATGAGGATATTGAAGAGCAAAACAATGTGGCGGAACAATATCCTGACATTGTAAAAGAATTATCAAAACTGATTAAAAAGTTTGATGAAATATAGCCTTATTCGGGTTCTGATCATTCTTGTTATTGTATCAGCTGGGTGCCGCAACGAGGTATCTGTAGGCAAATTGGGCAAGGCTGAAGTCGCCGGGACTTCTGTGAAGGCGGATTTTAACCGCGATTGGGCTTTTGTTAAGAGTCCGGCCGAATGGGCAGTGGACTTTATTGAAGAAGGACTGGAGATGGAGCCTGTAATTTTGCCTCATACCTAGAACGATGATGACATGGGGCCCGGTTTGAAGGATCCCTATATAGGCGCAGGCTGGTACCGGAAACGCTTCAGCTCTCCCCGGCTCAAGCCTGGACAGCGTCTGCTTGTGGAATTTGAGGGTGTGAACAACTGCCACAGGGTATGGGTCAACGGGGGGTATGCCGGGGGCCGAAATGGCGGGTTCCTTGCATCTTTGCTCGATATCACCGACCTGCTGGACGAGGGAGAGAATACGATTCTGGTAAGGGCCGACAATGCTTATGACCCGAAGGCAGCCATGCCGCTGTGGATCGGCTGGAACCGCTATGGAGGGATCACTAGGCCCGTATGGCTGCACATCCGTGACCACTCCTATATTGCCTGTGCCGGGGTGGAGATCCGTACCCCTCATGTGAGTAATGGTGCTAACTTAATAAAATAATTAGTATCTTAGTAACAAAAAACTAAGG
>CAYXJR010000156.1:0-5177 GCA_964465145.1 uncultured Porphyromonadaceae bacterium | reverse complement strand
AATAAAATTAATCATTTATCTGATATGCTGTATTTTAAGCAAGTAAAACCCGTTACATAATAGCGGGTCCAGCTTACCACTCCCCCTTGTTTCGGATTGTATGTTCTAACAATACTATTTTGAGCATTCGTTACAAGTGATTTATAAGGTACTTGTGTCAGCTGATTGGGATCTGTATTCATCTCTTCAAAATCTTTGGTACAGGCAACAAATACCAGTAACAAGACAGTTGGGAGAAACACTTTAATTATATATTTTTTCATCTCTTAAATTTTTTCGGTTATCATGAATTCGAATCCGTACTGTTAAAATGTAACTTTCACTCTGAAACCTATATTCCTGGCGGATGGGTTTGATCCAAATTCTGATCCCTGTGACGCCAGTGTGGCATTCCTGTTGGATACTTCAGGATCGAAGTTTTCGCATTTTGTATACAGGATTGCTAAATTCCTTCCGAAAATAGAGGCATCAACACTTTTGATTCTGCCTTTAAGTGGAAGTGAATAAGTGAAAGACATCTCCCTCAATTTAACATATGTTCCGTCATAGAGCCATCTTTCTGCCCTGGCCCATGGGTGCCAGCGTAAATCATCCAGATACTGATATATATTGTTGGGTGCGCCGTCTTCAAAAACACCATCAAAAAGATAACCTCCGCCATTCTCCAAAGGATCCCTTACAGGAACACCATTTGCATTGAGTCCGGTTGTGCTTTTAAGCGAACCTGTAGCCCAACCGTCCTGATTGGTCCTTGAATAGACATTCCCACCTCATTTAACTGGCGGCATAAGATACTTGGTTCATTGTCTGCCATATCTGATGATGACTTCAGGTTTGTTTGTGAGAGTGATGATGTGTTTTTCCTTTATAGTGAAAAGGGTAACAGGAATCTTGCCAGAAAGCCGAGATACAGAGGAGGGAGGGCAAGGACAGCAGGTATTACCAATAATCATGTTGCGGTTATAGTCACTTGTGACAGAGTTGGCAGTCAGGCCATGCAGGTGTCCGGTCGTGGCAGAATACGTCGGAAAGATGTTGAGAAGGCACTCGGAGGAAAGATCCGCAAGGATACTGTCTTCTGCACTGACGCTCATCGGAGTTACAGTGCATATGCAAAGCATCAGGACCTGGAGCATCACAAAATTAAGGTTGGGACCAGGGGATACACGAAAGATCAGGTTTACCATGTTCAAACAGTTAACAGCAAAGTAAGCAGATTAAAAACATGGATAAGAGACTTCAACGGAGTGTCAACGAAGTATCTTCAGAACTATCTCAATTGGTTTATTACTCTTGAGAAGCTAAGAGACAAGGCGTTACCATTAAAGACGTTTGCTCTTTTAGCCACAAGCAGGGCCGCATTGATGCCAGATTTGAAAATAGCTCTATTAAATCATTCGTATATTTAAGCATAGCCTTAAAAACACTGGCAATCTCCAATTTCAATACTCTGATTATCAAAGATTTCATCATGAGGGCTTTATGGTTTAGCGAATCTGTAACTTAAGTGCTCCGGCTTCATTTATTTCAAACGGACCTGCCACTGGATTTTTCGTACTTCTTTTCTTTCCAAAGAAATCCTTATCAATCTTTATGGGATTGCCCTCACTTGTTTCAAACAGCTGTTTGGTGATCACTGTCCTTCCCAGGAGTTCGGTGCTTACACATCTGTTCTTAAGATTGCAAGTGGCCTCGTTATAGGTGATATGGAGGAATAGTTTTCCGACTTCGCTTTCCAAACGAACGTTTGGATCAAACTCCTTTTGCTCAACATATTCCTCTTCCTTTTTGCAGGGCTTTGCACCGTTCAGGTAAACATTTCCTTCGGCATACAGAGGAAGTTTCGCCTCCATAGTTTCGTCCAATCCTTCTCCTGCAAAAATGTTATTATAGAAACGCTTGTCCCCTCCGGGGATTTCCCCGATAGTAATTTTTTGAGTTGAGTGAGGCATAAATATGGGAGTTGTTCTTGTTTCGGAGCCAAAGCTGGTTTTTCCCATGACTAAATTGTGAACAAAGGCTTCTCCGCTTGACAAGTTTCTGATGCCAAAAGGTGAAAGGAAAAGATTGTTATCCACGAGGACGGGACCATGATTCACTTCTAGAAACAGGTCCTGGCTTATATTGTCATAGCATATATTACTACTGATCCTTGTGCCCTGCGCCACCCAGTCCAGCCAGATCCCTTTATAGGAATTATGGATATGGTTGTTTTCAATAAGCATATCAATGGCTGCATGTATTTTGATCCCTCCCATTTCGAAGCCACGAAACTGCTTTTTCGTCCAGATATCATGAATATGATTGTTTGATATCTCACTGAATATAGCGCCCAGACTCCCACAAATACCTGCCTGACCGCAGTCAAATATTTCGTTATTTCTCACAATATGGGATCCTATTAGCTCTTTATCCCACCCCTCCTTAATGACCATGTCCACCACATTGTTGTAAAAATTGACACCATCTGGCACCCTGCCCTCATCAGCCGGATCTCCCACGTTGTTCCCACTCTTGCTGTCCTTTCCCAGGGTGATCCCTGTGCATTTTGAATTGCTGACAGAATTATTTTCGATGATCCATCCCTTGCTCCAGTTGGTTCCTAAAAGTCCTATCTGTTCTGCCGTAGGCGGTGCCCACTGGGTGGCTGCCTGAGTCATATGGAATCCACGCACGGTGATGTAGTTTATTCCCGTTTCGGCCGGGTAGAAGCAGGTTTTCCGTACACTAATTTCTACGTTTTCATTGTTGGGATCGTATTGTTGGAAATTAGCGTATACGTGGGTTTCTTCTCCATCGCTTTCGCAGTACCAGGTATACTCAGAACCTTTTTTGTCCGGGTCCTTTATGGGATTCAGGACCTGCTCCAGGAGATCCGTTTCAAAGAGTGACACCTCGTTGAGAAAAACCTCTCCCGTGTGATGTTCACGTCCCCCGGGGAAAAACCAGTCTCCGGAAATGAGATCCCTGTATGGATTGTATTTACCAAAGAAATCGTTGGAAAGTGTAACTTTCCAGACACCCTCCTGTACCTTCTCCCAGCCTTTGATACGCTCCGATCCCTTGATCACAACCTCCTCCCCTTCTGCGGCCTGGTATACGATGCGCCTGTCATCGGAGGTCCCGCCGCGTGGTGGATTAATCCGCTCGCGATACACCCCTTCGTGCACGGTGATCACATCGCCGGGCTGAGCAAGCTGCGCCGCCTCTGAGATGGTCCTGAAGGGCTTTAATTCAGAGCCCGGGTTCCCCTCAATGCCTGAGCTTGACACGTGGTACTCTGTTTGGGTATTCAGATCAAAAGCCCTCAAACTTAGCAGACCAGGAATTAGCCCATCACCCCCGGCCTCTATTTTGATTTCACCAGGATCACCGGTGGAGCGAACGGCCACCCTGGCCATTCCGACCGAGACCCTTATTTCATCCGGACCCGCCAAACGGGCCGGACCGCTTACAGTCACTGACAAAGTACAGCTGTTGGTGTAACACCGATTCCCATCCTCATCACAGATGATAAAGTCCACATAGCTGATGTCACGACCATCAGCCTTCAGTGTATCGTTGGAGGCAGTAAGCAGGAGCCTCTCAGGTTTGCCTGCAGTGACCCGGCGGTCCACCAGCTCCTGAGTACCAAAATTCCCCCTTACCTCAAGAGTCCCCTCTTCATAAGCAACATCCTTCCAGACCAGGGGCGCATTTTCAATTCCCGGGTATTCATCGGTGTAGGAGATCCCTTTGCCCAATGATTTTCCATTCAGGGTAAGCTCAACCTCCCTGCAATTGGTGAATACCACCACCTCCCGGGATAACCCGGCCTTTTGGTTCCAGTGGCCAAGAATATGGAGGACGGCATGGTCGGCCCACATCGCCTCATAAAAGGGAAAAAGCTCCTTGGGAAGGCGGTAGCGGTCAACTGCGCCATGGGGGTCGAGATTTCCTTCATAGGAGTAATCGGTGAAGCACCACATGGACCCGCCGCAGATCCACGGGCGCAGGTTCATGATGCTCCAGTACCTTGCGCTCACGCGCCAGCCCGCCTGCTCCTGTTCCCATTGACCACGTTCAAAGGAGTAATCGTTCAGGACACCCTCCGAAATCATGTGGATGCGGTTTGGATAAATCTCGCGATAGTAGTCAGGTTTAAACTCATAACGTTTGCCGGTCTCTGTTCCCGTGAACTCACTCTCAGGCAGGTTCATTGCCCCGCCATTATAGGCCACGATATCGGCGATGGCGGTGAGTCCTGCGATGTCATTCTTCTCCCATTGTCCGCCAACAACCATGGATACCGGCCGCTGGGGATCCACCTCCTTGAAGGTTTCGACCATCTTCGTGAGGTGTCTCCGAAGGTAGGGATACTCCTTGGGATTGATCCTCCATGCCTCGCGGCCCGGATGACCGGGAGGCAGATGCCCAACACCGGGTTTGTAGGCCGGGGCGATCATGACTTCGTTTACTGTATTCCAGGCAATGATACTCGGATGGTTTCCGTGCTGACGCACAATATTGCGAATCAGCCTCGATGCATGGTGGATGGCCTCTTCGCCCCCGGAAGCGCGGAGTGAACCATGCCAGTAGGGCTGTTCCTCCATCACCAGAATACCCAATTCATCACAGGCCTCAAGGGTGGCCTGTGGGCGCGGATAGTGAGAGGTGCGCATGAAATTGCAACCCATCTCCTTCATCAACTTCATATCCTCACGGTGAAACCGTTCCGGCAATGCATTGCCCAGTCCCGGGTAGAAGACATGAATATTGGCTCCCTTCAGTTTTGTCGGGATGCCGTTAAGGGTGAAGCCCTGCTCTGAATCGAAGCGGAAGAAACGGTATCCAATCCGGTCCTCCCTGAAATCTATCACTCTGAATTCCTCAAGAATCTCGGTGCGAAGGGTATAGAGCAGCGGGTTAACATCCGACCACAGATCAGGATTTCTTACAGACGGTAGCTCTACCTCAATGGTGTTGGTGAGGGAGTAAGAGGTTTTCAGGGGCGTGGTGGTTGTGGAAAGCACCTCCCCCCGGGGAGAACTCAGGGTGTGACGGACTTCGAGTGCTGCCCCACCGATTCTTGTTTCCTCAATGTGGGTCCGGACCACGGTATGCGCCGAACCAGCACTCACATGAGTAATGGTGCTAACTTAGGAGTATTATTTGTATTTATGGTAGCCGCCATGCTT
>CAYXJR010000155.1:0-5227 GCA_964465145.1 uncultured Porphyromonadaceae bacterium | reverse complement strand
TGAATTATTAAACTTTTGCCAAGAATTACACGAATATTATTGATAAGATACTAATCGCATAAACCAGATCGATTATGAAAAAGACAGTATTAAAAATGCTGCGCGATTGCGCTGCCAAGTACCCGGAGACATTATATACCTCGAATAAGAAAAACGGGGAATGGGAAAGCATGACCTATCCCGAAGTTTTAAAAGAAAGCCGTTATATGGCATCTGGTCTAATGGAGCTGGGGATCAAGAAAGGTGACAAAATATCCCTGATTTCAGAGGGAAAAAATATTTGGATTTGCACAGAATTCGGAATGTTGTTTGCGGGTGCCACAAACGTACCTCTGGCTCTTAAATTATTGCCCGAAGAAATTATTTTCCGTATCAATCATTCCGATTCAGTTGCACTGGTAGTCAGCAAAATGATGCTGAAAAAGATTGCTCCTCTTTATAATATACTGGACAGGGCGATCCCGATTATTTTGCTTGAGGATGACATGGGTGATATGGAACCCATATGTATAGATAATGGGATCACCCCGGGACAAAACTGCTATATGTACAATGAGGTTTTGGATATTGGGAAAGATGCCTGGGATAAGAATGAGAAAATTCTAGAAAAAATAGAAGAGGAGATTAGCGAAGACGACCTGGTAACAATTTCTTATACCTCGGGAACCACAGGTGATCCTAAAGGTATCATGCTTACCCACTTTAATTATGTTCACAACTGCCAGGATGCCATGGAGTATTTTAATGTTGATCCTGGTGACCGTCTTTATATCTGTATTCCAATAGATCACTCCTTCGCTCATACCGTAGGTCTTTATGCCGCCCTTCGGCGCGGGTTAAGCTTGTATTTCGTGGATTTCGGCGGGGGAGGTATTCAGTATGCCAAAAATGTTGCCAAAAACCTTGTCGAGGCTAATCCCCATTTTATGCTTAGCGTTCCTTCCCTTACAAGCAACTTCATGATGAAGATAAAGGACGGCATTCAAGCAAAAGGAAAATTTATTTCCGGGATTTTTAATATGGGCATGAATGCCGGTATAAGGATGAATCTTGATGGATTCAGGAAAGCAAATTTCCTTGTCGGATTGGTAAATTATCTTCCATATAAACTGGCAGATCTTCTTGTATTCTCCAAAGTCAGGAAAATATTCGGGACCAACATCCGATACCTGGTTGGAGGCGGCGCCCTTCTGGACATTCGCCAGCAACACTTCTTTTACACCCTTGGAGTCCCTGTATATCAAGGATATGGATTAAGCGAAGCCACACCAATAATATCAGCTAATACACAGCAGATCCATAAAATGGGCAGTTCCGGCCGTGTAATCCCAAACGTTGAATGCAGAATTGTTAACGACAAGGGTGAGGAGATGAAAACCAACGAACAGGGCCTAATCATCATCCGGGGAAAAAATGTGATGAAGGGATACTATAAGAATCCTGGTACCACAAGCAAAACAATCATCGACGGATGGCTTCATACCGGGGATCTCGGCTATATGGACAATGACGGATTTCTCTTTGTAATTGGCAGGGAAAAGGCCTTGCTGATATCGGCTGACGGCGAGAAATACTCTCCTGAAGGCATAGAGGAAGCAATTCAGAATTCTGGAAAGCTGATACACCAGATTATGGTTTATAATGATATGAAAAAGAGTACTACTGCCTTAGTTACCCTTCACAAGGAGAAAGTAAGGGCTTTCGCAAAAAAGAACGGGTTTAGCAAAGCGGAGGAAATTCTTGAAGCAATCAGGGATGATCTTTATCTGTTCAAGCAGGTGCCTGAATTCAAGGGGCAATTCCTGGAAAAATGGATACCGACCTCCTTTCAGGTGGTACCGGAAGATTTCTCCGATGATAATCAGATGATCAACTCTGCTCTTAAAATGGTGAGGCATAAGATACTGGAGGTTTACCAGGACAGGATTGATTTTATGTATGAACCTGGTGGATCAAATATTATGAACATAAAGAATATTGAAACCGTTACAGAGCTGTTACCCAAATGACATATATCATGAGATCAATTTCATTTGGCCTGATAACCCTAATATTCCTTCTTCAGGCTTGCAATAATCCTGAGGAGAATACAGTGGAAAAACCTATTATCAGTGTAAGCATCCTCCCGCAGAAGTATTTTATAGAACAATTGGCTGGAAATGAATTCGTTGTCAATGTGTTGTTACCACCCGGTAACAGCCCGGCCAGTTACGACCCTACACCCAGGCAGCTAAGGAACCTGAGCAAATCAGAATTATACTTAAAAATCGGACATCTTGGGTTTGAGCTGGCCTGGATGGAATCAATAAAAAAGAATCATAAAGATTTGAAGATAATTGATCTGTCTGCCGGGATTGACCTTATTCAAGGAGATGAAGAAGTAGATGGGCACGAAGAAGATAAGCCGGGAAAAAGGCATGTCCATGACCATGGAGGTATTGACCCACACATCTGGATGTCGCCTAAATCTGCTGTTATTTTGGCAGAAAACACCGCCAATGCAATTATTCGTTTCGATCCAGTCTGCCAGGATCTTATAAGGCAAAATCTGGCAGTATTTATAGAAAAGATCAATGCGTTGGACCAGGATCTGGAGGCAATATCCAAGAAACTGAAAAATAAAAAATTCATCATCTTTCATCCTGCACTCACTTACCTTGCACGTGATTATGGGCTGGAACAGATTCCGATGGAATTCGAAGGAAAGGAACCATCTGCCGCCTATATGAAGCAGCTCATCGATCTGGCTAAAGCTGAAAATATCAGCAGGGTGTTCATCCAAAAAGAATTCGATCAGGCAAAAGCACAACAAATAACTAAAGACCTTAATGCCAAACTCATCCAAATAGATCCGCTGGCTGAGGATTGGGAAGGACAGATGAGGGAACTCATTCAGGCTTTTAAGAAGTAACGAGGACCATTACAAGATACAAGATACAAGATATAAGATTCAAGATACAAGGTCTTTGTTCAAGGCCTAAGACGTAAGACGAAAGACGTAAGACTGAAGGAAGTTCACGATAGGTGACGAAAAGTGACTGATGACGTCTGTTATCTGTTATCTGTTATCCGTCATCTGTCATCCGTCATCCGTCATCCGTCATCTGTTATCTGTTATCTGTTATCTATTATCTGTTATCTGTTATCAAGTCTCTAATATCTTCATTTAAACTCTTCCGTGTATAACTAATTTGTTAACGAGTCATCTAAATTCATAGTTCAGCTAAGTATTTAGTTAAGAATTCCTATTTTTATACCAAGCCATTTAAGGTCCCCTGCTGGTTGAAAAGACCTGAACTTTTAAAAAACCTGTAAATGCTTGTAAGATGGAAACCAAAAAAAGTAAAAAAGCGAATCTCGAGAACAAACGTGCACTGTTCCTCGAGATAGGTTTTGTTCTTGCCCTGACTCTGGTGCTTCTGGGCTTCCAATGGACAAAGACAGAATTAGAAATCGGATCTTTAGGTAATCTGCCTGACCTGCAGGGCGAAGAAGAGATCATCCCCATCACCCGTCAGGAATTGCAGAAGCCTATCATTCCGCCAAAACCTCAGCCGGTCGTCCTGGAACTTAATATTGTTGATGATGATATGGACTTGGAAGATGAATTCGAGCTTGATGATTTTGAGGCAAACCAGGATGATATCATTGAGATAATGGAAGTGGCGGAAGAGGATGAGGATTATGACACCATTTTCGTGATTGTTGAGGAAATGCCTCTTTTTCAGGGAGAGGATTTAGACGGATTCAGGCGATATATTCAAGAAACCTGCAAATACCCGCCTATTGCTGAGGAAAACAGTATCAGTGGCACAGTTCATGTCAATTTTGTAGTTAACAGGAAAGGCGAACTGGTAGAAATAAACATTGCCCGGGGGGTTGATCCCTCACTGGACAATGAGGTAATCCGTGCCCTTAAGGCTGCACCCAAATGGACGCCCGGGATGCAGAGGGGCAAGCCTGTAATGGTGAGGATGTCTATGCCGGTGAAGTTTACGCTCTTATAAGGCTTGAGTATAAGGAAAAGTAATAAGGTTTAGGGGTATAAGTGGGTAGTGGGTAGAGAGCAGTGAATCGTGAGTAGTGATCAAATCCCTGGATTGTAAGAAATATTGTAATAGTGTGAAGTTTATTGATTGTCTGGCAATGATGACAATGAGAAACTATTACTGGCGATATTTATAAAGTATAATTATCCAAGAAATCTTATTCATTCTAGGCTATTTTAATTTGACCACCATAACAACAGGATTGTCGTTTTCAGTCAATGTGTTCAGCAGTCTTTGATAGGCTTCTGCCGCATCAGAATTCTTAACTTCAAGCTGATTCTTTTGATTTTCTTTTTCCGGATTCAGCAGATCAAAAGGCTGAACCATCTGGTATAATTCCTGGTCACCATCAGTTCCTGTCGGCCAGAAATCTGGGCCACCATCCAGATCATTTGGGATTTTGCCATTATCTGTTTTAAACGAAAAAATGTTCCCATTATCAAATCGATATATACCAATATGATATTTTTGTTTTTCCTTTATCCTGATAAAAAGTTTATCCCTTGTTTGCCTGAGTGTTGGGGATAAAAAATAGGATTCAGTCGGGTTCATTACATTTGCCATATCCGCATAAAGCTCATCTGGTGCATGGTGGCCACCGAAGTTTAAATTAAATACCGGATTCATGTTACCCTCTCCATCCACTTGAAAAACAGTATCACAAAAGGGTTGATAAGCCAATACACGAATTGGGTCAATAAAAAAGCCGCCGATCGAAAAATCACCCATCATTTTTATCACTTGCGACGATGGGTATTTCCGGATTACTTTGCCACTTTCATCCTGAAGGTAAAACAGAAAATTGGCTGAATCCGGAGAAAAACTTCCATAGGGTGAAATCATGATATGCCGTCCTTCACTTAGAGGGGCAAATCTCCAGGTAAGATAATTCATTTTGAAGGAGTTTATTTGATTACCGTCAAGGTCATAAGTGTATCCAGCATTGCCAAACCTCTGGTTGTATATATAAATGAGCGATCCGTCAGGGG
This sequence comes from uncultured Porphyromonadaceae bacterium, assembly GCA_964465145.1. GTDB lineage: Bacteria > Bacteroidota > Bacteroidia > Bacteroidales > UBA12481 > JAUVKA01. The sequence goes on along the minus strand of CAYXJR010000155.1, from coordinate 189 downwards.
ATACTTCCATATACTGAGCACCCACATATTCACCTGGACCCTTCCCAATCGCACCAATCTGTCTGACAAATTTACCATCATCATTAAAAAGGAAAACCTCTCCACTACGATTAAGGACAAAGATCTTCTTGTTCACCCTTAAATCCGCAAGTAAATTATTAACAATAAAGCCAAGACACTGTGCATAAA
>CAYXJR010000154.1:0-5428 GCA_964465145.1 uncultured Porphyromonadaceae bacterium | reverse complement strand
ACCCTACTTTTGACTTCTGCCTTTTTACCTTTCTGCCCTGAGTTGAAAATCTCTCCAGTGATGAGTACCGTTTTGGTGTTGATATCCGTATTGACCCTTATGTTGCTCAGAGATATTTGAGATGTAGGAGAGATTTTCAATTCACCCACAATCCCATTCCAGTTCGATTGAGTATGATCCGAGACACTATGTGAATCCCATCCAACATCAACATCTTTCGTCCGGTTATCAACGCAAATAGTGATAAGATGCTTACCCGTTTTCCCTTCAGGATCAATTTTATAAACATGGGGTGTGCCGAGACTGTTTTGGGTGCCAATCTTTTGATCGTCAAACCAAATTGTGCTTTCCCAGTGTACGCGTTCCAGGGATAGTTCCAGTGTTTTTCCTTCCCATGATTTTGGGATTTCAATCTCTCTTTGATACCAGGCTGCCCCGGTATACTTTTTTTCAGGCTGCAGCCAATAAGGAAGTCTTACATTATCGGGATCGTAATAGGGAGCATAATTAGGATCTTTATACCATTCCGGGTTCCTCATTCCTCCCATCCATTTGGTTTCCAGGGTGATGTTATCCCCCAAGCCCTTGCTGGCCATTGATCCCGGAAGTGAAATGGTATCCGGCAGTGGAGATGAAAACCATGCCTCTTTTTCTCCCACATCATTTCGATCGATTTGAAAATTCCAGGAACCGGCCATGTCAATTGATTGCGGGCTGCAAGAGGCTAGTATTACTAATATTCCAAAGAGAAAAATATATCTAATTGTATTTGACATCATCCAACAAGGGTTTTAACAAGTAAGTACATAGGAACTGTTTTGCTAATATCTGAAATATCTTTGATTGGTTTGTAACCTTAAGTAACCTTTCCTTTGTCACTCGTCACTCGTCACCCGTCACCCGTCACTTGATAACAACCACCCTCGAATCAATTGCCTCTGCCGAGAAATATCCCATAGCACCATTACTGATATTATTCTCTGGATTTGCTGGTGCCGAGTTGCCAAAGCTGGGCCCGCCGCCGCTGACTTCGCCAAGTTGATCAAGATAATTATAAGTGTTTTGATCGATTGAGATGAGTTCTACCAGAACTGTATCACCAAATTGGTAAAATCCACGGCGGTTTAGGTTCATTAAGGCCGATTTTCCATTATAAAGGACGTCGCTTGAAAGAATTTTTAACATGGACCCGGGAAAGTCCAGTTCAGGAACATCGCTTTTGTTTAGCTTTTCAGCGGTAAACATATAGAAATTTTCAAGCATTACAGGATCTGTATACCAGCAATTTAGAATGTATCCACCCGACAGGCTGTCGTTGGGGTTAAAACTATCAAACCAATCGATTACAAGGCTGTCGATGAGAACTTTGTTAGGCAGAACAGATATAGCTTCGTAAACTTGATCCCCATCTTCCACTGAAAGATGGTATGTTTCACCATTTTTTAGTGATAGATCAGAGTATTGATAAACCCCTTTGCTCATTTCTACCAGATTAACAGATTGGCCAAAATCTGTACTAATGCTAACTTTTGCACCAGTTACTTTTTCTGGTTCTGCAGGATTGAAATAGTCGGTTGTACGTGAAAGGTAAACCATTGCAGGTGATCCCTGATCAGTTATCCTTGCTTCGATTACAATTCTTTGCATAGCCGAGTTCAACTCTATATCAATGATTTTGGTGCAAGAGGCGAGACTAAGAATGGCCAGCAGGATATATATTGATTTTTTCATTACAGATCTTATTAAAATTTGAAATTCCAGGTAATGGATGGAATTATACTAAATAGTGAAAGCCGCTCAGCCCGGGAAATATTAGGATCATCCTCGCTTTGAATAAAGTTTATCGAATAGGCATTCTGTCTCGCATAGGCATTATATACACTGAAATTCCATGTTGATGTGTACTTTTCGCGTTTTTTACTCTCAAAAGTTACCCCCAGATCCAGGCGATGGTAGTCGGGCATTCTGTATCCATTCCGCTCGGTGTACATATTCACAATGTAGATCGGTGGATTTGTAGATCGGTCTTTTTTTGTCACTTGTCACCCGTCACTTGTCACTAATTCGTATCATTTGAACCCCATGGTATGGAACCTTCAATGTTATTCCATCGTCAAATTCGCCAAGGTCTTTTTGCCTCCAAAGGTCTCTTGCTTTTTTAGAGCCAGAAATTCCAAGTTCTTCCCAGCTGATGCTCATTTCTTTAGCCTTTCGGTTTCCCCAATCGAAATGATCCAATGGGTCGGTTGAAGATCCGGTAACATGGAATAATCCTACTGCTTTGGATCCGTCGGCCAGATCTTTCACCATGATCATTTGATCATCTTTCTCCCGGATAATTTTGCCTTGTTTACCAAGGATATCCTGGTTAACTTCAATCACCTCGTTGTTGCATAACACATTGAGGGTGAAGGAATCCAGCTTGGCCATATCACCGCTGAAAATTAGAGGGGCCGCCATCAGGGACCACATCGACATATAGAAATATTGCTCATTGGGGCTTAAGTCGGTTTTAACCCCTTCTCCCATTTTATGAGCACTTCCAACCCACCCGATAAGAATGTAGTCGGGATCGTTCCAGTTTCCTGGCTTGGTATATTCCCAGTGATCAGCATTACTCCGGCCAATATGATAGAAGCCAGGCATTCCGGATCCTCCTGCAAGTCCCAGATCTCCGGTGGTTCTCCAGCTGTTTCCAACATTTCCTCCCCATTCCCATACATTGTCCATGCCATACTGACAAAGGTTTAAAACAATATCCCGTTTCTGTTTTCCTAACTCCCCCCACATTAGGGTATATGGAGCAATATAATCCTCACGTGTTTTTGCTGGTTCTACACTCCCATAAGAGCACCAATCGTATTTCAGAAAATCAAAGCCCCAATCGGCAAATGTTTTGGCATCCTGTGCCTCATGCTTATAGCTTCCTGCATATCCGGCACAGGTATTCGGTCCGGGGGAGATATAAGTCCCTGCTCTTAATCCTTTGTCATGTATGTAATTTGTCATTCCCTTCATGTCAGGGAATCTTTTATTCGTGAGAAGTTTGTCATTGGCATCCCTAAGAGGCCCGCCGATTTCCGGATCATCTGTATCCAGCTTAACCATCCAGCAGTCATCTATATTTACATATTGGTAGCCGTAATCGGCCATACCGGTGGCAATCATCTGATCTGCAGCTTCTCGCATGATCTCATCGCTAACTCTATCGTAATGAATATACCAGCTGTTCCAACCCATGTGGGGTGTAAGGGCAAGTGTGTCGCCAACCCTGATTGTAAAGTCCTTCTTGTCAATTCCATGCTCATTTTCAGCCAGTAGCATTACTGAATAATCACCCTTTGCGGGTGCATAGCCAGAAATAATTCCTGTTTTTGGATCAAAAGAAATTCCTTTGGGCAGATTTCGAACTTCAAAATCCATTGGCCGCTTGCCTGTTGCAGGTATCCGGTATAGGAAAGGAGAGCCTGGTCTTACTCCTGTGATAGCCGGACCATTTATCCTTGGTTTATCGGGTGCCGGAGGAGTTAAAATAACTTCTTCTTCGGTGACTTTTTCTACTGCTTTGGGTGCTGTGTTCTTGTAGCTGATCTGTGCGTTAACCCAGTTAGCATGATCATAATCTATCCCATCACCGGCATCTGCAACCAGAAGGCCCAACCTGTCAATGCCTTTAAGACTTACTTTACAATCCTGGGCATCGGCGCCTTTCCTCATAATATCGCTTTCCCAGATGATTTTCTTATCGCCAATCAGGTAAAATTTGATACTTCCATTTTCAACTGAGGCATCATCAACACCAAATCTGGCACTGAACTCAAGGGCATTACCCTGTAGATCAATAAGGAAGGTGCTTGTGGCGTGAGTTCCGATACCATGTTCAAACTCTTCGCCATTGATTAACAGTGGACCGTTTGAAATTGATTTATTGATTTGTGGTGTGCCCCATCCTGATACCATAGTGGATAGATCGAGTTCATCGAGGTAAATTGTTTCGGGTTGGGAGCAGGCCAGAAGAGATGTGGCTAAAAGGAAGATTATCAGGGTTTTCATGTTAGTAGATTAGTAGATTAGTGGATTAGTGGATTTGCAGACTAGTAGATTGGCAAAGGATATTATCATATTTAACATCATTTGAACATGCAACGGAAATAAGCGCGAATATTGCCAAAGAGATATATTTCATTGTGAATTCTTTGTTAAGCTAAACCTAACCAGAACAGGATCTCCAATTGAATTATACGATGTTCCGTAAATTTCTTTTTCATCTGATGATACAGAGATTGTATATATAAACCTGTCCAGGACGTATCTATCAATCGGATTCCCATCCCAATCAAACTTGAAAACTTCAACAGGAGGCCATTCAATCTCTGGGTTGTGTAAATCCTTCGGGCCCCTATAAATTAAGTAAACGAAGTCCTTGGTGGAATAGCACGGGTAATACCCACCATCCTCTGTTCCAGGCTTAAAACTAATATGATTGGAGAATCTAAGGAAAACCTGTGGGTCAAAGAAATCAGGCCCCTTAAGCGTTTGAACATGGTGTAGCTCTTTATCATAAATGTCAATCACATCTCTATATCTCTCAGCAATCAAGATTCTATCTCTATCTCGAGAAACTAATACATAACCATTTGAAACATTTGGTGTGAAATACTTGAAGTCCTCTATTGGTAATTTCTCTGATCTTATATCAAACAAAAATATTTGATCATTTTGATTTGAAAACTCCTTATTATCTAGAAAGAAGGAATTATAACAGACATAGGTTCCATTTATTAGTGGTGAAAAATTCGACGTTGCATCAGGCAATTTAAATTGCCTTGGACTATAATCGTCTTTGAAATTGAGAAGACTGTCAAGATTAAAAATTGAAACTTTACGAGACACTATATCAACAATATGAAAACATTCTTTATTGGTATAATCATATGTGTTTGACAAATATTTAGCTGATAGAAACTCTCCTGGTCCTTTTCCTCTCCTGGCAAACTCCACGAGAAGGTCTTTCGTTCTTAGATTATAAATACCTAAATAGTACGGATAAGCTCCGCTATTCTTTGCGATAATTAATGAGTCACAAATCAAATTGAAACGTCGTATGTACTTTGATGTGTCCATTGTTATATCTTCTCCGTTTAATAAGATAGAACTAGCAAAACTGTCCCTACTCAGAATCAACATTTTAATATCTGGTCTTGAACCATTGCAGGATACGAACAATAGGATAACCACAAGAAATGTTAACCATTTCATAATTAATCTCATTTTGGTATTATGGACTTGCTACCAAAACTTGGACACTGAGTTAAGTTAGGCTGCATTTTTAAAATTACTATTTATTTTCTCAAACTCTTCTATTGTTTTATACCCTAACCTGGACAAGCCAGAACCAAAAAGGAATAAAGTTGTAACTTTTCACTAT
>CAYXJR010000153.1:0-5637 GCA_964465145.1 uncultured Porphyromonadaceae bacterium | reverse complement strand
AGCGTTTTTTTAAATAGTTTTGATTCAAAAGTCGCACTTGCCTCTTGAATCTTCGTTTTGCCCAAGTTACTTTCCAAATTGAAACCAATTAAAATAAAATTGTTAACTTACGTGGTTCCCCTAATTACAATTATTATCGATTATGAAACTACATGGTTCAATTATAATGGTATTAGTTGTTTCCTTCTGTTTCTCTTGCTCGGAGAATTCTTTACCTATTCCTGATTTTACTTATTTACCAAAAAATGGAAATCTTAAAACTATTTTTTATTTTGATGCAAGCATGACTGCTGATAATGAAAGTCAACTGGTAGCAATGATGTTTAGATGGGATTGGACCAGTGATGGAAAGTGGGATACTGACTACTCCAATTCACCTTATGGTAATTACAGATTCAGTGATTACGGTACCTATAAGGTGACTCTGGAAGTAATTGATGGTTTTGGGGGGAGTGCCACAGTGACAAAGGAATTATCAATATCCCAGCAAGATTCAATGCAGGATCCAAGGGATAAACAGTGGTACAAAATCACTGTTATTGGTGGTCAGGTGTGGATGGCTGAAAATTTGAATATTGGTGTGGTGATTAACAAGAAGGAAGAGCAAAAGAATAATCAAATTATAGAAAAATATTGCTATAGTACTCTTAATAATCCTAACGAATCAGCTTGTAGTAAATATGGAGGCCTTTATCAATGGGAAGAAGCTATGCAATATTCGTCTTCTGAGGGTACTCAGGGGATTTGTCCTCCAGATTGGCATATCTCAACGGATATGGAATGGCAGGAACTTATGGATAATTTTTATAATCCTCGTCAACCGGGAGGTTATCCTATTATTGGCAGTCCCTTTTATCCAGACACTTCCATCATCTTTGATGAATATAAAGCTTTTGGAGCTGGAAAATACTTAATGGGGGCAAACTCTCCAAGCGGCTTTGACGGGATATATGTAGGTTATAGAAATCCTTCTGGGGAATTTGATTACTCACACTATTATTTCCTTGGTTATACGACTGGATGGTGGTCATCAACAAAAACCGGAAATTATGCCTATCGATGTGGAATGCTCCAGATCAATGATAGCCCTGAGAGATTCCCTGAAAATATAAAATATGGTTTTTACATTAGATGTTTGAAAAACAATGAATAAACCATTTAACTTAATACTATTTTGCCTTTTGGTGATCTCAATTTTCTCAACCTGCGAAACTGAGGTTAATATTAGTGCTGATTGGAAAGATATTACAGTTATTCATGGATTCATTAACGAAGGCTTTGGTTGTGTTGTAAGAATTAGAAAAACTTTTAACGGTGACCAAAATGCATTCGAGATGTCTAAAATAGCTGATTCATCTAATTACAGGGAACCAGTTGAAGTGTACATGCAGGAAATATTTAAAGAATTTACAACTGAGTATCCTATGGTACGATATGATTATCCTAAAGATTCAGGTCTTTTTCCTCAATCGAACAATTATTGGTGGTTTGGTGAACCCTATATTGACTCAAGAAAACAATATCAGATTATTGTCTATTTCCCCAACAGGGACAAATATGTTTCAGCAAAAACACATATTATTCCTAAGGCTAGCATAATGAGACCTTCGAGAACCACCAAATATCTATATTTTACTGAGGATTATCCATTTACTTTGGTCTTCCAATCTAAAGACTTTGGCGAATTTTATCAGTTCAAAATCAGGTTTAATTACGTTGATTATTATAATGATCTGACCCGAAAGGACAACTTTATTGAATGGGACTTGGAACCGATAATTATTTCTCCAGCACCATTACCCGATGAATTGAAGGAAATATATAAGAAAAAATTAAGCTATGAGGCAATATATGGTTTTCTGGCAAGTCATATATCTGAGGATTCGTCAATATTATATAGAGAACTTTCTGGGATTGATATAAGATTGTTTATTGGAACACATGAATACAATTTATATTATAATGAAGGCAAAGGTTTGGAATTTGGAAACGAAAGAAAAAAGTTCACAAATGTTGTAAACGGTACAGGGATTTTTACAAGTATTGCTGTAACAGAGCTGAAAGGACTCGTTCCTGATCAATCTTCATTGGACTCATTAGCATATGGTCAAATTACAGGAAAGCTTGGATTTAAAAACACTTTGTATCCCTATGATTAAAATTAGCTATCTACTATTGATCTTGACATTTGTCTTTTGTAATGGACCACAAGTAAAAGGACAATCTAATAGGGTATTTAAAGGAAATGTTGTTGACAAGGCTACATATAAACCAGTTATTGGGGCTCATATATATCTTAAAGATGGAAGATCAGGGTCCTCAACTGATGAGAATGGATTTTTTCAAATTTTAAACTTAAATCCCAGTATTTATATATTTTATTTTTCTGCAATTGGTTATAAAACTGATTCAGTAAAGATTGACCTTACAAAGAATAGTTTTATCGAGAGAACTCTTGAATTAAAAAAGGTTACAGTTGAAATTGACCAGCTTGTAATCTCTGATATAAAAGAAAGGGAGAAAACTGAAACTGGTATAGCAATGCATCACATTAGTCCTCTTCAAATATCCAAACTTCCTGGTTATGGTGCTAATCCTGATCTTGCTCAATATTTACAAATGTTGCCTGGAATTATTCAAACTGGAGATCAGGGTGGGCAATTGTATATTAGGGGTGGTTCTCCAAGTATGAATAAGTTTCTGGTGGATGGAATTACTGTATATAATCCTATGCATTCAATGGGACTGTTTTCGGTTGTTCCATCTGGTATACTTGAGAGTGCGGATATATATACAGGGGGCTTTGGTGCTAGTTACAGCGGAGCCATAGCCTCTGTAATGAATATTACAACTAAAACCGGGAATCCATTTTCCTTAAAGGCAAATTATACTATTGATCCGTTTCAAACCAGTGTACTAGCCGAAGGGCCATTGATTAAAAAGAAAAAGGGAAAGGAATTCTATTTGTCATACATTTTATCTGGCAGAAAATCTTTGATTGATCAAACTGCATCATATTTACCTTATATTGATTCCATTGGGATACCATTTTCTTTCGAGGATCTTTTTGGGAAATTATCATTAAGAGGGGGAACCGGGAACAAGCTTGACCTTATTTTTATGAAGAATTCTGATAAGGTCATATATCCAGGTCTTGTTGATATGAATTGGAAATTTTATGGAGGGGGAATAAGGGCTACAATTTTCCCCATTACGTCAAAAATACAAATGAGTCCATATGTTTTTTACTCAGCTTATAAAAATGATTACAATCATTCTGATCAAAATCCCAGTCATAGCTATATTAATGGATTTCAGTTAGGGATAAAATTCAGATATATTCATAACTATGATCACTTTGATTATGGATTTGAAGCAATAGGCAATGAAACGAACACAATAGTTTCCAATAATTATAATTTACAAGTCAAGCAAAAAGATTTTACAACGGATTTAAGGTTTTTTGCCGAATATCAAAAACACTTAGGTAGATTTATATTTGAAGGAGGAGTAAACGGGATATATTATGGCTCACTGAATTACTTTTCACCTGAACCACGCCTGAGAGTTAAATTTCAGTTAAATGATATGACGAGTATAAAGATTGCTTCAGGATTATATTCTCAAAATTTAATGACATCTCATTCTGATAGAGATATAGTCAATTTTTTCTATGGCTTTTTGTCTAGCCCAGCAAATCTACAGGAAGTGTATTTGGGGAGAAATATTCATGATAGAACCCAAAAATCAAGACATCTTGTATTAGGACTTGAAACGACTGCTTTTAAATCGATAAACATATCATCAGAGGCTTATCTAATTGATTATAATCAATTGATCAATGTGAATAGGAATAGGTATTATCAGGATAATGAGGATAACGCAACAAGGCCGGAGTATTTAAAAAAGGAATTCATTATTGAGGAAGGTGTTAGTTACGGAGCTGATTTCCAGATAAAATATACTAATAGCAAGACACAAATATTGTTAGTTTATTCAATATCAAAATCAATGCATCAGGACGAAGTTATGTCATATGTCCCGCATTATGACAGAAGACACTCATTCAATATATTGTTATATAGATCTTTTGGGCGAAAAAATAGTTGGGAATTTTCATCAAAATGGAATTTTGGAACAGGATTTCCTTTTACACAAATTGAAGGATATTATGAAGAAATTGATCCATATGAATCGAAAGACGTTTATCAGGTAAATAGATTAAATGGAGATCTTGGAATTCTATTGGCAGAATATAATCAAGGGAGACTGCCACATTATCACCGATTGGATGTTAATCTAAGAAAGCGACTGACTTTTTCATGGGGAACAATACAACTGGTGGCTTCAATAATTAATGTTTACAATAGAAAGAATCTTTTTTATATAGATAGAATTACTCGGAAAACAGCATATCAACTACCCGTTTTACCCACTATTGGATTTATATATAAAAATAATTAATAGATTAATTAAAATGAGAAAATTAATAATCCTGATTATTCCAATTGTCTTGTCATGCAATACAAAATCAATTTTAAAAGAGTACAATTACTCTGAGGATTTTTATTTGTATTTTGAAAATACTTTTAATGCATCCTTGAAAGATCAAGGCTTAAAACATCTTTTTGTAATTCCATTATCCTCCTGCACACCTTGTGTTAATGCCTCTTTAAACTTATTCTTAGAAATAAACCGTGAAGATGTTGGGATTATAACTGTTGGATTACCAGATAATTCAAAAACTTTTCAACTAGTGAATAAGATTTACTCTCTTAATAAAGTTTGGTTGGACGATAAAGAAGAACTTACAAAATATCGAACGAATATTGGATCACCTTATTATCTAAGTATAAAAAACGGTGAAATAAAACAGGGCCTTGAAATAGATGAGTCCAAAATTGAGCAATTAAAAACGATTTTTAAAAGATAAAATGAGGTAGTATAGAATAGATGTATCCCCTCTACCAAGTAGGTCCTTTAAATTCCAATAAAATTATTAGGTGGGCGTAGCCACAGCAGGATTTACAGCTCTATATTCTGGGGCAATAATTCGTGGAGTCGGTTGACTTTGTATTCAGGGATAACCTCAAGCACTTTTTTCAGCCAGTCAAACGGATTTACATTGTTCTTTTTACACGTTCCAAGAAAGGAATAAAAGATGGCAGCTCTTTGAGCCCCTCTGGAAGACCCGGCAAACAAGTAGTTCTTTCTTCCCAGGGCAATTCCTCTTATAGAATTTTCAGCAAGGTTATTGTCAATTTCCAGAGATCCGTCATTAAGATAAGCCATTAGTTTGTCCCAGCGAGGGATACAATACGCTATTGCTTTGCCCATTGGGGATTTTGGCAATACTGTTTTATAGGTTTCCGCCATCCATTTTCCCAGCTCATTTAACAAAGGCAGTGCCTTGTCCAGCCTTAGTTCATGCCTTTTCTCCACAGACAGGTTTTCGTCTCTGGCCTTTGCTTCAATGGCATAAAGTTTCTGGAACATTTCCATGGCATATTCAGCTTTTTCACGGTCATAATCCAATGCCTTTTCAAAACCTCTTCGTTTATCAAAAGCTTTTGATAAGAGACGTTATCAATACTTGTAGATAATCAATAGTCTGGCTTGTATTATACATATAACTCA
>CAYXJR010000152.1:0-5716 GCA_964465145.1 uncultured Porphyromonadaceae bacterium | reverse complement strand
AGGGAAGGAATGAGGATGTTTGTTAAATTTTTAAGTTTGTTGCGGATTTAAGGCTAATCTGATTTAATAGTTCAACATTTGATTTAGATAATCCAAATGAAAATACACTATACAGTGAATTCTTTTATTAACTAATCTTATTATTATGAAAACATCAGCTATTAAAAAAATCCTGACTGGGATAAGCTCAGGATTGAAGAATTGTTCAATGTCAGAGGTGGCGATGGTGATGACAATGCATCAAACCCTCCACCACCGCCTCCTCCTCCCGATCCTGATCCCGGAAACGGCGGCGGTTGAGAATCAGCCCGGGAAACCGGGCTTTTCTCTCATGAACAATTATTTGTCAATAATATTAATTAACTTAGGCTGTCACAATTTACATTCAAGTACTTGGACATCAATAATCCAGAATTCCTCTATGGGATCAAGGAAATGGACGAAAAAGCCATATCTTTGATCACCCCCCCCTTAATAGGTTGTCAGACAATCTATTACGTCAATTCAAGGGAAGCAAACTGGATTCCAAGGAACTATCAGCAAGGGTAATAAACGAATTAACATTCCAAAACATACCAGAAAATATTAACTGTCCTCCGCTGGCATACTTGTATGGGATAGCTAAAAATATTGTATGCCAGGAGTACAAAAAAACCGGAAAAGAAATACCTTTTGACAGTCAGCAAATGGATAGTTTTTGTCATCCAGACTCACCTGATGACGAGAAGGATATTTTGAAGGAAAGAACCTGGATTTTTATTGCACAGCTGCCAGAGTCTTGCAGAAACCTCCTGGAAGAGTTCTATGTTTCAGATAACATCTCAGAAATAGCACAAAGATTAGGCTACAAGAACTCAGATACGGTATACTCCCGTAAACAACAATGTATTGAAAAATTGATGGACTTAATTGAAAAGTCTGATCCATGGTTAGCCGAAAAGCTCAAAAAGTAAAAGAAAGAACTCATGAACAAAATCAATATAGATGATCAAAAGCTGGAGGATCTCCTAAGAACGATTTTCCAGGAGAAGGCGGAAAAGGAGAATAGGCTGGAGAAAATCAAGGCCATAATGAAAGTAAATCAGAGGAAGAGGATCCGTCGCAGGTTTATCGTCATTAGTATTCCAATTACCATAGCAGCAATCCTGGTATTGTGGATTTCTGTAATTCATCCTTACAGATCATTTGATCCAAATGAATTCTACAGATTACATTTTGAGGCTGAAATAAGTGAAATCAATTATCGCGATATCGAAAACTCACAAAACCCCGACAACACAGTAAACAAAACTGGAGATTTAAGGGAAAAAATCAGCCTGGGTAAGCAGGCCATGGTATCTGAGAACTGGCAAGAGGCTGAAGAAATATTCAGTCAATTGGTACCCCTGGGAGGATCAGTTCAGATTGAAAGCCTCTGGCATCTGTCGCTTATTCAGCTCAAAACAGGAAATCTCCCCCAGTGCAAAACCTACCTGAAAGAACTAATTGCCACCAAAGACCCAACCTACATCAAACACGCCAGGAAATTGCTGAGGGTGGTGAGGTAGGAGATCGGGGGATTGGGTAATTGTTAATGGTTAATTTTGAAAACCTTATAACCTCATAACCAAATGCAATTTCGGTTGTAGAGACGCGATACTTCGAGTCTCCGATGGAAAATTGACCATGGTACGCATTGGGAGATGCGAGGTATCGCGTCTCTACCTATTCACCGACAACCCGCAACCCGCAACCCGCAACCCGTTTTTTCTCCCTCATTTTCTGGTAGTTACAATAATTGTTGAAAAAAACTTCACTTTTTGATTTAGATTATTCAGTTGAGAATACACTAGGGGTTAAAGGGGAATTATATCTAGATGGCTGGATACTTTGAAATAAGATGTTTTTATCAGGATAGATTCTGGCACTCTTGTTTACGGGAATTTCAACTTTATCCAAGCAACAGCATCCCTTATTTTCCAAGGAATGCAGGGGATATTTTGGTGTTTTAAAATAAAGCGCAGACAATTCTTAAAACAAATATTCGAAAATAATGCGGTCTCAATGACTGAAACGTCATTATAGTTGAAGAATTGTTTTTTGAACTTTATGTATCAACAATAATTTAAGTTTTATGGATAAATAATGGAAGTTTCTGTTTGTCCATAAAATAATAATCCAAGAAATCAAAGGATGATTAGGAAAACCAAATTCCTTAGTTTGAGCCGGAATCTATGCATATTTTTGAGAGTCACTTGAGATTCTGGCTGATATTATGACCTGCTAAGTCATATATGTGGCAAAAGGCCACCAAATTAAACCCTCAATTTGACCCCGGCTGAATAATAACTTACCGAGGGCAATAATTCAACAAATGAAATATAATGAAAACAGCAAAAAATAAAAAGGTAAAATTCATTATCATACCACTAGTAGTGGCAGTCAGTTTTATTATGCTAATTTGCATAAATAACTCTCAGGCCTCGCCTGATCCAACCCCTGGCCCAGAGGTTACATCAATAGGATTTATTTATAATGATGGTCCAGGAGTAGTTTTAGAGTATAAGGTTTACGGATTGGCACTTAATGACACTTATTACTGGGATCCGGGAGATTGGACAGAAACTCATTATCCAACTGAGCAAGCAATATGGTTGTCAAGATATTATAAAGGTTTATACGTGTATTATAGATACAAGACATCCGCATATGGAGACTGGACTTATGGGCAGAGCTCAACTAGTGATGATCCATATATTGATTATTTTTCGATTACATTTACTATTGATGAAATTGAAGATTAGGGAAGTATACAGATGCAGGGTGGTAGATCCACCCTGCCGTTTCTAACTCAGGAAGATGAGGCGAGTTATTTTATATTCTATATTGATATATAGTTTTGTTGGATGCGATCAAACATTCGATACTACATTTGAATCAAAACCAACAACCTTTATTTATTCTATTTTAGATCCTTTGGACACTATTCATTATATCCGAATAAATAAATCATTTATTTCTGACAATAATATATTTGATATTGCCAAAATTTCGGATTCTATGTATTTTTTGAATCTCAATGTTAAAGTAGAACTTTTTGATGATATCGGTGGGAAAGTGGTTTACTATCCAAAACCAACAATCTTTACACCTAAAGAAAGTGGTATATTTTACACCGAACCAAATATCCTGTATAGTTTCAGTTGTGATATAAATCCATTCTCAGCTGCTGAGATTACTATTATTAATCCTGAATATTGTGATACTATCTATGCATCAACTAAACTTTCAAAACCTGGAATATTCTATTTGCCTGGTTTGTGGACAGGTTCAACCGAGGTTGCTTTTTTTAGCAAAAGTTATAGAATGTATTGGGCTACAGGCACAGGGTACATTAGTGCTATATCAATGATCTTTCATTATACAGATGTTTATGAAGAAAGTTCTGCGAATAAAAATTTTCAATATTTGTTACAGTACGACTATCACTCTAACTATGAAAAAGAATACTTCTTTATGTTTGGGGATTTCCTGGATAAGGTAATTTCCCGAATACCTGATGACCCTTTAGTAAAATATAGAGTTTTCGATTCTATTGATTTTCATATTGATACTTCAGAAGAATTTCTTTACGAGTATTCAAGATTTTTTACGTATCCACCATCAGATTTTACATTAACCGATTTAACAAATATTAAGAATGGTTGTGGAATCTTTTCAGCAAAATCAAGTATTTCATTAACTGGGTTTAGTCTGGACCACCAAGCTTTCGATTCATTGTGTCATGGTCAGATCACAAAGACTCTTAGATTTATTGATTATTAGATATTATTGAGTATTGCCAACTCCAACCCTCACATCCTGTCAAATTACAGGAAGTTCTAAACCGGTAATATTTACTTAACTGGGACAAAACCTTGCTCAAACCTTGCGTGTTTTGAAAACAGGTGCACCCTAGTCGGAAGCATAATTATTTAAAAAATGAAATACGTCTTAAACATATTTTTGAGTATCCTTCTTTTTACATCTTGTATTGATGAAAGTGACCATATTATTAAGTTCGATGAATTTCCATCTACAACTAAATGCGAAAGAATTGAAATTAGTACTCCTCCGTTATTGTACCACGTAGGAGGAATGGCCATTGTAGACAATCTCTTGGTTACACTAGATCTGAAAAATGATGTTTTCTTCCAAGTTTTTGAGCTAAAGAGTATGCAGTATTTAGGGGAATTTGTTAGACGTGGAAAGGGGCCTGATGAAGAAGTAATGATTGTGCCCTATTTTCATGCTCAACCAAACGGGGGGCTTCTTTACCAGTCAAATACAAAAATAAAGATTGTCCAATTTGATATATCAAACAATCAAGTAATTTTCAAAAAAGAGATACCAATTCCAGGAAGCTTGATGGATCTCCAACATGCATTTTTACTCGGGGATAATATATGTGGTTATCGTTTAAACATGAATAGTTTTAATCAGGAATTCCTAACCTATAATCCTGAATCAAAGCTGGTTTTAGGATTTGGTCCAGATTTCCCAAATGTTGAGCAGGAGATTCAAAAAGCTCAAGCAACAATATTTAGTAAGGTTATTTCAGTAAAACCAAGTGGTGATTTATTTGCAGCTGCATATAGCTTATTCCCTATTGTCAGAATATACGATTCAACTGGTCTGCTGGTATCTGAGACAAGGTACTCAAATAACCAAAGGTTTCCAATCGCTTTGATTGATCAAAGTATGAGTTCATTCCATTCTGATGAAATTATGAATAATTACTGGAAAATTAAATCAACTGAAAAGTACATTTATGCTTTATAGATCGACTATTTAAATATGATCTTCAATGAAGTCATTAAAGTTCTTAAAAAAACTTGATATTAGAATAATTTCATTACTTGTTCTGGTACTTCTAAGTATAAATCTTTCTATTACCAACAAAAAGAATAAACTGAACAACCGAGCTTTAACGACAAGGTTGTTAGGTGAGATTAACTTGAATTCAGAGCTTCAAGATTTTTTGGATAAACAGTTTGTGTTTGACGTACAAAATGTATCCCCTCTACCAAACAGGTCTTGATTTGTCTTGGGGGTCTATGTAATATTGCTTAACGTGGGGGATTATGCTTTCGTTTTTATCCAGTTCTGCGGAAGCAGTTGATCGAGCTTATTGACTTTGTGTTCCGGGATTCTGTCCAGAACATCTTTGAGCCACTCATATGGGTTGATTTTATGCCTGCGGCAAGTACCGAAGAAAGAATAGAACATTGCTGCCCGCTGAGCTGCATCGTGGGATCCGGCAAAGAGGTAATTTTTTCTCCCTAGAGCATTGGGTCTAATGGCGTTTTCCACCAGGTTGTTATCAATTTCAAGGTGTCCATCGTAGAGGTAGGCCAGCAAGTTGTCCCACCTTGGGATGGTGTAGTTCAAGGCTTCTCCAAACGGACTCTTGGGCAAGGTTTTCTTAGACTCTGCAGCCATCCACTTGCCCAGATCATTGAGTATGGGCAAGGCGTGATCCAGTCGTAATTCTTTGCGCTCAGCAGCAGTAAGCCGCATGTTTCTGGCAAAACGCTCTATTTTGTACAGTTTTTGTATTTCCACCAGCACATAGCTTGCCTTCTTCCGGTCATAATCCTTGGCCTTTTCAAAATAACGTCTCTTATCAAAAGCTTTTGATAAAAGGCGTTATCAATACTTGAAAATAATCAAAAGCTGTTTTTTTGAGTTGTTGATA
>CAYXJR010000151.1:0-5825 GCA_964465145.1 uncultured Porphyromonadaceae bacterium | reverse complement strand
TTTGCAGTGCGTGCCAAGTTGCCCCGAGAGAGGTGAAGTATTACGACTTCAGGTGTCCGGAGGCGAACAGATTATTGATTGTTGCCGATGCCGCCTATCAGGTAGCCGAAGATTCATTTACGGTAAAAATACCGAGCGGTTTCTATATCTCTGAACGTTCATTCTTGCATTGTTTCCAGAAGTCATCCAGAGGTACTACTACTTCCGTATTATCACTTGATAATACAGAGGTAAGCAAATTAAGCGCAGGAGGAACTTCGCAGTATGGTATTCTGACACCCGTTCAGCTTTCAATTGATGATTTCCATACCGTAACAATAGGCACCAGTTCTCAGAACGATGAATCATTATGCACCATTGTTCTCATATACCTTGAGCCGTAGAAGGGAGTGATTGCAATGATTTTTAAAGTAATCTCACGGGTGTTTTTGTTTTTGCTTTCCATACATGTCTCACCGGTCAACGCATCGGAGATTGTCATAAACGGGGCCGATGCCCAGTGGGGAGCGAATTTGGAGGTCTCGGAACAGTTGAAAAGCATCGGAAGCGTGGTAAAACCTCGAATTATCGTTCAGTATTCAAATACGATATATGCTTCCGGTTTGACCGGGGTCCCCGCGTCTTTTAACAATTTGGCAAATGAGCTTGCTCAGTCAAGAAGGCTGATAATCAACAGGGCAGGGTCCACCTACAAGGTAGCTCTGACTTTTCCAGAGGAGATCAATGGGGGAGTTTATGTTGAAGATGGCGAAGGGGGATCAATTATTCCTGAAGTTTTTGCCCTCTTCCAGAACCACCCCAATCCTTTCAACCCGCGGACGGAAATCAGTTTCCATCTTCCAGAAAACTCCTATATTACCCTGACGGTCTTTAACGCCCTCGGCCAGAAGGCAGTCACTCTGGTTGATGAGAGAAAAGAAGCTGGCAGCTACCAAGCTGCATGGGATGCTGCTGGTTTTCCAAGCGGAGTCTATTTCTATCGTCTGGCAACGGAGGGCTGTGTAGAGACACGTAAAATGTTGCTGATGAAGTAATAAATCGACTTGTTTGTGAATCAATCCCTTCTCAAAGAGGGAAAAGATATGAGAACTCTGTTGAAATCAAGAGTGCTCGCCTGTTTTCTGGCGAATGTCATGGCGGTTGTTGTGTTTTCTTCAACCGCAGTATTCAGCCAAAACCCGGAATTGCCACTAGATTCACCACCTGGATTCACAATTGAACAGAACATCCCGATGCCCATTACTATTGATTTTGCCATTCATGCAGCCGGTATTGTTTCGGTTGATATCTTCAACGCGGACAAAGAAAAGGTTGCCACGTTAATGGACTCAGTGATGTGTGACGCGGGTAGGTACTCGGTAGTTTGGGACACGTCCGGATTTCCCGCCGGTGTATATTTCTGCATCGTCAAGTTCAACGACCTCTTCATGACCGTGGAAATAACTCTTCTGGATGAAGAGGTCGCTGTGGAGGAAGAATCTGGTATCCCTACAGCATTCACTCTCTCCCAGAATTATCCCAATCCTTTCAACCCGATAACCCAGATCGCTTTCAGTCTGCCCGAAGATTCTCATGTTACCTTGGCTGTCTTCAACTCTCTCGGCCAACAGATATCTGTTTTGACCGACGAGCCAAAAGGAGCCGGCCAGCATCGGGTATCCTGGGACGGAACAGGTTTCCCGAGTGGGGTTTATTTCTACCGCTTGTCAGCAAAAGGTTTTATTGAAGCGCGCAAGATGCTGCTGATGAGGTAAAAACACGTGCCAGGGACAATTATTTTGGTTCGGGAACCTTTTCTGACAATAAAAGCGGCTATTGGCCGCTCAACATAAAGAAAAGAGTGGTGTGGAATTATCCTACCGCTTTAACAATTCGTTAAGCTTCGCTAAAGTGGTTCTGCCGACAAAGCCGGTGCCTTCTGTTAGATTCCAAGGGGCAAGAATTTCGGAAGCATATTTTTCTTGGAATTCAATCACCGAGCTTTTAGTTACCGAGCCGAACCAGCCGGTAGCCGAAACATTTTCCGGATAAGTCGGCGGTCCGACTTCCTGTTTTAAGATGATCTGCAAATATTTGATCTCGTCTGACGTCTGGCCATACTCAAGATTTTTATCAAATGTGAATCCAGACGAAATTCCCGAGTATGTTTTCCCGGTTTTGTCCATTTCCGCCAAAAGAAGCTTAAGCTGAAGAATCGCTTCCGTGATTTCAGCAATCTTTGCTCTGATTTCTGCGGTTGTCATCGTAAAGACAGGTTTGGCTATTGTTTTTTGTCCCGGTATGCCGCAGACGATATTGAACGTGAATGTTGAATCTGATTGAGTTGAATTTCCGGCCTTATCCACTGCCTTGACATACCAAGTGTGACTTTCACAAGACAAAGGTTGGCTGGGACTTGCTGAGGTAGTACTGGAACTGATATCATCTCTGTATAAATTACCGTCTAGGTAAAGTTGGTATTTTGCCAATCCTGATTCTGAGTCGGTAGAAGCGTTCCAAGAGAAAGTCGGCATGGCTGAAACTGAAAAATTGTCGGTGGGTGAGGACAGAGTGAACGCGGAGGGAGCGGTAACATCATATATATAGGATAAGTCAATGTCGTTAAGTTGGACAAACTGTCCACCGTCAGAGTTCAGATAAGCCTTAAACAAAAACGATCCGTTACCGACCGGAAACGAGGATATATTTTCATTTATATCTGTCGCAGTATTTGCTTCAGAATATCCCGAAGCAGTAGTTGTCCAGCCGGAATTATACCAATACCAAGTGCTTCCAGCATCATTGCTAATTTGATATTTAATCTCTCCGCCGTTTTTGGTGGCTGTTTCGGTAAAACCCCATAAAGAAGTAAATCCCTGTGTTATTAATGGTTGAATAGTTGGAGTATTGGTATCGTATGGAACGATTTGAGAATCAACGGAATAAAAAGTCGATGGAGAATTTTGGTTATTATATTCCGTAGAAAGCCACTCAATTGATCTGGCAATACTAGAAATACGAACCTCGTCGACAGAGCCATTGAAACTGGTGGTGGCAACATTACTACCTATATACCAGTTCCAAGTTGATGAAAGATATGTCCCGTCTCTTACGATAGAATTTTTGAGCACACCATTCACATAGATTTGCGCATTTAAGCCATCGTAAACAGCAGAAATATAAACCCATTGGTCCTTAACTAATTGAGCTTGAAGGACTATTGGGCGAGGGTTGTTGCCTTGCGTAGTAGTGAGCTTAAACTCTAATTGAGCTGGCGATTTCCGATAAAAAACTGCAAAACTATCATCATCTGTCCATGCAAATCTCATAAAACTATTTGTTATTTCGGATGGTAAATAAGGTATATTTACCCACATAGATACTGTAACTGCCTTACTGCTTCTTTGTGCGAGAGTATAGACAAAACTATTGCCACTTCCAGCATCATTTAACCCATATAAGTTACCTTGATAATAATCAATACCCTCATTTATACCGGTATAAATGATTCCCTGCACAGTACCATCGAGAGCCACTTTATATACGTTAGTTCCGCCAGCTGATATGTAAAAATAATTACCATTTTTTGCAATACCCTGTGCATTTACGAGAGATGAACTTAGGGATATAGACCCTATATAAGATAAATCTGTTAGAGAATATTTCCATATTTTACTACCATCGCAATAGCTACTAACATATAATATCCCCGTATCTCCATCTACATACACACTTGATGCCTCATGTCCTTGCGCGGAAATGTCACGAGTTTCCACAAAAGACAAATCTGAAGCGTTCCATATCGAAATCTTAACAGGATTAAAACTTGAACAACTCGTCCAATTATCTGTTGGTACATATAATTTGCCATTGTAATAAGAACCGTCACCTACATGACCACTGCCTGATTCGGTATTCACACTATTATTGATCGCGACTTGGTTCCAATTCAAATCTGTTTTTTTAATAAATGAAGTATGAAATAGGTAATAATAGATTCCGTCTGTGGCAATCCCTTGATGAATACCCAAATCTGGAGATTGGGCCACTTGGTTAAACTCAGACATTCCTATTTTAGGAAGCGCAATGTAATCATCAATATCATCAAAGGATTGGCTTTTGTTGATTTTCCCAGCCGTCTCAACTGGCTCGTTAGACGCTTTTTTTGTGCCATTATTTGCATTAGCAGTACTGTCAGTGATACTGGAGGTTGTAGTATCTTTCAGATGCTGCACCATAGCATAATTCGAATCCCAAACATTCGTAATATTCTGCTGATCCACAACTGAGGAATTTCCATAGTAAATATATACATCGGTATCAGAGATAGAGGAGATTGCGGGCAGTTTAACCCAAGCCACTAATTCTCCACTCGTATTGGTATATTTTTCGATTTCGTAGTTGAGCGTTGTTGTCCCATCCGAAGAGGTAAAAACAAAATCGCCACCATCAGATTGTCCTACATATCCTCCGTTGCCCGTATCTTTCCAGTCCGAGTCAATTCGAGAAATAAGAATTGGGAAATCCATTAAATCCGCACTCACCTTTGTATGATCAATTGTAATTTTTTTCCGATATTTCCATGATACGTCAAACCAAGCAGGTGAACTCGTTACTTTTAATTGAGCTTGTCCGGCAGAAAACTCAATTTTTGTATCATCAAAAATATAATCAGAAGAATTTGAGAAGTTCCAAGTTATGGATGACGCATCAGCTTGCCTTGGCGGTGGGATAAATAAAATTATTCCGCTTATAATTTGAAAAGATAAAAGTAATGTCAGAAAAACAGATACCCATTTATGATAACCTAAGTTGAGCGATTTTAGCAACATTATTTTCCGATATGAAGTTTAATAAGCAAGCGTACTTTTTGTTATCGATTAGAAATATGTTATTTTTTCAAGTTTCCTATTACAGGGGATGAAGCTAATGGTCCAGAATCGAATTTCACTTTTGGGCGATGATTATTGCCTTTTGCTGACTTAACTGGATATCCGGATTTTATTTTTTGACCAATCTTTCCTGATATTCCTCTTTATCCATTAAACCCCTGGTCAGTAGGCTGTCCAAACCGGCATAATAGAGAGATTCTACCTGGGTTGTTTCCAGAGCTTTTTCGTAGATACGAACTTCGTCTATAGAGCCACTGAAAAAATTACTCCCTGGAGGATTGGAAGCAATTTGAAAAGTATGTATAGAATTTTGTATCACACCGCTAATATTGGTTACGAAAGTTTGTAAAAGTCCATTTATATAAAGTTTTACAATTGTTCCATCATATGTGCCAACTAAATGATACCATTTTGAAATATTAGGCGTATCATTAGAAACTCCATATCTATAAGAACCGCCAACACGTACCAGAAAAACTATTTTATTAGGATAAGTATCTTCATTAAATGAAAGTCCGTATCCTCCAGCTTCAAAAGTTGACGCTATTGTTCTGATACTGCTTAAGGTATTGAATTTAACCCACGCTTCCATAGTAATAGCAGTGGTAGGATTCAAACTTGCATTATTTCCGCAATCCACATAATCATTCACCCCATCAAACTGGAGAGCACAACCACTACCTGAAGGAGTGTCAACACATTTCCAGACAGGGCCGTTGGTCAAAGTTCCGTTGTTGCCGTAACCGGAAGCGTCATAAGCAGTTGTTCCCGACCCTTCGTTAAAACTCCAGACACCTACGGCATAAGCTCCCAAGGCATGGTGAATGGACTGGCTGAACTGCAAGCCTCTGGCAATATTGGCTTTACTTCTGGTGCCGGTCAGGTTGACAATAACAATGCTGGCCAGCAAGCCGATAACCGCAATGACCACCAAGAGTTCTATCAAAGTGAAGC
>CAYXJR010000150.1:0-5881 GCA_964465145.1 uncultured Porphyromonadaceae bacterium | reverse complement strand
AAGCATGGCGGCTACCATAAATACAAATAATACTCCTAAGTTAGCACCATTACTCCTGGCAGGGGGGAAAGATGGTGCTTTGTCCTGTATTTTTGCTAACTTTGTTTCATTAATGCATCATGAATTCCGGAATACCGGGATACCAACCGAGCGGCACGCCACGGTGGTTCAGAATGCGGGTCGGGCTGATCAAAAAAGTGTAAAGCCAACAATTTCCCAATTTCGATGATGCACATGTGTAATTTTAAAACTATGTGCGATGAAGTATTTATTTACAAGTGAATCGGTGAGTGCGGGCCATCCCGACAAGATCGCCGACCAGATCTCTGATTGCCTGCTGGATGAGTTCCTAAGGGTGAATCCGGAAGCAAAATGTGCAATTGAAACAATGGTTACTACTCAGAGGGTGATCATTGCCGGCGAGGTGAGGCCGGAACTGAAAATCAATATTGATAAAATCGTCAGGGATCTTATTCGCAGGACAGGATTTCCCGGTTTATGCAGGCATTGAATTCTGATTAAGAGATGCCGGATGATTTGAAGAAGTGGTGGTGGGGAAGATATTAGAGGGTTTAATTATCATTAACGTATATAATGATAGGTAGATCTAAAGACATGTTGGAATTGAGGAGGGAAGGATGAAATGCAATTACTATATTTGAGCATAGGCTTAATGATAATAAGGTGAACGGACATTGTAAAGTATTGTCAATCTGATAAAAACTCATATTAATAGATTATGATGCAGCAAGGTCTATATGAACAATTGATAAACAAAATGATTTCTTCCAGATTGGAGGAGCTGGGCAGAAATGATTTTTTTATAGAAAAAACCCCTATTGATAAAAGTGAAGCATCTAAAATTCTTTCTCAGTATTTGGGTAATGTGATCAATTTTGCATTAAGCCTAATTTCAGGAGATGATAGTGTGGATAGGCAGATTGAGCTTTCAAATAAAATTATTCTTTTGCTGAGAACAGAATTAGAAAAAGAAGAATTTAGTGAAGATCTTATTTCTACAGAGGCTAATATACTTAATGCTATCTTTAAGAAAATAGATGCTCAATTTTCAAATTTTGATCAGCACCTTAAGGAGATCACACCTTATACAGGTCTTTCTCAAAGCGAGTTATTTACAGGCAATAATGCAGGAATTTCACTTGAGAGTGAATTAAAGAAAGAGATTCTGTCTGCTGACAAAATCAGTTTTCTTGTTTCATTTATCAAGTGGACCGGGATTAGAATTTTTGAAAAGGAATTACTCGATTTTACCCAAAGGGGTGGACAGTTAAAGATTATTACAACCTCCTATATGGGAGCTACCGATTTAAAGGCGGTGGAATATTTGTCAGAGCTTACAAATACCAAGATAAAAATTTCATATAACACAGATAATGAAAGATTGCACGCCAAGGCTTATTTGTTTTTTAGAAAAACGGGTTTTCATACAGGATATATTGGTTCATCAAACCTTTCTCGCTCAGCTTTAACTAATGGATTGGAGTGGAATATTAAAGTAACTACCAACGAAGTTAAGCACCTCATTGACAAGTTTCAAAAAACGTTTGATACTTATTGGCAAGACAAAGATTTTGAATTGTTTGATAAATCAAAACATGTTGAAAAATTGAGGCGTGCTCTCAGAAAAGAACGATCAAATGGGCCAAGTAGCATATCTACCTATTTTGACATAAAGCCTTATCCGTTTCAGGAAGAGATCCTGCAAAAACTTGAAGCAGAGAGAATTTTGCATAATCGATATAAAAATCTAATTGTCGCTGCTACTGGAACTGGTAAAACTGTTGTTTCTGCTTTTGATTTCAGAAATTTCAAGAAATCAAAATCTAATGCTAGACTTTTGTATGTTGCTCATCGCAAAGAGATATTGCAGCAAGCTCAATCAACCTTTCAGGGAGTCTTAAGGGACAATAACTTTGGTGAGCTTTGGGTAGATGGGTTAGAACCTGAAAAATATGATTGTGTTTTTGCTTCTGTACAGACTTTAAATAATAGAATCGAATCACTAAAATTGTCTGCAACATTTTATGATTTTATTATAATAGATGAGGTCCATCACATTGCGGCGTCAAGTTACAGACCTGTTTTAAAACACTTCTCTCCAATAATTTTGTTAGGTCTGACTGCCACTCCTGAAAGAATGGATGGCGCTGATATTTTGGAAGATTTTTGCGATTTAATTGCAGCTGAAATTAGATTACCCGAAGCCTTAAACAGAAAATTATTATGCCCTTTCCAATACTTTGGAATTACTGACAGTATTGATCTATCCAATGTTTCTTGGCAAAAGGGCCGGTATCTTCCTAGTGAGTTAACCAGAATTTATACAAAGAATGACATCCGGGTTGGAGAAATTATCCTTAACCTTAAAAAGTATTTGGTTGATCTTGATGACGTTAGGGCTCTTTGTTTTTGTGTTACACAGGATCATGCTCAATATATGGCCGAAAAGTTCACAATGGCCGAATTAAAAGCAGACTACCTTGTGAGCTCTAGAACTGATTTGAGAGAGGATCTAAACAGGAAACTTAAGAATAAGGAAATTAATTATCTATTTGTTGTTGATATCTTCAATGAGGGAGTTGATATCCCTGAAATAGATACTGTTTTATTCTTAAGACCAACAGAAAGCTTAACAATTTTTCTTCAACAATTAGGCAGAGGGTTAAGGCTTGCAGAGGGAAAGGAATGTTTAACAGTTTTAGATTTCGTAGGAAATTCCAGACCTGAATATGATTTTGAAGGTAAGTTTAGAGCATTAATCGGGAAAACAAATACTTCTATCAATAAGGAGATAGGAGATAATTTCCCTCATTTGCCTTTAGGCTGTTCTGTTGTTCTGGAAAAAAAGGCAAAGGAAATTATTCTTCAGAATATTAGAAATGCAACAATATTGAATAGAAATCAGCTACTTAATAAAATCAGAAATTTCAAGCATCAAACAAAATTGCCTTTAACCCTTAAAAACTTTTTAATTCTGAACCACTTACCGATTCAAATTATTTATAAAAAGGGTTCTTGGAAGCGCTTATGTGCTTTAGCTGGGCAAATTCCAGATTTTTCATATAAAAATGAAAATGAAATATTCAGAGCTTTAAGTAAAAAATGGCTCTCGTGCAATTCTAATTCTTATTTCAAATTTATATTAGATCTGGCAAAAGAGGATTTTAGTGTAACTCTTGAAGATTTATCTGAAGAGCAAAAAACTATGTGCTTAATGCTTCACTACGATGTTTGGCAAAAAGCCGGAGGTTTTGATTCTCTTGAAGAAAGTATTAGAGCCATTGGAAGAAACAGAATCTTAGTAAACGAAATAGTTGAAGTGATAGAAATATTGATCGATAAAATCGATTTTATCGAAAAAGACATTCATCTACCATTTTCTCAACCTTTAAAAATTCATAGCAGATATACACGTGAACAAATTTTGGCGGCATTCAGATTTAGTAAGTTCAATAGCAAATCATCAAACAGAGAAGGTGTTGCCGAAAACAAGGAAATAAATACTGAGCTGTTTTTTATTGATTTAGTAAAGTCGGAAAAAGATTTCTCACCTTCAACTTTATATGAAGATTATGCCATTAGTGAAACCATATTCCACTGGCAATCTCAAAATGCAACGAGTCCAGATAGCAAAAAAGGAATATCGTACATAAATCATAAGAAGTTTGGGAAAACTATATTATTGTTTGTCAGGGAACGCAAGAATGATGAATATGGCAATACTATCCCATATGTCTTTTTAGGTGATGGAGGAATAATTGAAAGTTATGGCTCAAAACCGATGAGTATAAAATGGCGATTATCTGAGCCAATGCCAGCCTATTTATGGAAAGATTCTGCTAAAATGGCAATTGGTTAGAAATATTAGAGATTCATATTTTTTTGGATAAAGCACTCTCCCACCTCTCAACCCCCCGCTGAAGGGAGATGATCTCAATAGTTTCAGAAAGTGCCTGGAAGGAATTGTTTTCCCAGTTATCCGAGGGAATCGATTTTCCTAACAGGGTGCGACCTACCTCGTTCTGGAATCTGTATGAATTTGATTTATTTTGCTTTTGCCAACAGTAAATAATCTGATCCCTGCTCCGTAATAGTGTTTCCCGGCTTACTATCTTATCGCGCTTTTGATTGTTGACCTTGGGATGTGTGGGCACCAGGTTCCATAAATCATTGTTGTGCCATAAGGTAAAGGGTATGATATGGTCCACATCAAATTTCTTAGCTGTAAGATCTTTATTGCTCCACACACAATGAAGGCTATCGAGCTGACTGTATAAAGTCTTAGCCGTATTTACATCCCGGCCTACTTCGGGGGAAATCAACAAGTGGGAAATAATCTCAGAAACGGGAATGCTCCTGGATGAGAAACCATGAACAAGTTCAGCCCATCTAAGGATAATGGCCTCGCCGATCCAATGGCCAATAAGGCTCATTTCGTGCCAGATTCTTGCATCAAAATAAACCCTGCCGAGAGAATCGGCCACATTGTTGCGCGATTTTATACTCCTGATACTGCGACTCCCGGCATGCTCAAAAACTTTTTTATTTCCATCCAGCGATCCGCCGGCGTAGTATACAGGTCCCTTTACTATTGCATCTGAAATGGATTTTAATGCCTCCAGAAAGAGTTTTTGCTGATTCGGTGAGAGTTTCCCGGACCGATAAGCTGCGTCGAAGGCATTAAGCCCGCCAATAGTCCTGAATTCATTCACAAGAGCTTTCAACTGACCACGAAAAGCGATCTTTTTGCCTGTCTCACCACCATTCAACTGAGGTAAAAGTGTTTCTGATTCAATCAAAGGCCAATAGTAATAAAGCCACTTTTCGGATATCAGCCCAAGGGGTATGCTAACCTTGTTCCCGGGATGCCAGTCCGCATAGTGATATTCAGTCTGGGCAATTTCACACAAGGCCCTTAATAATGCCAATTTGTATGTCGCTGATTTCCTGTCGCGGTTAATTATCGCCTCGATCTGATCAACAGGCCGGATGCCCAGGCTCCCCTCCGACTCGAAAACCAGTGTATGCCATATTATTTCCCGGCCCATTCCATCATCATTGCTAACGGAATACAACAACCTGAACCCGATCCTTTCAAAAAAAAGCTGGACCTGTGAGGGTTCCCGGTTCACAAACAAGCGGGAATCGTCACTGGAAGATTCCCTTGAACTGCTAAATGAACAGAAAAATATCCCCTTGAATTTAAGTACTGTTCTTACCTGTATGGCAAATTCAAACAGTTCACTGTCGGGAATATGCATTAACAGGGCAATGGCAACCACAGCATCAAAACGGGCCGATAACAGATTATGGGAAGGAGCCAATGGGAAGGCAGCCTGATGCAATGACATTCCATCGCTTATTCCCAGATTCTGGAAGTACCCGCTGGAATAGGCTACCATTCCTTCACTGGCATCAGTAGCAGTTACCTTGCAACCTAGCGAGGCCATGTAAGCCGCATCCCGTCCAGAACCGCATCCGATTTCCAGAACATCCCCACCGGCCGGAAGCCATTTATCCAGGACAGCATGAATACCTGAAACATCAGCGGAATGATATTCCTGGGATAGCCTGGAGGCGTTCTGGTCGTAGTATTTTATTGATGAGGGATCCAAGGGAAATATTGTTTTTACAGTTTTATAGAGTGTAATCTTCAAGGAAAAATAACTCGAATAAATTTACTAATGTTAAATAGTTATTGCAAAATGATAGCAGATATTTGGCAAACTCTGTAAATTTTAAATGGACTGTTTCTGATATATTGCATTTTTTACTTTTTTACTCTATCTTAAATGAGATATTACCAAAACCTAACCTGGACAAGCCAGAACCAAAAAGGAATAAAGTTGTAACTTTTCAC
>CAYXJR010000149.1:0-5927 GCA_964465145.1 uncultured Porphyromonadaceae bacterium | reverse complement strand
GGATTTTAAGTGTACCACGACCCCAGCTCTCTATAAAACCAGCCTTATAAAAAACATTTGCAATTAATGGATTCCTGGGCTTTGACAGAATTCCCGCAATAAAAATTCATTGAGTGAATTACCTGTTAACTCAATATTAGTGCTTCCACTTCTAAAATAATATCTCCCACGCAAGGAAACAGGTACAGAATATCCTGGGTACTAGATGCTGGGTGATTATTGTTGAACTGATCGGTTGTTGGTTGTTGGTTGCAGGTTGTTGGTTGTTGGTTGTTGGTTGTAGGTTGTTGGTTGTAGGTTGTTGGTTGTTAGTTGTTGGTTGTAGGTTGCAGTACCGCAATGCCGCCTTTTTTTATAACAGTATCGATAATTTCCAAAGCAGGTGATTCCCGTTCATCGTCAATCTTAATAATGTGAATAACATGAAATAATAACCACAGATGTTTCTGTGATTTTGTATATCAGCCGGTGTTCCCTGTCAATTCTTCTACTCCAATAACCTTTAAACTGGTGTTTTAACGCTTCAGGTTTTCCAATTCCATCAAAAGGATTTCTTAATATATCTCTAATAAGATCACCAATTCGTAATGTAACTTTCCGATCCAGCTCAATCCATTGCTGGTATTCCTTAAAAGCAGCCGGAACAAATTCAATATTTCTCATAAAAGTTCGTCAGCTTTTAAAGAAATAATCTGTTTTTTTGACTCATATTCAGCGATTCTGTCCTGTAATACTTGAGAATATACAGGATTACTCAGAATATATTCTGTTTCATCGGCTGCCTGAATAAAAATTTCAACGGTTTTATGTGGAAAAAGTTTTTTAATGGCTTCAATGAATTCCGGGGTAATCGCATCGGTATTTATTTTTATTGTTGTTTCCATGTTACATTTTTTCTAAAGTTAAGAAATTGTATTAAGCAAAAGTTATCTCACCCTTAGGATTGCAGCAGTTTTAAAGATAATATCCAATGAAGCCGGCTCCGCCGGTGATGAGGAGGTGGCAGGTTGTAGGTTGTAGGTTGTTGGTTGTAGGTTGTAGGTTGTTGGTTGTTGGTTGTTGGTTGTTGGTTGTTGGTTGTTGGTTGTTGGTTGTAGGTTGTTGGTTGTCGGACTGTTGAATTGATCTGACAACCGACATTTTTTGATTTCAAGAATCTGAGTCAGCAATCCAGTTTCTGTTGGTGATGAATTGATGCGCTTTATTTATGTTCGAGATCAATAAATTGCTATACTCCAAAACTTCCGGGACCAGTTCTGTGATAGCTTCAGGTAGATATTCATGCGTAATCTGGTTTCTTAAGTCTCTGATTTCCAGCATCTGGTCGGCAGATTTGATTATTCCCATTTTCTCTGCCTGGTTCAGAAAATCAATAAACGGAATAAATGGTTCATGCAGCAATATAAAAACAGTACGTAAAACTTTTTGAGTGAACAGATCGGAGGTCCTGCCAAATTTGGATGTCAGGGAATCGAATGACTCCAATTCTTCAAAAGAGTAATGTTCTTTTCCAATAATATTTGTGCATTTTTTTATTGAAAGATTTAAAGTTTCAACCGCTTTACCCAATAACTCCATCTCCTCCCGAAGGAGCTGCTTTTTTAATTTATCGTCAGGCATGATCAGATAGGCTGTATATTGGTTTGAATAAGTTTTCTAAAGGTTGATTTATCGTCCCTGGTTAAATTGACCAGGTCAATTTTTTGCCAGCCAAATATTTTATAGAATTTTATCCGGAATTCCCTCAGCAGTTTATTATCTATTCTTCGCTCCGAAAGAATCAGAATATCTATATCGCCTCCCCGCCCCCGATCATTCACTCTTGATCCAAAAAGGTATAACTCGGCCTCCGGAAACAATTTTGAGGCTGTTTCCTTAATGAAAATCTTTATTTCCGGTTTTATACGCATAATACAAAGATACAAAATTAATTATGCTTGAATTTCAGGGGTTTTTCTCTATTGGTTTCCATTTCAAATAAGTTGAGACGTCTATAAATTAAAGGCATAAACCTTAATCGATTTCATTTTTAATCTTAAGGATTTTGGCAATAAAAAATTCTGCTATTTGGTCTTTTGAGATTAACTCAACAGGCATTAAATGATTTTCCAAAGATGCTTCCTCTATGTCGTCGATGTATATTAACGTTTCGGTATAAGTTATCGGCGAAAGATTTGGAATTAGTTTTTTTGTTTGGTCGATAATCTCTTTTAATGAATAATGATACTTTATCAGCGTGTAAAGATCGTAGTAATCGCGTATGGTATTGCGTTGTGCAATTGCAGCCATTTTTAATGAAGCAATGGTTTTTGCATTGCAAACTGCAATTGACTTATAGCGGAATGAATGAAACTGTACATTGAAAGGTAGTGCAATTGCCCCTGTGGAAAAAAAAGTAACCTTAACATTATTAATTACAAAATCGATTTGCCATGGCAGTTCCTGCCTAATTATCCTGTAGTCTGGAAAAACAGCAGCGATGTTTCTTTTGATGGAATTGGCATTTAGTTTTTCACCATCGAAAATAAAATCCAAATCTTCGGATAAGCGGTGCCTGATTTGAATTGAAAGCGCCGTTCCGCCTACCAATGTATATTTTGAGATAAAATGATTTTCTACCAGTTTATTAAACACGGTTAGCGTGTTTGCAGGCATAAACTTTAAGTCAACAGCAGTTTTATCCATCAAGAAACACCTGTTTTAAAAAATGGATGTGTTTTTTATATTGGTCTTTATTTCTCCATTTTTCAATTGCTTCAATGATATTTTGTTTTGGAATTAACTTGCTCAATAATCGAAAATCTGAAATCTCACCATACGCAATTACCTGCTGTATTACAAGATTTTCGGGCAAATCGGCATCATGTTTCCATGACCAGAAAATATGTTTTGAAAATGGCGTAATGTCCATTTTTGTTTTCTAACTTATTGTTTTAAAGATAACAAAATTCATCATCAAAACTGCTCTTTTACTCCCGAAATCCCTTCAGGCGTTGGCTTTAAAGCTTGTAAACCTTTCCCGAGCCATGACGGACGGAATTATCCGTCCCTACGGATGGGAGATGTTGTGCTCGAAACCAGTGGGGAGGTTGTCGAGGACGACTATTCCATTTCCTTTTTCGAGGAAATGATCTACCAGGTTATTACCAATGAAGCCGGCTCCGCCGGTGATTAATAGTTTCATTATTTTCTTTTTTCTTCTCTTACCTTTTTGCTTGATCAAAAAGGTAACCAAAAAATCAAAAACAGAACAAACCTCCCCACACACAAGCCAACGCTAGCCCGGTGTTCTTTTTTGGCCAACCCGCTTTTCTAAACCTTCTAAACCTTTTTCTAAACCTCCTAAACCTTCCTAAACTCATCACCTCCTAAACCCTTTTCAACCTACAACCTACAACCTACAACCTGCAACCTACATCTGTCATCTGTCATTCGGGAGCGAAGCGACCCTAAACCTCATAAACCTTCATAAACTCTTTTCGCCCGCTTCTTTTTTGGCCAGCGCACCATATCTAAACTATCAACTTTAAACAATTACCATTAATCGAATTAATCAACTCAACATTTTCAACAATCTTCGGTGCTTTAAGTTTTCAGTTTTTCAATTTCCATTCTTAATTCCCAACCTTTTTTTGTAAATCTGTAGCGTTGATTCGTATGACTTGGACTATCCGGATACGTCATTTCAATATATCCCTCCTCAAGTGCAGGATTTAGGTAGTTGTCAACAAAATTATCGCGATGCTTTAATTCCAGAGCCGTGTGTATTTCGGATCTTTTGAGTTCATCAGATAATACTAAAATAACTCTTTTTATGAATTCCGTCACATACCCGGTAACCTGCACGGTAGCTTGCCCGGTAACCTGTCCGGTAACCTGTCCGGTGACTTTCTCCTTTTTATAAAAAGTCCATTGAATACCACCACTATATTCTTCCAATAAGGGTTCTGTATTTCTTCCCATCTGATGCAGTTGTCAAGTATTCCTTGACAGTTGACTTGCCGGGTTGCCGAAATGATGGGAGATGTTGTGCTTGAAACCAGTGGGGAGGTTGTCGAGGACGACTATTTCATTTCCTTTTTCGAGGAAATGATCTACCAGGTTACTACCAATGAAGCCTGCACCTCCTGTGATTAATAGTTTCATTATTCTCTTTTTTCTTCTCTTACCTTTTTGCTTGATCAAAAAGGTAACCAAAAAATCAAAAACAGAACAAACCTCCCCACACACAAGCCAACGCTAGCCCGGTGTTCTGTTTGGTCTCGCCCGCTCTCCTAAACCTTCTAAACCTTTCTAAACCTACAACCTACAACTAACAACCTACAACTAACAACCTACAACCGTTATCCGTTATCTGTAATCCGTCATCTGTCATCGGGAGCGAAGCGACCTATCCTACAACTTATACACATTCTCAGAACTTTCTTTGATCATATTCCGCAAATCAACAATCAACCTCGAATGCTCTTTGATGAATTCAATATCGAATACATCGTGGTTGGTGGTTAGGACGACCACGTCGGCATCCTGCAATGTTTGGGCGTTTAATGGTACGCCATCGCGGACGCAATTATGCGTCCGTACGGATGGGATATGCGGATCGTGGTAGGAGACGAGGCCGCCTTTGTGCGTAACGATATCCATGATTCCCAATGCGGGTGATTCGCGTGCGTCGTTGATATTGGGTTTATAAGCCACACCGAGGAATAATATCTTGCTTCCCCTGACGGCTTTTTTATGACGGTTGAGCGCGGTGGCTATCTTGATATACATGTAATGAGGCATACGCATATTGATGTGCCCTGCCGCATGAATCATGCTTAAATCGAAATCATACTTTTTGGCGATATGCTCTAAATAGAAAGGATCCAATGGAATACAATGCCCGCCTATGCCCGGACCGGGATAGAAGGCCTGGAAACCAAAGGGCTTGGTCTTGGCCGCCTCGATAACCTCCCATATATTAATATCCATCTTGCCGGCTAATAAGGCTAATTCGTTAATCAGACTGATATTAACCAGCCTATAGGTGTTCTCCAGGATCTTAACCATTTCTGCTACCCGGGGAGAGCTGACAGTATGTAAATTGTCGATAGCCTTGGAATAAAGGGCTTTACCTATTTCCAAACCATCCTCAGTCATGGCACCCAAAACCTTGGGCGTATTACGTGTATGATATTCCATGTTCCCCGGGTCGACACGCTCAGGAGAGTAAGCTAACCAGAAGTCTGTTCCGTGTAAGAAGCCTGGTGACGAGTGACGGGTGACGGGTGACGAATGACGTAGAGCCAAGGGATTGTGTTTTGAGTTTTCTTCGATAATAGGAAGCATAAAATCCTCCGTGGTAGTGGGATAGGTAGTGCTTTCCAAACTAATAAAAGTACCGGGCTTCATGTTTCTGCCTATTTCTATACAGGCAGATTCGATATAGCTCATGTCGGGCTTCTTATACCTGTCGAGAGGAGTGGGGACGCAGATGATCAGGGCATCGCATTCCTTCATTTTTGTGAAATCTGTGGTTGCCGTGAGCATGGTTTTGTCAACAACAATCTCCCTCAAAACAGCATCCCTGATATCGCCTATATAATTATCGCCATTATTGATCTTATCAACCTTCTCCTTACTCTTATCAAAGCCGATAACCCTTACACCCGCCTCAGCAAAATTAACGGCGAGGGGCAGGCCCACGTATCCGAGGCCGACTACTCCCACTGTCTCTTCGTTGGCCTTTATCTTGTTTAGTATTGTTATTTTGTTTTCCATTATTTGAGAGTTTTTCCGTCTATATGGTTGGTTGCAGGTTGTTGGTTGTTGGTTGAAGGTTGTAGGATGTAGGTTGTAGGTTGTTGGTTGTTGGTTGTTGGTTGAAGGTTGTAGGATGTAGGTTGTAGGTTGAAAAAGGTTTAGAAGGTTTAGAAAAGCGGGTT
>CAYXJR010000148.1:0-6091 GCA_964465145.1 uncultured Porphyromonadaceae bacterium | reverse complement strand
TCTCAAAATGCCAGGTTTCATTGGGATCGGCAAAGGTAAAGCATTCACCAGCATCATTATAACCAAATTCTTTGGTTAGTTCATCAATTACAAGTATAGCTTCTCTGGCAGTTTTGGCACGCTGCAGAGCAAGTCGGTATAATTCAGGGCAATCAATCAACCCCTTGTCGGAAACTAATTCTCTTTTTCCACCGAAAGTGGTCTCCCCTATCGCCAGCTGATACTCATTCATACACGGATATGCAGTATTAATAAATGCATAAGTTTCGCTTACCTGAGGAATGAAACCTGCCTCAATCATATCAGGATCATTCGGGCTCTTGGCCCTTTTAGGCTCAAGATAAACAGCACACTCTTCCCCTTTCTTGTACTTTTGATTTGGCACAAGGTTGATCCATGTCCGGTCTGTACCCGAATCGCAGGAATGCGAAGTCATCGTTGAACCATCTACTGATGCTGCTTTGCCTACAATAACACTGGTACAACTCTCCGATTCGATAAACTCCTGGGCAACAAGGCTCAAGGGGATAATGACGGCTAGAAGGATTAGTAGCTTTTTCATTTTATAATAGGTTATTAAAATGGGTTACATAAGGTTACGTAAGGTTACAATGGTAACAAATAAATAAGTTCTTAATACTTCCCTTATAACTTATTAATTAAGGCTTAAGACTAATTTTTGCCTTCTGCCATGAAGTATTACATTCCTCTGGCAAACATCCCCCAGAATATATCTCCCATTTCCCACCATCTGCTCATCGCTGCACGGGCAAAATCATTGGTATATTGTGTCAGGAACTCTCTGTACTCCGGAGTTACCGGATGACCATTTTCGTCAAGAACAGGTTCTTTCTTCATTTCAGACTTATACATCTCAACTGCCTTCTTTTCAATCAGGGGCAATTCTGCAAATGCTTTATCCTCAAGTTCTTTAACCCCGCCCTCAATATATCCGCGTGTACTACCCCATCTGTGTTCAGCAAGGCGGTTGGTCCGGCGGAAACTCCAAATGGCAGCATCGGTACGGAAGCTTTTTTGCCCGCAAATGGCAAAGCTCTCAGGTAAACTCAGGGTTCCGGAGAAAATAGGTATTCTCGGACTGCAGCCGGGATTATCGAAGGCGAACCAGGCTACTCCACCTATCTCATCGGGTAACCAATCGCGGCACTGGATAATATGAGAATATGAACATCCACTAATGGCTATACTCCTGACACCTTTATATGTGTCAGGCTTGAGAGTGTTGATCAGGTTTTGTAAGTCGTATCCCATCCATGGATTAGCAACAGGACTTTTTACCGGTTCAGGATTCACATTTTCCTCTTCCCCACCCCTTCTATACCTCGACCGGTTCACAACAAGTAGATTTTGTGTTGCATCGAGATCTGTCCCCTCGTAAGTCTGTCGGTAATAGGCAAGTACATCTCTAACACTCACTTTTTGATCAGGCTTCACGGAGAAAGGAAGTTCCTCCATTTCAGGGGTTAATCCGAGTGATGGAGCCATTGTACTGAGAACAAAAAATTCCCTTGTCGAAAAAGGTTTTCGTCCGCTATAGGCTTTCCACATTTTAAATTCTTCTCCGCTATCAGGATCCCAAAAGCCCAACTCCTCAGCCAAAGAGAATACATTTTCAGAAGCCATATAATAATCTGACTTATCAAGATCCAATGTGCTTATACGAGAGATGTTAGCAGAAACACCTACGTGATTATCGGGAATCCTCACGGCTGCCCATACGGCTCCAATCTCAAAAACACTTGCACCGAAAATCTCAAAGTGCCAAACCTCGTTCTTATCGGCAACAGTTAAACATTCACCAGAATCCCCATATCCGTATTTGGTTGCCAGAACCCCCATCAATTGTATCGCTTCACGGGCTGTGGAGCAGCGTTCCATAGCAATAGCCTGCAATTCCTCTATCAGAAAGAGTCCGTCATCATTGCGCAGGTCTCTTTTGCCTCCTATAGTTGTCTCACCCATAGCCAATTGTTTTTCATTCATGGCCGGATAAGCAACATTATAATATGAGTAGGTCTCCTCAACCTGGGGAATTTCTCCCTTCTCAATCACTCTGCGCGTATCCCAGGGTGTTTCCGTATGCAATAAACCCCATCGAACTTTACGCATAGCACCTTTGTCATAATACTTGTGAGGCACAATAGTAAGCCACGTGCGATAATCTCCATCACAACTATGACTGGTAATTACTGATCCGTCCGTGCTTGCTTTCTTACCCACCATAATACTGGTACAGGAAGCATCTTCCTCACTCACCGGGATGAACTGGGCCTGTGTATTTAGGTTAGTTAAAAACAGGGCCAATATTACAAGAAGGAAAGTTTGAAGGGTACGTTGGTTTTTCATGGTCAATAGCTTAAAATGAGTACTATTTTCTTATTAATTAGTTATTCAAATACTATTATGTGCTTATCCTTATCGTTGGGATTTTTTAGATAGAAACCTACCCCATTTTCAATGACTTCAGCATAACGAGGAACATTATTACAGATGATGGATTTGTTGGGGTAATATTCGTTCCAACTTTCAAAGGTCTGCAGAATAGTTGAAGTATGGCGGCCCACCCTCACACCTATTGGCCAGCCATTTTCATCTATTGGTGCAAAAAGAAGGCCATGTTCTCCGGCCTTAACAACAAATTCATCCTTCCCTTCGAGCAATTGCTTCTCACCTGTAATACCCCTGGTGGCATCCAAAAAGGGTTCTGGTGCTTCAAATAAGAGTGAAATAGCATCTGAGTGATCGCCTATTTCTCTATGTGATAATCCATGCAAATTCTTCGGTGAGAATTCTGTTCCGATACTGAAGCCTTCAAAATCCGTAAGCATCATAGAAACCAATGTTGCCAATTCCTGTCCTTTTTCGTGGGCCACAATGGTATTAATTACCGGGTATTGAAGTTCAGCTTCATGCAGATCAATAACAAGATCAACCTCTTCCTTATCTATCAACTGCATGAAAGCATGGCAGGTTTTTTCGGTAAGTGTTCCATTGGCCCTTCCCGGCCAGGTGCGGTTGAGATTCCTAATGTCCACGTAGGCCAGGTTCTGACCGCTTGGGTAATGAATATATACTTCAGGATCCGGCCACTGATCTAATGGGTTCGACCAGCGATCTCCCATCCTGAAGGTTTGCCCACCCCAGGGTGTAGGGATAGTATATTTGGTGGGATAAGCACCACTAGGACGGGTAACTGTAGTTCCACTGCGGTTGGCTGATAATACTACTATTAGTTTACCGGTTTGAATTCTTGCGTTTTCAACCAATAGCCAGGCAGCCAGTCTTCCGGCAGGTTCTTCTGGATGGGAACCTCCCAAAATCAAGAACGCAGCACCAGGTTCTTTACCTTCAATAATATAAATATTGCAATCGTTAGCAGTTCCCCGGATGCCATCAAAATAGTCGCCCAGCTTTTTGACTTTTACCCAATCGCCAATCACTACTGTTTCTTTATAATGCCGGTGCTGATAAAATTGAATCCCCGCTACGACAAAGATTACCAGGCCTATTGATCCCAGTATACATTTTCTGATGATAGCTGTCTTTCCCATACCCGTTTACTTTAGCATGAACAAACGCAACAAAAATGGCAGAAGGATTACAATATATATGACCTCTTTTTTCCAATCCTTGCTTTTGATAAGATTATAAATTATCAATATCGCTATAAAAGCAATAAACAAGTAATAAATTACTGATATGACTGTATCTATAAAACCCATTTCAATTAATTCTAAACCTTCTAAACTTTATAAACCTCATAAACTTAAAATCCTGTTAAAAATCCCAGATTTTTACTGAAGATCACCATTAAAGTCCCGATAATACAAATCACAATAGCTGGTACCAGGCACATTTTCAAGAACTGGGAATATTTTTCTTTAGGGCCTACAACATCAACCGTTAATCGGCCAATTATAGCTGTTGGAGGCAATGCATCACCCAAGGGCCAGATCACACTCATACCAGCCAGAGCCACAATGGGATTTAAACCCATAGTATTGAATAAAAGCACCAGAGGCACACCAAATACTGCTGCTGAACCGTACATTAAAACAGATTCGGTAATGGGCAAGAATACGAACAAACTACCAATCACCAGGAAGGTAGGTAAAGTGATAAACATGATAGCCAGCAGGCCCCTAACCCCGGTCAAAGTCATAATTTGAACTAGTATTCCCACTGCTGTCAGGGTTCCAATCAAAGGCAAAAGTTGTTTAATAGTATTGGCTGAAATCTTAAAAATATTGAGTTTAATTGGTGACAGAAGATAAGAACTTAAAGCTGCCAGGAGAAACATCATCGGCATACCAACAACTGGTGTATCATGAGGCCATTTTCTGCCAATAAAAATCAGTCCGAAAAATATTAAAAAAGGGATGATAATCCGCCACCAGTTCATTTTTTCCGGAGGGGTTGGCAATTCTTCAAAGGCTTTTTTTACATCAATTTTATGGCCTTTCCATCCCAGGAAGAAAATAGTAAACAGAGCCCCTACTATGCATGGAATCAACAGAGGAAGGAAAAATCCCACGTATGGCATGTTCACTCCGGCCGCCGTCATCATTGCCCATAGACTAACTGGTGGAGCTGCCGCACTCAATCCGGCAATAAGAAAAATGATAGCTGCAATACGGATTTTATTAATCCCCATGTAATTCAATACAATAGCGACTAAACCTCCTGTAATTAAAACGGTTACGCTGCCAGCCCCGGTAAGAGCGCCTGGAACCAGTAAGAGAAAAGTTAAGAGGATTAGCAGCAGGACCCGGCTATTGTGAAAAGTTTTAATTATGGCCCTCACGACAAAAGCAATCCCACCTGATTCTTTAAGGATATTCATGAAAAGGGTAGCCGAAATGAAGATAAGGTTAATATCCAGGTAGGTTATTGCTCCTTCTGCTATGTGCCGGGCAGGGAACCAGTGTCCGGCACTCACCGCACCTCCAACAGCAGCCAGGACCATGGCCAGCTCAGTAGACAGTTTAAATCGCAGGGCAATGATGTATATTAACACCATCACACCCAGAACGATCCCTGCCGATAGATACATATTCACAACCGAACTCTATTTATTGAATACTTTTTTCAGCACTGGAGAAATCTCAGTGTTCATTTCAAAAAGGATCAAAGGAATGTCTTTACCTTTGGAAATAGCAGTAAACCTGCCATCCTCATTACCCTCCTTCTTAACAATCATAAAATCAGAATTTGGACAAACGGCATCAATAGACTGCTCATCACTACTGTCTCCTGCTGAAGCCCCTTGTGAACGTCGTGACATCCCTTCAATGTGTGATCCTATTACTTTAATTCCTTGTTTTTTAGCCTCATCTATCAAAGCTTTAGTGCGAATCAACTCATCATCAATGGATACTCCTGCTGCTCCCATCCCTTTTAAACTGGCACCTGTCACAATAATCAGGGTCTTAAATGGTTTTCCGGCCTCTTTGGCTGCAACAAGATCCTGTGCGGTAACCATTAGATTGTATTCAAAATCCATAGTCAGGCGCTGCATGAAAATTTTCAATCTGACTGGTCCGGGGCTTTGACCGCAGGATGTTAACATTACTGGTTCTTCAGCTGTTTGTGCAGTCGCCTCACCGGTATGAAATAATAAAGTGGTGCAGGTAATAATAGTGACAATTGCAATGGTCAGTTTGTTCATTTGTTTTGCCTCCTTTTATTGTAGTCTTTAAAGGTATTAAACTTCGATTATTTACCATATTTTCCACGTTCATATTAAGAATAATTAACGAAATTGTGAGTTGTGAAGAGTGAGCTGTGAGTTGTGAGTCACCGTCACTCGTCATTCGTCACTCTTAACCACCGGATCCCATTTCAATCCATACTCAATCGCCAAACCCTTGATATTAAGCAAATGTATGACAGGAATACTATTTTGCAGGGCTTTATGGATTATTCCTTGTTTATCAGCCTCACGCTGAAGGACTATTCTTGGGATTGATACAACCGTATTTAGACCATCTTCACCAAGACTCCGCATCTTGTATTTCTTTTTGAACATCGTGGTCTCGGTTTGCTCTGCCATCTTGTATCTCCTTATTGG
>CAYXJR010000147.1:0-6128 GCA_964465145.1 uncultured Porphyromonadaceae bacterium | reverse complement strand
TGTCCGCCATCGACGCTCAGCCATACGGATGCCACTCCATAATTTGAAAATGCAACAAGCAGGGTGTCCTCGGTTTGCCCTATATCGATGCATGAAATGTTCGCTGTTGGGAAATCCGATGGGGTAAGATCAGTCAGCGCCCCTATCCGCGCTGCATCTTCAAGCTTGAATAATTTTCCGGCTTGTGTGCCAATATACAATGTGCTTTGATTCTGGGGTGAATGCTCCGACCATTTTAAACAGGAATATGGAACAGTTGAATGGGTTGGAACATCATATAACGATCCGTTGATATTTGTCGATGTGATCCCCGCAATCAAAAGGGTGTTGGAGTTGGTCCCCTCTTCCCGTTGACCGTTGGCAAACAGGACGTTATCCCTCCAATTATAATCCATTGCATTGATAAATGTGCCGCTATTAAACCCTCTGGATCGTACTCCAATAGGATCCTGTTCTTTGTTACCCACATATAAGTAAACTGAATTATGGTAAACGGTAGTTATATGAATATTCGGTTCATTTTGATCGATAAAGCATAATGCTCCGTCTCCACCCGACAGCATATCTAGGAAGGTTGGTACATTATCTTTTTTGTAGAACATGGTGCCGTTATCCTGCAAGCCTCCAATAAAATGAACAGCTCCAGCATCCGGATGAATGGCCCCGGAGTAATACTGAAGTGTGCTAAAGCCCTTATTGTATTCAATAAAGTTGGGATTAGTAGCTGAGGCTGTTGTTGTGCCAAAAATTCCCCCATCGGTTCCAATCAGCATGTCCGTGTCACTGCCGGGCCGGAATTTAAAAACGTGAATATCCGCATGGACGTAATCAGGAGATCCATTTCCGTACATCTCAGACCAATCAGACTGAATAGTCCAGCTTTCGCCACCATCAACAGTTCTCCATGTATCCAGTCCACCAATCCAGACAAGATTGGGATTGATTGGACTCACTTGCACCACCAGGGCATGCCAGGCAAGATAGGCAAATGTGTCAGAGCCTCCTCTCATTGGAACATTCAAACTTGACCAGGAAGCACCTTTGTTGGTAGATTTTAAAATATAAACGCAATCGTATCCGATAAAAAGGTCGGATCTGACATACCCACCGGCAATTACTGCATACATAATATCCGGATTGGAAGGAGCATTTGAAAACATCACACGTCCCGGATAGGTATAATCCCTCGAAATGCCAGAAACATTTCTTCCATCGATAATCTCATCATGGTAAGCTGAATTTACAGTCCAGTTTGTTCCATCATCGGAATAGAGTAGATATGATCCGCCTTTGCCGTCAAGGTTAAAGGTGGTTCCAATAAAAATTCTGCTATTGTCGGAAGACATTTCAATATCCGAAGGGGCATAGGGAACATTTTCCCCTATAATATTTGGAAGTACCTGTGTCCAGCTTTCTCCAGCATCGGTTGAGCGATAAAGTCCATCTGTTGGAGCGCTTTGATGGCCAACTCCTTTGTATATTCCTGAAACTACCCCTGCATAAATAATGCTTTGTCCGTCTTCATCTCTAACCAGAATGTCT
Organism: uncultured Porphyromonadaceae bacterium; assembly: GCA_964465145.1. Lineage (GTDB taxonomy): Bacteria > Bacteroidota > Bacteroidia > Bacteroidales > UBA12481 > JAUVKA01. Next base: position 4,586 of record CAYXJR010000147.1, on the reverse strand, counting down.
GTAACGTATGCCCAATCCTTTGTAGATGGGATCACCTCCCAGCTTTCACCGGCATCTCTAGATCTGTAAATACCAGAACCTCTTCCTGAGGATTCCCTGTAAATGATAAGGGCAGTTTGGCTTTCTCCGGTACCTGCATAAAAGGTATTTGGATCATTGGGATCATAGGTGAGGGTACTCACCGAAAGATTAGCCCAGAAATCATTTACTGGCCCCCATCCCTTATTGCCAAAGGGGTTCTCGTTCACCCAGAGCCCACCGGTTACCGAACCAGCCCAGACTTTCGAATGACTAGGATCGTTGGGATCAAACATAAGCGCCCTGGTCCTGCCTCCCATATCGGTTGGATGTGCTGTCCAGTTAATATCGCCTCCGGATTTCAAACCTTCTGTTGCTTGCAATGCTTTTGACCGTTCTAGCCCCTCTGGTAATCGCCAGGCAGGAACGGCTTTTAATTCCGGATCCATAGTTTTTATATAATCTGTAAAGGATGCCAGGTCGGGGCGGTCCATTGCTGGCCCCTTTTCTATTGCATTTATATCTGCAATAGGGAACTTGCTGTATTCCTGAACCAGGAATTTCTCATACTTTTTTCTGGCATCATTTGAATTGATTGCCATTATCAACAAACCGGCTGTAAAAATACCGGCGGCTGACATCACTAAAAGGAGTAAGTTCTTTTTTTTCATGTCATTAAATAATTATTATCAGTTTGCCATTATTGAACAGGGATAAACCCAGTCCTTACAATTCATATTCACCATTCATTACTCTTCATTCGTCCCCATGAGCCTGCCCCTGCGCAGGCAGGGGTCCCCACGACCATATGTCCCTATTCCCCTGCAAACATCGGGAATCCCGACATCATATCGTTCACCTTCTTCTTTACGTCCCGGATTAAATCTGTGTTTTCAATATCTGAAATAATCTGATCCATCAGATCAACAATCGGTTCCATGTGTTCCTCTTTAAGTCCCCTTGTGGTTATGGCCGGCGTTCCGACGCGTAAACCAGAAGTTTGAAATGGACTACGCGAATCAAAGGGCACCATGTTTTTATTTACTGTAATATCTGCCAGAACCAGTGTCTTTTCAACTATCTTACCGGTAATCTCAGGAACCTTGGTCCGCAGATCGATAAGCATGCTATGATTGTCGGTTCCCCCGGATATTACTTTATAACCTCGATCCATGAAGGCTTTGGCCATAAGTGCAGCATTTTTTTGCACCTGTTTCTGGTAACTCTTGAACTCTGGTGTTAAAGCCTCGCCAAAGGCAACTGCTTTGGAAGCGATCACATGTTCAAGGGGGCCGCCCTGGATTCCAGGGAAAACGGCAGAATTAAGAAGAGATGACATGTTGCGGACCAGACCTTTATTAGTGGTAACACCCCAGGGATTTTCAAAATCTTTTCCAACCAGGATTACACCACCACGGGGACCCCGAAGAGTTTTATGAGTGGTAGAAGTGACAATATGAGCGTACTTAACAGGATTATCCAGTAATCCAGCAGCAATCAGCCCGGCAGGATGAGCCATATCAATCATTAACAGGGCTCCGATACGGTCGGCAATCTCCCGCATTCGGGCATAATCCCATTCTCGGGAATAAGCAGAGGCTCCACCAACTATTAGTTTTGGTTTTTCCCGTAGAGCAACCTCCTCCATCATTTCATAATCCACCAATCCAGTTTCTTCTTTTACCCCGTATGCTACCGGCCGATATAGAATTCCGGAGCTGTTAACAGGTGATCCATGTGAGAGATGGCCTCCATGGGCAAGATCAAGACCCATAAAGGTATCGCCCGGTTTAAGTACCGTAAGGAAAACAGCCATGTTGGCCTGAGCCCCTGAGTGAGGTTGAACATTTGCATACTCAGCATCGTAGAGTTCCTTCAACCTGTCGATGGCCAGTTGTTCCGTTTGGTCAACTATTTCACAACCGCCATAATAGCGGTGCCCCGGGTAACCCTCAGCATATTTATTAGTCATCACTGAGCCCATCGCCTCCAAAACCTGCCGACTAACAAAATTTTCAGATGCTATAAGTTCAATGCCGTTTTTCTGCCGCTGGTATTCCTTTTCAATGAGATCAAAAACCAAATTGTCCCTTTTCATAAATGAAGTATTTTTCTGCTTATCATTTAGAAGGATAAAGATAGGTAATCAATCCGAATGGCTGGGGAAATGATGCTGTGTTTTTGTAGAAGTTTTGAATAACTTTGCCCACCAGCTATATGATGGTTACAGATAAAAAGCACAAGACGAAATTACTGGGCCGTTTTCTGAAATGGAGACTACGGCATGTCAGCAATAAAAGTTTCATTTTAGTGCTGGCCGTCCTTATTGGAATTACTGGCGGCTTGGCAGCTGTCATCATTAAGAAATCGGTATTCTTGATTCGAACAATCCTTACGCATGGCTTCTCCGCCGATGTGTACAATATTTTTTATTTCATTTATCCGGTAATTGGGATCACTCTCACCATTATTTTTCTAAATCGGATTTTAAAGGCTCATGTAGGTCATGGGATTCCAACTATACTGCATGCGATTTCTTCCACTAACGGAAATGTCCCAGCGCATAACATGTTTTCTTCGGTTATCACCAGCGCCCTGACGGTTGGTTTTGGTGGATCCGTGGGACTGGAGGGGCCAACGGTTGCAACGGGCGGTGCTGTAGGGGCCAACCTGGGAAAACTCTTCCACCTTTCATACAAGCAAATTATTCTTCTCATAGGATGTGCTGCAGCCGGAGCCATGTCGGCCATTTTCAAAGCCCCTATTGCTGCAATAGTATTTGTACTTGAGGTGATCATGCTTGATCTTACCATGTCTTCTCTTGTTCCTCTTTTGCTTGCCTCAGTCTCCGCAGCCCTCACCTCCTTCCTTTTCCTCGGGCAAGATGTAATATACCAGTTTAAACTCGATACAGCCTTTGAAATGAAGGAAGTCCCTTTGTTCATAATATTGGGAATATTTTGCGGCCTGGTATCGGTTTATTTTACAAGAATGTATGTCGGTATTGGCAAATTATTCAGCCGGATGAAAAAGAAGTATATCCGATTAATTTTCGGTGGATTGGGACTGGGTATTCTAATATTCTTATTTCCGAGTTTGTATGGGGAGGGATATGAAGCAATCAATGGAGGATTAGCGGGAGATTTCAAATATCTATTCGATAAATCTCTGTTCTATGATTTGGTTGGTCAGCCCTGGATTCTCATCGGACTTGTCGGCCTGGTTTTGTTTTTTAAGGTAATTGCCACCTCCATAACTTTTGGAGCGGGAGGTGTAGGAGGTATATTTGCCCCTTCTCTGTTTACCGGGATGAATGCTGGTATTTTCTTTGCTTTGATACATAATCAATTGTTTCACTCTGATATATCCGTAATAAATTTTGCTCTTGTGGGAATGGGCGGCCTCATTGCTGGTGTTTTACATGCTCCTCTCACCGCTATTTTCCTCATAGCTGAGATTACTATGGCCTATGAATTATTTATCCCCCTGATGATTACGGCCACTATATCCTACGCGACAATAAAGTTTTTTGAGCCTAACTCAGTTTACCATATTCAGCTGGCCCGGCGGAAACAGCTCTTTACCCACGACAAAGACAAGGTTGTGCTGTCCCTTATGAGAGTCGATAAGCTGATCGAAAGAGATTTTGACACCATACGACTGGATGCTACCCTTGGGGACCTGGCCATTGTCATTGCAAAATCAAAAAGAAATATATACCCTGTAGTCGATGATGATAATCATTTCTATGGTATGGTAATCCTGGATGATATTCGTGAGATAATGTTCAGAACAGATTTGTATGAATCAACCTATGTAAGGAACCTGATGATCAAACCTATGGTGACCTTTGAACCAGGTGAAAGTATGGAGTCCGTTGCTCAAAAATTTCATAAATCAGGGAAGTACAATATCCCCGTGTTGAAGAATCAGAAATATATCGGATTCGTTTCACGGGCCCGGGTTTTCTCGTCCTACAGGCAGTTGTTGAGGAAATGGTCGGAAGATTAGATTGTAATCGGGACACAGGTACACGGGATGCGGAATGCGGGACACGGGGACACCAAAATGCTCATTTATTTAGCGATTTTATAAGATTCATCAGGAGCCTACCGACATGGTCTATCATGTCATATAAATCATGGTCAGCAGGGCAAAGCTTTAACGCCAGACAAATTTGATATTGCGAGGCTAACTCATTCAATGATGCATGTGATATGTATAAAAACCTAATATATTCTTTTATTGAATTACGTCCTGCCCCCTCTGCTATATTTGACGGAATTGATACAGCTGCTCTCTGCATTTGAGAAGCCAATCCGTATTGTTCATTCTTGGGTAACAGATGAGTTAATTCATAAATACGAACAACTAGTTCCATAGATTTTTTCCAAACTTTTAGATCTTTATGTATCATGACAAATAGGTTTTATAGTTATAGATGCATATTGATGTAAAAAATGGAATATTTCTTGTAGATTTATTAACCTAATTTCGGGTAAACTGATTAATTGAAATACTGAGTCCCGCTTCCCGCATCCCGCTTCCAGCATCCCGCAACCCGCTTC
>CAYXJR010000146.1:0-6260 GCA_964465145.1 uncultured Porphyromonadaceae bacterium | reverse complement strand
TGTTTTTTTATTTTACTGAATTTCAATAGTTTACAAAATTATATACACATGAAAGTACCTTTTTATTTTATCATTTATGAGTTTGGGGTTGTTTGCAACCGCCCAAACCAAGCCCTCCATCGAATGGGCAAAAATCCTCTCCGGTACTTTTACCATGGGCAGCCCGGCAAGTGAAGTCAGCAGGAGGGTTGATGAAATCCAGCACCAGGTAACTTTGAGTGCCTTTAAGATGAGCAAGTATGAGATAACCGTGGCACAGTTTAAAGCATTTGTTGATGCCACCGGTTACATTACCGATGCCGAAAAAGGAACACTTCTTAATGGAAGTTTTATCTCGACGGGCTCAAAATTTGAACTCAAAGCAGGCGTGAACTGGAAATGCGATGTTAATGGGAGTACGCCTGCCGCGCCGGTACAACCACTCCATTCAATACAGGTAACAACCTGACTACTGCGCAAGCTAATTATAATGGCAATTATCCATACAACAACAATGCAAAGGGTGAATACCGGGAAAAAACAATGCCGGTCGGCAATTTTCCACCCAATACCTGGGGATTGTACGATATGCACGGCAATGTTTGGGAGTGGTGCAGCGATTGGTATGGTGATTATTCCACCGGTGTACAAACCGATCCAATAGGCCCTGCATCCGGGTCGCTCCGAGTGGACCGCGGCGGTAGCTGGGACGGTGGTGCACGGCTTTGCCGGGCGGCGTTCCGCTGCAGCGGCATCCCGGGCGACCGCTACAACTTCCGGGGCTTCCGCCTGGTTTCTCCCAAGTAAACAGTGGTTAATTCCATCCTTTTAAGCTGAATGAGTTGGCTAAAAGTGAGGGAGGGACGACCGAACAAAGAGCCAACGAGTAATAATAATACCGACTGTGGCGGTCGGAATTTTATTTGAAAAAATGCAGATTTAGAAAATGCAGGTTTGTTTTAGTAAGTATGCAACTGAAAGACCTTGCCTACTACTCTTAAAAAAAGCAAAGCATGATGAAAGAATTTCGTTGGGTAACAGGCGTTTGCTGTCAGTGGTGGAGAAGTGGCTCGTATGACAGTGAACTGATTATTGAAACCTTGGTTCTTCGTGGAAAATTCAGTGGTCAAATCCCTTTCATTCTCCTCTGGTGATTTTGACGGGAACTTTGTGAAATTAGTTGAATGTACAGATCTATACTGAATATCATTTGGCGCTAACGTTTCTCCTTCTGATAAGATTACTGAACTTTCAATGGTATTTTGTAGTTGCCTGACATTACCAGGCCAATCCATTGTAAATATTACTTGCAGCGGCTGTTTTGTTTGGGTTTAATGTCACAGTCCCCCTCCTTTTCACCTGCCTCTTTTCTCTTTTGCCTAATTTTTGCCCCCGGATCTTGTCCGGGGCAGGCCTTTTGCCTTCTTTCGGCTACTCAACCTTCCTATAACTGATCAGCAGTGATTCCGGAGCTTCTTTCAGTACCAGTTCCAGATTTTCCATCAATTCTTTACCGGTTTTTCTTACCCTGATATCCTCATCCTCGATGAACAATTCATAGGTCGCTGTTGGATCAAGACCTTTCAATTTCACCGGGCAGGTTTCATCCGGATTGTCACGGCGGCGAAAGCCCATAATGATGCCGTCACCTTCAGCCGGCCTGTTCAATTGGTAGGCCAGCCAAATGCTGTCGCTTGTAATGCTCTTTCCTGAGGTCAGCGGGTAATAGTCTGAATAATAAAAGGGTCGTAATCGTTTAAAATCTGAAATGTATTTTTGCAATTCCGGCAAGGAATACCCTCCGTTTTCTATATCCCAGGCGGTAACCATGGCACTGCTCATACTTGAGCGGAAAGTATAGGGAGTCAGTTGGAAGTTTCCGGTTCCGGATAGCGGTAGATAATAATTAAGTCCGTATGTATGGCACTGGTATCCATTGGGTTCACCGTAGTCATAGTCCGTTCTCCAGAGCGGTGAGCTTCGTGAAGTAGTCTCCAGGTCGATCCGTTTACCACCGCTTGCGCAATTATCAATAATCAATTTGGGAAACCGGGTGAGCAAACCATCCCAGTATGTATAAAGACCCTCGATATGCCTGATCTCCGACATCCCTTCACGGCCGGGCTTATCGTTATACATCCAATAATACCACGGATCGAAATTGAAGTCCTGGCGATAATAATCGACTCCTTCTTTCTGAATAAAATCACCAATGTATTGGGTCAGCCAGGCACAGGCCTCCGGATCGCCAAGATTAAACAAGGCGTTTTCCTTGTTCACTGAACTATAAGGTGCGCGGGTTACTGAATCAGGAATACGTATGAGCCATTTGTCAAGTTCCCTATCCCACTGGGTTCCTCTGAATACCCTTTCCGGTTCAAACCAGAGAATAAACCTGGCTCCAAGTTCGTGAACCACATCGGTAACCGGTTTAAGTCCATTTGGGAAAGCGATCTTGTTTACAGTCCAGTTTCCTACATTGGCCCACCAGGTCCCGCATCCTGTGTACCATCCCGCGTCGATCCAAAATACCTCAGGAACAAGATCAAATTGAAGGCGACGATAGGCTAAAGCTATGGTCCAACTTTCAGTGGCACAACTATATTCATTACAAGGAGAGGGGCCAGCATAACCGAGTCCACTGGCAAACGGTAGTTCATTGGCTTTGCCGTTGATCATTCGGGTATGGTGAGCCAGGATGAATTGGCGGAACTGATTGTGCCCGGTCATCCTGTCCTCACCCTTCCAGAAAAGAAATGCGATGCTTGGGGTACGTACCTCTTCATCCGGATACAGAAACAGATTCATGCGTTCCATTCCGGATTCAAGATGGATGGATTGCTGATCCTTCTGAGTGATGTTGGCAAACCACTTTCCTGACCAGCCGACGGCAGCAATGATTCCCCGTCCGCCTGGCATTTCCATATTGAAAAAGGGTATGGCACTGTTATCGGAGGAACGGCCCCCATTGGGTGTCAGATAAATCGATTGACCTGTTTTCAATTCATCGCTTAGATATTCAAAATCATGTCGGCTGCCACTGCTGCCCAGGGAATGGTGCAGGATAACCTGCCCGGGCTGCTCAAATCCAAAACTATTGTCGATAACCTTGACTTTTTCGAGTGTTTGGGAATTTTTCGCTGAACCATTCTTGAAATTCATGACCCATTCCACAGCAGGAAAATCAGAATAACAGGTAACCAGGCAGGTTACTCTCAATCCCGTCCGTTGATCCACCCAGGAAAACTGTGTCTCCTGAATACCGGGATTCTTTTTGGGAAGGACTACGGAATTGAAATTCCAGTTTTTTATGAAGGTCTTAGAATCCTTTCCTCCATAAACAAATGAGAAAGGTGGAATTTTGTTTTTAGCAAAGTTCTGCGAAACCCAGCGGGCTCCATCAAATTCACTTGCGGAGGTTTTGCCGATGGGTTGGCTGTAGACCTGATTAACAGTAAAAAACACGACGATTACAATCAGAACGATCGGGTGGAAGGCACCACCTATTGCCGTGATTTTCGGTTGATTAATAAAAACTCTTTTGGGGATCATGGTATTGGGTTTTGTTTTTTGGTGTCTTTAACGGATTCAGGCCAGTTTGCCCGATATTTGCTTTTATACAACCCGATATTTTGGGAGTGTAATCTGAACTCTGTCTGGTTTAATTTCGCTAATTCCAAATATACAAATTTTAATGATGGGCTGTCGGAATGTTGATAAGCTGATGTTCCGATGATTGTAATTTACTGTCATTTTGTGACTTATCAATATTTCAATAGCCTACGCACCCAAACCCAAATCGATCCTGCCTTCAAACTTTATTGCCAATTGCTGGATGGTTAAACCCCAATTTTGTAAAGGAGAGGACCATTTATCCTGGATTCTTTTATATGAATGCTTTTTTATCCCTGGAGGCTGCATATTTTAGCGAATTACGAATCTGTTGCACCAGACAGCTCTGAATCTCAGTCTGAGGAAAAATACTGTTTATAGCCTCCGGAAAGCCTTTTAGCCCATCAATACTGGCGATAAGAATATCGCGAAGACCCCGGTTTTACAGATCAGTAAGTACCTGAAGCCAGAAGTTAGCTCCTCCTGCTTCTGAGACATATAAATGTATAAACCGCATAAATCGCGGTTTATACCAACCGTTATTGCGACACGAAGTCGCATAAGTGATTGTTTTACTGAGATATAAGTTCTTTGATAAAACCTGTTGTTCTCCCAACAGTACCCTACCGGGACAGCTGATGTATGGTGCAGCCATTATTGGTTGAAGCTCCCGGGAAACTGTACCAATCGTTTGGATTTCGCATCCTCATAACGGGGCTGAAAACCGTGAGGTGGATAGCCTTCGGGGTCTCAATACTGATTAAGGGCATGGGTTAGTGGGTATGGCTAAAATATTTAAACATTCCGTAACTGCCGTCAGACGGTAAGGAGCGAAAAAAGAGAATGATACGCTCTGCACCAAAATGGTAAGCTGGCAAGTTATTCGCGTTTAACGCAGCGAATACGGAGACGTTGCCCAGCCGGCAGACAGGATGAGCCTAACCCCACGCAGTTGTCACTTATGTGGAACGTGGAAGCCAGGCGCTTTCTCCCAACTATTTCGTAAAAATAACCGGGATAAAACCTTAACCGCAAGGCATAGGGAAACGTCGGACAGAGAGGTTGAACAAAGCGAATGCTGCAGTGTAATGGTGCGGATAGCAGTTGAAAGATTACTGCGGGCGAAAGCTCAGCTGACCTCCAACTGGTGCTTTATGGCAAGATAGCTTTATAGAACCTGTAAATGGAAGAAAGCAAATGTACGAAAATGAAGATTTATCGTGTGCACTCCCACACCCGTTAGATAACTGGCACACCATTGTGTGGCGTCAGATTATCCATAAGGTGAACAGGCTGCAAAGAAGGATTGCTAAGGCTGTTAAAGAAGGTCGTTGGGGCAAAGTAAAAGCTCTAATGTACCTGATTTCCAAATCATTTTATGCTAAGTTACTAGCTGTATTCAGGGTAACTACTAATAAAGGAGGTAAAACCCCGGGAGTGGACAATGTTGTTTGGTTAAACGATAAGGATAAGCTCCATGCAGCCAGGAATCTCAAAACAAGAGGTCACTCTCCAAAACCAACACCCAGGGGCACAGCGCAAGGCGGGTTATCTCCCCAACAATTATGAACATGGTACTGGACGGAATGGAGACTGCCTTAAAAAAGCAGTTTCCAAGATGGAAAGGCCAAAAAGTCAACTTCATCCGGTATGCGGATGACTTCATCATTACTGCTTCCTCGGAAGAATTAATAAGAAATGAAATCATCCCTCTGGTAAAAGCCTTTCTTAAAGTGAGAGGATTAGAACTCTCCAAAGAAAAGTCTAAAATCACACATATCAATGATGGGTTCGACTTTTTATCTCAGAATATCCGAAAGTACAAGGGTAAACTGGTTATACGTCCTTCCAAAGAATCTGTCCAATCCTTTAGAAATAAGGTGAAAGCCATGTTCAAGAATCACAGGGGTATCCCTGCACATGGTCTAATCCGGCTTTTAAACCCTGTTATCAGGGGATGGTCGAATTACCATAAAGGGATTTGTGCAAAAAGCACATTCGCCAAGCTGGGTACTTTCATGTACTGGCAATTAAAAAGATGGGCTAAATATCAGTACGGCAATAAAAACCGATGGTGGATTTACTGGCGTTACTTTACTCGTAATCATTTTACCGATATCAGGACTACAGACAAGGAAAAAACCAGTTATAGGTTATACCGCATTGCCTATGTTCCGATCCGGTATCATGTGAAGATTAAAAGCAAGGCAAACCCATACCTGTCAGAATTTGATAAGTACTTTTTCCAACGGCAGAAATGGAGAGAGGATTTAGCTATAGAGAGTAAACAAATTACTACTTTTATTGATATGGAAACAAATTTTATCAGCCGGGTCTCCCTTCGCCGGGAAAGCCTTAAAAGTGCCTGAGCCGTATGCCGGGAAACTGGCACGTACGGTTCTTAGGGGGCGTAAGCTACCCGGTTGTGGCATTTTAAAACAACTCCTGCAACATGAAAACAAAACATTGGATTGTCCTGACATCGCATTTACTTTTAATTATTTTCCTGATTCTTAATGGAAATCTTCTGTTTAAAGATATTATTTGCGTTTATCTTTTAGTACTGATACCTGCTTTGCTTTTTATTAACCTTGAATACTTATTCAGAAGGAATGTTTCATGTGTATATAATTTTGTAAACGCTTGAAATTCAGTAAAATAAAAAAACA
>CAYXJR010000145.1:0-6463 GCA_964465145.1 uncultured Porphyromonadaceae bacterium | reverse complement strand
GGGTGGTATCGTTTTCTTCTAGTAGGTGGTAGTGTTTATAGGTGGTGCTGAAATACCTGTAATCCAAGGTAATGAGTTCCCCATCTGAATTGGTAGTCTCATAAAGCTCACATTCCTGCTTTTTAATAGTTCCCGGTAATTCCTTCCCCACCATCATTTGTGCAGCTTCCTTCTCCAAAGTAGATGGAATACTTGCTTTTCTGGCATTGGCATAAAAATTACCACTGACACTTTTGACAATCTCTAAATCCGATTGCACAATTAAAGCCATAAAAGGATTTCCTTCCTGACTTACTCTTTCTTTTACATCAACAATAGTTACCATGATAATAGATTAAATATTTATACTGTGATTACTTAACAGGCTCTTGACCTGTCCAACAGTAAGTGGGGGTATGGCATTGAAGGAGAGTTCAAATAAACAATGAATTATTAATCAGGGGGACAGAAAAACTTCAGTTCACAGATTGGGGAGGGGGATTTCCCATTTGCAAAAACACGGGGAGCATTAACGGAGGAAGAATGCGTAAATCAAAAGTGACCCCTCAAAATTTTTTAAAAATTTTCTGTCAGTTATTTGTTTGGTTAATAATTCATTATGTCGTAACTTGATAGCAACCAATAAATTGATGGATATGAAAATATCCTCCATGATAGATAATCTTAGATTTTATAAATATAAAAGTGGAGTAAAATGAAGAAACAGGAATTTTCTGAAAATCGCCGAGAGCTTCTTACAAAAGTCGTTCCTTTAGCTGCATTGCTATGCTTTGGGTGCAAAGGAGCTGCAGTTCAAGCATTGACTACTGAATCTTCAAGTAAACCACAAGAAAGTCTTGGAATGTCGCTCGAAGAAACATACAATTTCTTCTATGGAATGTTTATTCCATTACTACAATCTCTCGAAAAAGAAATAGGGACTGAGAAATTTATCGACCTGATTACAAAGACTTCGACTGAAAATCTTGTATCTATGGTAGGTGATATGACCAAAGACATGAAAGAAAAGGATTTGAACTCATTTGCGAGTTTCATTAAGGGTTTTCTTACGACTCCTCCATATGATAAATCTTTTGTTTGTGAGATTACCGAACAATCAGAAAAAGTTTTTGAGTTAAAATACACTCATTGTCTCCCAGCTAAACTCCTCTCAGCTCTGAATGCTGCTGACATCGGACTTGCTATTGAGTGTTCAGGAGCAGAAGCCGCTGCAAAAGCTTTTAATCCAAACATAAAATATTCAAACCCTAAAAACATAATGAGAGGTGATAGCTATTGCATAGAGCGATTCACCATTGACACTTAACCTTACCTCACCACCCCTTCACCCCAGATCTCAGCTAAGCACATCGCAGGATGGGGGAATTTTGCTGTCACTGGATATTGTCGTAACTTAATAGCAACCAGTGGCTGCTAGATTATTAGAGAACTTAATAATAACCAAGCTTAATTGTTAAGAAAGTGTTTTTCAAACCAATAAAAGAGATAAAATTATGACTATAAAACAGATTCTTTTAGACTATTATTCAAATGCTAAGACGAGAACCATTTACTTTGCAATCATTATTGGATTAATGATCCTTGCTTCAAGTTGTACAAAAACTTCTTCAAAACTTCAGCTTGATCCTGTTAAAGTCGAAAAAGAACTAAGAGCATTTGAAACCATACACCGAGAAGCTATTGATTCAAAGGACATCGATGGCATCTTAAAATGCTATGCCACTGACTTAATCACCATCTCTCCAGATGAGCCAATCCTATATGGTAAAGATTGGATACGAACACTTGTCACAGATCTGTATAAAACGTATGACTTCCACGAAGACTTTAAATTAATTGATATACGAATTATTGAAGAACATGTAGTTGCAAGCTATAGCTTCTCGCAGAAAATGACTCTATTGACTGGTGGATTACCAACTGTACAAACTGGAAAAGGGATGGCAATTCGTATGGAATGCTTACAATTATGATAGTTTGCAATCTAATGCCGAAGAATAATATTGAATGACCCAAAACTATTGACATTTGAACATAGTTACTTTAAAAGACTGGGATATTCAGTCCGCTGCATAAAGAATGAGTGATCCTCTTCTTGTTTACTATCTTATCCTTACCTATCTACTTGGCACAGATCAGGTAGTTGCAAAGAGCATTAGTACCACTTTAAGATAGCAGTACCTCTATCACCCTGAAGTAACTACCCATAATCAATACCAGAAGGAAATTTCCACTTCCTCTTTCGCATCTTGACCTGTGCATATTTCAGGATTAAGGTATCATGGCAAAGGTCAAGAGCTCAGAAATAATAGGCATGATAAATCCTTTACGCCCAAGCTAAATCCACCTCTGTCCCTTTATTCATACAGGTTTGGGCGTATGGATTTAAGATTTACTATAAGTTTTATATATTATTTATATAAGGGAAAGTTGTTGTGGCATCTTGAACAAATAAGAGTTTTAATTTTCAAAAGAAGTTTTGCCATTTACTAAAACCATACGCCCAAATGCTTTATTCATGGTACTTACAGATGGATTTAGGTTGGGGATAGTGGATTTTAGTTATTGTACATATTAACATCTCATATTAAGGATTAGGTTAGTACTAAATGGGGTGTGTATTGCCCCTGTCAGTAAGCAGATTGAGTCCTTGATGTATTTTTAATGAAAGGATTTGGAAAGCTTTTAGGATTTTTCAGAGCTGGCCGGCTAAAAATATTGGTAGTATTAGACCCCGGGGGTACATCCAATTTGAGATAGTAGGCGGGGTCACTTTATAATAGTCTGCGCAGTCAGATTTACTTCTTGCTGAATTTTTTTTTATTTTTTCTGCATACCGTTCTAGTGGCCTTTAATAAAAACTATACTAATTTTATCAGGCGTTTATTAGGTGGTAGCATTTTTTAACGGGGGGTGGTCTCGTTTTAGTCCGAGGTTAAAAAATAGTCATTCCAATCAGAATATGTTACTTTTAGGCTCAACGACTTATCGAACCTAAAAAACCCCTCATGGAAATATCTCAACAAGCAGATTATAAAATTAAACTATATCGGGCGGGCATTATCGCTACCACATTTATGCTTACTATGATTCCGGTGCAGATAGCTTTTTTCTTAATTTGGCCGCATCCAACAAACGTCGTGGATTGGTTTACACTTTTTAATAACTCTTGGATTATTGGCCTAATAAGCTTTGACTTTTTATATATGTTGAGCATGTTTGCGGCGATTTTTCTATATATCGCTCTGTTTTTTGCCCTCTTTGAAAAACAAAAAGCTTTAAGTTTATTCGCAATTATCATTGGATTAATCGGACTTGCAATCTATTTTCCATCAAACACTTCCATTGAGATGTTATCAATAAGCAAACAATACCTAAATGCGTCAACAGAATACGATAAAGGATTATTTATTGCATCAGGTCAGACCTTGTGTGCGATTTGGAAGGGAACATCATATTCTGTGTACTATCTACTCAATGGGATTGCCCTTATACTATTTTTCCTTGCAATGATCAGGAACAATAAATTCAGAAAATCAACTACATATATTGGTTTAACATCCGGGATTTTAATGACTGTGCCTGCCACTGCCGGGATAATTGGAATGACGATGGCATTAGTGTCCTTGGTGCCATGGTCGATTTTTTCAATTTTAGTAATTCAGGACTTTAACAGGATTATAAAACAAACGAGGGAAGAACAGGGGAAAAGCGGTGGCTTATAAATATTCATTGGATTCCCGTAACCCGCAACCCGCAAACCGCAACTACATTCCTTTAGGGTATGGAATTAGGCAATAGTTTTTTTCCATATCCCAATTAATTCTGCATCTATATTGATAAAAGGTGGTGATAACGAAAACATTCGTTTTTCCGCCCAAACTAATAAATATATGCATATGAATAATAAGAAAGAGCCGGTATCAATGGTAGTCACAAATCGTTCCATCTTACTGAAGATGAAGAAGGATAAGGCTGACATTCAATTTCTCAGAACATTAAGGTATTCGAGATGGGACTCAGCAGGGTTTTGTTGGGTGATTAGCAATAGACCTGAAAATTTACGACAAATCAGATCATATTTTGGGAGTCGCATAGCTGATGAACAGGAAGAAGAATTATCTGATAGTAGCATTGATAAAACTTTAGCCGAGAGGGTTGAACCTCAAGTCTTAATGGTTGTGAAATACCATAGTGGTCGAGTTAGGTTGATATTTCGATATAGTGTGGCGCTTGTGAAGTTAATTAAGACCCTGCCATTTTATTCCTGGGATAAAAATAATAGATGGTGGACGATTGCACATACAGAATCAGCTTTAAAGCAATTGGAATTGTTTTGCTTGGAGCAATGTTGGACTTATAAATATTTAGAAGACATTAAGTATCTCAACCAGAAACCAAGACTTAAGCCTGAAGATGTACCAAATTTCAGGAAAATCCCAAAAGAATATTCTGACAAATTGGTTCTCTTAAGGTATAGTCTGAATACCATCAGGACTTATGAGAATTGCTTTTCGGAGTTTATTAATTACTGGAATACGAAGGAGTTAGTATCTATTGACCAGGCTGATATTCAGCGCTACTTACTATATTTGGTACAGGACCGTCAGGTTTCGAGTTCCTATCAGAATCAGGCCATTAATGCCATTAAGTTTTATTATGAGAAGGTTTTGAAAGGACCCAGGAGGGTTTATTATATTGAGCGTCCCCGGAAGGAACAGACATTACCAACAGTTCTCAGTGAAGTAGAGACAGTCTCCATTTTAAGCAAGGTGAAAAATCTTAAACACAGATGCTTATTGATGACTTGTTATTCCGGAGGTTTGAGAATAAGTGAAGTTCTCAATCTAAAACCTGTGGATATTGATTCCAGTCGTATGCTCATTCAGGTGAAAGGGGGAAAGGGGAAAAAAGACAGAGTTACCTTATTGTCGGTAAAGCTATTAGAGATATTGAGAGAATATTACAAGAAGTACAAGCCTGGAGAATATTTATTTACAGGACAGATGGGAGGAAAATATTCAGCCAGGAGTGCTCAGAAAGTACTTAAAGAAGCAAGCAGGAAAGCAGGTATTAAGAAAAAGGTTACACTACATACATTACGTCATTCCTTTGCCACCCATTTATTAGAAAATGGTACAGATATCAGGTATATTCAAAGTTTGCTGGGCCATGCCAGTCCGAAGACGACACAAATTTACACACATATAACTACGAAAGGTATTGACCATATTCAAAACCCCTTAGATAAGTTGGAAATATGAGGTAATTGTCGTAAATTGTATAATGTTGGATTACAATATTTGTATCTTGTGGTTTGCCTAAAACCATGAAATTTAAAAGAAAACCAGGGAGTCGACATATATGTAAAATAAACGAAAGTATTCGTTTAGCGACTCGTTAGCGGCAAGCATTGAAACAACTCATAAATGACAAATACACACACAATGATAGACAACGACATTAGGATTGAAAAAATTGAATCAAAGACAAGCAAAAATCTTCTGAACCAAGTAACAATTGCATATTTTATTTTGGTGCACAGATTTCCAGAACAGTTTAAACGGCTCTTTAAGGCTCTTTATCACCCTGAAAACTATTATCTGATACACTTGGACAAGAAAGCAGGCATTGGAATCTATGATGACATTGAAGACTTTTTGACTGATTTCCCCAACACTTACATTTTAGAAAGCGAAAATGTTGTTTGGGGTGGTTATAGTATGGTCCAAGCAGAACTTAATGGTATAAAATATTTATTAAATCTAAACATAGATTGGGACTTTTTTATCAATTTAAGTGGCCAAGACTTTCCTTTAAAATCACAAAAAATTATTCGGGAATATCTAACCAAAAACAAAGGAAATAATTTTATTAAAATAGCCAACCAATTAACTGTTCGACCAGAAACAATGAATCGAATTGAAAACTATTTTGTAGAAACCGACAAAGGTTTTAGTGGTATCCTTATTAAACGAGCATATTTGAAAGATGTTATACCATACATTGGAGGTCAATGGATGATTTTAACACGTCGAACTTGTGAATTTATTTGTAATAGTGGTGAAGCTAAAAAGTTTGAAAACTATTATTTAAATACTCTAATCGCAGACGAAGCATTTTTTCAAACAGTACTTATGAATACTTCGTTTAATGGCATACTTATCAATGATGATAAAAGAGCTATTATTTGGGTGCCTGATGGCGATATCAAACTAAGACCAAAAACATTTACTGAAGAGGACATTAAATTTCTTTTAGAAGGTGATAATTTATTTGCACGAAAATTTGACGACAATATAGACAACAGAATAATTGACAGATTAGAAAGCGCCTTTGATTTACCTTTAAATAAAACAAGAATAGATTAAAAAGCTAGCCGCTAATAAATAGGACTCTGAGCGGTCCAATAAATAGGACTCTGAGCGGTCCGCAGGGCCCAGCGATGAGTCGGTGTTGAACT
>CAYXJR010000144.1:0-6962 GCA_964465145.1 uncultured Porphyromonadaceae bacterium | reverse complement strand
CGGATAACGGTCCCCGCCGATCGGGAGGGAATACCTGCGTGATGGATACCGTATTCTTCAGACAGGCCGAACTGCTTCTGCGAATCATCCCGCTGATCGACAGAGAAGCCTCCTTTGCCCTCAAGGGAGGGACGGCTATCAATTTTTTCGTCCGGGATCTTCCGCGCATCTCCGTTGATATCGACCTCGTGTACCTCCCCATTGGGGAAAGGGATGTCGCCCTGCGTGAGACAAGCGATGCCCTTGCCCGTATATGCCGGGCCGTCGAGGGCACAATTCCCGGAACGAAAGTCATTCCGAAGAAGACCGGAGGAAGCGATCTGTCCAGCGGATTGTTCGTACGGCGACAGGAGGCGATGGTCAAGATCGAGCCGAACCTGGTCATACGCGGTTCCGTATTTCCGCCTACAAGAAGGGTTCTCTCTCCGAGGGTCGTGGATCTCTTTAAGATTTCCGTGGAATGCCAGGTGCTCGCAGAAGATGAACTGTATGCGGGAAAAATCTGCGCCGCCCTGGATCGCCAGCACCCGCGGGACCTCTTCGATATCATGATGTTGCTCAAATATGGGAACTTCGGCGTTGCCATGCGGAAGGCGTTTGTCGTTTACCTGATCAGCCATGACCGGCCCATGGTAGAGATTCTCAATCCGCGGTTCGGAGATATCCGGCCTGTCTTTGAAACCGAATTTCAAGGCATGACCTTTGAAGAGGCAACCTGCGAGGCCTTGGAAAAGACCAGGGAAGAACTCGTCGCCATGATAGCACGAGAGCTGACCGTCGAAGAAAAACAATTCATCGTATCCGTCAAGGAAGGTACGCCCCGGTGGGGTCTGATCGGGCTCGAGGGGGTCGCGGATCTGCCCGCCGTCAAGTGGAAGCTCCTGAATATCGGTCGTATGAGTCCGTCGAAGCATAAACAGGCGGTCCGCAAATTGAAGGATTACCTGGGAGTATAGGCCACTGTTTCTTGTCGAAGAAATCTGAGAATTCGGGGGACACGATACTAAATTATTGGCCGAAAGAAGTGATAATGTGAGTAGTCAACAAAGAACAGGGGTCAGACCCTGACTATTGTTTTCCTAGGGCTGGCGGGTAGACTCGATACGAAAGACGAAATACAAGGTCTACTATCCGATCGGTGGCGCGCGTGCCTGGATCGCGTCCATTCATAAAGTCTAAAAACGATAATACACCAAAGGTCGTACACGACTTTTTCCTTTGTGCCTTTGTGCCTATGTGTCTCAATAAAAATCCTTGACAGTCTCGTTTGAAAGTGTATTGTTTTCAATCAGTTCAAGAAGGTAGGACAATGTTTTAAAAAATGTTAAGTTTCATCCAATCACGGTAACAGGAGGGAACCGTGGAGTGATTGAAGATAAAACCCAGTTTCTTAAAAAAAGGAAGCGGGGTTTTTTGTTTGGGGGTTGGATATCTGGATAGATGGCAAAAAGCAAGACCTGACCCCGCTTTCCCCGAATAGTACGAGATATTAAGTTTTAATATATTGTTTGGGCTAAATATTTTTAGTCTAAAGGAGGTTACGATGATTAATTTAGATTATCCAAGTATATTAAATTTATTTCCCCAACACCTTGATCCAAATCGAACAGAAAGCGCTTCATTTTTGATTTGGTATCTTGAAAATTATTATAGACTTGATTCTCTTGAAGCAGTTGATTCTGTCTGCGATCAAAAGGGTGATAAAGGTGTCGATGGAATATTTGTAAATGATAATGATATGACAATAAGTATTTTCCAGTCCAAAATATCGCAGAGCGAAAATAGTTCTATAGGGGATACACTTTTAAAAGAATTTTATGGCACTCTATCGCAATTTATAAATCAAAATTCTATCCAGAATTTAATTGATACTGGTGGAAACGCAGAAACTGTCAGACTTACTAACCGTCTAGATTTAATTAATAAAATAAAAACGCATGATTTAGAAGGAGTTTTTATTGCCAACGTTGATATAGATTCTAACGGCATAGCATATCTAAATACAATTCCCGAAATAAAATTTGTTGGGAAAAAACAATTAATAAACAACTATATTTCTGATAAAAGATCATCACCTATTGCTGAAGAAACAAAATTCGATATATCTGGCTTTCATACTTCACAGTATATTGTAGACAAAGACACAAAAATATTGATAGCTCCCATTAAAGCAAGAGAATTAGTATCGCTACAAGGCATCTCAGATCAATCTTTATTTACGTTCAATGTTAGAGGTCCTTTAGGCAAAACACAAGTCAATAAAGACATAATTAAAAGCATTAAAGACTCATCAACACATAAATTGTTTCCTTTATTCCACAATGGAATTACAATTATTTGTGCAAAATTAAAAAGTAATGATACTAAAATTGAAATCGCAAATTACTATGTTGTAAATGGTTGCCAAAGTTTAAATTCGTTTTATGAAAATCGAAGCAACATAACAGATGATTTGAGAGTACTCACGAAATTTATACAAATGGATATAGATTCCTCGCTTTCTGAACAGGTAACTCGATACTCGAACAATCAAAATGGTGTTAAACCTCGCGATTTTCAAGCAAATAATACAATACAAATCCGTTTGCAGAATGAATTTAGCGAACATTATCCTGATCAATATTTTTTTGAAATCAAGAGAGGAGAATTTCCTAAACCGGGCACTTTAATCTCTAATGAAAATGCAGGGCTTTATCTTATGGCATTTGATCTTAAAGAACCTTGGGCAACGCACCGCAAATATCAAGTTTTTGAAGATAAATATGCTGATTTATTTGCTCGTCCAGAAGTGTCTGCGGATCGGATAGTTTTATGCCATATAATCATGGAAGTTATTGAAGAAATGTCAGAAAAAATAGAAAATAAACTTTTTGCTAAATATATTCTAACTAAACGTGCAATATTATATATGGTACGTTTAGTTTTTGAAAAAGATCAAATGTCTAAAGAATTATTGTCTAATCCTGCTATGTTTGTAAGAAAGCCACAAGATAGGACTAATTTTAAAGTCTGCATGCAGAACATAATAAATGATATGACCATAGACATTAATGCAGAAGTGAAAGAACATGGAATAGACTTCGATTATAGAGGTAGGCTTCGGGATGCAGATTGGGTAAAGGAATTGACAAACAAAGTGGTGAATAGTTTTCTAAAGCTTGTTGAAAGGAATAGAATTCCTTCCTTTAGCGAAGAATGGGGAAAGCAAGCCGTAGCAGGCACATCGACCTGATCTTGACATTAAAAGGGGGTAAATCTCCGTTTGGCTCATTTCTTGGAATTTATTGATGCTGTATAGTACCTGTTATGACCTAAATATAAAATAAATGGATAGCAAGCAAGCCAAATCACTTACAGTCAAAATTGAAGGAATTCAAGCATTGATGGTCGCTTATGTAACAGGAGAGCGGGCGGACGATCAGCCACAACAATATCGAATCGTGTATGACGACGTATATTTTGAACTCGAAGAAGCAGGTTACGAAAATCCTAATCCACACAAATCGCTAGAAATATTCTGGTCATATTGCAAATTACAAGAAATGGGGAAATGGGCCGAACGTCGAGCATACGTTCAAGAACTTTATGCAGACATTTTACTAGACCTAAAAAGAATTCAAAGAAATCAACCTGATCCAAGAAACTGGAAAAATACAAATGAAGTATTAATAGATGAATTATCTCCTGTACGCACGCAATGGTTGAAGGCAAAAAACTTTATTTATTCTTCAAAGCCTGACTACGAAAATTCAATTAAAGAGTCTATCAATTCCATTGAGTCAATATTAAAAATATTATTAAACCAACCCTCTGGAACTCTAGGAAAATTAATTAAACGTGTCCCACTGGATCCTGATATCTCAAAATTAATAAGCCAAGCTTATGGCCTCTCAAGCAACAAAGATTTTGTACGTCATGGTGGAGTTGAAAATCAAAATATAGGTAAAATAGAAGCTGAGTTTTTTTTAGAATTAGCTGCTATTTCAATCATATACATTAAAGAAAAAATCAACAAAATACAATAACAAGCGACTCAACCAAATCGCGCAAGTAATACAGGGCAAAGTGTCCGTTTGCCCATTAAAGAAATGAGAATCAAAGTTTTTACATTTTGCCTAATTTTCTTCTTTAGTTATATGCCCTGCTTTGCCGAGCATCAGCATCCTGAAAAATGGTATCAGGAACAATAGTGCAAAGCACATAACGGCCGAACGGAAGTGGTCCTGCCCGATAAGACTCGATGTGATTGTTTAACAGATACACACGCAATTGAGTTTGACTTCGGCAAGAAATGGGCTGAGGCTATGGGTCAAAGCCTCTATTACTCTCTACAAACAGGAAAAAGAGCAGGAATCGTTTTAATCCTGGAATCCGTTAAGGATCGAAAATACCTGATCAGATTAAATTCAACAATTATGCATCATAAGCTACCAATCGACGTTTGGATAACAGAAATTAAGGAGGGGAAAAATGAGTAAAGACAGAGATCGTATGGTTTACAGGAAACCTGACGGAACCTGGGTCAACAAAAGAAATGATTCAGACAAGGCTTCCAGCCTCCACAAGACACAAAAAGAAGCAGAAGCAGCAGCAAGGGAAATGTTAAAAAATCAGGGCGGAGGAGAACTCACCACAAAAGGCTTAGATGGCAAAATAAGAAGCAAGGATACCATCGCACCCGGTAAAGATCCTTTTCCACCGAGAGACACAGAGCATTAACAAGCATAACCAGTTAATTCAGGCGATTGCTTCAGCAACGCCTGATCAGCCCGTTAGGCGCAACTCAATCTAAATTGTAACTTTGGAGAAATTTTAAATGAATAATATGTCACTTTGGAATAACGAAACTGAAATTCAATTTTTTACCGAAGCATTAAGAAATTTTGCTTCACCTGAACAAATTTTTTATAATCTTCATTCAGGGTATTTTGCCTATGTACCAAAAAATGTTGATGGCGAAGGACAAACCTTACAATCAAGAAATTCACTAATTGGACAATTTACAGAAAAATGGACAAAAGACCTTTTTTCTCCGATTGCAAGAAATTTAGGCCTTTATGCTGTTAATAGTGTCGTTTGCGAAGAAATTGGTCTGCCTAAAAGGTCAAAGGCTGATTTAGCTTTTTGTACAACAGATTCTGTTAACCAAAGACCTGATAACATAAAGCTCATATTTGAAATAAAAATGAGTATTGTTTCAAATTATAGGTTCACAGCCCCCAACAATCTTTCATTTATTGGAGACTTTAAATCTCATAAAGGAAATCCTGCACTTTTACGTTCAGATTCGATGTTAAAAGCAATAGGAAAATCTATTAACATTAGAGTTTCTGGAATCGAATCAACTAAAATACCGGTCATAATTTTAGGAAATAGCCCAATAACTGATAGTTATATTCATAAAGTCGATTTTCTGAAAACTGCCGGAGTAATACAAGGGTTTTGGTCATTAAATCCTAACCCCACAGATACAGAACATGTGAGACAGACTCCTATCAAAGGATTTCAAACAATCGAAAATCTTGAAGCACTTTCAGAATTGACAGGTGAACTATTAAATCAGGAAATGAATTATTTTTCTTCAATGATTTCTAAACCGAAACTTGGAGAGTTTATTCGTATTGCAAACCAAGAAAATTCAGATGAAGCAAAAGCTGAGAAATTCTTACAACTAATCAGAGAGGTATAATGAAACAATATAATAGAGAAGGTACGAAAACCAGTTCATTTGGAACAAGTGGAAGAATAAACCACGATTCTTCAAAATTCTATGATTCAAAATTGTATAAAGAGCTTAATAAAGGTAAAGAAATCTCAAAAACTGTTAATGAATTTCCTGAAGAACTATTAAACACAATTGTTCATAGTTCATGTGAGCAAATGAAAGAAATTCCAGATAATTCATTGCATTTAATGATTACTTCTCCACCTTATAATGTTTCAAAGGATTATGACAATGATTTATCATTGAATGAATATTTAGCTTTATTAAAAAATGCTTTTTCTGAGACATACCGAGTCCTGGTAAATGGTGGGCGTGCTTGCATAAATGTTGCAAATTTAGGCAGAAAACCATACATACCACTGTCTGACTATATTTCTAAAATGATGATTGAAATTGGATTTAATATGCGTGGGGAAATCATTTGGAATAAAGCAGCCAGCGCAAGTCCTTCAACTGCTTGGGGAAGTTGGCAAAGCGCAGCAAATCCAACTTTGAGAGATATTCATGAATATATTTTAGTGTTTTCCAAAGGTGACTATAAAAGAGAACGGAAAAAAGAAGAATTAGAGAAAAGAAAAAATACAATTTCCAAAGAACAATTTATGGAATGGACTAAATCAATTTGGACAATGAATGCTGAAAGTGCCAGAAGAATAGGTCATCCAGCTCCATTTCCAGAAGAATTGCCATACAGATTGATTCAATTATATTCATTTACAAATGACATTGTTCTTGACCCGTTCATTGGTAGTGGAACAACGGGAGTTGCTGCATTAAAAAAGGACAGGTTTTATATAGGTTATGATACTAATGCAGAATATATTAAACTTGCAGAAAAAAGATTGGAACCGTTGAGAACACAAATAAAACTTTCATAAAACAAACGCCTAACCTATAAGGATTGAGTCGATCCGAGCAAAAAGGGGACATCCATGATAAGTTTTGTCAAGGGGGGGGGAATTCGGGGGACACAATACTGGAATTCGGGGGACACAATACTGAATTATCGGTGAAGGTGGTCACCCATTCAATGTGAGGTCAAGTAAGGGAAAATGGGCCAACCCTACCCTTTCACTCATTTACCGGAATTGATTATCAGAAAACAACCCTGGTAAGGGCTTCCTTTTCCGCGGAATTACTTAATCATCAAAATCAATATGTTAGCCTCTGTGTCGACAAAAGTTCATAGTTGTGAATTTTTGTCTTGACAATTGTTTATATGTGTGAATAATTGTCA
>CAYXJR010000143.1:0-7082 GCA_964465145.1 uncultured Porphyromonadaceae bacterium | reverse complement strand
GGGATTAAAATACCACGGACCCATTCTCTTGATATTCTTTTCAATAATGCAAATCGGCGACAGCGAGGGGGTCTGATAAGACTCCTTTTTCACCTGAGGCCAGAAAGTCAATTAAATGCAATCACAGAGTACGGTCAGGACATGTCCTGACCCTTGCTCCCATAAAGCAAAAAACCATTTCTTCCCCGGATTTTATTTGCCAGGAATTTTTCTAAAATGCCGCAATTGATTTTCAGGAAAAGATAAGAACATTGAATGCGGATAAGGAGGATTTTAAAAACCGGCACTAATTTTCAATTATTTTATAGCCCGCTATGTGTAATAAACATTGAAATTCTTTTTTTAGCTTTGTAAAAATAGATAACACATGGAAACATTAAAGATAAATATCATTAATCAGGATGCATTAGCAATTTTAAAAGGAATGGAACAGGCCGGTTTAATTGTATTGCCTAAAAAGGAAATAAAGAATAAAAATCTGTCGAGACAACTTAGAGGGGCAATCTCAAGTTCCCGTGCAAAAGAAATGATTGAAACCATCGAAAAAGAAAGAGCAGAATGGGACGAAAGATATTAATCGACACCAATATTGCAATTGGATATTCTAACCCGTAATACAAAAGATTTCGAAAATATTGATGGACTAAAGGTAATCGAGCCCGAAACTATATAAATGACTCACAACAAAAAACCACCGGCAGTTCGTTTAACCCTATTGGTTGGGTTATATGGGCAGTTTAAGTCTTGATCTCCTTGCAAAGCTAACCGGCAGCACAATCATAACATCAGGATATAAAGGCAAAGGAACAATATCCCAGGCAGAGGTTCTGTCAGAAACAGCCCAATTATTGGGTGTAGAGAAGGATCACATCCGTCTTTCAACGCAACCCAAAAATACCCGCCAGGAAGCAGAAGAATATAAAAAGCTATACGCCGATTCATCACAATTAGTCCTGGTAACCAGCGCCATCCACATGCCCCGCGCAATGTACACATTCAGCAAAGCCGGCCTCGACCCAATCCCTGCCCCGACAAGTGGCCGGTGAAACAAAGGGCCGGATAGTTGTTTGGAATTTTGACTTCACACAAACGAATAATCGTAAAAATAAAACCCGCAAATACAGTTATTATGACAATTATATTGAGTTAAATACTGCAATAACAATGATTATATAAAAATAAAAGTTATCTTTGCTGTTATGCAAAAACAGGATTATGGATTGGAATAGCTTAAACAATTCGGCAATCATTGAGGAGATCGGCAAGCGGGTAAGAACGTATCGTCTACGAAAAAAAATAACACAACAGGAACTGGCAGATCGGGCAGGCATAAGTCTTTATACTGTGGCACAGATCGAACAAGGCAAATCGGTCTCATTAAGTATGTTCATTCCTGTTTTAAGAGTGTTGCGCCTGCTGGATAATCTGGAACTGCTTTTACCCGAGATCGGCCCAAGTCCGGTTGAAATGATTAAGCAAAAAGGTAAAATACCGCAACGAATACGGCCTCAAAAATAAGAGTAATGGAAACGGTGCTGAAGGTCACATTATGGGGCAAAGCGGTGGCGGCAATCATTTGGGATACAGAAAGGGAATTTGCAACAATTGAATTTTACGACACGTTCGCCGATTCCGGGTGGGACATCTCCCCGATTATGATGCCTTTGGGCGATATCAGAAGGGGAGAGCGCCAATTTTCTTTTCCGGCCCACCGGGGTAAAACCTTCAAAGGTCTTCCGGGATTATTGGCTGATTCCTTACCGGACGATTACGGAAACAGCATAATTGACGAATGGTTTGCATCCAAGGGTATGAAGGTATTCGTGACCCCATTGGATAGGTTATGCTATATCGGTAAACGAGGTATGGGAGCGCTTGAATACGAACCGGCTACGAATATTGCCGGTTTAAATGATTCTTCGCGCATCGAAATGGAAGCGCTTACCGAGTTGGTAAAGCAGATATTGAACCAACGCAAGCAATTTTCAGTCGACCTGAAAAGAACAAATAAAACTTTTCTTGATATTTTGCGCGTGGGGACTTCAGCTGGAGGGGCGAAACCCAAAGCCATCATTGCATTCAATGAAGAAACGGGCGAAGTGCGTTCCGGTCAGGTACGAGCTCCCGACGGATTTACCTATTGGCTGTTAAAATTCGACGGAGTGGAAGGGGGGAAAATAAAAGACAACCCGGCAGGAATCGGGAAAATTGAGTATGCTTACTACAAAATGGCTACGGCTTGTGGTATCAGGATGACCGAATGTCGCCTGCTGCCGGTAGGCGATCACGCACACTTTATGACAAAACGCTTCGACCTCACCGATGCCGGCGAAAAACTCCACGTACAAACGCTTTGTGCAATAGCTCATTTCGATAGAGACGAACGGTATTCGTATGAGCAAATCTTTCAAACGATGCGGCGTTTGTATCTTCCATACAATGATATGGAACAAATGTTTCGACGAATGGTTTTTAATGTAATTGCCCGCAATCAGGACGATCATACCAAAAACCATTCTTTTATCATGAATCGGTCCAGTGAATGGTTTTTAGCCCCCGCATACGATATATGTTATGCCTATTCCCCATCAGGTCAATGGACAAACCGGCATCAGCTATCCCTGAATAATAAACGGGATTATTTCAACCAAAACGATTTGATAGCGGTTGCCGAAAAAGCGGATATAAAAAACGCCCGCCGGATCATTCAGGAAATCACTGAAACGGTTTCGCAATGGCCACAATTTGCGCAGGAAGCAGAAGTGAACCCTGAACATATAGGCTTAATTGACAAAACATTACGGAAACTAAGTCCGATGTAGCCAGTTGACTACCTCTAAACCCTCAACTTTAAATATTTAAGCTCTGGAATAAAAACGCTCACTGCGTTCGCCGTTAATTAGGTGACATTTATTCCCCTTGTTCCCTGATCAGGCGTTCAATGGGATTCAGAAACCAAATAATGAGTTAGCTTTGTTTTACCATTTTTTGAATGACACTTACATCGAAGAACTATGTGTGGAATTGTTGGTTACATCGGAAGCAAGGATGCCTATCCTATTCTGCTTAGTGGACTCAAGCGACTAGAATACCGAGGATATGATTCTGCAGGCATTGCCCTGATCCATGATGGTATTCACGTTCAGAAAGTAAAAGGCAAGGTAAAGGATCTGGAAAATCGATATGTTTCTCATTCAAAGACAGGTACAATTGGTATGGGACATACACGTTGGGCTACTCATGGAGAACCCAACGAAATCAATGCACATCCTCATGTTTCATTCCGTGGCCACTTCACAATGGTCCACAATGGGATTATCGAGAATTATGCATCCATAAAAAAGCATCTATTATCCAGAGAGGTTGAATTCTGTGGAGAAACAGATACAGAAGTTTTCGTAAACTTGATTGAACATCTATATCTTGAAGTTGATGTTTCAGCCGAGCAGGCTGTTCAGATGGCTTGCAATAAGGTGGAAGGTGCCTATGGAATTGTTGTGGCTTGTAAGAATGAGCCCGATACCATATTTGCTGCCCGTAAAGGAAGTCCACTTGTTATTGGCGTTGGTGAAGGTGAGTATTACCTGGCTTCTGATGCTACTCCTCTCGTTGAGCATACCACGAATGTGATTTATCTGAATGATAATGATCTAGCCATTATTAGAAGAGATGAATTGGTATTAAAGACGCTGAGTAATCCCAGTCACAAACCTGAAATTGAAGAGCTTGATCTTTCAATTGGAGAAATTGACAAAGAGGGATATGCCCATTTTATGCTCAAAGAGATTTTTGAGCAGCCCAGAGCAATTCAGGATACATTTAGAGGTCGTGTGTTACCAGATAACAGAGGAATTCAATTGGGAGGATTACTGGAGGTTTTGCCTAAATTTTATAAGGCTAAAAGGATAATCATTACAGCTTGCGGAACCTCTTGGCATGCAGGACTTGTGGGTGAATATTACTTCGAAGAGTTTGCCCGGGTTCCTGTTGAAGTAGAGTATAGCTCAGAATTTAGATACAGGAATCCCATCATTGGACCAGATGATATTGTCATTGCTATTTCGCAAAGTGGTGAAACGGCCGATACTTTGGCTGCCATTCGACTAGCCAAGGGAAAAGGAGCAACTGTAATAGGTATTTGCAATGTGGTTGGTTCTAGTATACCCAGAGAAACTGATGCAGGAGTATATACTCATACTGGTCCTGAAATCGGCGTTGCCAGTACAAAAGCGTTTACAGCACAAGTAACGGTTCTCTTTATGATGGCTTTGACCATTGGAAGGCAAAATGGAAACCTGACACAAGATAGATTTGAAAAATTATTAGCTGAATTGGTGACTATCCCTACGAAAATGGAACATGCTCTTAAGACAGAAAAAGAGATTATTGCAATTGCCGAACTCATCAAAGATTCACCCAATGCATTATACATGGGAAGGGGAGTCTTCTTTCCTGTGGCTCTTGAAGGAGCTTTGAAGCTTAAGGAAATATCCTACATTCATGCAGAAGGATATCCTGCGGCTGAAATGAAGCATGGCCCCATTGCATTGGTTGATGAAAATATGCCAGTAATCGTTGTGGCCACAATGGACCAGACCACTGAAAAGGTAATCAGTAATATCCAGGAGATTAAAGCCAGAAAGGGAATGGTTATAGCCATTGTAACCGAAGGAGATCAGGAAATACAGAAGATAGCGGATCATACAATTGCCGTAAAACAAACAAATCCCGAGTTTGCCGTTCTTCTGTCTGTAGTGCCGCTCCAGTTGTTGGCCTATCATGTTGCAGTGATGCGTGGATGTGATGTTGATCAACCAAGAAATCTTGCCAAATCAGTAACGGTTGAGTAAACAATGATGATAAAAAATACCTTTCGGTCGCTAAGTGATAATGAAATAGAAATTCTTGTATCACAAGGCAATCAGGCTGATTCCTGGAAGAATATTGAGGTTAGTGCTGGTTTTGATCCAAAACGCGTTTCTCGTAGTTCTTTTTCTGGTAATATCCGTTTGGGAAGTTTTACTGAGGATATTGATTTCCCAGGCAATCTGAAACGTCCTTCAGGAATATACGCGTCAAGGTTGCACAATTGTACAGTAGGAGATGAGAGTTTTATTTCTGGTGTCCGCAATTATATTGCCAATTATGACATTTCGAATAGGGCCATCATTGAGAATATTGAAATCCTGTTTATTGAGGGTGAAACATCTTTTGGGAATGGAATAGGGATCGCTACCATGAGTGAAACAGGTGGACGAGAAGTTCTTATGTATGACCGACTATCTGCCCATCTGGCCTATATCCTGGCTTTATATCGCCATCGTCCCAAAGTTATTCAGAAAATAAACCGGATGATCGCTAAATATAGTAAGAAGCGTAAAAGTGATCGTGGATATGTGGGAACGGAAAGTATTATTAAAAACACAGGTGTAATCCGAAATGTTTGGATTGGTGATCATGCTAAAATCGAGGGGGCAACAAGGCTTGATGAAGGCTCTGTAAATTCTTCTCCTACAGATCCTGTGTTCATTGGTAGTGGTGTGAATATCAAATCTTTTATTATTTCCTCTGGATCAACACTGACAGATTCAGCCCTTATTGAGAAATGTTTTATAGGACAAGGGGTTCAGCTTGATCGAAACTATTCAGCAAATAACTCCTTGTTTTTTTCTAATTGCATTGGTTCTCATGGTGAGGCTTGTTCTATTTTTGCGGGGCCCTATACCGTTACACATCATAAGTCTACATTATTAATCGCAGCATATTTTTCTTTCCTAAATGCGGGCAGTGGTTCAAATCAGAGTAATCACATGTATAAGCTTGGGCCAATTCATCAAGGGGTCGTTGAAAGAGGGAGTAAAACTACATCTGATTCTTATGTTTTATGGCCTGCTCGCATTGGGGCGTTCACCCTCATCATGGGTCGACATTATAAAAATTCTGACACAACAGATCTTCCATTCTCGTATCTCATAGAGAATCAGGACTCAAGCGTGCTAGCACCAGGTGTAAATCTTCAATCTGTAGGCACCATTAGGGATGCTCAAAAATGGCCCAAAAGAGACAAGCGTAAGGATCCTAATCCAATTGATCAAATTAATTTTAACCTTTTGAGCCCATTTACAATTCAGAAGATGTGGCAGGGAAGGAAAATATTGAATGGTCTTCGTGGGAATTCTGGAAGACACTCAGATTATTATTTCTATGAAAATTGCAGAATTCAACGACGGGCACTTGAGAAAGGTCTAAAGTTGTATACGATGGGGATACAAAAATTTTTAGGAAATACGCTGATCTCCAGGATGGAGAAAAAGGAAGTAAAAAATGTGAATGAAATATTTGTCAAGCTGGAATCGTGCCATCAGCATGGAGCAGGTGCTTGGGTGGATCTGGCTGGATTATTTGCACCTAAAACTCTAGTAGATGAAATGCTATCTCAGGTAGAAACTAATAATTTAACAAGCCTGGATAAGATCCAATTAGAGTTTGAAAAGTGGCATAAGGATTATTATGAAATGGAGTGGACCTGGGCGAAAAGCAAGCTGGAAGAAGAATTTGGTGTTCCAATTTCAAAATATAGCTCATCTGATATTATTGGAATCATTGAATCTTGGAAAAAGGCAGTGGTTGACTTAGACGAATTATTATACGAGGATGCAAAAAAGGAGTTTGCCTTATCTTCGCAAACCGGATTTGGAATAGATGGCAATGCAGCTGAACGGGATTTGGATTTTGAAGAAGTTAGAGGAGATTTTGAAAAGGATCCAGCCGTTGCCGCCATTCGCCAACATATAAAAGAAAAAACCAATCTAGGGAATCGTTGGATTGAAAAAATGCGGTCATAGGGTCGGTGTATTAGGTTAGCCTCCCCCTTGGATTCAGGGAGGACACAGGGGGGTAATGAGGAGGCCAGGTGGGATATTCAGGCGAAAAAAAGGTGACGAAAGGTTACAAAAAAGGTTACAAAAGGTGACGAAAAAGGTTACATTCAACATCTAACATCCAATATCTAATATCCTTGTTATAACCCGCATCCCGCATCCCGCATCCCGCATCCCGCATCCCGCATCCCGCATCCCGCA
>CAYXJR010000142.1:0-7181 GCA_964465145.1 uncultured Porphyromonadaceae bacterium | reverse complement strand
TTACTCCTTGAGTCGTAAATCCATGAATAATAGTGCGAACGTATTGAAAACTTTTGAGGTTACCAAAACTATTCAAAGCCTTATGTTAGACCTGAATCCGTGGCCTCAATCTTGCTTAATAAAAACCCTATTGGCGGTATTATGATTAATGATATTTGTGTCGCTCTTGGTGAAATTCAGTTACAAGCAAATAGGAGTGGAAACGTATGCAGTTGACCACTGAAAAGAAAAAGAATTTATTCTACGCAATGCTTCGCATCAGAAGGGTGGAGGAGCGAATTGAAGCACTTTATCTGGAAGACAAAATGAAGACACCTATTCACTTGTGCATCGGTCAAGAAGCTGTTGCGGCCGGGGTATGCGGAGCTCTTGAAAAAGATGACTATGTTACAAGCAATCACCGTGGTCATGGTCATTATTTGGCCAAGGGTGGCAATCTTAAGAGAATGATCGCTGAGCTGTATTGCAAGAGTACTGGTTGTTCACGAGGATATGGTGGGTCCATGCATCTGGTGGATGTTTCAGTAGGACACATGGGTAGCTCATCAATAGTTGGCGGCGGTATTCCCATCGCTACAGGGCTGTCTCTGGGCATTCAGATGAAAAGTGAGAAGCGAGTGAGCGTTGCCTTTTTTGGCGATGGTGCAGTTAACGAAGGAGTTTTGTATGAAAGTATAAATTTTGCCATGCTTAAAAAATTGCCGGTGATTTATATTTTTGAAAATAATCAATGGTCGGTATGCTCTCACTTTTCTGCCAGACAGACTGATGATGTTCTTTTTCACAAGGCTTCGCCAGAGAGTTTGTTTACCAGTAGAATTGACGGCAATAATGCGCTTTTGGTTTGCACGACTGCAAATATTGCTATAGATCGCGCACGATCCGGGCAAGGGCCCTCATTCATTCAGTGCGATACCTATCGCATTTCACCTCATGCTGGATGTTTTGCACAGGATTTAACAGGATATCGGGACCATGATGAAGAGAGGACTTGGAAAGAAAAGTGTCCAATCCACAATTTACAGAAGCACCTTGTGGAAGAATGTGGGTTTACTTATGATGAGCTCGCTGCGATGGAAGAGATTATCGCAGCCGAGATAGACGCAGCGTTTGTTTTTGCTCAGAAAAGCGCCCTGCCCACAACAGAAAAGATGACCAAGTATTTATTTAGAGGTTAGCTATGCCTTGGACGAAAATAAAACCGGAAATAGATGAGCCTGATTTCTACAATGCAGAGGGAGAAGGGCGTATTATTTCATATTCTGAAGCAGTAAGGGAGGGCCTGCAACAGGCCATGGCTTTGGACCCTAATGTTTTTGTGATGGGGCAGGGTGTGGATGATCCTGGGGGCATGTTTGGTACCACCAAAGATTTACATAAAGAGTTCGGGGGAAAGCGAGTGTTCGACACTCCCCTTTCTGAATCAGCGTTGACAGGTATAGCTCTGGGAGCGGCTTTGAGCGGTATGCGCCCCGTTTACTTTCATAACCGTCCTGATTTTCTGATGCTTGCCATGGACCAACTGGTTAACCATGCTGCAAAATGGCACTATATGTTTGGTGGAGCGGTTTGTGTTCCGCTGGTGATTTGGGCCTGTATTGGCCGTGGATGGGGGTCGGCTGCTCAACATTCTCAAGCTTTGCAAGGTCTCTTTATGCATGTGCCGGGGTTGAAGTTGATAATGCCGAGTACTTGCTTCGACGCAAAGGGTTTACTATTGGCATCTATCAAGGACGACAACCCTGTTGTTATTTTGGATCACCGCTATAATTTTAGACAAAAAGGAGTGGTTCCTAAGGAGGCTTATACCTTACCGATCGGGAAAGGGGTGATCTGGAAACAGGGGAAAGATGTCACAATAGTAGCAATATCCCATCTTGTATTGGAGACATTCCATGCAGCTCAGGAATTGGAAAACGAGGGGGTTGAGGCAGAAGTTATTGATCCCCGTACTTTGTGCCCGTTGGATAAAGAGTTGATTTTGCGTTCTGTGGCCAAAACAGGGCGGTTGGTCGTAGTGGATACAGGTTGGAAAACATGCGGGGTAGCCGGAGAAATTGCGGCCTTGACTGCAGAAAAGGCCTTTAGATCATTAAAGGCGCCAATCGCACGGGTCACATGCCCGGATATTCCCACTCCTGCGGGCTATACCCTTGAGGGGGCTTTTTATGTCGGCAAAGAGGATATCAAAAGAGCTGTTCTGAAAACAATGCGTTACTGCGAATGAGATGCTGAAAGGTTGATTGTGACTAACAATATCATATGCCATGATGCTCAAGAGATCTGTGATCGAGTCAATCTTGATATTCTTCGTGATTCAACTATCCTTGTAACGGGAGCCTCTGGTCTGATCGGCACATATCTCTTGGCTTGCCTTTGCCATCTTAGCGAGCAGGGAGTTCCGATGGAGGTATATTGTCATCATTTATCAGCGCTACCACCTCATGTGAAGAATCTGATAATTCGGGGCGGCTTTAAATCTTTACAGGCCAATCTCGCCAACTTTGATGAATATTCTCGGTTACCTGAAGCAGATATTATTATACATACGGCGGGATATGCTCAACCATCTTTATTTTTGGCCGATCCTGCCGCCACAATTCAAGTCAATACCTCTGCTACCTCTGCATTACTGAAGCGACTTAAAAGCAATGGCAGGTTCTTGTTCCTCAGCTCGGCTGAAGTGTACTGTGGCCTAAAGGGGTTACCTTTTTCAGAGACCAATATTGGAACCTCAACTCCCCTTCACCCAAGAGCCGCGTACATTGAAGGGAAACGATGTGGTGAAGCAATTTGCAATTCCTTTCGATCTCAAGGCGTGTGTGCGACATCGGTACGTCTGGGAGATGTTTACGGACCAGGCACACGAAAACATGACAGGAGGGCCCTAAATTCTTTTATTGAAAAAGCTCTATGTCATCAAAAAATAGAATTGTTGGATTCAGGAAAAGCGCTACGTACGTACTGTTATATATCCGATGCAGTTGAATTGTTATGGAAAATTTTACTCTACGGAAAGGAACTGTTGTATAACGTGGGCGGGCATTCACTAATAACTATTGCGGAATTGGCTAATATGATAGGCGACATTATTGGAGTACCGGTTGTTTCTCCAACGATCCATGCGGAGATATCGGGCGCCCCGAATGAATTGCATTTAGACTTAACAAGAATCGGAAAAGAATTTGGCAAGACCGAATCTGTTGGTCTCGAAGACGGTCTACGGGCAACAATTGAATGGCAAAGAGCCTTATATGTGTAAAGGCAGAAGATCTGATGGATAAGCGCGGCAAAATTTATATAGCGGGTCATCGCGGAATGGTGGGGTCGGCAGTGGTCAGATGTCTTCAAATGAAAGACTTTGAAAATCTGATTTTTCGGTCATCTTCAGAATTAGATCTCACCCGCCAGGCGGACGTTGAACGATTTTTCGAGGCTGAGCGGCCTGAGTATGTCTTTCTTGCCGCAGCTCTCGTTGGTGGAATTTTGGCTAACAGTACCTACCGAGCCGAATTCATATATACTAATCTTCAGATTCAAACCAACGTAATTCACACGGCATGGAAGACGGATGTCAAAAAACTGTTATTTTTTTCCAGCTCATGCGTTTACCCCAGAATGTGTCCCCAGCCCATGAAAGAAGAGTACCTCATGACTGGATCGCTTGAAAACACAAATGAACCTTATGCAATGGCAAAACTATCCGGAATGTCCATGTGCCGAGCATATAATGAACAATATAATACTAAATTCATTTCAGTCATTCCTACCAATCTCTATGGTCCAAATGATAACTATGACATAGAACAATCTCATTTAATTGCCGCATTGATTCAAAAGTTTCATATCGCCAAAATTAAAAATGAACCGCAAGTCACTCTCTGGGGAACAGGTTCTCCTCGGCGTGAAATAATGCACGTGGATGATGCCGCCGCGGCTTCTATATTTTTGATGGGAAACTTTGAGGGTACCGATCCTGTAAACATCGGATGGGGTACTGATCTAAAAATCACTGAAATTGCCGATATCATAAGCACCGTTGTCGGGTATCAGGGGGAGATATGCTTTGATGCGAATATGCCTGATGGTACCCCACGAAAATTACTGAATATGACAAAGTTAAACGATTTGGGCTGGAAAGCAAAAATACCCCTGAAGCAAGGAATCGAAAAGGCCTATCAATGGTACCTACAACATGCAGCTTCCTTTTGAGATAATAATCTGACGATCTATTAATTTGGAGTGTCATATATGTACTGGAAATTACAAGAGAATGTCATAGACGAAACAGAAACCGAAACACTGATTGACTTTATCCGGCATACGAAACGGTTTACACAGTTTGAAAAAGTTCGGGAATTCGAAAAGGAATATTCCCGATGGCTTGGCACAAAATACTGTGTTTATGTAAATTCCGGGAGCTCTGCCAATCTAGTACTGATTGCCGCACTGAAAGAATTGCATCAATGGGGGTCTGATGATGAGGTTATTGTACCGGCAGTTACCTGGGTTACGAATGTTTCCCCTGTCATGCAGTGTGGTTTGAAGCCTGTATTTCTCGATATAAATTTAGAGGATTTATCATTTGACTATGACAAGTTGGAATCTGCAATAACATCAAGGACCAAAGCGATTTTCGTTACTCATTTAATAGGATTTCCTGCTGATATCAACAAAATAAGAGATATTATTGGAACCCGTAACATCTTGATCTTAGAAGACTGCTGTGAATCGCATGGTGCAACCATAGATGACGTCAAAATAGGTAACTTTGGTATTGGCAGTACATTCAGCTTTTATTGGGGTCATCATATAACATCTGTTGAAGGCGGCGTTGTGTGTACTAATAATGAAGATTTGTACAAGCTTGTCGTGCTTAAAAGATCCCATGGTTTGGCAAGGGAACTGCCGGTCCACTATCATGAGGAAATCAAAGCGTCGCATCCTGATATAAATTTTGATTTTCTCTTTCTGACAGACGGGTATAACCTTCGTAACACCGAATTCAATGCAGTGTTAGGCTTGAATCAACTACTTGAAATTGATGGATTTATTGAAATTAGAAACAACAACTATGAACGTTTTTTGAAAATCTGTGAACCTTACGAAAAAGATCTGATACTATTCAGAAATAGCGGCATATCTTCTTTTGTGTTGCCTTTTTTATTCAGACACAAAGGTATGATTAAGGATTTTCTGAACGTTCTTAAAGCAAAAGAAATAGAAAGCAGGCCAATAATCAGCGGAAATCTTTTAGTTCAGCCTTTTCTAAAACAATACTACAGACCAAATGGTTTTCCAAATGCCGATTTGTTACACAGCAATGGATGTTATATCGGGAATAATCAGTTTGTGAATGATGAGCGGTTAAATCGGATTGAACAAATTTTAGGAGAATTTTTCAAGTAATGTTCATTCCTGAAAAGGATTATAAAATAATCTTATCAACGATGCCGATACTATGCGTCGATTTGATGATATTTTTTGACGGAAAATGCCTTTTGTTAAAAAGAAGGAATGAACCGGCAAAAGAACAATACTGGTTTCCAGGTGGTAGAATCTATAAAATGGAAACAATTAAAGAGGCTGCATTGCGGAAGGCAAAAGAAGAAGTGAATCTCAATTGCCGATTTCAGGAAATTGTTTCTATCGAAGAGACTATGTTTAATAAAAATGGAAAGATGGTCACCGAGATTCATACCGTAAATATTTGCTGCAAGCTTGTTACTGATTCGATCAGTGAAATTCTTTTAGATAAGCAACATAATAGTCACCTTTGGGTAACAATCGATAGTGCAAAAAAAATGAAACTGCATCCATGTGTAAAAAGCCCGTTGGAAAAGATATTCATCGAGGGCAACAGATAACGGTTTGGAATTCTAGCCATGCATGATTTACCTGCAACAATTCAAAACCAATGAATATGGATCCAATTAAGCTTTTCTCATTAAGAACGTGAGAAGAGTTATAAAAACAATTCACGCAATCCTGCTACTTTGGTATTGCTGTCTACGGGGGAATTGGATGATTGAAAAGTGGTAAAATTATTTCAGGATTAGGTGTCAGTTTTCTCAGGAATACACACTTTTGTCTTAACAGTAGAAAGTGATAGCACTGTGAAAAAGATGGATTCGATTCTATAGAATAGGAGTTATTTATGATGCGTAAACCAAGAATCTCCATTGTAATGCCTACTTTTAACACCGTCAGATTCATTCAAGATGCCCTGGAAAGTGTAGCGCGACAATCCTTTAAGGGATGGGAACTTATTGTCATGGATGGCGGTTCTACTGACGGGACGCTTGATCTTGTTGCCGGATTTGATCATCCGCATATACGAGTCTTTTCGGAACCGGATGAAGGGGCTTATCATGCAATAACCAAAGGATTTGCGAGGGCTCGCGGTGACTATTTCATGACTCTGTGTGCTTCTGATGGATATATTGATAATGACTGGCTTCAGTTATGTGTTGATACCCTGGACTCGGATCCTGAAGTGTCTCTTGTGTGGGGTATCCCTGCACTATGTACAGAAGATGGTGTAATAGGCGGACCACACCCGGCCTTCGCTCAGTTTTTAAAAAAGCGGACAATAGTCAGTCGACTATTTCGCATGTTTGACTGGAAGTATCGCAGCCGGCTCCCGCAAAAGATCAAGCGAGGGGTTCTAAGGTGGTTCGGGGTTGACGACGTCCAGAAGGAGAACTGGCTGTTCTTCTGGCTGGATACCGGGCTGTGGTTTCCTGATCTCAATATGTGTTACCGCCGATTGGTCTATGAAAAGTGCATGCCACCCTATCAATTAGGCAGCTATGTCATCGATGAGTATATGCCTTTTTATTTCAACTTTAATCGACAAGGGTTTTTGCCGCTTTGCATTCCTAGGATTGCAAATTTTGGTCGAACCCATGAGGGGCAAGGTGGAACAGCCCGTGCTGCTGAACTGCATAAAATAATAGCGGAGTATCTTGTCAAGGTGCAAAACTATTCAAAGGAGCTACGCAAAGGAAAGGCAATCCACGAGTTTCGCGGTAAGGATGGCGAAGTGATAGGCCGGTATAGTTGTAAACCGGAATAGTAGTATTCTCAATATCTCTCAAAAATCGGAGACCTACTGAACAGGCTCTGTTAATCTTTTACAGCATGCACATGATATCCAAAGCATAAAAGATCCGATGAGC
>CAYXJR010000141.1:0-7206 GCA_964465145.1 uncultured Porphyromonadaceae bacterium | reverse complement strand
TTAGGGGTAGCACTAAAAAGCTACCCCGCTTTGGCGGGGTTTAGTTCAACAATAAGCTATAACCAATGGCCGGATACATGGCTATAAAAATCAAAACAGGGCGGCCACAGGTCATAGCCCGGTCCGTTCAGCAAGCGTGAGAACCAACTGAAAAATTAAAATATGATAACGTTATGACTTATAAAGCTTTCTAAATTAATCGCATTGATTTCATTGATATATCCAAATAAAGATGAAAGTTCCAAGAGCTTCAACGTTAATTACATAATTTGGGAAGTAGATGATGCATTCTGTCAATGATCCCTTTCACATTGCCGAAGACGACAACTTGCGCTCTAGCCATATTCGAGAGCTCGTTCAAGAAGCTATTCCGATAGAGAATTCGTCTAGCAGAACTGACATACCAAAGGTTATTGTGCAGTTTTGGCATGACTTTGAAAATATACCAGAAGATGTCCAAGATTGCCTTGATACCTGGGAACCGCTAAAAAATCAAGGATTCAAGAGAGTCTTGTTTGATAACACCGGAGCCCGGCAGTTCATTTCAAAAAGACTTGGCGATTCTTACGTTGCTGCATTCGATCGGTGCCATCATCCGGCAATGCGATGTGACTATTTCCGTCTTTGTTACATCCTTATACATGGTGGATTTTACGTAGACGCTGATGAAATTTATCAAGGAACGGATTGCAACCATTTCTTTCAAGATAACAAGCTGAAGATACAGCCTCTTTGTTATGACACAGGCACCGGGACGATGGTCAACCCTGATATTTTTATAAGGAAGCGCGCATATTCACCTGATTGGATCTTTTATGTGAATAACAATCCGCTAATAGCCCCCGCTTATCATCAGGTAATTCGCTTGGCACTGGATCGGGCAACACGTATTCTATTGAGTTGTGCAGAAGGACGACTTGAAATACAGTCCACAACCGGTCCAGGAAACCTAACGGCCAGCTTGGTAAGACATTCTATTGCCTCCAAACTTAAAAGTAGAATCCGTGACTTTTTGATCTTGGCAAATTGGGAAGCTACATCAATAAGCCCATGGTCATTGAGTTATCGAGATGATGAGAGAAATTGGAGGCTTTGGAACTTGTCAGGATTATGGAAAGGCTCCAGTTTTTAAATGCTCATATCATGGGCTCAATATATTTTTTTAGTGGATCTATTTAGCTACATAATAAAAAGACTATATGAACAGAACGAATAATTCAGGACGGTTTTTTCACCTAATTTATCGTCTGATGCTAAGAATGAGGTTGATTGGTGCCAAAACTATGTGCAAGTCCTTCAGCAGCCCTATAAACCAACGCCGTAGTATTATTCAGCAAATATACGTGATTAATCTGGACAGACAGGTAACCCGGTGGAATCAG
Source organism: uncultured Porphyromonadaceae bacterium (assembly GCA_964465145.1). Lineage (GTDB taxonomy): Bacteria > Bacteroidota > Bacteroidia > Bacteroidales > UBA12481 > JAUVKA01. Next base: position 5,824 of record CAYXJR010000141.1, on the reverse strand, counting down.
ATCCAACGAGAATTGCAGAGGATATATAGCAGTCCAAAAACCCCGCTGAGTGAAATAACGAAACGTTTTTCAGCTGTCGACGCGAGATATTACACAGAGTCACCCAGTCATTTAGACCTAAATACAAACTATTCGCTTGCAGACCAGTTGTTTGTTGAGCCGGACCCCTTACTAGGAAGAGACGAGGCCACTAATAATCGACCTATTGTGATGACACGCCAAGAAATTGCTGTGGCGCTCTCACATATTGCGGTGTGGAAGCTTATAGCTTCAAGCAACCATCAGTACACATTAGTGCTGGAAGATGACATCTATTTTCGTCGTGATTTTCCACAGGTCCTTGATAAAGTATGGGATGAGTTGACCCACATTTATGGACCATCAGATTCTTTCGATATTCTTTATCTTTCCTACGAAGAGGCTAAAACCAATGTGGAAAAACTCGAAGTTTCTGACTACCTATTTAGACCTCTTCGTGGTCTTTGGCAGTTGTCCGGATATGTACTGTCCAAAAAAGGAGTGAAAAAACTGCTTGGGCTTCTTCCCGTTCGTGGGCCCGTTGATCTTTGGATCAATCATCATTTTGATAAGCTCGATGTGTTTGCAACTCACAGATCCATTATTGACCAAAGACTAGATAACCGGTCTGACAATTCGTACTCGATCCTACCTGTTCTCGCAAGAGTTGGCGTACTAAACCAAGAAAAGCCTTTACTGTTCAAGAAACGACCAATGCCAAAGCCCGTATTTGCGATCGGGAGACAAGGAACTGGTTTAACCTCACTTGCTATGGCACTCTCGATGCTAGGTTATCGCTGTTGCAGCGATATTAAAGAATTGCCTAAAAGAGAACATGATGATCTGTTCGGCAAAAAGAAGAGTAGGGTTTTCGATGCTTACGTTAACGTCGGCTCACTCTCGGGTCGACACTACATAGAATTAGCGAAACTCCACCATAGAGCCAAATTCATTATCACCGTAAGTGACAAAGAAGAAAATATTGAATTGAACCAAGAGTGCGCGAGCAGAGAAGTAATCACGAAGCACTATCCTTCTAACGAGGATGATAGCTTCCTTACGATATACATTTTGCTTCGTCAGCTTTCAGCAAACATTCTAGTACTACCTATGCAAAAATTGCGTAAATGGGAGCTGCTGTGTGAATTTCTTGAATGCGAACATCCCTCAAGTCAGTATCCAGTATTTGAGGACCAAGAGCAACGCCATCTTTCTATCAAGCTTACAGAGAACAGGCATAGTGTTTTACCAAGGCATATTAAGATGCAATTCGATTCGTCGCCCTGGATTGTCGCACAACGGAGAAAATGGCATGGCATTCCACTCTATGAAGTCAATGAGGATGATTTCTGGAAACATGATACTACCACTATTTCAGAAAAGTTCCAGTCATTTGATAGTTCATTATGGACGTTACTTGATGATACATTTCCTAGTAATCTAGCTATCTTTAGACCAAACAATTTTTCGATCGCGAACACTTATCTTGCAAGATTGACATTACTTAAGGAATATGCACGTGTTCGGGAATACACTTCCGCTTCAATTTGTAGCCGCCGAAGTTATCTCTACGGTCGTTTTTCTAGTAAGATCAGACCGGCTAATGTACCGGGATTAGTAACTGGAGTGTTCTTGCACCGTAATTCGCCACGGCAGGAAATCGATATCGAGTTTCTTGGGAAAGACACTACAAAGCTACTCGTGAATGTGTTTTACAACCCCGGAGGCGAAGGTGCAAACCTCGAATATGGCTACAGAGGGACACCAATACTCATTGATCTAGGTTTCGATGCATCTAATGACTTTCACCTATATTCGATTGAATGGTCCCCAATGTCAATCCGCTGGTTCGTTGATGACCGAATTGTATATGAACGAGCTAATTGGGACCCCACGCCAATCCCACATTTACCAATGAAATTCTATGTAAACTTATGGCATTCTAGATCAGAAGAGCTAGCAGGAAAGCTGAGCGACCGTGACCTACCCGCACACAGTGAAATTAGATCCATTGATATTCAATATTTCAAAGAGCAGAGTTCGTTCATGGGAAACTGATATTTTAGCCTGAGTTCAAATCTGACAGAAATTGTCTACTGCAGAGATTAACCGATTAAAATAAAATCGCCAGCTGCCAATAAATAGGACTTTAAGCGGTGCACAGCACCCAGCGTGAAGTCCCGGTTGAACTACATCGCTTGCAGTACCTATGGACTTATCAAAGTTTTTTTGTTTGGGATAAATTATTTACGGAAGCTGTTTTTCAGGAACCGGACTTTTAACTTCTTCTTTTCCCGCATTCTCATGTGGTATTTATGCTGAAAAATAAGTGTCCATTCATCAGAATGGATTTTTAATGCCATTTTTTGTCCGGTTTAGACAATACAATTCCAGCCTTCAGGATTGAAGGTTTTCGGTTGCTGTGCATATTTTATTAGTCGAGCCTGATGTTCATGGCATAAAAACCTGTGGGAGAACGCACTCGCGGCAATTCTTCCACAACATGCATGGTACCCCGTTTGCAAAACGGACAGCGGTAAACATCGAATCCTAATAGTCGTTTGAGCCGTTGCTGAGTGGTTTCTTTTGTCTTGAGCTTGATTTCCATCTTCGGGCTTGCCTTTTTCTTCAACGCCCTTGCCCGGCTGCTGTAAATGCCATATCTGCGGATTTTGACAAAGCGGTGCGGCAGAATGTGTTGGCAAAACCTCCGAAGGAATTCAACCCCACTAAGTGTGACTGGTTTTTGTTTGGCCTGATCACGGTAATCTTTATGCAGAAAGGTGACGCTTCTTTCATCGATATCGATAATCCGCTGGTTGGTAATGGCTACACGGTGCGTGTATTGCCCCAGATATTTGATTACATGTTCGGGTTTTCCCAGCGATAGCTCGCAATGCACCGACCAGGGCTTGTTTCTTGCCTGCCGCAGCAACACTTTGTACGTTTCATACAGCGATTGCTTTTTTAGCCGGCCTTCGATGCGCTCCATCAGCTTTCCTTTGAATACCGGGCTTAACTGTTTGACCGGATACAGGTATTTTCCGCTACTTCCGATGTGTTTCATGTTTCCCGCCAAAGTTTCACCCGCTGCCGGAACGATGCAATGAATATGCGGGTGCAAACTCAGGTTTTGCCCCCAGGTGTGGAGCACGCAAACAGCGCCTGTTTCTACTCCGAAACGGGTATAGCCAAACTGACGCAGGGTTTCCCAAACTACTGAAAACAACTGGCTGTAAAACCATTGGCTTTCGGTCATACAAATCGCGTTCAGTTCGTGCGGAACGGTGAATACGATATGGTAATGTTTTACCTCCAGGGTGGTTTCCAGCAAATCCTCCACCCAGAACGCTTGTTTTGAACTTTGGCATTTTGGGCAGTGCCGGTTCCGACAACTGTTATAGCTGATCCGCTGTTTTGCGCAGCAATCACATTCCTCTTTATGCCCACCCAAAGCTGAAGTGCGGCAAACGCTCAGGGCATTCAATACCCTTTGCTGATAACTATTGGGGTGGTATTCTGCGGTAAACTGTTCACCAAATTGGCAGATCACATCCGAAACCTCATATTTCGGACGGTTCATTTCTTTTCCGGATACAGCGTGTCGAGCGGGCTATGGGCCTTAATCAGCGGACATTGTGCCACATGCAGGTAAATCATCGTAGTTGTGATCTCGGCATGCCCCAGTAGTTCTTTCAGGGTGACAATGTTAAGGCCTTCTTCGAGCAAATGGGTGGCATAGGTGTGCCGAATATGGGGAGCTCCCCATATTCGGCATTCGAAAGCAATGCACCTTCTGCAAGCTGGAGTTAATCTAATATATATACGTGATTTTCTCGGTCATGTTGACCTGAAAACTACAGAGATCTATGCCAGAACAGATATTGAAACAAAACGCAAAGCCATAGAAAACGCTTATCCCGATATAATTTTCGGTCAATTACCTGATTGGAGTAAAGATAAGGAATTACTTATCTGGCTTTCAGAATTGAAGTGATTTTGAAAAATATTATGCAAAGTAATTGGTATAAACAATACCGGTTTGTGCTGGTGTAAGCAGAAAGCAACAATGCAGAAAAATGGAAAATACGAATGCGAAAAAACAGAAAATAGGAATGTCCCCTTTTCCGATTTAAACTTACAAAATTTTAAAGAACGTTATCACACTAAAAAATAGTTTCCCGGTTTTGTAATCGGTAACTTTTCCCGGATAGCCGGACCACCTCACAGCGGTATAATATCCGGTCGAGCAAAGCAGTAGCAATCACCTCATCATCGAGCATTTTCACCCATTCTTCCGGGCTTTTATTAGTTGTAACAATAAAGGATGCTTTTTCGTGGAGATGATTAACAAAGTTGAACAGCTGAACAGCCTGTTTTTTCTCCAGGGCGAACATCATAATGTCATCAATAACAAGTAAATGTGCTTTTTGTAATTTGTTGTATTCAATAAGTGCCGATCTGGTAACATCTTTCATGGTCAGCATCTCATTGATCTGTTCCATGGTCCGGAAGTATGCTTTGTAACCCTTTTGCAATGCTTCATAACAGAGACCTGCGGCAATCAGGGTTTTACTGGTTCCGGAAGGCCCCATCAGAACAACGTTGAAGATCTGCTCCAACCACTGGCATTCTCTCAGCTGGTTTAGTTGTTGCTTGCTAATGCCATTTACAAAAGAGTAATCATACTGGTCCAGGTCATGATTGGCCGGTAGTTTAGCTGCCTTAATCCTTCGTTCCAGGTCACGCTGACGTCTCTGGTTGATTTCTGTTTCCAGGAGTCTTAAGGAAAAATCCAGATAACTGCATTTTTCTTCCGATGCTGTTCGGATCAGCTCTTCCACCTGGTCCTGTATTCCGCTTAGCCTGAGTTGGCCAGCATAGTCTTTGAGAGCTTGTGTTTTTGTTTCCATAGACTTAGTCCATTAAAGATTGGTAATCTGATATGTTACTTTTATTTGGTATTATCTTATATGCTGACTGGTTAATGGTATTGATGGTAATTGGTTCTGTTGGCTCCATTGGTTGCTGTTTTTCAGAATGGAACTTTTTTGCCACACTTTCAAAGTCAGTTGCTCTGAAGATCTTGTGCTCAATACAAAACTCCATGCTTCGGTTTATAACATCCATATCAAAACGTTTGGTTTGTTTTTCGATGTGTAGTACCTGATCCCGTATATTCCTGGGCATGTCTTTTCTGATCTGCAACAGATATTCCGTTGCCCTGTCAGAATTATCAAACCGGCTTGATAACTGATCAATAAGTTTATCTATACCCGATGACGTATCCCTTTTATATTGACTTCCGCCAATGGTCTGGCCTTTCCCTGAATAGATTTGATGAGAAGCAATCTGATTGTTTTCCGCATTATAGATGATCAGTCTGTTATCATCAGTTATTTCAATCAGGGCTTTGGTTCCGGGACCGGTATAAGTTCCTGTAGGTACCCTGTAAAAATTGGTTTTATAAATGACAACATTGTCTTTTCTGACTGTTGCAGATTTGGTGGCCTCTTGTGGGGTGAAGACCTCATGGATGGGTTGCAGGTAATCTCTCTCTATAAGCCATTCCTGGTGGGGGATTTTTTTGGTTGCAGCATTCACCTTAGCGTTAGCTGTCCTTTCCAACCAAGCTATGCCCTGATCATTAAGTGTTTCGATGTTGACAAAGATCCTTCCACGCAGGAAGTTATATTTGACATACTTGACCACGTTTTCAATTTTTCCTTTATTATGTCAATCTTTACATAATAAAGGTTATGACAAGTATATTGTTATGTAAAGAAGCCTTTAGAAGTCATTGCCA
>CAYXJR010000140.1:0-7286 GCA_964465145.1 uncultured Porphyromonadaceae bacterium | reverse complement strand
TTTATGCAAACTTCTCAATACGGTAGTATAAAACCGTGAAAATCCGTGATTAATTTATTTCCAATTTCTGGGATTAGACCAGCTTTTGCGTTGTAATGCTAATTCATAAATTAATGAGAATATATCAATCGGTAATTTTTCTTTTAAGTATTGTTTATTCATCTTCAAGTTATTAATAGAAGTCGTTCCTAATATGTAATGGTCAATATTTTTCAAAGAATAAACAAATCCTAAAGCCATTTGAAGTGTCGAAATATTATTCTCTTGAGCAATAATATCTAATTTTGATAAATATGTTAGTATTTCGTTAGCTGAGGTTATACGCTTGATAATTTGTTCTCTATTAATCAAAATCCCTTGAAGTAATAGAGATCTCGCCACAAAGCGGACAGGAGTTTGGTTTTCTTTAATAAATCGATCGTAAAAGCTAATATCAAATACATTTAACGGAACCTGAATAAAATCAAATATTCCACATTGGAGTGCATATGCACATTCTTCATGGCTATATACTGAAGCACCTGCTTTCTCAATTAGACCCTCTTTCTTTAATCTTTTTAAACCATCATGAACATAAGGATTAGAAATAATATTTATTTCATTTTGATGAAGATAGCAGATATCAATTTTTTCCAGATGTAATTTTTCTAACGATGACTTAACACTTTCCAACATCATTTTATAAGTGTCGGTTCGATTAGGAATTATGTTATCAATCTTCGAACTTATAAAAGGTTTTTTAATCGTCTGACATATATATTTTCCTAAAATACTTTCACTTTCCCCATATCTGGGAGATGTATCGAACTTATCAATGCCCACTAATCCAACCTGATTTAAAAAATCTATAGCATCAAATGTGCCGATTTTTTTTCTTGAAGAAAAACCGTAATCTGGGATTCCAAGTTTTACAGTCCCTAAGCATATTTTGTCCTTTTCCTTCATTTTTAAGAATTTTTTATCCTTTTCTCAGCTTCAACCCAATCAGCCATATTGTCAATATCGACCATATCCTCAGGATCGATAATTAATGGCAAAATATTATTTCCAGAAACAGACCCATTTAACAATGTTTCGCGTCTGATAATTTCCAAATCTCCAGTTTGGAAATAGACAGCTGGCAATTCTTGTCTTGGGATATTGTAAGGCTCACTAATACTCGTTTCGTAACCTACTATAAAATCGCCTTCTAATTTCCACTGACGAAAAGGATGCTCAGTAGATTTGGTTACACTTCTAATAGAACTCGCTTCTGGAAAATCTTTCATTAACTGAATACCTCTCTCAATCAAACTAGCTGGTCTCAATGGTGAGGTTGAGCGCAATAAGACAATTAAATCAATCTGCTTGCCTGTTAGGCCTTCCAATAATTTTAATGCATGATCAAAAACTGGGTAATCTGGTGTTAAATCCTGTGCAAGATTTATTGGACGTAAGAAGGGAACCTCTGCTCCACAAGCCATTGCAATAGCAGCAATTTCAGGAGAATTCGTAGACACTACCGTATGATTTACTAAAGAACATGCGAGAGAATACTTTATTGAATATTCTATCAAGGGCCTACCGTTTAGTAGTTTAATATTTTTGTTTGGGATACTTTTACTACCACCTCTGGCTGGTATAACTGTATAAATATTCATAATCTAGTATGTCTTGCTGATATTAGTAAAATATCTATTTCAATTGATAAAGAAATTGACGATATCTACCAGAAGCACCTTGAAAAGGAGATATTTGTTGGTATATTTTTCTATATATAGTGTTATCAATTGGGAAATTCCTTGCTAAAATTTCAATATGTATAACAGAATCTGGGAATGCCAAATAATTAGAATTGCAATGTAGAATATATTCGGGTCTCTTTAAATTCACCATTTCTATATAATCTTCTGCAACGGGTAACGCCATTTCACTGAGTGATGCAGAATTAAAAAATACGTCAAAATTTATATTTGAAATCACATTCTTATAAATGATTGAGGGGATCAAATAAACAGTATCTTCTTTTATGGTTATATTTTCAGTCAAAAACTCACATTTTATCTTGTTTTTCTTTAAATAATAATAACATACATATAGAGTTTCAGGCAAGTCTATATTAAAATAAGTGTCTTTAAATCCCATTTTTTTCAAGAAATAAATCAATCCACCGTAACCACCTCCAATTTCGAGAATATTACCATTAGAAGTTGAATTCAATTCAATTAGTTTTTGAGCAAAGTGAAGGTGTCGGGCGCTATCCGGTAAAATTTCAAAATTTTTGTATTTAATTCCGAATGGAGATCCTACTTTTGGGGTATGAAGAATGGAGTCATCATATTGTAAGTCGCTAAATTCAGCTAAAGCATCTAAATCCCAAAGCATTTGACTAGCCAAATTACTGCTGCTAGCTACGTTTATACTTGGTGTTATTATCGCACTGCTACAACAGTTCTGAAAAAGATTAGAAAACAATTTTGCTAATACTTCCCTGTCATTTATATTTAAGGCATCTACATATTCCTTTCGAGTGTTTTCATTATAATACTTCCATGCACCACCAGGATCCTTTGAACCAATGTTCTTGTTAATCTTGATTATTTCATCTACAATAGAATAATCTTCTTCGTCAGGGATATTTACAATTGATTGAAATCTAGTTACTGAAGAAGTGTTTGGATGCAGGGCATCAGAGATCTTTACGTAAGAATTTTGCTTCATTTGAGTATTTTTTTTAATGTGTTAATTAAATTGAGAATAGGTTGAGATCAAACTCTTTTTTTGTGAGAAATGTTCTTTTCAGAAATTAAGGTTGTTACAATATTTATTCGGCGTTTCTTTCTGCAAAAAGTATTATACTCTTTACCAGAGATATATTTTCATGATCATTTTTTGTCAAATCTTTAACCCAATCTCCGAATCCATTAGCCACCCCTATTATATTCTTGGGATTATTAAAATCATCTACAACAATATCGCCTAAAGAGCCCATAAAACCCCCGGAAATGATGAAAACCCCTTTTGCGATTTCTTTTCGTCCCATTTTCTGTTCCACTATAATCTGCGTTCTTTTTATAGTAGAAACAAGTCCATCCATAGCAGGAGTAATGTCACACCTGATTATCTGTATTTTATTTTTAACTGCCAGTTGAACAGCATCATTATATATAGTTCCTTTACCAACATCAATTATAATTCCGTCGGGCTTCATACATTGGATCATTTCCCATGTTATGACAGGGGTTCCATTCGTACACCCAATAATGATATCGCAAAATAAAGAAGCTTGTAGTGGATTTGGATTGAAATGAGCAATTGCAATTGTAGACTGAGGCTTTACAATATTAATAGTGTCTGCCAAATGTGTTCCCCTCCATGAATCTCTTCGTACCAATTCTACATGACATCCACTTTCCACTAATTTAAGAGCCAATTTAAACCCAATATTTCCAGCACCAATTATGGCAGCCCGCTTTCCACTTAATGTATGATATCTGTTGGAAAGGAAATGCCATACAGTTTCAACTGTTATATCATTAGGTTTATACTCCTGGAAATGACTTTTTGTAATATGGAGTTGACAAGCAGTACTTAAATTTCCCATTTCCACATGAACACGGGCATTTGTTTTATGTGCAGGAATTTCGAGATTGAAATACGATAGTACAGATATGTCATATCCTAGTGTGATTGGAGTTTTTTTCTCTGAATCAACAAAAATCTGATCAACCAATCCATCAATTTTTTTACAAAGAAGGATGGCTTGTGTCTGTGAAAAAACAATTGAACCTCCGATATATCCATGAGATACTTTCCTAATCGGAGTGAAATATGGTTGGTTATTCTTGGTTTTTTTTACTGTTGTTCCAATAGTGTAAATAGACAATCCATCAGCATTTTTGGATAAAGTGCGAATTTCTTTCGCAAAAATTTCTGCTTCATCGAGCCATTTTGTAAGAAATTCTACATTATCAATTATATCTACATTACTTTTTTTTTTCATTTCTATTCGTTTATTAAAGCTCACCAGTGTAAATTGGTAGGAATAATCGTAAAACTAAAATATATTTTTGATTTAAAAATATTACCAACTTGTCCAGCCCCCATCAACTGTTATATTCTGGCCAGTAACATAACTAGCTCCTTCGGATGCAAGATATAGAGCTGTTGCCGTCATTTCTGTTTCATTTGCCATTCTTCCCATTGGTGTACGGTCACAATAATTTTTTACAAAATTTTCTTTCTGATTATTGAAAACACCGCCTGGGCTGATACAGTTCACCCTAATACCATACTCTGCTAGATGTACAGCAAAATACTTCGTCATATGTATGATTGCAGCCTTGGATGCCCCATAGCATTCAGGCGTTTTTCTATCTCCCTCTGCATATATCCTTGGATCACCACTCACAATACCATGTATAGATCCAATATTAATTATATTTCCTTTGTTATTTGTTTCACGCATTAGTTTTGATCCTTCCTGAATACAAAGAAATGTTCCACCAGCATTGACTTTAAAAACATTCATGAATTCATCAAAAGTTCTTTCTTCAAATGGTTTAAAAACTGAAATTCCTGCGTTATTTATAATGATGTCTATAGTTCCAAACTTTTGTTTAATCTCATAAAATGCATTTTTTACAGAAAAAGGATCTGAAACATCTAATGATAATGCCTGATGAGGGGCTTCAGTTTTTAAATTAGAAACAACTAGTCTGCAATCATTTATATTTAAATCAGAGACCATAATTGTTGCGCCTTCATTAGCAAAAGCCTTGCAATATTGACGTCCGAGTTGCCCTGAAGCTCCTGTAATAAGTACAATTTTATTTTTAAATTTCATGATTAAAACTTTAAATGTTTATATATTATCCCAGGTAATCGGATAATCCGCTTCAATATCCTGTTTTGCAGCTCTACCAACTACAATGTCTAAATACCGTGGAAGTAAACCTCCTCCAGGCCCCTTGATGGCAACCATCTCGCGATTTATTATCTGTCCTTTTAAAATATCAACAGCCGCATATAGACTTTTCCTTTGTGTATTAATCGTATCGTATTCATTAGGCTGTATTTTTTTTACTCCATTTCCAAGTATCTCCTTTAATCTTGAAACCATTTTAACCAATTCACCCATCTCATTAGGCTCAGAAGAAAGTATATGATCAGGGCCTTCCATTAATCTGCTCAAGGTAAAGTGTCGTTCAATTATATCAGCCCCTAAAGTAACAGCAGTGTGTGACACGAAAAGCCCAAGAGTATGATCTGATAATCCCACTGGTATATTGAATGCCGTCTTTAAAGTATCAATAACTTTTAAATTCATTTCTTTAGGGGCAGCAGGGTAAGATGAATTACAGTGTAATAACATAAGGTTAGGATTACCGGCCTGTGAAACAATATTTACGGCCTCTTCAATCTGCCCTAAAGTTGACATACCTGTCGATATAATCATTGGTTTCCCTTTCTCTGCTACATATTTAATCAGGGGAAGGTTAACCAAATCCATCGAAGCTATTTTATAAAGGTTCACGTTTAATTTTTCTAATAAATCCACACTTTCAAAATCAAATGGAGTTGAAAAAACTTCAATCCCCTTTTCTCTCGCGTAATCAAAAAGTTCTTTTTGCTCTTCGAAAGTTAATGATAATCGATCGAACATTTCAAACAAAGTTTCCCGAGTCCCTATAATAGTTTCAGCATACTTTACAGATTTTACTTTATTAGAAACTCTGCCTGAGGCTTGGAAAGTTTGAAATTTTACTGCATCACATCCTCTTTTTTTAGCCTCATCAATCAATTTTTTTGCAATAATCATACTATTGTTATGATTCAATCCAACTTCTGCAATTATATATGTCAAGGATCCTTTCCCAATTTTCCGACCATTGATATTTACAGTTGGATTTAATGTGCAACTACTTGATTTTCGTATGACTTGTGCATTTGCGGAGCTTTTCCCTGAGAGTATATCAACTAGATCAAAAGATTTATGGAATATTACTTGACTATCTGCATAATTAAAATCCCCTCCACAACCTAATGAATATAACTGCTGACATTCTGAGATTACATTTTTAGTTTTAGTTAATTCTTCCTGATACCCTGAATTTTGAAGTGGATAAACAAAATACTCCCAGTTCATTGATATATCAATAAGTTTATTCCGCTTAGCTAAACCTACAAATTCTACCTGTTCTGAAACTTTTTGCTTAAGCAGTTCGCGATCCATCTTATGGATCTCATCACCAGGACTAAACGTAATTTCAGCTGTAATAAAAGATTTGTTTTCAGGTGAAACAAATCTGGATAACTTTTTAGCCTCAGTAATCCTATTAAAGTAAACTTTTTCAGAATCGTAATATAACCATTGAACACCTTCCGGAAGTATCTCATGTTGATTGTATGCAAGATAAACAGAGCAGATACCCCTGAATTTCAAATCGCTTTTATGTCCAAAAAAAGATGAAGTGATTGTTATAGGAAGACTGGAGATAATGACATCAGTCTCTTTAACATTAACCGATTCTTTTCCTTTAATTGCAATTTTCGAAATTTTTTTATCCTCATGAGTAAAGCCTTCAATTTCACAATTAAGATGCAGATTTCCACCCATAGATATAATATGTTCAAGGATTCGATCATAGACGCAACCAGTTCCAAATTTACCTACTGCATTCCATTGTTTATGGTAGAAAGGAGTAACTTTATTTCTAAATTCTACTCGTTTAGGAGCCCAATCGGGTGTCATCTCATCTGTAGTTATGCCCCATATCTTTTTTGGATATTTTTCAAAGAACATTTTTCTTAAAGTAGGACCTACTTCAGCTTCCATATATTCAGAGTAGTTTCTCGCATTTGCTTTGTCCTCAGGATTACGTTCTTTCAAATCATTAATAATTTTTTCTTTCAGATCGTTAGGATAATGAGAAATACTTTCCCATGATAGAGGATAATCCCAATACTCATCAAAATGTTCACCTTTTACATTTTTACACCAGAATTCATTCTTTATAAAGATGTCTCCAAATTCCTTTTCCCAGAATTTCGCAAGTTCTTCATCAGGTGTATGAAAAATGTGAGGACCGGCATCTACAAGAAAATCGCCCCATTTCCAGGTACGGCACATTCCCCCCACAATATTTTGCTTTTCATATAAATCAACTTCCCAACCATTCTTTAACATCTGCCAAGCTGTAATCAACCCAACAGGTCCTGCACCCAAAAAATAGGCTTTTCTTTTATTGTATTTCATGTGTATATAATTTTGTAAACTATTGAAATTCAGTAAAATAAAAAAACAA
>CAYXJR010000139.1:0-7296 GCA_964465145.1 uncultured Porphyromonadaceae bacterium | reverse complement strand
AGCATCTCTGAACAAATTGAAATACCCCTGGCTCAATGACAAACAGCTTATTTTTAGGTCAATTCTGAATCTCAACGACCCAGTTCCCTGCCTCCAGGATCTCAATTTCCAGAAAAAGTTCAAATTGCGCAGTCCGCAACTTATTCCATGCTTTATATTTAACAGTCCCCTTAAAAGGGAAAGTAACATTTTCATAACCGACTTTAGAATTAAGGGTGGTTTCAGTACCATTGCTTCCTGTAACTCTGAAATCCTCAAGCTGGGTATCCACGCCTCCAACTGATTTAGGTTGAAACCATACTGCGTTTCCCCCACCCTGAGAAAAAACCCGCAACCTGTTTATATTCCTCTGAGTAATAACTTTGTAGGCAGGAGGTAGAACTTCTCTCGAAATTTTGCCTTTTGACCAGATATAGTCCTTTTTAACTACCTCCCCGTTTTCAATAAAGGTAAGTGATCCTTTACCATTTCTCAACCCTTTCTTCCAGGAGCCATCATAAATTTTCCCATCCGGGTAATCAGCCTTTCCCTGGCCATGGGGTAATCCTTTTACAAAATTTCCAACATAGTGGAATTCTCCCCATGCCTCGCCATTACCGTGAGCCAGGCCATTTTTCCAGGATCCGATGTAAGTTGAATCAAGCTCTTTTAGCAAAACTTTGCATTCTTCCTGCGCCGACAATACAAGGGGAAATAGAAAAGTAAGTATTAATAGTTTGATTTTCATATAAAGCATGTTAAAAATATACCTGTAGATTCATTACGCAAAAATACGAATAATCTGCCTATAAAATTGAAAATGGAGAGGACCAAAATAGTCCCCTCCATATCTCAATAAACATCTATTTAATTAGAAAAACTCTATTTGCTTATCCTAATTTACTCCTGTTCTGGTATCCCACCACAGTTGCTCTCCCCAGAGGTAATCTCCACCATATTGCCTTGCAAAATATGTATTGGAATTCTCTGAATTCATCAGTTCCTCATCTGCCGGATAGGGAAGACGGAACGGGTCTCTGTTATGACCATCATAGTAGGAACCTCTTGCTATTCCCCAATTCGGAGTATCCGTTCTGCGCATTTCAGCCCAGGGCTCATTCTGCATAAAACACATGGCAATCCACTTCTGGGTCCATATCTTTTCCAGCTTTTCCTCAGTCGTGCCGCCCCAGGATGCAAAAGCTTCATTAGCGATATATGTAGCAATTTCACCATCAGTGATATCCGGAGTTGCACTCTGTATCAATTGCGGTGATGCTTCCCCCATAATCGACAACTCTCTCATAGAGGCATAAATACCAGCTTCGTAGGCTTGTTGTGCATCAGCATCGCCACCAGCATATAGCAAATAAATTTCTGCAAGGGTAAAGCAGGTCTCTGAGTGTCTGAGGTGAATATTCGGACCTGTAGTATTATTGACAAGATAGTAGTTCTCGTTGAAATAGGACATAAACGGAATACTATCAGTACGTTCAGGTTGACGTCCGATTTCCGTGGTTCCCCTGTGTATACCATCCTCTCCGGGGACACAGATCCGATCAAGGCGCGGATCATTGTTGTCTTCCAGCATATCAATAAGATAGAATGTCGGACCGCTGTGCCAGAGCAGGTTATTCCAATACCAATAGCCAATTGTATAGTCGGTACCCTGGCCGCCATAAGTAAGCTCTGCAGCGTCTTTATAACTTTCAGTGATGGGATAATCTGAAGGATTTCCCAGTACTTCTGAGATAATTGATTCGGCAGTAGATTGATCAACATTAGAAATACGGATAGCAACACGTAAACGTAATGAGTTACAAAATTTCTGCCATTTACCAACATCTCCAACGTATAAAGGATCTACAGAGCCAATATCGTCAGTGTGTCCTGCTTTAAAATAATCTGCGGCTGTTTTCAGGTCATTGATTATCGCAGCATAGATTGATGGCTGATCATCGTATGCTGGGCGCAATACGCCTTCAGAAGCTTTTGCTGCTTCGGTATAGGGCATTTCACCAAATCTGTCTGTATAGATCTGTGTCATTTCTGCCCTGCACGTTAGCGCTGCTGCCACCATATTGAAGGCTTCTGCTTCAGTTGCTTTTTCAATGATATAGTTCAGATCAACCAGGTTGGTATAATATCCCCCCCAGCCACTGCTTGTAAAGTTCGCAAAGGTATTGGAAACATCAGGATTATAGGCAGCCCCCCACCTTCCGCCCACATACCGGGTGTTGATGGTGATCTGACCGTCTGATATTTGCATATTCCCACGATCAAAATCGATTATGGTTCCCGCCAGGTGGTTCGCAAGAGGAACATCCACCGGCAGATTTGGATTCGTGTTCATTTCCAGGAAATCTTTTGTACAGGCACTAATCAAAAAGACAAGCGAGACAAAAGCTATTATATATTTTACTCTTTTCATTATTTCAGATTTTAATTGTTTCTGCATTGATTAAGTCCGGTTATACATTAAAATGAGAATGTAAGCCTTGCTCCGATATTCCTTGACACAGGCACCGTCATTTGCTCATAACCCAGTCCGACAAGACTATTTCCGGAACTTACTTCCGGATCAATTCCAAATGTATTCTCAGGGCTGTGGTACAGAATAGCGAGATTCCTGCCGATTAAGGATAATCTTATACTATTGATATAGTTTCCTACATTACCCAGCTTGCTCTGAGAAAGAGTATAGCCAAGGCTCACTTCGCGCAATTTTATATATGAACCGTCCATCACCCAGTTTTCCACAGTCCCTGACCAATCGCTTACCCATTGGGCTCCGCTTATCCTGACATCGTTCACTTCACCGTCACTTTCTCTGACAGCATCCCAAACACGTCCCTCTTCCCTGAGATCGCCTTCGGCAGTATACTCAAGTGCTCCGCCGGAACCTCCCCAGCGAATGGTACCCGCAATAAAATCTCCACCCATCTTGGCATCCATATGGACTCTTAACGATACACCCTTATATCTGAATGTATTGGTCAAACCTCCAACCCAGTCGGGAGTAACACTACCAAGCTCCTGGTTATTATCTCGGAGTATTCTACCGGAATTATTGACCAGAAGGTTTCCGGCATCATCTCTTCGCATCGCATTCCCAATGATCGTGCCAAATGGCTGACCCGGGCGGGCTTCAACTGAAGATGCCCACATGGAAGATATCCTGTATGTTTCAAGATCTTCGTAAAGTGAGTTCACCGTGTTATTGTTTTTCGCATAGTTGAGATCAATATCCCAGGTGAAATTATTGTTTTGTATAGGTACTAAATTCATAATCAGCTCAACCCCTTGGTTCTGAATTTCGCCTGCATTTATCGTAACAGCATTATAACCCGATGCATTGGAAACAGCCACATTGATAATCTGATTCTGATTAAGTACATTATAGTAAGAAACATCAATTCCGATCCTGTTAAAGAAGAATTTTAACACTGCACCAATCTCAGTTGATTTGGAAGATTCTGGTTTCAGAAATGAGTTAGGTAAGGTACCGGGCAAACTGTATACGCCATCTCCCTGCCAAAGTCCTCCGATGGGACTGAATGTTGGTTGCAGCATATAAGGATTGGTATCCCTTCCTACACTTGCCCAGCCTCCGCGCAACTTACCATAGGATAAGATTTCCGAAGAGATATTAAACGCTTCTGTAAATACAAAACCCAGACTGAAGGAGGGATAAAAATAGGACCATTCATCCTGCGGAAGTGTTGAGCTCCAGTCGTTACGGGCAGTTACACCCAGGAATAAATAATCCTTGAACGAAACATTAGCGGACCCAAAAACACTTTGAGTCTGCTTCATACTTTCATACTGACTGACACCCTGTACTCCTTTGGCATTCCCAATAGTATAGAGGTCGGGCACTACGAGATCATTTGCATTTATGGTTTTACTGTCCATTCTTGCAGTCATCAGGTTGCCGCCAATTGTTCCGTCAATCCTGATGTCTCCGAATTCTTTGTCAAATATGGCCAGCAGGTCATAGTTTGTTTCCATGCCCATGATATTTCTCTCATTAAATGTGCCTTTCAGTCCGGAGCCATCAGTCGCCAAGAAGGTAAGCGCCTGCTGGATGCTTTTCCTGTTCTCATAATAATAATCGGTTCCGGCACGTCCCCTCAGGGTTAACCAGTCTGCCAGTTTCAGGTCCAGGGATACATTTCCGAAGAGCCGGTTTCTCTCCCTGGCGTTAGTGTTATGGGCCTGCAGATATGGATTGGGTGTTTCACCACGTCCAAAATTATAGGGCATCCCGGATTCCATGACGGTATTCCAGTTCTCTCTTAAGGGTACAATGTCTACCTGACGTGGCATGAAGGTTACACCTGACATAGGATTGTTAGGAGCATCACCATAATAACCCTGTCCCGGCAAATTGTCACTCTTATTGACCACATAGCTCAGGTTAGAACTGAACCTCAAGCGCTCATGCAATTGCAGATCACTGTTTATACCGATGGTATTCTTGCGGTAATCGGTATTGGGCAGGGTTCCTTTCACCCTGCTATCATTGAAATAAGCTCTTATTGCGCCCATGTCTCCTGCTTTTGAAAAAGAAACAGAATTATCCGCGGTAATGCCGGTTTCATAAAAATCCCTCACATTATCCGGATGGGATATCCATGGCTGAGCATCCCCAGTAAACTGATCCAGGATAAGTCCTGCATCCAATCGCGGACCCCAGCTTGAAGGAGTACCATCATTTATACCGTTTGCTCCATCCACAAAATTGTATCCGAACTGCTTAGCATAATCCTGGTATGATAGATTTGTGCCGTTATCTACATTGTACTTGTTCCAGTAGTATTCACTTCCATTGCTTCCTCCGCCATACTTATTTTGATAGTAAGGAAGGTAAGGGAGTACATCTACAGTCAGACCAGACGAAACTTCAACGCCCATGCCTTTCGATTTTGATCCTCTTTTTGTGGTTACCACAATTACACCGTTAGCACCTCTTGCTCCGTATAGTGCCGCAGCATTTGCACCTTTCAAAACAGATATTGATTCAATGTTGCTGGGATCAATATCCAGGGCACCATTACCATAGTCTGCTCCGTCCATAGGGCCCTTATCCGAATCAAAATTGATAAAGGGGGTTCCGTCCACTACCCAAAGGGGCTGACTGTTCGTAAAAGAGCTTTCCCCCCTGATCACGATACGGGAAGCACCACCCACAGCACCGGTAGCATTGGTGATTTGTACACCTGCAACCTTACCTGAAAGGGCATTTACCACGTTTATGGGTTTTACTTCAGCAATTTCTTCATTGCCTATATCCTGAACAGAATATCCAAGTGCTTTTTTCTCCCTCTTGATTCCCAAGGCAGTCACAACTACCTCATCAAGTCCTAATACATCAGGTTCCATCGTAACATTATAGGTGTTTGAAGAAGTGATGGGTACTTCAACTGTTTTCAATCCGATAAATGAAAACACCAAAACACCTTCATCCCTGTTAAAAGAGATGGAGTACATCCCGTTGGAACCAGTAGTGGTCCCTCCCGAGAATCCCTTTATTCTGACAGTAACACCAGGTAAAGTCTGGCCATCCTCAGATGACGTTACCGTACCTGCTAATTGGCGCGCTTGCCCGAATGATGCCCCTGCGAAGAACACCATTAACGCTACAATAATTGAGATTTTTTTCATAGAGATTAATTTTTGGTTGAATTTAGTGCATTTCCAGCATAAACAAAACTATATTCTTTCAAAATGTGAAAGAAAACGTTTATTTGCTCCTTTATATACTAGGGCACCTCTAAAAACCACTTTTTTTCGATGCCGTTTTTCGGTATAAATATAGCAGACGGTTTTCTAAAAACCTAATTTCCCCCCCCCTATTTTTTTTATGTACTATATTTGCAACCTGTCCAGGAATTTTGTAAAAAAAGGAACAGGCGGAGTACCGCCTGTTCCTTTGATGCCGATCATAAAGATCGTTGATTGTTTCAACCCAAACTAGTCTATGAAAAAAAATACTGGTTTTCTATTGAATTAATTTATATCCCACCAAACACCTTTTCCAAACTTTTCATCAACAATCCCCGGCTGAGTTGAAATAGCAGCATTAAAACTATCAGGATTATCGATCGCTTCAGAATATGGATATGGCAATCTTTTAATCACACCCCGACCTGGATAAAGTGATTCAACAGGTTCTGTGGTTGCCACATAGGTGGGATAGCCGGTACGTCGAACTTCGGCAAAGCCCTGGTAACCATCCGGGAAGAGTGCGCACCACTTTTGATCACCAATCAGCTCCCGCTGATCACTCCCACCGTTAAAAGCTACATCTGGTTCAGAGAGATAAGAGCCTATCTCAAGACCATACTCATCAAAGCTGGCAGTGATAGCCGCTTCATAAGCATCCTTGGCGGACATCCCAACATTCCATCCATTCAGAGCTGCTTCAGCATAGATAAAGAGCACTTCTGAATACCTCATCAACCTGGTTGGCGTATCATCAGATTGGAACTCAGCAATTCCCTCGATGGAAAGGTCTGGAGTATTCTGACCAAGTGTACCGAGAGGAAGGCCGACATACTCCCCGCTGTTGGCAGCGGGTTCTGCATATACAGTCAGCCTCAAATCATTTCTGGCTTTCATAAAATCAACAATATATGCTGCCATTGCATTTTGCTGGATTGCCTCCTGTCCGGGAGTCATATAATAAGGACTTCGGTATGTTGCATCCTCTGGTAACCAGTATTTAAAGGCTGCATTTGATACGTCATCAATCACCGGGTATGTTGACGAATTCCCTGCAATCTCCTCAATTCCGGCCTGTGCTGTAGCAGGATCAACAAGTGACATCCGCATATAAACACGTAACAACAAGGAATTGGAAAACCTCTTCCACCTCATCATATCACCATTGAAAACAATGTCGGCCGATCCAATATTTTTAGTTGCGTCGATCATGGTATTGGCCGCTTTCAGCTGGACAATCAAGTCAGAATAAATACTCTCCTGGCTGTCATACTTAGGAAAAATATTTGGATTATCCGGGTCGTCTGCCTTGAGGGCTTCCGAATAAGGAATATCCCCATATGCATCCGTTATGTTTTGGTAGGCATAAGCTGTCAATATCTTTGCTACAGCAACCCAATTATCATCGTCTGCTTCTGCGGCTTGATTCATTGCTACCTGTAGATCCTTCAGATGCCCGCTATAGGCTCCGAAGAAATTCTCGCCAGCTCCGGTTCCCTCATACCGGTCACCATGAACATATACATCCCTTACATCGGGTTTTACTTTACTAAACAACAGGTATTCAATGATATAAGCCTATATTTTTTT
>CAYXJR010000138.1:0-7325 GCA_964465145.1 uncultured Porphyromonadaceae bacterium | reverse complement strand
AAAAATATAGGCTTATATCATTGAATACCTGTTGTTTAGTAAAGTAAAACCCGTTCAAAAAAAGAAATGACCTTGATTTTTAATGCTGCAGATGCATTGGTCTTACCCAGGAGAATCATGAACTCGATGATCTTCGTTGTACCAGCTCTGCTCAGGCTTTTATATGGTACCGGTCTTCGGATCGGAGAAGCTTTATCACTTCAGAACAAAGATGTTAACCTTACTGAAAATTATATTGTGGTCAAAGACTCCAAAAACGAGAAGCATCGTATGATCCCAATATCAGAATCCCTCTCGGCTGTATGTCAGGACTATATCAATCATAAGGAAAAGCTTCCCGTACTGCAATCTAATGATCATCCATTCTTTATTAATCTGAATGGTTCCGCCTGTATGCCACATACTTTTCACAGATATTTCCGGCTTGTACTCAAAGCCGCAGGAATACCTTACAAGGGAAACGGTCATGGACCAAGGATCCATGATGTTCGCCATACTTTCTCCTGCCATGCATTGGCGAAAATGGCCGAATCCGGCATTGATCTGTATACCTCTTTACCAGTACTGTCTACATATCTGGGTCACCAGTCATTAAGCTCAACAAATGCTTATGTAAGGCTAACTGCAGTAATGTACCCGGGACTGCTCAAAGATGTTGATATGATTTGTTTGAACGTTTTTCCTAATGTAGAAAACTATGAAACCAACTGATTTTTCTAAATACCTGACAGACTTCTTAACCAGATATCTGTCTTATGAACGGGGTTGCAGTTCCAATACGATTATGGCTTACCGGGATACTTTTGTTCTTTTTATAACATTTATGCATAAAGTCAAACACATAAAGGCTGAGAAATTATGTATGAAATCAATAACCAAAGGTTCAGTTATTGATTTCCTGGATTGGCTACAGTCGGAAAGGAAATGTAGTGATTCAACAAGGAACCTCCGACTTGCAGCGTTACATTCCTTCTTCAAATACGTGCAATACCAGAACCCGGATAACCTGTATGAATATCAGGATATCATGTCTATCAAAGTAAAAAAATCCAGGAAGAAAGCGTTAAAGTATCTCTCGATAGACGGCATTACGTTGCTTCTTGAACAAACGGATATAACCACAAAAAGAGGGCGTCGGAATCTGGCATTATTATCGCTTATGTACGATACCGGAGCACGGGTACAGGAAATGATAGACCTGACTCCATCGGCAATCCACCTTGACAAGCCATATACAATACAAATTACTGGCAAGGGTAATAAAACCCGGATTGTTCCTCTATTGGAAGAACAGGTCAAGATTTTGCGGAATTACCTGACCGAGTTTGATCTGCAAAGGCCGCAGGCAAGGTCATATCCCTTGTTTTTCAATAGCCGTAATGAAAAATTAACGCGTGCGGGGATCACTCATATTTTATTGAAATATGCAGATAAAGCCAGAAAAATGAACCCAAAGCTTATACCCGAGAAATTAAGTTGCCATTGTATCCGCAGCTCAAAAGCAATGCATTTGCTGCAGGCTGGAGTAAACCTGGTGTATATAAGGGATATTCTTGGACATGTATCTGTCCAGACGACAGAAATATATGCCAGAGCTGATTCAAAACAAAAGCGGGAAGCAATTGAAAAGGCTTACGTTGATGTTACTCCCAAAGAAAACCCGGTTTGGGAGACCAATGAAAATATGCTTAATTGGTTAAAAAGTTTTTAATTTATTCTAAAATATTATGCAAAGCGATACACCTTCTATATGATGTTAATATGTTGATTAATAGCTAAATCGACAATCTCTCTTTACATAATCATTTTGTTGGCATAAGCAATACTCCTCGAAAGATGTGATTTACCGACACCGTTGGTTTGGCCAATAAAAAGGATCGACTCGTTTCTCTCGATGAACCCCAGCGAAGCCAGATCCATGATCAATTTACGGTTCAGTTTTGGCTGGAAGTCAAAATCAAAGTCTGCCAGCATTTTCAGTGGCTGAGGGAGCCTGCTGCTTTTAATCAGGGATTCAATACGCCTTTGCTGCTTAGCAGCAGCCTCGGCCTGAACCACATCACTGATAAACTCATAATACCCGAGCGTATCCTTACCAGCCCTGTCAACCATCCCCTGGTACTCTTCAGCCAGAAGCTTGAGACCCAGGTACCGGCAGCCTTCGGTGAACTGCGCCTGCTGCTTTTGTGTATCGTTCTTGTTTCTACTGCTCATAATCTTCGGTGTTATTAGGTTTAAAGGTTAATTTGATGCTGTAGCGCGGCTCGGAGTTATTCTCCAGGAAGCTCTCTATGGTCCCCGACTCAAAGACTTTGTACTCTTGGGCCCGCCGGACAGCCACCAGGATATCATCGACCCGGTAGTTCACCTTCAGAGCCAGCAGTCTTCTCAGGTGATGCCCCCAGGATCCAGGCTTATGTCGCTTGATTTGCTCGATATACTCACTCATCTCAGGAGCAAACCCTTTCAGGCGGGTTATCACATCGGCTATGGCCAGATTAACCTTCCTCCTTGTTTTCTCAGGTACTCCTACATACCGCCCCTTCTGGCCCTGTTTGGCCAAAGGATGGGTTGCAAGCTGCTCACCGGCAGGAGAGTATACCACTAGGTGATCATCGGTAATACGCACCGTGCATACCTCGTACATGTATTTCTGTGGCACAACATACTGATAACCCTTCCACCCTACGCACGACTCCTGATTAACCACAAGGTGGGTCACCTGCGAGGTGTCATAATGGTTTGCAGGGAGAACCTGCAAAAAGGGATGCTCCTGAAGGTACATATCAATGGGCCTTTTCTTTGTAGTACCATGTATGCGTACATCGTTAACATCGATAAGCCACCTCAGCAGTTGTGCTTTCAGGTCTTCCCTGTCTTTGAACTCACGGCCATTTAAACAGCTTCTTTCCAGATAATAAAAGGGCCGCTCTACCTTCAGGTTCTCTTGTGGCTTTCCCGGGGTGATGGTAAGGGGGCGGAAACGGTAATGGGTAGCAAAATCAAGGTATTTTCTATTGAACACCCCCTGGCCCATCTCCCAGCGATCCACACAAGCTTTCTGGTTATCGCTCTTTATCTCCCGTGGCACACCATCCAGGTAGATAAAGGCATTAATAAGGACCCGAAGCAGGGTCTTCTGCTTCTTGTCATCCACCACCTCAATGTATTGCCGCCGTGAGTGGCACAGGATATAGCTAAAGAAGGTTACCTGCTCCGTTTTGCCTGTCAAGGTAAAGGGGATCTTGTAATCGCTCCAGTCGTGGGCAGCCCGCTGGCCCCGGTCCGTTTCTACCATCCGTACCGGCGTTTTTACTGCCACCTTACGTACTCTGCTAAGGTAATCACCTACGATAGTGATGCCCCCGTCAAAACCCTTTTGCTTTAAGTGCTCATATACCCGCTGTCCGGTGATATTACTGTATCTCTCCAGTAACTCACCTATAAACTCCTTGTATGGATCCAGCTTGCTCGGTCGTCTGTTTTTTTGTTTTACCTGCTCACTTTGGGTGGTAGTGCGTAAAATCGAGTTTGCTACCAGCAAGCGGCGAACCCGCTCTCGTGAGATGCCTAACTCCTTAGATAGCCTGCGGATGGACCATCCCTGACCATGAAGAGTGATTACGGTGTTTTCTAAACTCTCATCTTTCATATTGTTGTGCTTCATTTATGGATTTGTAATTCAGTAATAACTCTGCTTAGTTTACTTATGCTCCCTGTCACCTTTTCAAACAAAGGTGTAATGATCACTTTTTCGCTCTGACTTAATATCCCTATGCGCTGATCACTAAGGTGCGACAGCAGGATATGACCCGACCGGAGCACATGCATCACGGATTGCATCAGATCATTGCCATAGGAGCATAGCCTCACGTCATAAGGCTCTTGCTGCGCATTTGAGTGTTCCTGATTTAGTACATGCTCGGGATGAGTGAGAATATACTGCTGCTGATATTCATCCTTTGCCTTTAAAAATGCTTCCACCAGTGTACCACTCTGGCGGGAGCTCAGATTAAAATTGGCAATCGCACCAGCAACTGCACCCTGATTGCCGCGCGGCAACCGTATAAGCGCCCTGGCATGGCTTGAGGTAAGGGTACCCATCTTGATCTCAGATGAGACCGTCTCATCCAGCTTATCGATAAGGGCCAGGCGGCGGCTTACCCACGAGCGGCTGTAACCGGTCAGCTTTGCCAGGCTGCCTTGATCCATGTCATGCCTGTCCATAAGATCTTTTAACACCATAGCCTCCTCCCAGGTATCCATCGACTGACCAGAACGGTTGTAACTCAAAAGCAGAACCTTGGCCTGCTGTAAATCGATATCCAGAACCCGGCACTCGAGAGTCTCCATCATCAGATCCTCTGCTGCATAAAACCGCTTTAGTCCATCGATAATTTGAAAATTTTCATTATTGACCCTGGCCACAACTGCTTGCAACTGTCCATGCACTCCCATCGACTTCTCTACCTGCAGGATACGGGGCATGTTAATGATGCGCATCTGTGACAGGGATAAATCAAATTTTGCTAAGGGTATCTCTTCGATTCTGGGGCTCACCGGAGTAGTTTTTTGATCTCTGTAAATGTAAAAGACACTTTTCCCTTAAACGAACGCGTACGTCTTTACAATCAACCAGGATTTGATGGAAAAACAGCTCCTAGTCCAGGCTGTGTCTGCGCCCCAGCCATGTACGCGTACGTCTTTACAATCTTTTGGTTTTTCACCTCAAATCCCGTATAAACCCCGTCACGTAAGGGCTGTGGAGATAACGCGTACGTCTTTACAATCATTGAGATGGATTCCTTTTGACGCTTTTTGTTACGCTCTCTTTGCAAATCACGATTGCGCTTAACATACTCAGGATGGGACTCTCTGTAGTCATTCTGATACTCGTATGAAGGACGGGTATCCCGCCAACGCTTATTACGGGCTTTTCGCAATAAGCAGCACTCTGTACTTTTCTTTGCCCTTAACTTATTAGTTGTCAGTCGACGAGCATTTTGACATACCCTGGAGGGACAATACTTCTGTTTCTTTATTCGTGGATTTTGTGGTACAGATTTACCACAATATTGGCAGAGGAAGGTGGTTTTCATTTTGTTAATCTTTCAGGTCCCGGAAGATTAACGTTTTATCAGATGTTTATTAGGTGGTAGCGTTTTTTAACGGGGGGTGGTAGCATTTGAGGCCGAGGTTAAAAGCTTTATCCGACCTCCTGGCACCATGTCTGTTCCAGTTATCAGGCGTGTCTATAAAATGATAGGAAAGTCCACCCAGATTAGGGTTCTTCTTGTTCAGCATCAAAGACTCGAAGAAATCGTATGACCCTGTTGACTGCACCACATCGTATCTCCATTTAGATGACACTTCTGGATGCTTCTTAGCAATGTATAAATCTGTAAGTAACATAATCAGGCCCCTTTCTTTTTATCGTTTGCTAACATTGCTTTCGCTTCAGCTTGAATTTCAGCTTGGGTGCTGATTCTGTTACTTAACAGAAATTCTTCTATCTCATCTGCTCTGAAATAGATGATTTTTCCGAGAGGCTTGTAATGCGGCAGAAGCCTCCTGGAGGTGAGTTTGTAGACATAACTCTTCTTGAGTTTATATCTCTTGCATACATCAGGAATGGTTATTAGCCTCTTTCCTGGTAAGTCGGAAGGAATTGATCCTTCTGTTGTCATAAGTGTTTTACGCTTCATGTCATTTAAATTTTAAATGTTAATGATGCGTTGGCCAACACATTCTGAAAACAAAGGAAAGAAAAAGTTACTAGGCTGCCTTGTAACCTTTTGATTTTAAGCACTATCCTTACTAAACTTACTCCTTACTAAAAAAACCTTACTTTATACTTGGGTCGACCTTCTTGATCCACGAAAGTATTTCTGGTTCTATAATATCTCGTTGTTTGGGGGACATACCTTTGAGGGCTGATTTTGCTTTGTTAAGAAAACTTTCTGACAATAAAGAACCTTCCTTACTAATAAACTTTGAGGATCTTCCAATACTGGCAATAGAAAGGTTCTTGAAAAGAGTTTCTATCAAATCTATGACAAGTCTAACTTGGGAGGCTTCGCCTTGCCAATATATTTTACAATCATTTTCGTCCCAATCTTCACTTAGTACATTAACAAAGAACTCTTTAGTCGTTTTAATGCTATCTATCCAATTAGGTTGGTCATGAGAAGCTAACAACTCGTATAATCCTTCTAAGGTCTTTTTTTCATATTTATATCCGAAATTTCTAACCTTTTTGGGATTATTTGCAGTATAGGTACTTTTTTGAAGGGATTCTCTCAAAATATTGAGCAGCCTTTTTGCAATTTTAAGTTTTGAGCCATCACTCCTGGATTGAGCCAGAACAATAAATTCAGATTTTCTCTGCTCATATTGGCCTTTCAACCATATCATATACTCTTTTTCTGACAATGAGTCGTTTATATCCTTTATACTATTTTTAAGCCTGGTGACCTCATGATAAACCTTAAAATAATTACTGAATTTTTGACTGGCCTCCAAATATTCAATGCTTGCAACCTCCTCTTGTGAAAAAATGCTAATGTATTCTCCAATTCCTTTTAGATACTCAGACCTAATATTCTTGGAATCTGGATGGTGATAGTAAAACTTAAAACACTCCAAAAGTTCGAGGCTATAGTCTTGAAGTTCATTGTGTTTGGCATAGGCGTTACTACTAATGGCTCTCGCAAAAAGATACTCAAAAGGTAAGGCGTATATATACTCAGTAGTTAGAGGGGGTGGGTCATCTATATCAATACATAATAGATTCTCTACCTGTGAATTAAGGTAATTGTCAGGTTCCATTGCAGTCATAGGCTCAATCTAGGATTTGTAGTCTCGTATTAATTTATAGCTAACTGCTAATACTTTAGCTATTAAAAATACTATTCCATGTCAATATTTAAACTGCTTATGATAGTTTATTTATTCTTTTTGTTTCTTATATGTTAATTATTCAACTGCTTGCCTGCGTAAATCTCTGTTAAATAGTGATATAAACTGTATGCTTCACTTTTGATTGTCTAGTCAAAATGGCCAGAGATTTTAATCTATCATCGTTAAAATCATTCTCATAATTGGACCGGAGTAAAATTCATTTGATGTTGAATGGAATCCTAATTGAGGTTCTTTCAAATTTACTTACTAAAGATAAGTTTGTTGTAACCTGTGTTTGGTAACTTGGCTATTTTCAAAGAAGATTGTCAAACAATCTTCATCATAAATTTATACATTTGCTCTTCCTTATCCTAACCTGGACAAGCCAGAACCAAAAAGGAATAAAGTTGTAACTTTTCACTATG
>CAYXJR010000137.1:0-7326 GCA_964465145.1 uncultured Porphyromonadaceae bacterium | reverse complement strand
TTTCTGACAGTATGCCAAAACCTTCTTTTTTTAGTTCTTCGGTCACTTTTTCAACGGCTTCGTCGAAAGAGTAGTTCGTTGTTTTTTCGATGTAATACTTCATGATGTTTTGTTTATATTTTCTAATTCTGTGATTATACTATGTTCCGGCATCCCTGCCAATACTACTTTTTCATCCACAATAAACAAAGGCGATGTTTTTAAACCATACTTATCAATCAACTCAGGATGGTCTTCAAAATATTCCAATTTGTACTGCAATCCGGCATCTTGCAGTTGTTCTTCAAGGATGGGCCGGTGTTTGCATGTTTTTGTTGCTGCTATTGTAATTTTCATTGTTCTATTTTTTTTATTTTCCTTCCTGTCCCCCTTTGGGTGGGGTTAGGGGAGGCCTTTACATTAAATCCTTTTTTCGTTCTTCAAATTCCTGTTTATCAATTTCACCCCTGGCATACCGGTCTTTTAAAATGTCGAGTGCCGATTTGCCGGGACCACTGGAAAGGTTGTTGCTTTTATTCATGGTTTTTATTACCATCCAAATAACCACAACGAGGATAATGAGTCCGATGATCCACCACCAACCCATTCCCCAACCGTGTCCGCCATATCCGTTCATCATCATATTACTCCTTTCTTATTTATTGGTTATTTCTATTTTGCATCATTCCGCCCTGGCCATGGTTCATCATGCCACCCTGACCTTCCATCATTCCGCCCTGTTGCATCATCATGTTTTGCAGTTGCTCTTTCTGTTCGTCGGTAAGAACTGCTTTCATTTTTCCAGCTGTTTCATACGCAGCCACTTTCATGTTTATTTTTGTTTCGGAACATGCTTCCATTTGGTTTTTCACCTGACTGGCCGAAGTGTTGTCTGTCAAAAGGGTTTTCAGCTTCATTTGCTTTTTCCTTAATTCTGCCTGATAATCCAATTGTTGCTTTTTGAATCCCGTTTGTAAATCCAAGAGTTTTTCTACCTGATCATTTTTAAGCGATAATTGTTGCTGCATGTTAGGCAGGCGGTTCACCATCATCCCATATTTTTGCATGGGCTTATCTTGTCCCATCTGGCCGGACATAGGGAACATGCCATTGCCCATCATATTCATCATCATTTCAGGGTTATCTTTCATCATTCCCATCATTTCGCCCTGGTGCATCTTATGTTCCGTTGCTGAACTTTCCATCTCTCCTTTTTCTTTCATTCCTTTCATTTGTGCATTATTGTTTTGCATCATCATCATGGCATGTTCGTTTCCCTTCATGGCGGTCATAAACTCCATCATTAATTGATGGTCACCTAAAATGGTGTTGAATACTTCGTTTTTCGCTTCCGGTTTATCGAGAAGCGCTTTTACCGAAGTGTTTTGACTGTAGCCGTTTACCGTTAATAGTAAAACTGCTACAAAAATTGTTGTTATTGTTTTAATTGTTTTCATTGTATTTATTTTAATTGATTATTTTGTAATGTATTTCTTCAATAAGTAAAATCTATTTTAGCAGCAACCATGGTTATGTTTAGGATGGTCGTGTGAACTTTTATCTTTCACCGGGACAAGTTTCATGTTGCACTCCGGGCAATTGCCAGGAACATCATACGTTTTGTCTCCTTCGCATTTCATTGGACATTGATAACCTGCATTGGCGTGAACCTCAACTCCATGTTGATGAGAATGTTCGTTGGCGTCCTTGGCGCCGAAACCTGTGAATATTTCTTTTAAACTTTTCATGATAGATATTTTTAATGTTTTAAACTGATTCAAAGATACAGCCTGTTTCCAGTGTAGATGTTATACAATTCATTGATTGATTTATATAATTTTCAGATTATCAGACATTATCGATTGATTTTCGTTTTTGCTCGCCCAGTTTTTTAAAATAAGTGGGTGTAAATCCTGTTAACCTTTTAAACTGCCCAGATAAATGTGCCACGCTGCTGTACCCCATTTCATAAGCAATTTCGCTGAGCGTTTTTTCATCATAAACCAGCAGTTCTTTAACATGTTCTGTTTTCAGGCTAATCATGTATTTTTCGATAGTTGTTCCTTCAACCGATGAAAAAAGTGTGCTTAAATAGTTATAATCGAGGTTCATCTTTCCCGATAAATAATCAGAGAAATTCACTTGTATATTGTCTGGATGTTGATATACGAAATCAATAGTGACATTTTTTACCTGTTCTATTAGACGACTTTTCGAATCGTTAATTATTTCGAAACCAACTTCCCTCAATTTCAGGTCAATTTGCCCAATAATCTCAGACGAAATAGATTCTTCTAGGATAGCATTACCCATTTGTATATTCGCATTATGGATTCCTGCCTCATGGAAAATCGATGAAACCACCAAAATGCAGCGGTTACAAACCATATTTTTAATGTGAATATTCATTCCTTTTACATTTTAAATAAATTATAACTCTTCTTTTATTTCTCCGCATTTTGGCATTTTTATCCATTATGTTTTGATTTTTACAATTCTACAATTCTATCTTCCGTTAATACTTCCTTTTTATACTTTCTGATTATAACCCGGTCGCCCTTGTCGAATGTAAAATAACTAAGCAGCCAGCTAAGAGCGATAAACAAACGGTTCCGTACGCCGATTATGCTCATTAAATGCACTGCTGACCAGATGATCCAGGCAATAAATCCACTGAAAGTCAATCCGTAAATGTAGGCCACTGCCTTTTTTTTCCCTATGGTTGCCAGCGATCCTTTATTGGTGTATCGAAAAGGTTTTAGTGGTTGCGAACTTAATTGACGAAGAATATTTAGCGCCAGATTTTTCCCTTGCTGAATAGCAGGTTGAGCTACCATAGGGTGTCCATCAGGGTAATCTTTAGTTTTCATTTGAGCCACATCGCCAATGGCAAAAACATTTTTCAAATTAGGAACACGATTAAACTCATCGACACCGATTCGGGACAAGGTTTTAGTAAGCGATTCAGGAATTCCGTCAAAGGTTACTGCTTTTACTCCTGCTGTCCAAATAAATGTTGCCGCTCCAAAAGTTTCGCCGTTACTTAGTTCAACATTTGTCCCGTCATACGATTTTACAAGCGTATTCAAGCGCACCTCAACCTGCATTTTACGCAGGTATTTTAAGGTTTTGGCCGAAAGGTTTTCGGGCATTGCTGCCAATAAGCTTCCCGTACCTTCGAGCAAGGAAATTTTCATTCCCGAATCCTTTAACTCGGGATAATCTTTCGGGAGTACAAATTTTCTGAACTCTGCTAGGGCACCTGCCATTTCGATGCCTGCCGGCCCTCCACCAACAATTGCAACGCTGGCGAGTTGTTTTTTATCAGTATCGACACAAGAAATGGCAGCCCTTTCAAGATTTTGCAAAAGCCTGCTTCTGATGTCGAGTGCATTTACAACCGATTTTAATCCGGTACTGTATTGCCGAAAGTTTTGGTTTCCAAAAAAGTTGTTCACACTGCCTCCAGCAATTACCAGGTAATCGTATTTTATTTTCCCAATGCTGGAAATTACCATTTTGTGCACTGTGTTAATTTCCATTACACCGGCCATTCTGAAAATAACATTTTTGTAATTCCTGAATATTTTCCGGAAAGGGAAAACAATACTGTCGGGAGGAGTACCACTAGTGGCCACCTGATATAGCAAAGGCAAAAATTGATGGTGATTATTTTTGTCGAGCAAAATAACCTGAACCGGTTTGTTTTTTAGATGACGTATCAGCGATAATCCGGCAAACCCTCCTCCAATTACCACTACACGCGGTTTCCCGGTGGAAGGAATACAGATTTTCCCTTTTTCTGAACAATTTTTATCCCGACAGTATTTATCCATTTTTTATCTTTTTTAGATGGACAGAATCCCATTTTCGTCGGTACGAACTTTAAATACATCCTCTACCGGTGAAACCAAAATCATCCCATCGCCACTATACCCTGTGCGTCCGCTTTCCCTGATGATTTTGACCACTTTTTTAACGTGTTCATTGGAAATCAGAATTTCAAGTTTAATAACCCGATATGCTTCGGCAAAGGGAAATCTGTTGCTGATATGTTCTTTTTCGTGATCGGAATACTGGCCGGTCCCTTCACACTCCACAAAGGTCATGCAGCAGAAACCTTCTTTTTTTAGTGCATCATACACCTGTTCCGATTTTCGGTGCCTGATATAAGCTTTAATTAATTTCATTTTATTAAGTATTAAATTTTTTGTTCTTTATTTTCAGTACAATTCACTAAATCGTTTAAGTCACATTTAACACAAGCATCATCCTTGTCTAATGTTTTATCACTATCAGGAGCGCAGGAGTGCATTGTAAATTCAGCATTCTTGTCAAAAAGCAGCTTTATTCCAAGTGCAAGTATTGTAAGGGCGACCAGAATGACTGATAATATGAAGATTTTTAAAAACATGACGTAATCCTTTCTTAATTAATCTTTGGAAGAAGATCCCGGAACATTTTGTTCCGGAGATCTTACTTTTTTCTTCCTACCTAAACTACTAAGCTATTCGCTATCAGTTGTTATATAATTTTCAGAAATATTTACATAATTTTATGCAATTGATCTTCATGACCCGTAATTTTCTTTTTAGGTTCAGTGCGATCATATTTACAGCAACCAGGTAATTTGTTGTACACTTCATCCTTTGCCTTATGCATTGCGGTGTCATGGCCTACTTTTGCAACAGCCATATGGATTTTATGCACATCGGTTTTTGCATCGTCAAAAACGACCTCCAGCTTTTTGGTTTCTTTGTCCCAGTCGGCCTTGGATACACCATTAACTGATAATGCGGCTTTTTCAATGCGTGTTTCACACATTCCACAATTACCTTTTACTTCAAACTTTTCAGTTTTATTTCCTGCGAAAACTGCCAATGTTCCAAACATAAACATGGCTATTAAACTTAACATCTTTGTTTTCATCATATTAACTTTTAATTATTACTAAAATATATTGTTCTATTGCTTAATAAACTTATAAGTCCCATTCCCCATTTGAGTTTGGACCTTCAAAAAATATAAACCCGGAGACAAATTCTGGGTTGATATAGTATTTGAACCCTTCCAGAGCTTGAATTGCCTCACTGTGTTTCCTGAAATATCAACCATATTGGCTTGCAATTCAGCATTTTCATAATATTCAATTTGAATTTTATCACCAACGGGATTTGGATAAATTTTTATTTCCAATTGATTGATTAGATTCGTAACAATACCATTGGTACCACTAACTACTGCGAATTGCCCCATCATTCCATTATCTTCATGAGTAAGCATGTGACAATGATACATATATGGGACCGGGTCATCGGCAAAATCCTCAAATTTTGTTATGAATCGAACAGTTTCCTGGGGTCGTATCAGCACCACATCTTTTCGTCCCTGCTCACTTGCAGCCGGAGCTACTCCATTTCTGTCCAAAATGTAAAACTGAACATCGTGAATATGGAAAGGGTGGGCAATAGCACTGTTATTTGAAATACTCCAAATTTCTGTGTCATCTAGATTTACGGAATAATTTATGATATCCATGTTAAAAGTTTCGCCGTTGATTAGGAAATTCCCATTCAGTTGATTAGGCCCCATTGCTGCTGGTGTGAAGCTTAGATTTCTGGTTAAAATAGCAGATGCTTCAGGAATTCGTTCTATTTCAGCTAGCGCTTCAGGGATATTCGTAACCGGATTTTCAGTCATTGAAACTATATTGAGTGTCATTATTTTGAAATCAGCTCCATTTAATTGATTTGGATTATAGCCATCAAGTGTCATAAAGGGCATGATTCCAGGTGAAGAGGCACCATAAATACCATTTTGTAATTCTGATGCATAACTCAATATCTCTAAGGGCTGCCCAAGCATGCCACTTAAATTGATCAATATTTCAGCCCTTTCACCTGGAGCTATCTGTAGTCGTGTTAAGGTAAGTGACTCGTTTAATAAGCCCCCATCCGAACCAATTTGATAAAAGGTTTTATTGCCGGTCAATCCTATATTAAACACCCTTTGAGAAGATCCGTTTAGCAAGCGAAAACGAACTACCTGTGCAGGAAGCTCCAGGCTTGGATTAATGGTAGCATTAACCATTACCACATTATCTGAATTTGTGGGGACAAGGATCTGATTATTGGTGTCGAAACCTTTGGTTTGCAGAACCAGGGGGAAATCATCTACCCCATAGGTTCGTGGGAGGTCAAGAGAAGCTTCTTCTTCATCTCTGACAATAATAAATCCTGCAAGACCAAGAGATACGTGCTTATTGGTTTGTTCATGCAAGTGGGGGTGATACCAATATGTACCGGCCTTATCCAAGACTGTAAACCTTGGATTCCAGCTTTCCCCCGGTGCTATAGTTGTATGTGGCCCTCCATCATTGGAGGCAGATACATGCATCCCATGCCAGTGAATTGTTGTTGTCTCTCCAAGGCCGTTCCTGACAATAATATCAACATAATCTCCCTTATTCATAATTAGGGTTGGTCCCAGAATACCACCGTTGGCACCCATAGTACTTGTAACTTCTCCTTCGTAAAATTGCTTCACTCCATTTTGTAAGTTGAGTTCGAAGGAGGCACCAATTAGTGTATCAGGAATCAACAATCTATTTTGCCCCTGGACATTTATGCCGATTAGTAGAAATATGCTCAGTAGATATCTCATGACTCGTTAATTGTTTTTATTTTTTTTGTCCCTGAAAATTCAGGAAATAAGGATTGTTGTCATCCATCATCATGAAACGGTAGGAGAAAGTATGCATATTCATATCAAAACCACCAAAATGTTCTTCACCATCATCATGTTCGTCCGACATATGGTGCATCCATTCAGTTTCACCTTTAATCTTATCTCCCATCATTCCGCCAGACATATGTCCTTGTCCAAGCATATGACCATACTGATTTTCGAATTCATCACCAGTTAAGCATACCATTAGACTGTCGTTTTGAGCGTAATAGTTTAACATAAAGGTGGTGTCAAGATCATTTCCATAAAAATGGATTTCTAATAAGCCTTCACCCATATGAGTAACTTCGGCAGTAGCCTCATAATCACCATCAGTTAAACCAACAACACTTTTTAGTGCTTCATCAACAGTTAGTGTCCCTACATAGGTGCCTTCAATTGATTTTGAGGAAAAGTTGTCCTCTTTTTCACAGGATGCTATAACTAAGGAAGTTAGAACAACCATAATTCCAAATTTCATTCCATTTTTCATCATCATAATTTTTAGTTTAATTACTTTTATTTATTACTTAAAAATGTAAAATAGAAATTAGGAAAAGTGATGTATTTTGCTTATATTCAAAGTGTTAAACGAATAAATACGAGCAAAAAAACATCACT
>CAYXJR010000136.1:0-7552 GCA_964465145.1 uncultured Porphyromonadaceae bacterium | reverse complement strand
ATAGTGAAAAGTTACAACTTTATTCCTTTTTGGTTCTGGCTTGTCCAGGTTAGGGATTATTATTCTGACGTTGATTCAGAAGGAAAAACTGAACTGAATAGTGAACTGCAAAGTTGCATATTCCTATTTGTTGGATAACACCGGATATGAAACATCATATCCCTTAACAGCATGCCAGATGATACGGTTAAATATATCTTCATCAATTCGATCAACATCAGACAGATCCTGTTCGAGAGACATTTTTGCCCAGTGAAGCTGTTTTCCAGTCAAACTTATCAGAGGCGGATTCAATTCATCCAGAGGAATGTTATTAGGCAATGCCATATAAGGCCTAAAATTCGGTTTGTTAGTGAAACAATCGAACATGGGCTCGGCTGCTAAATCTAATTGATTCATAGGAGGAATACCAAGAATATTCTCAATGGTACGAACCATATTAATTTGAGAGTAATAGGTTGAAATAACCTGTTTACGTTTTGTATATGGGCTGATAACCATCCCTACTGTTCGGTGGCCATCCACATGATCCAGACCTGCCTGAGGATCATCTTCAGTAACAAAAATACAGGTCTCTTTCCAGAATTTACTGTTGGAAACAGCTTCTACTATTTGTCCCAATGCAAGGTCATTATCGGCTACTGCCGCACGTGGAGTTGGTGACCCGGGACGTGTTCCTGAAGTGTGATCATTTGGCAATAGCATGATGGTGAAATTTGGAAAATTATCGTTCTTTTCGAATTCCTTTAATTCTTTAATAAATTCCGCCGCCCGGTACACATCTGGTACTTTATTTGGGAATGCCACATAGGTAGGGCACACGTAAGGCTTTAGCTGCTCAAGATTTGCTTTGGCAGAGATTTTTATTTTATCTGTTCCATTGATAAAATCCTGATAAAGATCCTTAAAGCTTACATTTTCAGGCTCGATCACGGCATCAACAAATTCTCCATAATCGCGAAAAGTCAAACCATTTCTCAGCACATTATCCCAAATAAAACCTGAGCTTGCATACGCCAATGCATCATCGCCGTCGTATGGATAACTGCGGGAAAAATCACTCATAAACTTTTCAATATAGTCAGTTACATAAGCTTCATTAGTCCATTGATGCCCGTCGGCACTTAAAACTCCACTACAATAAAAATTATCCAGTAAAATAAATGTTTCAGCTAATTTATGTTGATTTGGTGTTACTTCCCGTCCAAAATGCACCAAATTTATATCGCCATTGCCTTGCGGCATATCACCAAATACCTGATCGTAAGTTCGGTTCTCTTTGATGATATAGACCACATGTTTAAATTTTGATTTTTGAGTTTTCAAATGGGGCACGGGAACTATATTTTTAAATTTATTCTCTGACTGATGTGCCAACAATTTTTGTACAAATGAATTATTCTCGTGTACAGTATTTGTCATTTCAGCCAGTTTTTGCTCATCAGGCAAAGGAATTATAGAAATAGTGCCCTGATGGTCACGGGAACCATACCCGGCAGTATTGGTCTCCTGATTTCTTGATCCTACACCTTTTACATTGGCTACAAATAAAAAATTTGCTTCTTCGTCCAGGATTATCGACCCCGGATACCAGCCTGTTGGAATGAATCCAATAACTTTACTAGGAGCACCGAGCTGTATCACACAAATAGCGTTATCCGTGCCGTTGGCAACGTAAAGATATTTGCCATCCTGAGAAATTGTCAATGCATTGGGGGCGCTGCCAAATGGTAAATCCAAATCCATTCTAACAGAAATTTCTTCTATTACTTCGTCCGTTCGTGTATCGATTACTGAAATGACATCACTATTGGCGCAGGCTACGAATAATCGGCTGTGATCCGGGTTTAAAACCATGCCGCTTGGATGTAAGCCAACTTCAATATCTTTAATAAGTTTATTTGTTGTTAAATCAACAACTGAAACTGTTCCATTATTGGCGATTCCGGTTTTAGCATCTACCAGAACCTGACTGTCTGATGTGTTATATGTAGATTCTCCCTCGCGCGGGATCCGGCCTCCCCAATTGCTCACATAGGCTTTTGAATCAGAAGCAAGCACAACATCGTAAGGTGCAATCCCTACGGATATTTCTGTCACTGTTGTATCAAACAGATTCACGATTCCCAGGGAATTACTACGACTTAGGGTAACGTAAATATTATTTTCCAGATTATTTAATATCAGCCCTCCCGGAACCGGATTGCCTTCAATAGATGGAGATGGCAATTTGATAGTATACTTCCAATGCAAAATAAGATTTTCATCGAATTCGGCAATGTGGATCTTATTCCTGGAGTCTGATACAAAAAGCCTTCGCCCATCCATTGATACGGACAGTCCTGTAAATGAATTACTTCTATTATTTAATGCTAATGATTGTAATATGGTGCGATCAAAAATGCGAATAACATCCAGTGATGAACTATTCTTTACCACAAGTAGTTTATTATCGTCAGCCAGAGCAATATCAACGGGCCTTCCCGGAAATAATACCTGGAATCCGGCAGGCCGTAACAATTGATTTGAAGGCACTAAAATGCTTCCATCGGGTTGAGGACCAACTTTGATATTTTTAACATCGTTTTGTGCTTCCAGATTAATTGTGGAAAGCAACACAAGCAACATAAAAGTCACAACTGTAATAAATCTTTTTCTTGTTTTCATAATCACCTTCAAATTTCATTACTTTGATTCAAATGTAGGACTATTATTCCTGGACCTCTTTAAGCTTGAAAAGTATTACGGGAATATGCATATATTACTGCTTCTTTATAAAAGTGAACAATACCAATTAGTATTAGCCATTCCTGATTCTTATAATGAGTAACCCAAAATTTTCTTTACGCACCGCTTTTCTTATCCTGATTCTAAGTCAGTCAATTGTGTTGTGTGCTCAACAGCAGGTAAGTGGACTTATCATTGATGCTGCCACCAGCAAACCATTGTCATTTGTCAATATCGCTGTTGTGGGAAGCACTTATGGAACGGTCAGCAATCAAAACGGAGAATTTACTATAAACCTCGACAGAAATAATCAAAATGGCAGTATTGCATTCCATTTTATTGGTTATGAAACAATTAAAACAGAAATCCATGACTTGAGAGATGGAATGACCATAAAGATGAAGGAAAAGCCTGTAAAACTCAGAGCCATAACTATTGTTGCAAACCCCCAAAGCCCTGAGGAGCTGATAAAGAAAGCTTTAGAAAGAAAAACAGAAAACTATCCTCAGATTGCTCAAAAAAGAGAAGTATTTAGAAGGAGTAACAATGCATCACACATTCATGCCTTCGATATTTCCTTGAATAAGAGCAACATACCTGAGATTGATGAAAAAATCATCAATCAAATGGTAGATAGTATACCCCATTATTCTCGTTCATACGAAGATAATTTATATACTCTTTATACCGTTCCTGTCGACTCTGGGCAGGTAAAGAGGAAAATCCAAGGAATAAAGACAGTTGTACTTAAGGAGGATGACGGGGGTAAACTCGAGAAAGTCGAAAAGGTGATTACAGAATTATTTAATACTAAAACCGATGAAAAGACTTTCTGGAAGTACAAAACTGGCCCGGTTTCTTTAAGGGAATCTCATGTACATATATCAGGATCGAATGCTGACAGTGTCACTATCGCCTTTGTGAAGAATGACTCATTATACCTGAAAAACAAAGCAATTCTGTATTTATTAGCTGGGGATTTGGATTGGGAGTGGGACTTTCTTCAGAAAACGAACCGGTATAAATACCTGAATAATGGGATTATTGGAATTGCTGGAGAGGATGCCTACGCAATTAGTTTTACCGGCAAGGCAGGTGCTGACTATCAGGGGATGATCTATATTTCGATTGAAAACAACGCGATTTTAAGAATAGAATATTCTATCAAGGAAAGAAAAAAAGAGAAGGGCATTAATTTGTTAGGGATATCTTATGGAGAGGTAGAAGATGCTGGATTGCTACTTTACGAAAAGGATACATTTGGTTATTTTTTGAAATATTCAATGCGTAAAAATTCTACGAAATACGGATTTAACAGACCAATAGAAATAATAAGGAAGCAAAAACGAACCCTATTTAACAAGAAAATGAATGCAGTAGAAATGGATTTTAATCTTCAGGGACTTCAGGAATCCAGCTCTGAGACCCTTGTAGTTTACAGGGAAGGTATTAACGAAGAAGAGTTCTCAAGAATTTACGAAAAAGGCGCAAAACCCGAAAGAATCACCTCGTATTCTGACAGTATATGGAAGGGCTACTCGATAATAGAACCCACCAAACAGATGAAGGAATACAAGGCCAAAATTAAGAATTGACCAATCCTCTTCATTGCCCCGTCGTTTCTCTACGCTCAGTAATTCATCATCTATCAAAAGAAGCAGATTTCGTTGCAAAAATTCAAGAAGGTCTTCAAGAGATTCGTAAATAATCCCCTCCCCTTTCGCCTTTCTTAATCTACTCGATGGTATCCAGGGGGCCATTACACTATCGAATTTAGGATAACGGTTTGGCGATATGAATAGTTGTTGTTTGCGAAGTGCTTTCCTTTCTATACTGAACTTGATGCGGCCTACAAAGCTTGAATTTACTACCGCCCCAGCAATTATTTATGAGCGCGTGTTACCGCTATGTGCTTTATTTCTTTAATATTTCAATCAAATGTTTATTGATATACAATGTTTCTCTTCCGACTTTTTGAGATTCCAAAATACCAATCTTTTCCAGCTCCTTTAGATATCGGGATGCTGCTTTTCTCTCCACTTTTAATTGGTTGACTACGAACTCAATTTTTGAATAGGGTTGCTCAAAAAGCAATTCGACCAATTCTTTTTTATAAATTTTGGGGGCATCGACTTGAACTTTCCCAATTATTAGGTGTAGGCGATAATATATCAATACTCTCTTTACTAATCTCATTTATGAAGTCATCTCCCTCGTAATAATATCTCGTTGGATAAGGATGGGTCTCAATAACTGGATATTTGATATTAATCTTTGAGTAAAGTTTCAGATTATCAAAAACATTATCACCAAATTGGTCAGAAATTAAAAGTAAATCAATATCAGACCATTCATGGGTCATATTTTTAGCAGCTGAACCAAATAATAACACTTTATGAAAAGTCAATCCGCTTGATTTGCAATCATTAATAAATGATTTCGCAGTATTTATCGCAGTTTCTCTTGTAACCATAATTTTAAATCATTTGTTGTTTCTAACATTGATACTGTGAAATGCTCATTACAGATATCATGCATTTTAGTTAAATAATCTGGATATCTACCTTCTAATTGAAACCTGTTTAAACTTAACATAAACTCGCTCCTATCATCAGTCAAGTCTATCTGTGTTGAAGAAAGTAAATAAATCAGATTATGAGTCAGTGGCGGTAAATTCTCATTATTATGTTTTATCCAAAGTGCTTTACATACTTGCTCAATCCAGAAATTAATATGTTCCTGTTTTGTTTTCATAAAATCAAAGATAATCTTTTTTCAGCTGTGTTGAAATCTTTGCTGAACGTTTCACTTGCTTACACCGAACGGCCATCTCAAACGACAACAATGGGCGAGGCATGCCCGGTTGTGAGCAAAATTGCCCAATTCCAACCTTTTCCCCCTGTCAACTAATGAGTAAAACCAAGAAACAGCAGTACGATGCAAGTAAAAAGTTCAATCTTACAAAAATCTGATCCTTGATTTAAACTGCCAGGGGAAAACTCCAAAAATTGATTCCACAATAATATATTGTATCGCTCTGTGAACCCGGTCTAGTTCAATAATAAGTACATATTCGGCTCCGCCGGAAAACGATACTTAAGTGTTAGTTAATGTTTTACTTTTTCTTTTTGGTCAAAAACATATCCATTTTTCATGGCATATTCCTCTATGGGTTCAAGTCCAATTTTTCTTCTTCTCTCATTAACAGATCCAACATCCTTTATTGGATAAATATGAAATTTTCCAGTTAAATTATTGAATTTCGTTTGTGAACCATAAATTTGTTCTTCCCCTCTCCTCATATAAATCCTGTCTTCCAAAAAAGCTAAATACCAACCTTCTGATTCACCTTTCACGACGGATTGTTTTAATACTGGTAAATATTTTTCTTGGATTTCAATTGGAGCATGCTGTATCACCAACCACAACGCCTGATTGGCTAGATCTCCTACTCGGTTTGCTCCAATCCAGCCATATTGATCTATTATTTTTGTGACTTCAATCTCATTGATACTATCTTGGCTATGTATTAACGACCAGAAATATTTAATTTCTTTAGATTCCTTGCCAAACTTACTCTCGACTTCTGGTAATAGTAAGCGAAGTGCTTGGTCCCTCATTCGAATTGATTCCAACTCATTCTTCAAGATTGTATCCTGAGACATTTTTGATGTGTGATCAACTTGAGCTTTAAGTGATAGTTGAAACATCAGGATGAAAATTGGAATCAGGATCTTTTTCATTTTTTATTCTATATGTTAGCTAACGCCGGGCCTGTAAAACCAGCGCCGTACCAACCTTAACTAAACGGTAAACCGCAGATAGCGTTGGTTTTACAGGCTTGTTAGCAACCGTGAGTTTCATTTTTCTGTTAAAACTATTTTTTTCTTGAATCTTTTCTTCAACATTTTTATTAAATGCAAAATTTCCATTTCTTCCACATTCAATCCAATTTCTACTTTGTCTCCGGACCATTGGAGCTTAATTGTATCCTTACTCAGTTCTATTAAAATTTTATCCAAATAACCAAGTTCTGTATCTGATTCACTTGTTTCTATATGATAAA
Source organism: uncultured Porphyromonadaceae bacterium (assembly GCA_964465145.1). Classification (GTDB taxonomy): domain Bacteria; phylum Bacteroidota; class Bacteroidia; order Bacteroidales; family UBA12481; genus JAUVKA01. Next base: position 759 of record CAYXJR010000136.1, on the reverse strand, counting down.
AATCATTTTCATATAGATCTTCCGGGTAGCTCCTTTGAATTAAAAAATACTTATCCTTAGAATTTATAATTTCGTCTATTGTCTGATTTTCATCATATCCCTTGTCCTTCGTATCCGAAAATTGGATTGTACACCCAAAGTTGGGATCATCCGTTATTGTCAATTCAATGCATTTAAAATTCATTCTTCCTGTTATTATTTCATGGTTGCTAACGGTGGTGCTATTAATAGTTGCCGATTGCGGGCCGTTTCCCTTTCAAATTATATTAAAAATAGTTGCGGGCTACAACCTTTGAATTTACTACCATCTCGGCAATTATTTATGACCACGTGTTGAACTAAACCCCGCCAAAGCGGGGTAGCTTTTTAGTGCTACCCCTAAAATACTTATACTACTCATATTATCAATAAAATAGTATACATATGAGTAAAAGTACGATTTTCTCAGAAGCCTGCAACAAGGTTGTGGGCTTCGAACAAATGGGCGAAGAATTCATTCGCAAACCGGTCATTGCCGGCAGGGCAAAATCGACTCACCGAACGGCCATCTCAAACGACAACAATGGGCGAGGCATGCCCGGTTGTGAGCAAAATTGCCCAATTCCAACCTTTTCCCCCTGTCAACTAATGAGTAAAACCAAGAAACAGCAGTACGATGCAAGTAAAAAGTTCAATCTTACAAAAATCTGATCCTTGATTTAAACTGCCAGGGGAAAACTCCAAAAATTGATTCCACAATAATATATTGTATCGCTCTGT
>CAYXJR010000135.1:0-7553 GCA_964465145.1 uncultured Porphyromonadaceae bacterium | reverse complement strand
TAAAATATTAATTTTAACTAAAATATGCCGCTCCTACTTTTCGGAGTGGACTCAAGGTTAAATTTGAAAACTTTGACCTGTTTCGTCAGTCTATAGAATTATTACCATCTGGCTGAATTCCTGTCTTCCGCTTTGAACAAAAAGCTGGTAGTTCCCTTTTGGGAAATCTGTAAGACTTACCCTGTGCATTGATTTCAAACCATCAGGCAAGAACTTCTCCTCCCAAACGATTCTTCCTATAGCGTCCCTCATGCACAGGCTAACTTTTTGAAGTTCTTCCAGTTCAATCTGTATTTCAAAACTACCATTGCTGGGATTCGGGAAGATTACCAGATTGTTCTGCAATTCCAGATCAAAAACGGAAGTTGTATTGACAAAGAGCTGCACATTGTCTATTCCTGCCCCCCAGGCGTGTTCATCAGAATCATCATAAAGGAAACCGATCTGCATTCCATCAACGAGTGCTTCACCGGGCAGGTCAATAGTTTTATCGGCCCAAACCCATCCTGTGCCGGCTGCCGGTGAAAGCTCTTCTAAGCTAATCCAATCCGATTCCAGGTTGGGGCGGTAAAGTACAAAGAGATGATCGTATCTAAGGTATCTTCTTAGTGTATAGCTGAAGCTGAGAGTGACAGTTTGGCCCTCATATTCAGCCAGATCGATAGCAGGAGTATATAAATAATCCCTGACATGGGTATCTGCTCCTGCATAAGCCGAATTAATGCCAAAAAACAGGCCGTCATTTCCTGTGATATTAAGATCTGATTCCGAACCATAATTCCAACCATCAGGCTGGAATTTGGCTTTCCATCCTTCAGGACCCTCTTCAAAGTTCTGATCATATGGCAGGGTTATCGGTGCTGGAATCTCAACAACGTTGGTAAACCCAGATTCAACGCCAGAACCATAAAGAGCAGAAACTTTGTAGGTATTGAAAATTTTCCGGTCGGCTTTACGGTCCAGATAAGAAGTGGAGCTGGTAGTGTAAATGAGTTGGTTGTTCCTGTACACATTATAGCCGGTTACAGATTGTGGGAACAGTGGAGGATTCCATGCCAGCTCAATATCATAGGGGCTAACGAAGGCAAGTAGAAAATAGGGTGGCAAGATGACTCCCTGGGAAGGAGCCAGCTCCACCTCCCACATGCCGCGTCCGTATGTGGATGCCCTGAGGCGCGACTCACCGCGGCTAAAACGGTCGTAATAAATCTCAACTTCACTAACTGTTACCGCAGCAGGTAAATCCAGGCCATACTGGGCCCAATCTTCCATACTGGCACTCTTGTAAAAAACTCCTGCATCTGTACCAACGTACAAGCCCTCATCGGAAGACCTATCATAGACTATATCATTAACACGATATTCGGGTAAGCTTCCGGAAATATTTTCCCAGGATTCTCCTTTATCAATAGATTTGAAAACCTTATTGCCCAGGGTCATATAAACAATGTTTGCATCGTAGGGATGGCATTCAAAATCACTGGGGCTGCCTGAAATAGGTTTATTCCCAGTAAGGTCAATCCATAGAGGATTTAACAGAAGGTTATCTGTTCTGAAAATTTTACCGTCATTACGGGCATAAAAAAACAGGCTGGAATCCGCCGGGGAAGTTTCAACGATTTTGCAATTGACACTGTCGGGATTCTCAGAGATAGAAGTGATTTTTTTCCAAACAATAGCACCTTCAGTTTTTATATTCCAACAAATCCAAATGTTTTTATACCCAATAATCATTGTATTGGCATCCCATTCAGAGAGGCAATATGGTGTGACCCATGCCCCGCTTTCAGTTATCCCGTTAACATTTTCTGCAGCTACCTGGCGGGACCCGCCCCTTGCATTATGCCGATCGATGTTGCCATAGTATATTGATGTATAGCTGTATTGGTCGGAATATGGATCTACAGCACATTCGAATCCGTCCCCGCCACCGCTTGTGCTCCAACCATCAGGGCTATGTGTAGCACTTCCGTTGTCTTGAAATCCTGCCAGATATTTTTCTTTATTCGTTGCACTCACACCAAGTTTGTACATCTGTCCGATCCCCAAGCCCACGCTAATATCCTCCCAGGATTCCCCCTGGTCTTCAGTGAAGTAGATACCCCCGTCATTGCCTAGGTAGAGCCTGTTGTTCAGGGGGTTATAATTAATCGTGTGATGGTCGGCATGCACCTCGTTTGTTCGGTCGCCCCACCAGTGCCCGGTACATTTCCAGGTTACACCCGCATCATCCGACCTCCACATATTTATGCCTCCGGCATGGACTATGTTAGCGTTGAATGGGTCGACAAAAATTACCAGGTCGTACCAGCTCTGGTTCCTGTCGTCATCGCCTTCAAAAGAACCTCCGAGAATATTCGGAGAATCGGACTGCAGGCTGAAAGTCTGGCCAGAATCCCTTGATATGAAGCACCCCTGGAAAGTGCCGCCGACAACGACATAAACGAAATTATTATTTGCGGGGCTCACTCCGATAACCATCCTACCTGAGGCAGTGATCCCGTTTTCCGGCGGGATAAATGTCCAGCTGTCACCACCATCGGTGCTGCGATAGAATCCCACATTGGAAGTGGCATAGGCAACATCCATGTTTCCAGGCTTGTAGCGTATGTCCCTGAAATTTTCAGAATTTTCATTTGGCGATGTTTTAACCCATGTTTCACCGAAATCGGTAGATTTGTATATGCCTCCATCAGCTGCGGCCAGTAATGTATCCGGGTTTGTTTCGTGTTGGGCAATCATACCTACAGTTCTTTCTCCCATCCCCTCGTTCTTTTCCTCCCAGCTTCTGCCTCCATCCAGGCTTAGCATGGTGCCAACACCCCAGTCGTTGCCCCCGTCACGGTCGCCAGTTCCGATAAGAATTTGTTCGGGATTTTCAGGATGGACGATAATAGCTGAAACCCCCATTGTTGGCAATGGATCTGTATAGGTTATCCAGGATTGTCCTCCATCCTCACTGATCCAGAATCCTCCTGAAGGTGCTCCCAGATAAATTTTAAGCGGATCGGAAGGGTCAAACCCGATTACATTCACCCGGCCTATTCCCATATATCCCAGTGGAGTTATCCTGTTTCTGGGGCCCAGCTCCTGCCACTCCGGCTGTGTAGATTTCATCCGGGAAGACATGGGGTGGTTTTCCTGATAATTTGCGTATTCGAGGGATATGGCTCCTGGCTTCGGGAATTCTCCCTTATCGTTTACACGGCTTTCCCAATAATACTCCCATCTTTTAAAAACACTGTAGCCCTCTCCTTTAGAGGGTTTTTTACCCGCCCACCAGGAGTAAAAAGCTTTTTGTGTTTCGAAGAAATTAATGTTTCTGTCGAGCATCATATTCTGCCAATAAGGTTGGCTGGCATATTCTGATTTACTCAGTGGAACAAAATCAGAAGTGTTTTGACCAATTAGAATTTGGCTACAGAGAAGTAAAAAAACGGAGAGTGAAAATAAATGCTTCATCAAATCAAAATGTATAAATTAAATTAATACCGAAAGTAAATAAAAAGCTGCCTCCAGGCAGTTTTGAAGATTATTGGACGGTGATTTTAGTCTTAAACTCTCGCTGTCCAGATCGGATAATTACCTGATATATTCCCTTGTCCCTATTAGTCAGATTTATCCTCTCATGGTGATTAGTTTCAATATTTTCTATATTCTTTTCGAAAACAATACGACCGCTTACATCATATACAAGAACTTGAATGTCCAGTTGATCTAATCCCTTTATTATGATATCAAATTCGCCTTTACTCGGGTTGGGATAAACCTTGATGTCGGTATCGTTTTCAATAAGATGAACAGCAGTAGTGTTATGAAATAATTCCACATTGTCAATACCTGCGCCCCAGGCATGTTCATTGCTGTCGTCATAGAAAAATGCAAGCTGGAATTCTTCCACCAGTGCTTCTACTGGGAGATCGATTTCATCATCAACCCATTTCCAGCTGTTTGTACCCGAGTCGCTAAGTTTTTTAAGATTTACCCAGTCACCGCTTAGAGATGTGCGGTAAACAACAGACAACTTATCATAGTTTCTGTAACTCCTTAATGCATAGCTAAATTTTAAGGAGATTGTTCTGCCTGTAAAGCTGCTAAGATCGATTGCGGGGGTTGTCAGGTAATCAGTTACATGAATTCCTGCCCCTGCCGATCCTGAATTGATCCCGAAGAAGGAGCCATCATTTCCCTGTATACCCAGTTCCTCTGTTGTTCCGTACTCCCAGCCTTCGAAATTAAACTTCGCTTTCCAACCGCCGGTACCTCTTTCAAAATCCTGATTGTAAGGCAGTTCTATTTCAGAAATTGGAGTGCCCTGTGCGGTATTTGAAGGGCCGGATTCATGCCCGGTTGCATAATTGGCGGTTATGTAAAAATGATAAGTTGTTTCATTGATAACATCCCTGTCCAGGTATGAATTCCCTCTGACTTTGGCAATCCGCTCTCCATTTCTGTAAACTGAATAGTCCGACAAATAATCAACATAAAAGGGGCTCTGCCACTCAAGCACAACAATATTTTCACCGGCAACTGCATGAAGTAAATTAGGTGACAGATTCCCGGATGTAGGAGCAAGGCCAATCTCCCATAATCCCCTGCCATAGGTTGATGCCCTGAGAACACTCAATTCCCGGCTGATCCTGTCGGCATAAATTTCAACATCTGTTACCTCAACGCTCAGAGGAAGGCCTGTTCCGTGCAGAACCCATTCATCCATTCCGGCATCACGGTAATAAACCCCGGCATCTGTTCCAATGTACAATCCCTCGATGGAAGTTTTATCAAAGACAATTGTATTTATATTGATCTCAGGCAGGCCGTTTGAAATATCTTCCCAGCTTACTCCCTTGTTTACAGATTTATAAATATTTATGCCGATACTCATATAAACAGTTGATGGCTGATAGGGATGGCATTCAATATCAGTAGGCATTCCCGGGCGGGGTTTACGACTGGTAATTTCTGACCAGATAACATTGTTATCCATCAGGTTGTCGGTTCTAAATACTTTTTGATCGTCCCTGGCAACATAAAACACATCAAAATCAGCCGGAGAATGTTCCACAACCCTGCAATTAACGTCATTTGCCCCTCCCAGGTTATTGGATATCTTTCTCCAGAAAATACTGCCCTGACTTTTAATATTTTGTGACATCCAGATATTCTTATATCCCACCATCATGATGTTTGGATTTTCCTCATGGATACAGAATGGGGTGACCCATGCCCCGGCCTCATTGATTCCATTTGTGTCCTCCCCGGCTATTTTCCTTCCGCTTGTATTATCAATCCGGCGCGTGATGTCGCCATAATAAAGTGTTGTATAGCTATACTTCGCATCATAAGGATCAACTGCACATTCCATACCATCACCACCGCCAGTGCTGTACCATAGTTCACCCATCCGGGTGGCTGTGCCATTATCCTGAAAACCGGCAACTGTTTTATTTGGATCGGTGTTGCTGACTCCCAATTTGTACATTTGTCCGATTCCCAGGCCTTCACTTATTTCTGTCCAGGATCCACCCTGATCAGTAGTAAAATAAATTCCACCATCGTTTCCGGCATAAAGAGTATTGGAAACAGGATTATAATCGAATGTATGCTGGTCGGCATGAACTTCGTTGATACCATCAGCTCCGTACCAGTGCCCTGTAATAGTCCATGTTTTACCAGCATCTCTGGATTTCCAGGTATTCACTCCGCCCACATGTACTATATCAGGATTATTAACATCGATATGAATCATCAGATCATAACCGGCTTGGCTCTTATCATCGTCACCTGTTGGGCTGTATCCCAGGATATTAGGCTCGTCTGATTGAAGAGTGAAAGTTTGTCCAAAATCTCTTGAGAGGAAGCATCCTTGGAAGGGTCCTCCTCCAGCTACTATATAAACAAGACTGTCGTTGGCCGGTGTAACTCCAATTACCTTTCGTCCGGGTGCAGTAAGGCCTTCATCTTTGCCAATAGGATTCCAGGTTTCGCCCCCATCTTCAGATCTGTAGAAGCCAGTGTTTGAAGTAGCATAGGCTACTGACATATCAGCCGGCTTAAATTTGATATCCCGGTAATTGGCTGCATTTTCAGATTTTTTCTCCCAGCTATCCCCGAAATCGCTGGTTTTAAATATTCCACCATTAGCAGCAGCAAGGATAATATTGGGATTCACTTCATGCTGAGCGAACATACCAACGGTTATGTTACCAATGCCTTCATTGGACATCATCCATGTTTCCCCGCCATCATAACTCTTGAATGTTCCAATACCCTGGTCGCTTCCTCCGTCCCGGTCTCCGGTGCCTATCAGGATAACCTCAGGGTGATCATATTGTGAAAGAATGGCTGAAACACCTATTGTCGGGAGGGCGTCAGTGGTTGTTCTCCAACTCTGCCCACCGTCATTAGTAATCCAGAAGCCTCCTGAGGGGGCACCAATATATATCGTTGCAGTATCGGTAGGATGGAAAGCTATTGCGTTAATACGCCCGACTCCATTATAACCACCGTAATTAACCCTGGTTTTAGGGCCAAGCTCCCTCCATTGGGGTGCCCCGCTTTTGAGGCGTTCTGATACTGGATGTTCCACGAAATATTTACTCACCTCACGATATATCTTCCCGGGCTCAGGAAATGTTCCGTCAGGATTAATACGGTTCTCCCAGTACCATTCCCAGCGCTTGAAAACCGTATACCCCGTACCCTTGGAGGGCTGGCGATCAGCCCAATAGGTGTAAAAAGCTTTTTGAGTTTCAAAAAAATTGGTTTCATAATCAAGCATCATGTCGAACCAGTGCGGATAATTTCCGTAGTCACTTTCAGTAAGTCCACTTGATTCTCTCTTGTTCTGGGCCGTAGCGAAAAAACTGCCAAGTAGAATTAAGGCTGCCAGAATCACTGCCTTTCTAAGATTCATTTTTTAATTAAGATTATGTTAAAGCGAAATTTATGTTTGCTTCTCAGTTCCAAAATTACAAAAAAAAGACTTCATAGACTGTAGTTTGAACAGCCTATGAAGCCATAAAAAATCTTAAAATTCACACTCACACTTCTTCACACAACCAAACCCACACCCACACCTTGTAGCCCCACCAGGACTCGAACCTGGATCTACAGTTCCGGAAACTATCATTCTATCCCTTGAACTATGGAGCCAAAATATTAATATTCACACTTCCATCACACCCACACCCACACCTTGTAGCCCCACCAGGACTCGAACCTGAATCTGAAGTTTAGGAAACTTCTGTTCTATCCCTTGAACTATGAGGCCAAAAATTCGTGGGTGCAAAGATAATAAAAAAGTGACGGGTGATAGGTGACGGGTGACGAAAAAGGTGAAGGAAGGAACCCGCAACCCGCAACTATTTCTCAAACACCACTTCCCCACCTTTAACAGTCTTATGCAGCCGAATCTGACCATCAACAATATTGAACAAAATCAAATCTGCATTCTGCCCAACTTCCAATCCTCCACGATCTGTGAATCCATGAAACCGCGCTGGGTTGTAGCTGGCCATCTGGATAACTTCAGACAAAGAGCATCCTGTGGT
>CAYXJR010000134.1:0-7712 GCA_964465145.1 uncultured Porphyromonadaceae bacterium | reverse complement strand
TGTAGATTAGCCTGTTATACCTGTGATTTTAGATAACTAGGAAACTCGGGCTAGAGACCGTTATCCAAGATAAAGCTCTGTATGACAACATAGTAAAGCATAGAGAAATGTTGACAAACGTAACCTACGTGGATTATTCTAAGCATTCACGCAAGACAATAGATTTTATCCCTCCGGAATCAGAAATGGAAGAATGGAGAAAGGATTATACAAGAATGCAGGAGAGTATGATTTATGGAGAATCTGAATCTTTTGATGATTTGATCAATAAGCTCAAAGGTCTTAGGAGAAGGCTCAACAATCTGGAGTAAAATGCGATGCAATTTCTTATCAAGCAAGGTCAAAGGCCTTAGGCTTTCATGATTGTAATCTTTCAGGGCCCGAAAAATTAACGTTTTATCCTGAATTTATGAGGTGGTAGCATTTTTTACCGGGGAGTGGTAGCGTTTATGGCCGAGGTTAAAAATAATGAGCTCCATTTTCTCTTTATCCTTGGTTCTCCCAAAAGCCAGGATGAAGTATTAGTTTAATTTCGGACATCTGTTTTTATTTTATCAAAATGACAAGAATGTGGTGAAATTGTCATTCATTTGAACACGTATTTTATTGAAGGACCTTCTCCATGTGCGTGAATAAGCCCTTCATCAGCTAACTGGATATTTAGCGCAGGACAAAAAGAAAAAATTACTAAACAAAGAATGAACCTCAATGAACTATATTAATCAATTCAAATTAATTCAGGCAATGCTCGATCATCAGAGTGGGAGGCTTGACTATAAGGAATTGCTGTCAACTGTTGACAGACATCAAATCAAGAAGTGGATTGAGAAAACCAATCCTGAATTGATAGGTATAGACGATTTTTTTATAACAGAAGAGTCAATTGAGGAAGAGAATTGGTCGAAATTATCACAAAAAGAAAAGAGGAAGCTTTCAGGACTTAATGAAAAAATTAAGAAATCGGAAAATCTTAATGCTGTAATCAAGGAATTGGATAGTTATAAACTGAAATACCCCGATGTTCCGGCAATTTATAATTATTTAGGAATTGCATATGAGAGAGCCAATCAACTAAAGAAATATTATCGAACTTTGATTGAAACCAGAGAAAATTTTCCGGACTATATATTTGGTAAAATTTCATTGGCAGAGTATTACCTATCTGAAAATAAACATAAAAGAATACCGGACTTGCTTGATAACAAATTCGAAATAACTCAACATTTTCCAAGTGGAACGGATGTCTTTCATATTTCAGCGGTCAGAGGCTTTTACTATGTAACAGGTAGATATTTCGCAAAGGTTGGAAAAATAGAAATGGCTTATAAATCATTTTTTCTATTAAGTGACCTTGATATTGATCATAGAACAACCGAGATTCTTGGATACGAGATTATTGCTTATGAATTGAGCAGCTTAAAAAGGAAAATGAGAAGAAAATAATTTGATGCGAATGGCAAAATACGGACAGACCTGGTGGGGCGGTAAATGGATGAATGCCCTTTCACATATCGACTATTCAAACCGCTTGCCAAGGGGCCGCAACTATGCCAATAAAGGTGCGGTGGAGGATCTCAGCATCTCGGGGCGGAAGATCATCGCAGCAGTACGAGGTACACGCATCAAACCCTATAAGGTGACGGTGGAAATCCCTGCATTTACAGTGAAGGAGAAGGAATCCCTTACAGGAGCCATCCTGGATAATCCCCTGCTTCTTTCGAAACTGTTGAACCGGGAGCTCCCTGAGAGTCTGTATAGTATGGCAGAGGCTCATCGTATCCAGATTTTTCCCAGGCGCTGGAACGATTTGGATATGCATTGTTCCTGTCCCGACTGGGCCGTGCCCTGCAAACACCTGGCGGCTGTGATCAATGTAATTGCCAATGAGATTGACCGCAATCCCTTCCTGATCTTCAAACTCCACGGGTTCGATATCATCCATGAGCTCCGGCGCTACGGGATCGAAGCCATCAGTGATACTGTCACTATTCCCGATCTTGCATCCCTGGCTGTGGCTGAGCCCTTAGAGATATACAAGGCTGAGAAAAATATTGCTCTGGAGGAAATCGATTTTTCTGTGCTTGAGGATATGCGGGAGAAACTCCTTTCGTTGCTTACCGAAAAGCCGGTTTTTTATTCAAGGGATTTTAAACAGGTGCTGGATAAGCTCTACCGGAAAATGGCCAGGAAGATAGCCAGGGATAACATGATGACTGCCGGATTAACACCCATCCCGGATCAGCGAGCTTCGCATTACGAAAGGTACTCGAGTGTGGCTATTACCCTGGATGAGTGCAATCGCCTGGTAGATTGCAGAATTCATGGTGAACCGGGGGGATACTGGAAAGTTTACAGAACTGTTGATAAAGAGGGTGCCTGGGGCTTTCGGAATGATGCTGAGATGCTTAAGTTTATTTCAACTATCCAATCCAGGCAGGTAACCCGCTTGTTGCCTGGTTTAACATACCTCTTCATGGTATATCATTTTAGCCGGAAACTTGCAGAAACCTCATCCTTTATCCCACAGCTGCTCCACACAGCAGATGGCAGCTATACCGTACGTTGGATCCCTGCTGTAATAGATCAGAGGGTCGATAAAATTTTCAGGAGCCTGATTGCGGCTTTCCCCACTGCAAAGGAACTTCGGGTAGGTGTCGGTGCATTTCCCGGAAGCTCTGAAACGGAACAGGAACCCGCAAAACCGGAACAGCTAAGAAGCCTGATCTCTTATTTCATAGGTCAGTTTATTCGGGATGTCGAATCTGGTAAGCAAATGATGGGTGACCCAGTCTACCGAATTTTTGTTGAAAATTACGCCTACCGGTTTGATCTTTCAGGTGAGGGAGAGATCCCCTCTTCCATTCAACGATGGATCGACAGGTTTTACCTTACACGCCAGTCGTTTTCCCCGGTGCTGGAGATTTTCGAGAAGGAGGATTCGGGAAGGTTTGGTCTGAAAGTGCTGGTGGAGGACAGCCGCAAGCCGCTGAAAGAACCGGTTCCCCTGGCCGATGTTATGACCCTCCCGGAATATAGCAACTGCAGATACGAAGTGCTGCGTAGTATCGAACTGCTCACTCCTTCACTTCCCGAGCTGGAGTTCATTATCTCCACTTCCGGTATACATATACCGGTCTATACACCAACTGAGTTTGCAAATGTCATGTTCAACATTCTACCCGTGATACGGCTGTACGGAATCCGCGTACTTTTGCCGGATCAACTGAAGGACTTGATTCGCCCTGCTGTTTCTGTGGCTCTCTCCTCATCGGGCCGGGTATTAAAGAGATCATTGCTGAATCTGGAGAAGATCCTCAGCTTTCAATGGAAGATTGCGCTGGGCGACACGCTCATGGATGCCGACGAGTTTTTTAGGATAGTGAAAGGGCTTTCAGGAATCGTTAAAATGAGAGATCAATACCTATACCTGAACACGGCAGACCTGAAAACATTGATGGATCAGATACAGCAGCAGGATGGGAAGATGGACCGGAACCAGTTACTGCAGGCTGCTTTTACCGGCGAACTGCATGGAGAGAAAGTGAGTATCGATAAGGCCACCCGGGAGTTGATCAATGAGTTGTTGAGGGTAAAGCAGATTGATCTTCCTGTGGGACTGAACGCTACGTTACGGCCATACCAGCAGAGGGGTTTTGACTGGTTATACAAGAATGCCAGTCTTGGTTTTGGAAGCATCATTGCTGATGACATGGGTTTGGGAAAAACCCTGCAGGTGATTGTCGTGCTGTTGAAGCTGAAAGAGGAGGGAGCACTTGATTCGCAACAGGCACTGATTGTGGTGCCTACTACCCTGCTGACTAACTGAAAAAAGGAGTTTGAAAAGTTTGCCCCCGGTATATCTCATGCATTTTTTCACGGCCCGAACCGAATCTTAGATAAGGAAGCCGATGTGATCCTTACCAGTTACGGGGTTGTGCGTAGCGACCAGGAGTTACTCTCGAAAAAAAGATGGTGTGCGGTAATCATCGATGAGGCGCAGAATATCAAGAATGCAGATGCCGGACAGACCAAGGCGGTGAAAAAACTGAAGTCGAATATCAGGATAGCTATGAGCGGCACGCCGGTGGAGAACCGGTTATCTGAGTATTGGAGCATCTTCGATTTTATCTACAAGGGATACATGGGGAACCTTAAGAAATTCACAAAGGAGTATGCTTATCCAATAGAGGTAAACCGGAACAAGCAACGTCTCGACCGCTTTCTAAAGATCACAGCTCCCTTCATCCTGCGTAGACTCAAGTCCGACAAATCAATTATCAGCGATCTTCCCGATAAGATCGAGAACGATTATATGGCAACCCTTGTGAAGGAGCAGGGGGCGCTCTACCAGGGAGTGTTAAATACAGTAATGACCGATATTGAGGGGATCGATCCGGACGGAAAGGAAGCAGGCATACAGCGCCGGGGTATGGTGTTAAAACTGATCATGGCCCTGAAGCAGGTTTGCAACCATCCCTCGCAGTACCTCAAGAAGAGTGATGTATCCCCAGATTTGTCGGGTAAGGCTGGAATGCTTCTCGACATGCTGGATAATATCCTGGAGAATAATGAGAAGGTGCTGATATTTACCCAGTTCAGGGAGATGGGGCTGATCCTGCAAGAGATGATCCGGAATAGATTCGGTATCGACAGCATGTTCCTTCATGGCGGAACCTCCCGGAAAAATCGCGATGAAATGGTGGAGCGCTTTCAGAACAATGCCAGGGAGAAAATCTTTTTGCTTTCCATCAAAGCTGGGGGGACAGGGCTGAACCTGACCGCTGCAAGCCATGTGATCCATTACGACCTGTGGTGGAATCCAGCCGTGGAGGTGCAGGCCACCGACCGGGTCTACCGCATAGGACAGAATAAAAATGTGATGGTCTATCGCCTGATTACACAGGGAACATTCGAGGAGAAGATCAATGCCATGCTAGCGGAGAAGAAGGAACTGGCCGATCTGACAGTCTCCACCGGTGAAAAGTGGGTGGGCGAGTTGTCGAACCGCGACCTGAAAGCACTTTTCTCAATTCAGTAGATTGAAGGAACATGAATGGTAGAGTTTAATTCTATGTTTAAATTTTCACTAGCTACACTCTGTATCTATTTCCTTTCAAATACCTGATTATAGGCTTGTTCCATTTGCTCGATTTCATTATCACTCAGTTCTTTGTAAAATTTGCGCTTACGACCTGCAAGCTTTCCTTTATTCTGGTGAAGGAACAAAATCATGCGATCAACTTTATTGTCTGGCATATCTACTATACTCTGAATATCACCCTTAAGTTCATCATAGCATTGAAGAAAAAGTAGTTCTTCTGGAACATCTTTATTAATTGTAGATTGTAAAGCTCTTGCCAAAAACACGGTGTGATCGGTTAGGTCTGGAAATCGATATAAAGCTTCTATTTCGGATGAATTATTAACTGTCATTTCTCCAGAATCATTAATATCATATTTTACTTTTCGCTCGATCAATTTGGAAAGCAACTCTAAAGTAGTATCATATTCATCCATGTGGGCAAGTATTTGAGCAGAAACAGGAATTATTGTACTGTTTGGTACAATGCCGTCACGTACTAGAATATCATGAATAAGAAAGCGATGAATCCTTCCATTGCCATCTTCAAATGGGTGAATATATACATAACCAAATGATACCATTGTGGTTTTTATAATCGTTTCGGTTGATGTGTTTTTTTTATTTAGGTCAACTATTCCTTGCATAAGAGATCTTACAAATTGTGGTGGTGGGCATACATAATGTATTTTTTGTGTATAGTCTCTCATTGTTTGACCCACATAGTTTTGAAAGTCTCTAAATCCATCATCTGCATATCTTGGGTCAACAATAACGTTTTGTAAACGAACCAATTCTTTTTCAGATAATGATTCTTCAAAGGGCTTTTGTCCTGCTTCTTCTAGTAAAGCTATGAACCTTTCCATCCTATTTTGCGATGGCTCTTCTTTCTCTATTTCACTGGAGGATTTTGATTCTTTTCTATAAAGGTAATAGCTTGCTCGTTTAAAAATTTCTGGAGAGTACTCGTGTTTTAGATTTTCAATTGCTTCTTCAATATTCCAATCAAGTAACTCGCGGAGTTCAGTAGTCTTTCTGATTATTGGGCAGAATTTTTCTTGCCCTAGAAGATTATCGTTTACTTTCCATTTGGATATTTTTGTAATATTTCCGGTAATATATCGAGACGAGTCCAATATATCCTCGTATTTAGTGGTGGTGATGTTAACCTTTATTGATTTGCCTCCGGTAAACTCATATAGATACCCAATGATTCTCGGATATTTTCGATTTGGATTCGTATTGATGTAGTCTAATATTGTTTGATGGTCAACAGAGGTAAAAACTTCTCTAACGAAAGCCAGGTTTAAATCATCATATTTTAGAGCGAATTCTAAATGAGACATAGGGTTATCAATGCTGACATCATATTTCGATTTGAATGTTCGTACAATCGTATTTGTTGAACTTAATTCTGTTTTGTCCGTTGTTCCGATGTATGACTCATGCGTCAATCGAAAACCTTGGATATTTAATTTTTCCTGAAGCCATGTAAACCCTACTTTTTTCATTTTCTTTCTATTTACAGGGGTAAATTTAGTTTTGCAAGGGTAAAAATAGTTTATTTTATTTAATTAAGGGTAAAATTGATTTATTTTAACACAAAACTCTATTATTATTCATTTCTTGGGGTAAATTTAGTTTTGCAAGGGTAATATTGGTTTTTAAACAATATTTAAGGGTAAAATTCATTTGATGAAACTTTGCTTATCATATTGTACACCGTCGGCAAAAAGTAAACTTTTCAGAGTGTTAGTTTAAGCTAGTAAAACTGTATTATATTTTGTGCCCCTTGTTTCATAATGAAGCACAACCTATTAGTGTTCTATAAGTCGTCAAGCCTAAAAGTATCGTATTCCTTTCAGAATGTAAATGATATTGAGGAAATATGAAAGGTAGAGTTTTACTCAATATTTAAATTTTCACTGGCTACACTCAGTACATCATTGCTGAATTTTAACAAGGGAGTAGAGTGATACCACTTCAGGGCAAAAAATGATGCCACCTTGAGGAATCTATGAAGCGAGATTTTTCATTTGTTTCATCCCTAATTATCTTTGCAAAATTTAAGGAAGTTAATAAAAGTGGTTTCAACTGCCCCATCAATGGTCTTAACCACCAAGATAACGCCTGGTAAGAACCCGTCAAGGGCAAGTAAATGCCTTTGGCTACGCATAATTCCTTCGCGCAGGCACCCTTGACAGAACCTGAGCCAGTCCTTGAAAAAGCGATTAAGGATCACTGATGGATTTCTCTATTGATGAGATCAGGCTGCATTTTTTCTTCTTTTTTCTTGGTCTTCCCGATATTCCAAAGGAAATCTCCATTCAGCAAGGGAAAGTGGAAAAAGATGCTTATATTTGATTACGTACTGGCAAAATCCCATCGAATAGTCTTCAGGAGTTTTTGCGAAGGAAACAATAGAGTTGTCTCGCGGCAACAAGGCAAATGTCAGTATACCAAGCAATTATATATTTTGTGTTGAAAAGTGGCATTGTAATGCTATTTCTTGGCTTACATAACCTGATTGTAAAGCCAGTCAGACAATAGGATACTAATGTACTAAACATTAGAGAGATACGAACCCGGTCTCTTCCCAGCGAAGGAGTTTGGTTTTATCACGTCGCCGATT
>CAYXJR010000133.1:0-7719 GCA_964465145.1 uncultured Porphyromonadaceae bacterium | reverse complement strand
TAGATCCCAAATTTACTAAGTTTTTTAATATGTTTCAAGTGCATACCCCAGTTTATGTTAATAAAAAGATACGAAAACAATCCGATTTTAACCAAGAAAGATATTCCCTATACTGTTGCAACCGTGCATAATGCTGGGGTTGTAAAATTTAACGGAAAATATATAATGATTTTCCGCTCTCATAAGCTAAACGGAAGAAGTATTTTAGGTAAAGCTGAAAGTGAGGATGGATTTAATTTTGTCGCCGATGAGAAACCTTTTATGGTTCCGGCTACCGAAGGTATTTTTCAGAAATACGAAGAATACGGAGTGGAAGATCCCCGCATTGTTTTTATTGATGGCGAATATCTTATAACTTATAGTGCCTATTCCCGAAATGGAGTAAGAATAGGCCTGGCAAAAACAACCGATTTTAAATCCATTCAACGAATATCTCTTATCACCGAAGCCGATTACCGTAATGTGGTAATTTTTCCTGAAAAGTTTAATGGTTTATACGCACGTCTTGACCGTCCTCATTCCGAAATATCACCTTGGTCGGTATGGATATCGTATTCCCCCGACCTTATATACTGGGGAGAATCGAAGCTAATTATGAAACCTTGTCAGTATCATTGGGATGAAATGAAAATAGGTCCCGGTGCACCGCCAATTAAAACGCCCCGTGGGTGGTTGAATATATATCATGGCGTATTTCCTACCATGGATGGTAGTGTCTATAGGTTAGGGGTCGCATTGCATGATCTCAATAATCCTTCTGAAATTATTGCGGTGGCCGATGATTGGATCCTGCAACCGGAAGAGCCATATGAAATCACCGGTTATGTGCATAATGTGGTCTTCTGTTGTGGTGCTGTTCCCGAAGATGACGGAACGGTTAAGATATACTGGGGGGGAGCCGATTCTGTGATGTGCGTGGGCACTGCAAATATAGAAGAGCTGGTTGATCATTGTTTGAATAATTCACGTCAACCACTTTAAAATGAAAATAGCAATCCTATCTCCTATTGCTTGGAGAACACCGCCGGCAAAGTACGGCCCGTGGGAGCAGGTGGCTTCAAATATTGCTGAAGGACTTATTGAAAGAAATATTGATGTTACTTTATTTGCTACGGGAAATTCCAGTACCAAAGGTAAATTAGAATATGTTTCTGAAACTGCTTATGCCGAAAATCCCGATCTCGACCCTAAAGTATGGGAATGTTTGCATATCAGTAATTTAATGGAGAGAGCAGACGATTTCGATTTGATTCACAATAATTTCGATTTCCTGCCCCTTAGCTATTCCCGGCTTATAAAAACACCTATGGTTACAACCATTCATGGCTTTTCATCTCCTAAAATAATTACGGTTTATAAAAAGTATAATTCCGATAATTTTTATGTGTCAATAAGTAATTCCGATCGTAGCCCGGAGCTCCAATATACGACAACCATCTACAATGGTTTAAACACCAACGAATTTACATTTCAGCCAACGTCGAAAGAATATTTGCTTTTTTTTGGCAGGGTACATCCCGAAAAGGGAACCTACGAAGCTATTCAAATAGCTAAGCAAGCGGGTAGAAAACTGATTATTTCGGGTTTAGTTCAGCATCAGGAATATTTTAACAATAAAGTTAAGCCTTTTATTAATGATGATGATATTGTTTATGTCGGTAATTCAGGGCCAGAAGAAAGGGATAAACTATTGGGTGAGGCTTATGCCCTTTTGCACCCCATCAGTTTTAAAGAACCTTTTGGACTGAGCGTAGCGGAATCGATGTTGTGTGGAACACCTGTTATTGCATTTAATTTAGGCTCCATGCCCGAATTAATCCTTCATGGGAAAACCGGTTTTTTGGTTAATACAATTAACGAAGCAGTTGAAGCCATTGGTAATATAAAATCAGTAGATAGAAAGTATTGCAGAGAGTGGGCGTTCTCTAAATTTAGCAGAGAAAAAATGATTGATGGCTATATAGAGGTATATAATAAAATATTAAATAACAGATTCAAATGAATAAGGAAGATAAAATTAAGTCGTTAATTAAAAGAAAAATAACAAAGATAGAACGCGATACTTCGCGAGTTATCGCTCGTGCCCATATTCCGAGCGACATGTTGCGTGTAAGCAAAATAATTGACAGGGTGATAAGTCTTTCGGAAAATAAGGCTGAGCGTTTGTTACAAGAGGTTCGTACTAATTTTTATGACAGACATAAAAACATAGAGCAACAGCTAAACAAGCATTTCGATAAAGTTTCGGAATACCTTCCACAAAACACTCAGATAAGCAATACAAAAAAAATGCTTATCGGGGCCTATTTTACAATGGAATATTCCATTGAATCGGCTGCCCTTTTCAATCCTTCGATAGTGCCGCATCCCAATCAAAGCGGAGTTAAGGAAGGCGAAATACGCTTTATTATGAGCCTTCGTGCTACCGGTGAAGGACATATTTCATCTATTGTTTTTCGCAGTGGAATTATCCAAAATAATAGCTCTTTTCTTTTCGATAATATTTCGGATTTTGTTAAAACGCCGGAGGTTGCACATGACCCGTTCTACGACAGTCATTTGTTTCGTCTTAAATTGGAAGATATGAACTCATGGGATGAAACAAGTAGACGTATTTTTGAACAAATAGCCGATGTTTTCACATACAGTGAATTGAAAGTTAGCATTAATGTACTTTATATGGATCATGCCTTTGACTGCAATAATCAAACAATCAACAATATAAACTGGCTGGCAAATTCGAATTACAAAATAAAGTTTGATGAAAAATCAAAAATTTCAGAACGTGTGATATTTCCGGTTTCTGAAAATGAAAGCCAGGGAATTGAAGATGCAAGGTTTGTTCAGTTTTTCGATGATAACGGCAAGATTACCTATTATGCAACGTATACTGCATACAACGGGGTGTGCATTCTTCCGCATTTATTGGTGACTAAAGATTTTCTCAATTTCGATATCATTACATTAAATGGCAAGGCTGCCCAAAATAAGGGTATGGCTTTATTTCCACGCAAGATAAAAGGTAAATATGTAATGCTCTCCCGTTTGGACGGGGAAAATAATCATATCATGTTTTCCGATCACCTGCATTTCTGGAATGAAGCAAAAATTATTCAGGAACCCCTTATGCCATGGGAATTTGTTCAAATTGGCAATTGCGGGTCACCGCTCGAAATAAGCGACGGCTGGCTTGTGCTTACTCATGGTGTAGGACCAATGAGGCAATATTCCATCGGTGCAGTTTTGCTTGACCTCGAAAACCCGTCAAAAATCATTGCGAGGCTCGAAGAACCGCTTCTTGTGCCAAACGAAAAAGAACGCGAAGGTTATATACCCAATGTCGTATATTCCTGTGGTTCTCTAATTCATAATAACATACTGATTATTCCATATGCTATGTCTGATATAACCTCAGGCATTGCTAATGTGAGGATAAAAGATTTGATTGCGTGTATGAAACCATGCAACTGACCGTGAATTTTTTCCACATACCACGTAATAAGAAAATTTAAAACACGCCAACACATGGGCGACTCAGACTGAAATAAACAGTAAAGACAAGTTTAATATAACAATGAAAATTAACAGATATACTAATAGAAATAAAAACCGCCAGTGCATAACACAAACAAATAAAATGACAACGGCTAAAAATGCAAACACCATAGCAATTAATGGGAGCCCCAACACTGCCGCCCGCTCGATCAACTATCCTGGTAGACAGCGGATCGCAAGCGCGGCTACGGCGTCTGCATATACCTTAGGGCAAATTATGAAAACCAGCTATCCGAGATGAAAAATTACATTATAGACAATTTGAACTGGATTGTTCCGTCAATAGTACCCTTACTTGCTGCAATCTTGACTATTGCTTTTTCAAAACGGATTAAAGCAAAAGTTAAAACATGTCTACTAGGAAAGATTAATCTCAAAAAATCTCATAATAATAGGATTAAGATTATTACAAATCAATACGGAACGGAATTAAAAAATGACTACAAAACAGAACAAACAATTATTGCGCACCATCAAATTTTTGAGTTAACTGATGGTTTAATAAAATTAGTGACCGATGCTTTTAGGCCAGTAAAATACAATGACCCCAAAAGCTTTGCTGACTACTTGAACGAAGTGATTGATAAATACAATGAGTATATTGTGTACTTTGATTCAAAGGAAATCTTATTTGACGAAGAAACAGTAAAATTAATCCATGAAATTCGTGATATATTTTTTCAGTGCATAAAACATCAAAAGACGATTGAGGATTATAAAGTGATGAAAATGCCTTGGGAATACATTACGCCAGAGATTGATGCACTAGATGAAATATTTCATAATCAAGTTGAGAACGAATTACCTATACATAGGGAGAAATTGAAAGAAATAATTAAAAATAAATAACTTGTCCCACGTGCATAGTTCATGGCTTCCAAACGTTAGCCACGACACCATACACAAACCGTTAGGCTTCATTAAAATGTTGCAAAATGAAAAATTATTTACTGGACAGCATATTAACCCTATTCGATAGAATAGAATATTACAAAGGATATGTTTTTCACATAGATCATGATATTCAAAAATTCACACAAACCCTTATCGAAGGAATCGATAAAGAATCGACAGTTTTGATAAAAGGAAGCCGATTAGTAATTAGTGATTTCACAGGAGAGTCTGATAATGGATGGGAAATAAACTTTCCATTACCAACAACTGGATATAAAGTAACTAATAAGAACTATTTAGATATGAATAGACAGTTAATTCAATCAGTTTCTGCTATCCTAGTTGTACAATCATATGAAGCAATTGAGTCATTTTTGAAAGGAATCTTGATTTCATATTTTCAGAATAACCATCAGATTGCTTTTGAAACAATTGGAAAGGCAAACTGCATATGGAATAGAAGTATTGTTGATTGGAAGAAGACTGTAAGAAGACTCAATCAGGGTGTAAATAATAAAGAGCTTCTTAAAATAATTCGATTATTAAGCCCTGAGTTTCAAGAAGCAGAAAGCGACAATTTGAAAAATGTGGATTTATCTCATTGGTTTAATGCGATCTCTATTTCAAGACATTGTATTGTACATTCTGAGTCAATTCTAAAAAATGATGAGTATAACAAACTGAAAGAATATGAGATATCAGTTCTGAATTACTTTTTTGAAATAGAGGATCTTGAAGCAGAAAATAGGAAAATGTCTATATCTGCACAACAAGCTTCAAGTGTAATGGAATTTATGTGCGAATATGCTTTTCAAATATTTAAATGGTTATCTATATCACAAAAACTAGAATGGAGAATTTTAAAAAATATGAAAATAAACGAAGCCTAATGCGCAAACGACGTAGCATTCAATTTAATCTCTGGAACACTACCTCCCGTCTGATCTACTGTACATCCGGTCAGTCGATCACTTGCTCTGCCACGGCGCTTGTACTAATCCATAGGCAGCTATAGAAATAGAAGAACAAATAATCATTAATAACAAATAATTATGGACCCAGTTACAATTAAAGCTAGAACAAGCTATGATGATCTTGTAGGAACAATTTCAATCGACTTTCCAGGTGACTTCAGGATAACAGAATTTACTAATTATGCTTCATCTGTAGGTATTGATCTCTCGAAATATCGTCCGATTGGCCTTGAAATATTTGGAGGTGAGAACTTTGAATTTGAAGAAATAGAAGTTAGTTTAATTTCGGTAGACTTGGAAAAGGAAGCCAATTACAAGAAAGAAAATGGCAAGGTTCCAGTTGTGAGATTTGTTAAAATAGACACTCTGAAAAATCTGTTTACTTACCTACACAGACTTAATATTACTCTTTTCGGTAAATATGAAAAACTAGAACAACTTGAAATAGTGGATCAAATAAGTAAGGAATAAAAAAACAAGCTGCCATTACAGGCTCATCGCGTATGCCAGGAAAGGTTACCAAAACAACGTTGAAAAAGTAATTCAAAATAAAAGACAACAATAAAATTAGGACGTTTAGAAGGCAGGCACCATTGCCTAAAACGTTGCGTAATATAAAAATATCTATACCAAATGGACTTAGTTTATAAGGATAAAATCTATACTCTAGAAGAACTTTATCTAGCACAAATAAGTTTTGAAAAAAGTCTTGAAGGGGTAGATTATTTAATTTTAAAGAATTTTTTTGAATTTGCTTGTTTGGACCCAAGTTATAACCTTGCTGTTGGATTATTTAGAGATCTTTATAGTCAATTGTCCTCAGCAAGATTTGCCCTTCTTCTGGGTTTTCGAAAGCTTCATGATTCGTAACTGTTTAGCTGGTTTCTGAAAATCAAATAATTCTGTCGTTATTAACAACTAATAAACCGTTTGTTTTGTCTCGATTTCAAAATACAAAAATATGTAGAGTTATTGACAATTTTATTTCAGTTTTCTTTATAAAAAGAGCTCTAATAATTTGATTTACAGTGTGTATTCAAACTACCTTTGATAAAAAAGGGTTTGGATAAAGACAGGAAAATACAAGAATTAATAGACAATGTTGATTCACTATTAAAACGTGTATCCAGCCTGGAAAAAGAAAACACTTTCCTCAAAGCTGAAAATAAGGAATTAAAAGAGAAAGTAGCAGAACTAGAATTTCGTTTAAACAGCAACAGTAACAATAGCAGCAAACCACCATTGAGTGATGGTTATAAAAAGAAGCCAGCCTTTACCAGGAAGAAAAAGGGCAAACAAGGCGGTCAGAAGGGTCATAAGGGTCGTACTTTACAACAAGTAGATAATCCTGATAAGATCGTAGATTGCAATCCAGGGAAATGCGATTGTGGGCATATGTTTACAAAAGATGAGTTGGTTTTATCGGAAACACGCCAGGTCTTTGATATACCCCAACCCCGTTTAGAAATTACAGAATACCAAATACATAAGGCAGCTTGTCCTGTGTGCGGCAAAATACACAAAGGGATTGCACCCGAAGGAGTCAAAGCCCCTACTCAATATGGCAATGGGGTAAAAGCTTATGCTGTGCTATTAAATGTTCATTTTAAACTTCCATTCAAGAAAATACAGTTATTGTTCAGCGATTTATTTGGCTACTCCATAAACGAATCAACGGTTTACACGGCCACTGTAAATACCGGGTAAAAGGGGCCGGTATAAGAGAACTAAGGGAAGAAATCTTGTTGAACGCCTGATCAGGGAACAGACACCAGTACTGACATTTGCCTTCAATAAGGAAGTTCCATTTACTAATAATCTTGCTGAAAGAGATATCAGACCAGCAAAAGTGAAGCAGAAAATCTCTAATTATTTTCGCACGTTTTCTGGTGCAGAAATATATGCCAGAATTGAAGGGTTTGTTTCAACTGCCAGGAAACAAAACAGGAATGTCTATTCCGAATTATGTGATACCTTTAAGGGGTATAACTTTATCTCAAAATAGAGACCCAGCTAAATAGTTACAAAACAGGAATAAATAATTATGGGACAAATTTTAGAATCCACCTTTTGGACAGAACTTTTCAAAAACGGCCAAAACTGGCTAATTAATGAACTGCCGGGTTTATTAATTGCGTTAGTGCTATTTTTTTTAGCATTTAAAATAATTAATTTTTCTCTTAAAAAGTTAAAAAGAACTCTTTTAAACCGAGCTGACAAGAATGATAAGCTAGATACAGTTGAAGCAGAAAAAAGGATTATTACCCTAACATCTATTATTCATGGTTTAATAAAA
>CAYXJR010000132.1:0-7898 GCA_964465145.1 uncultured Porphyromonadaceae bacterium | reverse complement strand
ATATAAACTGTCCAAATTGCAATGATATCGTAAGTGATTCTTACTGTTAAATTCAAAGCCTATTGGACATAATTGTACTCCTGCTTTCCACACTTCTTATAAAAGTCGCTGTAACTTGCTGATTATTAGAAGGCGGATTTTGAATTTGGGTGTGCACGACAACTTTTGGGGTATGTTTGTACGCAAACTCAAAAATCGATAAGGAAGTATCTCGGTTCAAATCATTTCCAAATCCTCTGGAAAATATAAGGTTGTCAAAACAAACCGGTAAAAGACAAATTGTTAGCTATTCTTCCACAAGAGCTAGAAAAGATGAACATAACGGTATTAGTGGTCTCAAATGAAGGAACTGTAACAGCCCCTGACAATGCTGTTTTCGATCCTATAAACAACAAGTGGGTTGCAGAAAATGAAGGAGTTCCTCCTGACATTGCAGTTCGTCAGGATGCAATATCACTATCACAAGGCAAGGATCCACAACTGGAATGTGCTGTAAAAGATTGTCTGTTGCTTCTCGAACAACAGAAGACTATTAGGGTAACTCCTCTTCCATTCTCAACACCTGCAAAGAAAAAATAATATTGATTGACGAAAGCTGCCGGTTCTTTTTTGTTTTTCTCGCCTAGCCCGGATTATTCATAAACTGCATCCGTCAAGGTTATTTCCGGAAAAAACATCACGACCACACTCATCTGAGAGTCTTTACCTGAATCTCCGCATGTGATGGTCCAGTGGCTCCTAGAGTAACTTCTAATTTTAAGTCTTTGCCCTCTGGTAGAACGACTGAGCGTTCAATGGCATTAAAATCATTCCAGGACTTGTCATTAATTTTAACACCGATTATCTGAACAGAAGGATCTTCAACAATAGAGACAAAATATATTGATTGGGCCGAAGAATTCTTAATTTGAAAATAGAGAGTTACTGGTGCGTGGTTAACGTAAAGATTAAGATAGAGATAATTTAATAGGGCATTCTCCATCTCATGGTACGATGACTTCGAACCAACAGCTTTGTCGGTGCTGAGCGGAATGCCGGTTGGTGAAACACTCAGGTAAATTCCGCCGAACTCTTTATCGACAAAATAATTAATCCAGAAAGAAGCCATCTTTTGATATGATTCCAGGTAACGTTTTTCCCCGGTAATATTATAAAGATGAAGTTGAAGATAAAGGCCATAGCTTTGTATCCACCACGAAATTGATGAGGTATCCTGCGGCAAATGTGGCGGCATTCTCTCAATCATATCAAACCAGCCACCACGGGTTGAATCCCAGGCCGTATGAAGAAGCAGCTCGCCTAAATTAATCCCTTTGGTTCGATATATTTCGTTTCCGGTAATTTCAGATAAGCGTAACAGGGAAAGACAGGCAGTAAGCTGAGCTCCAGCTGAAATGACTTCATTATTATTTACAATGGTTGGCTTCAGATTCCATTTAGCATCGTAATGACCCGGATATCCAAGGAACCAACCAAAGTTGGTATCAGTCATTTGAGTGAGTGAAATCTGCATTAACTCTTCTGCAAAATCCTGGATTTCTTTATCGCGCGTAAACATCATCAAATTAATTAACAAAGAGCTTGTGTATCCAAAATGTGAGTGTTTCCCTTTTGAGCTATCAGACACACTTAAATCTCTTGAAAGTGCAGTAAAATATCCTCCATCATTTTTATCAAACGCGTATGTTTTTTGAATCCGGATTGATTCTTTAATATGAAACAACACGTCTTCATCTCTAGTCGCAAAATAATAGAGCGCTAACCCGGCATTAGTATATAACTGATTAAAAACGCTCTTGGTTGATGCTTTGGGATTTCCTGATTGATCAAGCAAATCAAACCATCCGCCATACTGATGATCCCATGCATTTTTCAAAAGATATTTCACTCCTTCATGCGCTATTTCAAGATATTTTTCGTCTCCGGAAAGAAGATAAGCAGTAGTGAATCCAAATACCTGGCGACTGGTCATTGCCGGGTATTTATCCCAGGGAGGTTGCGGCGTTCCATCCCGTGATAGATACAAATAAAAAGCTCCATTTGCAGTATCTCTGACATGGTTCTGCCAGAAAGGAATAATCTGAGTCAGACCTTGCTGGCGCCAGAATTCACCTTCAAGGTATTTTTTATTCAGGCTTTTGCCAGTGTCCTCCCGACACGAAAAAGAGAAAAATAAAATTGTTCCAAAAATTAGTATGTATCCTGGAATTGTTTTTGCTTTCATCGCAGTTGTTTGTTTCAGTTTTGGTACAATATTTATCTCTCTGTGCTTACTTTTTTGCAATCGTTTCAACAATAACATCCTTTTGCCCGAACAAGCCCTTTTTAAACTGCAGTCCCAGGCCTGGAAGATCCGGCGGGAGAACCAGACCATTTTTTACCTGAGGAGAATTATCAAAGAACATAGAGTCCCGATCGTGCCAGTATGGGTAAACGCTTTCTACATAAAATAAATTAGTAAGGGCTGCGGCCAGGTGTGTGGAAGCATACCATAATATAGGACCGCCTGCAGTATGCAGCATGGTTGGCACATAGTAGGTATTCGCCATATCAGAAATTTTCTTCCCTTCTGAAATACCTCCGCACCAGGTAAGGTCGTACATTGCTATCTCTCCTGCCTTGGCCTCAAACATCTCTCTGAAGCCAAACCGGGTAGCCAGGCGCTCGCTGATCACCAGCGGGATATTCGTTTCCTGATTCAGAGTCACGTAAGCCTGGATATTGTCTTGCAACAACATATCTTCCAGAAAGAGTACATCGTAGGGCTCCAGCGCATTGGCAATACGCATAGCGCTGGGCAGATTCCACATACTGTGAAACTCACATCCTATCTCAAGGTCATTGCCCACTGCATCCCTCACTTGCTTGATCCATTCCAGGCATTTATCAATCTCATTCCTTGAGATGTACTCTCCGTTATTTTGTCTAGCAACATTGTCAAAGGGGCAAAACTTGATAGCTTTAATCCCTTCCCCGACATGGAACTTTGCGATCTTATCCATGTCCTTTTCCAAAGACCAACCATTGATGTCACGTCCTCCACCTGTATAGGTATTATATACCCTGATCGTTTTATTATATGATCCCCCCAATAGTTGGTACAATGGCATTTTACACACCTGACCCATAATGTCCCATTGAGCAATGTTAATAGCCGACAAGGCACGCATTTCTGCACCGCCGGAAACATTGAATGCATAATTCCGGTAGAATCTTTCCCAGGTCTGCTCAATCTCTAATGGATTTGTACCCAACATGTTACCTAACCATTTATGCCATTCAAGGTCTTTGAACCCAGTAGAGCTGGCTGCGTGGAAAGGATAAGTTTCGCCGGTTCCTACCATTCCCTCGTTCGTATGTAACCTGACCCATCTTATCCATGGAAGATTAGTAAAGCTTACCATTTCCACCTTGGTGATAGAAAGAGTTTGGGAAGAAGCGATTGCTTTTGCCCGGAGTGATGTGACAGCATCAATTGCCAGAAGCCCCGCAGCAACCGTCGCTGTTTTTTGAATAAAGTTTCTTCTGTCCATGATAGTCATATTTTATATGCCTGTCTGGCTATCAGTTTCCATTCCCCATGCTTCTTCTGCCAGATTAGCATATTTCCGATCTTCAAATGTCCGGTAGTGCCATTGTTGGAAGTTTCAGCTGAAAGGACATGACGGACAACAGCGGTATTCCCCACTATTTTTGTGGTCTGGTTAGCTAAATCAATAGTTATATAATCCAATGGCTGGCCGCTGATTATTTCTGCAATAAATTCAGCTTTGTTCTGTACTTTTCCGCTTGAGTGCCCATAGACCAATTCATCAGCTGTGATATTTTCAAGCAGATCCTTATCAGCATCAACAATCCCTCTTCTAAATACTTCAACAGCTGCAGCGACATCTTTTTCCTGGTTCGGTTGGCGGCAATTAGTAGAAATTGCCATGACGATGAGAAAAATAAATAAATAATAGCGTTGTTTCATGGCAATAATATTTAGATGTTATTTACGTCATGTTCCTGAGCAACTTTGAGGTTCTCAATTCCCTCTTTGGGAGGTTTACTCCGCCACCAGCTGGCAAGAGCTGAACCGGTTACATTCATTAAGGGACCAAAGATGGCGGGTGCGAGTCCTACAGTAGCCACTTTGCCCATCTGAAGGGCTAATCCCGATGCTAATCCACCGTTTTGCATACCCACTTCAAACGCAACAGTCCGACGGTCTTTTTCAGGCATTCCGAATAGCCATGATACACCGTATCCCAGAGTATAACCGGTAATATTATGCAAAAAGCTTGTAAACACAAGCAATGTACCAATCTTTAGCAGACTGTCACGACCAGCAGCAGTAATTATGGTTATGATTATGGCAATTCCCACCATAGACAAAAGCGAAAGGATTTTTCCTATTAACCGGTTGTCTCCTTTCAGAAAATGGTGAAGCAACTTAGCTCCTATTATAGGCAGGAAATAAAACCAGCACATTGATTTGGATAAAGCCACCAAAAAACCCGCAAAATCAGTTTGTTTGGCTTTCATATAAACCAAATTAGTAAGTAGTACAATAAGGAAAAAAACGGTTAATTGCATAATTTTTGATCGTAGTTTATCTTTTCTCACAATGAACATATTGAAAATAAAACCTGCTACAATCGGAAGAATAATCATATTTAAAATATCCAGCATCATGCTCCAGAAATTAACCTCAATATACTGTCCGCCAAGCATTTTCATAAGAAAAGGTGTGATAATCGGTGAAAGGAGGGTTGAGACAGCCCCGATTGTAATTGCTAAAGCAAGGTTTGCATGAGCAATATATGACATCACGTTAGAGGCTAATCCGCTTGGAACACATCCGATTAAAATGATACCGGCCGCTATTTCCGGAGGAAAATGAAAAATACGAGAAATTGAAAGAGCTACCAGTGGCATGATGAGAAACTGAGCCCCAACCCCGATAATTACCCCTTTAGGCATTTTTATCACCCCGGTAAAATCCTTCAAACTCATTTGTGATCCCATCCCAAACATAATAACCTGCAAAAGCGGTACTATTAGTTTTTTAAACTGAAATTCACCAACAGAAGTAAAATATTGAGGATAAAACATTGAAGCGGTTACCGCGGTAAAAATCCATAAAGTATAGGAGAGCCCTTTTACCGCCTTGAATCCCCTTACTGCAATAGCCAGTGAAATAAAGAATGCAACCAGCAAGGGTCCGGTCTCAGCTGCATTTCTGGTTAAGACCATGCCAAGAAAGATTAATAAAAGTATTATGGCAAAACCCAGTGCTATCTTATAAGCTTTATTTTTTTTCATATATAAGATGTAAAACAGTTTTTATTTTTTTACTGCCTCGGCTGCTTTACGTGCATCTATATAATCTAATAATTCCTTTTTTGGCATTGGCAAATTGGGATGCTTTCTCAGCCAATCCATAAAGGCTTTATCGAATTCTTCTGGTGTTACATTAACAAAATGCTCGTTATTGTATTCAAATTTTTTTGTCCTGATGCAAAAAATATTAAACTCGTCACTTAAGGCAGTATATTCACTCGAAATTACTAAGCCTTCCAAAAGGTAGGCAGGAATAAAAGTCACTCCATGTTTCTTGGCCAGAACTACGTCTCCCGGCAATACCGTGACACGGCCAATACGAATGGGGACATTAACAGAGGCAAGCATCATTTGACTGATAGCAGAAGGGTCTGATCCCCTGATCCATCCATTAAAACCTTCGATTTCGCTAAGTCCTTCCACGTCTCTGACAGATCCGTTAAATATAATTCCTCTTTTAGAATGATTAAAGATGGCATTTCCGAGATTATCTCCGATCAGGGTACCATTTTCCATTTTGCCATAGCTATCAGCAACATAAACATCTCCCTCAGTTAAAGCATTGATAGGTGTAAAATTCGTTACAGCTACAGTCATTCCTTCTTTTTTGCCCACGGCCTGAATATAGTTATCAAAATCAGTTCTGAGCGGCATGAACTGTGCAGTAACAACCCGGCCTGTCATAACCTCATCCGGATGAATAATTTGCCACCCATTTTCGAATGTACCGGCAAAGTTTTCGAATTGATTATGAAATCCTTTAGAACCCAAATACTCCCAGACCTCCTCCATAGATACGTGTTTTAATCTTTCCAGGAGGGCATCAGATACTTTAGGCCTTCCATCAGGTGTACGCTCAGCTTTCCATTCAGGAGTTAATGCTATAATGCTCTCCGGGGGCCAGGTCACGCTTTGTGCTCTAGCAAGAAAACTAATAGAAATAGAAATAATAATAAAGAATATTTGTTTTTTCATGTTATCATAGGGTTTTGGTTAATAATAATTTTGCAAGGATTGCATCTCAATTTTTATGTGTTCAAACCCTGTTAACTCCAGATTCTGTCGTGGGAACGCGGCTGGTCCCACTCTGGGGTTGGCTCAAAATAACCCTTGGCATCCTGGCTCATATGTTTTTTCCCTTCTTCCTCGTTCAGTTCAATTCCTAATCCAGGTGCATCGAGTGGTACATTAGCAAAACCTTTAGAAATCATTGGCTGCGATCCCACCATTTTTACAAGGTTTTCCCACCATGGTGTGTCCACATTGTGATGCTCGAGTGCCAGAAAATTTTGCGTAGCAGCTGCACAGTGAACGTTAGCCATAAAGCACACGGGAGAACCTGCCATATGCATGGCCATAGCCACACCACACTCTTCAGCATAATCGCCAATCCTTTTGGTTTCTAAAAGCCCGCCCGAAGTTCCCAGATCAGGATGGATAATATCCACTGCCCGTGCATCTAACAAAGGTTTAAACCCTCCTTTAAGCATGTAGATATCCTCACCAGTACAAGTGGGTGTTTCAATGGCGTCAGATAATGTTTTACACTGGTCTGTGTAGAACCATGGAACCATATCTTCCAACCACGCGAGCCTGTATTTTTCCATGGCTCTGCCAAAGCGGATGGCGTTGTTAACATCAAAATGGCCGAAGTGATCTGCACAAAGAGGTATTTCATAACCTACGGCATTTCTCACATCTTCAATATATTCAGCCAGACCTGCCAACCCTTTATCTGTAATCTGAACCTGGGTAAAAGGATGTAAGGTGTTTCCATAACTCATATATCCTCTCAGGTCGTATTGACCCGTTGCTCCATCCCAGAATTTATTATTAACAAGCGCATCAGGCTGTTTGGCAATAACATGAATCCCAAGATCCATCTTAAGCCAGGTAAAGCCTTGTTCTTCAACTCTTTTCTTCATAGTTAACGCAAAAGCCTGAGGATCACCCATGCCCGGAGTATCGGCATATAACCGAATTTTATCGCGATATCTGCCACCAAGCAATTGCCAGGCGGGAACGCCATAAGCTTTGCCGCACAAATCCCAGAGAGCCATTTCAACAGCACATACACCGCCGCCCTGACGTCCATGGTAGCCAAATTGCCTTATTTTTTTAAAGAGCATTTCCACGTTACAAGGATTTAAACCCAGAATCCGGCTTTTAAGGAAGAGTGCATAACGCTTATCCGCACCATCTCTTACTTCCCCCAGGCCGTAAATGCTCTGGTTGGTATCAATACGTATAATTGCCCGGTCAGCTATAACCGCAACGCGCATGTCGGTAATCTTCAGTTCAGAAGGGCTGGACGAGCGTTTCACATTTGAGGTGGCCTGGGCAATTGTATCTTCAATTGACAAGTGCATTAAACCTCCCAGGGCAATACCTCCCAGAGCCGCTTTCTTTAGGAAATTCCTACGATTATTGCTTGTAGAGGAATTAGCAATTTCTACCTGAATGGCTTCTGCTTCAGTTTTTTCCTGCTGATTGTTTTTTTCAGCAATTTGTTCTAAAATATTTTTCATGTGTATATAATTTTGTAAACTATTGAAATTCAGTAAAATAAAAAA
>CAYXJR010000131.1:0-8127 GCA_964465145.1 uncultured Porphyromonadaceae bacterium | reverse complement strand
GAAGCTGGAGCCAGAGAAAAGGATTGAGTTCTTAATCAAGCTCATGCCCTATTGCCTGCCAAAAATACAGGATGTAAGCCAGGAATGGATGTATGAAGAAGTATCTACAAGGGAATAGACCTTGTGTGTTGGATATTTCTGCCTTCGCAGCCAGTTCTCCCAGGTCAAGCATTCTTTGGCAAGAAAGCTGCTAAATCAGATATTTACTCTCCCTGTAAAACTAGTAATCCTCTATTTTATGCTTGTCCTCAAGGGTCATTTGAATGTACCGAATGAAGGCATTATCGCTTTTGTTTCCAGGAATCGTCATAATTGAAGGGTAGGAACGCCCCATCTCCAGTTTACCATTATGGAAAATTAGGGACTTTCTCAGATCAGGAAGGGTTAACCTCCACTATAAATAATAGTGGCTGGTTGGTTGACCTTTCTTATTTGAGGGCCATTTGTTATGCAAAATGTTTGCAAATAAAAAGAGGCTAAGCGGAATCAGTCGCCTAACCTCTTGATTGTCAAGTGGGCCCAGCAGTTCCGATGTTCATCGGAATGAACCTGGGACTCCCTGATTATGAGGGAGTTTTCAGTGGTGTCCAAACAGTGGTAAAGTGTTGTATCCCTTGTCATTCTGTTGATGGTGAAATTCCAGGATTTGACCTATTTTATCCTGTTTTATCCAAAAAACTGGCGGGGAACCTGGCATTTTCTATAGGACGGTTGGATTTTGAAATGAATAAAACTCCTTTGATATGAACAAATCATCCTTTAAATTTAGACTATTGCTGTTCCGAATTATGCTGAAACTAAACATGCATACTAACTGTCCGAAATGTTTGAAGATTTACATGAAATACCATGAAAAAGAATGTAATCTGTCTATGTTTTACAGTGCTGACAACCTCATTGTTTGCCCAAAATAATAATGCCTGGACATATAAATCCCCCATGCCTACAGGCCGGGGATTTACATCGGGTGCTATTGTCGATGGAAAAATCTATGTAATTGGAGGATTTCCATCGCATTACTCTGTAACAGATGCGAATGAAATGTATGATCCTGCTACCGATCAATGGACCGTTATGAAGCCTATGCCGGCAGGATGCTGTGAACATGCAACCTGTGCTTATAATGGGAAAATCTATGTTTTTGGAGGACTCGGCGCCAGTCCTTATGGAAATGCCAATAAAAACGTCTACGAATATGATCCGCAAACCGATATCTGGACTCAAAAATCGGATATGTCCTATGAAAATGCAATATGCGGAGTCGCTGTGGTCAATGATACCATTTATCTCATAGGTGGAATGCCAAATTTCAAAGTAGTCCCGGTCTCAAGGCTTATGGCCTATAATCCAATAACGGAAACCTGGTCAGAAAAGGCTCCGATGCCTACGCCGCGTGGTTGGTTGTCCGCCTCGGTTGTGGACGGGAAGATCTATGCTATCGGAGGGACTAACGAGGACTATCATACAGTTAGATACAAGCTTGTTGAAGTCTATGATCCGATGACAAATACCTGGACAAGGAAGTCAGACTTGCCGGATGGCCGCACTGGTTTGGGAACCTGCACTATGAACGGAAAAATATATGCAATTGGCGGGTATTCTCATCCAGCAACGCTTACTGAAAATTTGATGTATGATCCCATAACAGATATATGGACTAGAAAAACTTCGTTACAAACAAAAAGGCACACGGGTTTTTTATGTTCGGTAGGAAATAAAATTTATGCCATAGGTGGATCATATCCGGAGGGCAGCGAGCCAGTGATCCTGACTTCTGTTGAAGAATATGATTTTTCTTTGGATTATTAATGAAATAATGGATCTGTTAAAGTGATTACTATGACACCAAACTTCCACTCTTTAATTTTTTCACACCCACACTTCTTAACACACTCACACTCAAACAGTGGTGGCTCGTGCGGGGCCTTTGGGGGTTATTCTTTCGGTTCTCCGGCAGTGCGCCACCAGGTCCCGGGTCAAGCCCGGGACCTGGTGGAAACCTTCCAGTGAAACTGTAATGCGGTTTTCTTGATCCGGGACCTGTTCTGACCTTTCCAATAGAACTGTAATGCCATTTCCGAATGCAGCGACATCTGGTTCAAAAAATAACTGTAAATTGATAATTTTAATTGAAAAATGTTATGGAACTTTAAAAAACTAAAGGAAGATAAAATTATGAATCTGAAAATTGTAGTATTATTGATTCAACTGGCTTTGATGCCTGTTATTGCATATTCCCAACCTATTGATGTACCTGATGAAACAATTGAAAGACTCAAGGCCATTTATGAGCGGAATGAGTTCCCGGTGAAGTCTTTCAGGGCCGACTGGATGCCGGATGGATCGGGGTACCTTGCACTTGAAAGATCGCCCGGTACAGGCCGGAATGCCCTCTTATTCTATGATGTGATAAGCGGTGAACCTGCAGAACTGGTATCATCTTCACAGTTTGAATCCCCGGGAGCTGACGGCCCCGCTTCAATCAGGAGCTATGAGGTTTCGCAAGATGGCAAATGGATTTTGCTGGAGTCGGAAAGCCAGGCGGAAGATGGCCGTAAATCCGAATATTGGTTGCTGGAAAGGGAATCAGGCAAAATGCAAAAGGTGGTTGCAGGCAGAAACAGCAGCACTTCCCCCGATGGCCAGAGTATCCTGTTTTCAGATGGGGGAAACCTGTTTGTATACGATTTGCAAGGTGAAATGATAATCCCTCTCACTGATGATGCAGTTCCCGGCCTGGTTACATACAACAGGGCGACCTGGAGCCCGGATGGGGAAAAGGTGGCATTTGTACAGTCGGATGTTTCCCATGTAAGGATCAGGTCGGCATTAATTCCCGGTGATCCTACCTATCCGGAAGTATCAGAAACCAGATATGCCAGGGTGAGTGGAATTATAGCTGAATTGCGTGTTGGCATTGTGGATGCCGGAGGCAAAGAGATACGATGGCTGTCCATACCAATCCCTTCAGAGGGTTATTACCTCGGACAGGTAAGTTGGGCCGGAAATTCCAATGAATTACTGGTTGAAAAACACAGCCGCTTCCGCGACAAGAGGGAATTTTTCCTTGCAGATGTTAATAATGGCAAAATCTCCAGGATATACGAAGAATCAGATCCTGCCTGGGTAATTGCCAGCTATGGCAAGAATACAGGGCTTGAGTGGATCGAAAACTACAGCAAATTCCTTGTCCTGAGTGAAAAGGACGGCTGGCGGCATGCCTATATCTGTTCCCGTGATGGGAAGGAAGAGAAACTACTTACACCCGGAGATTTTGATATTATCGACAGGCTTGAGGTTGATGATGAAGGAGGATGGTTTTACTATATAGCCTCTCCGGAAAACGGGACGCAAAAATACCTTTTCCGGGTAAAGCTAGATGGTAAGGGTAAAACTGAGCGTATTAGCCCGATGAATCAGCCGGGTACTCACAGTTACAACATATCTCATGACAATAAATGGGCCTTTCATACTTATTCCTCAGCAGAAAATCCTCCTGTTACAGAACTGGTTAATCTTCCAGAACACAAGGTTATAAGGGTGTTCGAAGACAATAAGGCACTCCGTAAAAAGATGAAGGAATTGAATGTTCAGCCCACAGAGTTTTTGAAGATTGATATTGGTGATGGCATTGTTATGGATGCCTGGATGATAAAGCCCAGGGATTTTGATCCTTCCCGCAAATACCCTGTGTTTGTCTATGTTTACGGGGAACCTCATGCACAAACTGTATTGGATTCATGGGGTAGCGGCAGTGCTGATTTCCATCGTGTGATAGCGGACCTTGGATACATCGTTGTATCAATTGACAACAGGGGCACTCCTTGCCCCAAGGGGGCTGCCTGGAGGCGTGCGATAGCTGGCAGTCTGGGGCCCTTGTCAACAGAGGAGCAGGCACTGGCACTGAAGGAAATGGCCAGTACCCGGTCATATATGGATCTTTCCAGGGTAGGGATCTGGGGCTGGAGCGGGGGAGGTTCAAACACCCTTAATGCAATGTTCAGGAAACCGGATGTTTATAAGCTTGGAATTGCCGTGGCACCTAAACCCCAACCACATCTTTATAATGCCTGGTTCCAGGAGATCTACATGAAAACCCGGGAAGTAAACCCTGAGGGATACAAACAGTCTGCCCCGCTCAACTTTGCAGAAGGTTTGGAAGGCCATCTGCTCATAGTCCATGGCACAGGTGAAACCAATACCCATTTACAGATCACGGAGAGCCTGGTCGACCGACTCATCGAACTGGGCAAGCAGTTCGATTACATTACATACCCCAACCGGGACCATGGCATCAGGAAGGGTGAGGGTACGTCCCTGCACCTGAGGGTTCTGATGGCACGGTACCTGCTTAATCATCTGCCTGCCGGGCCACAATAATAAACACCAGTACAATGAGAAAAACAGAAAGCTTATTATTAATAATTTTTGCTTTGATATCATGTAATTCAGCCGACTTCACAGGTGAATATCATGTATCGACCAGCGGTCTGGATGAAAATCCGGGAACACAATCAAAGCCTTTCAGGACAATATCTGCAGCTGCGGCAATAGCAGAACCCGGAGAT
The DNA here is from genome assembly GCA_964465145.1 of uncultured Porphyromonadaceae bacterium. Taxonomy (GTDB): domain Bacteria; phylum Bacteroidota; class Bacteroidia; order Bacteroidales; family UBA12481; genus JAUVKA01. The sequence goes on along the minus strand of CAYXJR010000131.1, from coordinate 3,559 downwards.
TTAATTGTTGTGCATGAGGGCATTTACCGTGAGCGTGTTAATCCACAACGCGGCGGGACATCAGAGGACAAACGAATTGTTTACCAGGCTGCACCAGGCGAAAAGGTAGTCATTACAGGTTCGGAAGAAATCAAAGGTTGGATGAAAATAAAGGATGACACCTGGAATGTAAAAATTCCCAATTCTTTTTTCGGGGATTTTAATCCTTATTCAGATGTTATTTCAGGAAATTGGTTTCATGCCAATAACCGCACCAGTCATACCGGGGCTGTCTATCTGAATGGGCATTGGTTAAACGAGGCAGCAAATAAAGAAGAAGTTTTTGAACCTGCTGGGGATACTCTGTTGTGGTATGCAACAGTAGATGATTCTGAGACAAATATCTGGGCACAGTTTAAAGACGCTGATCCCAACAAAGAACTGGTGGAGATAAATGTACGGCAATCGGTTTTTTACCCGGAAAAAGAAGGGATCAATTACATTACGGTTAAAGGATTCAAGATGGAAAAGGCAGCCACACCCTGGGCTCCCCCTACAGTTGAGCAGATCGGCCTTATTGGCCCTCACTGGAGCAAGGGGTGGATTATTGAAGACAACGAAATTTGTTATTCGGTTTGTACCGGTATATCCCTCGGAAAGTATGGAGATGAGACAGATTACACTACGGGCAGTACATTAAAAGGATACGTGGGTACCATTGACCGTGCCCGTGAATATGGCTGGTCAAAGGGAAAGATAGGAAGCCATATTGTCCGCAACAACCATATTCACCATTGCGAGCAAGCGGGAATTGTTGGATCCCTGGGAGCCGTCTTCTGTACGATCACCGGGAATGAAATTCACGATATCCATGTTAAACGTCTTTTCTCTGGCATGGAAATGGGAGGGATAAAAATACATGGTGCCATTGACATGCTGATAGCCAATAATTATATTCACAACTGCTGGCGGGGCATCTGGCTCGACTGGATGGGACAGGGCACGCGGATCACATGTAACCTTTTACATGACAACATGGTTACCCAGGATATTTTTGTGGAGGTGAATCACGGGCCTGTTGTGATTGACAACAACATCCTGCTTTCACCTGCTGCCATACGCGACCTTTCACAGGGTAGTGCTTATGCCCACAACCTTTTTATTGGAAAATTCATCCCCGAAACCGATGATAGGATAACGCCTTATCACAAGGAGCATTCCACTGAACTGGCAGGTTCAAAGCTCATCACTACCGGTGACGACCGTTATTACAACAATATTTTTATGAGTTATAACCAGGAAGTTCCCTGGCCTGACAGGATGGGCCGGGAAAGACCGGGAAATTTCTTTGGACTGGGAGCTTACAACTCCGGGGATTTTCCACTGATTGCCGACGGAAATGTCTATTTGGACCAGGCAAGGGCATTTGATGCTGAAAATAATCCGGTTGAAAATTCTGATTTTATTACGCATGTTGATGTCATAAAAAAAGATGATGGCATTTATCTCGAAATCAGTATAGACAAGGAATGGCTTCAAAGACAACGTCAATTGGTTACAACCGATTTGCTTGGCAAAGCTGAAAATCCTGATCTGCCTTTTATTCAGCCTGATGGAACTCCTTATAGCCTGGATTCAGATTACTCAGGGAAGAAAAGAAACACACAAAATCCTGCACCGGGTCCATTCGAAGAAATAGAAGATGGTTTAATGCTTATAAAGGTTTGGTGAGGAAGCTGAACTGACAATTTTGAAAATAGTTATCTGTAAGAGCTCATAAAAAAAGCCCAGCCTTCCAACTGAGCTTGCACTTATTCCTTTTTCCTTCACACCCACACTTCTTAACACACTCACACTCAAACAGTGGTGGCTCGTGTGGCGCCTTTGTGGGCCCACCAGTTCCGATGTTCATCGGAATGAACCTGGGACTCCCTGATTATGAGTCTCATGGTCCCCAATATATACCTTTAATATTCTACGCCATCACCTCTATCAAATCACACAAATTAACAACCCTATAATAATTATTTCACCCCACTTTCTGGCAGAAAACTGGCAGAATCAAAAAACCACCTACCGTAATGTATCGATAAGTGGTTGATTTTCAGGTGTGGAGACGAACGGAATCGAACCGTCGACCTCTTGACTGCCAGTCAAACGCTCTAGCCAACTGAGCTACGCCCCCAAGTGGGTGGGTGTGGGTGTGGTGGAAGTGTGAAATGTATAATTGGGTGTGGGGTGCAAAGATAAAAATATTTTTTTTCTTTCCACTCTGGTATCAGGGGGGATAAAGGGGGGTATTGAACACCGAGTAGAAAAATTTCATTTTTGCTACAAATAAAACAATGACTCAGCTAAGAATTTAGTTGAAATGGAACGAAGTTTGCGTAACTTTACTGCGGGTTCATTGAAAGTCTGAAAGATTTGAGATTTTGGTAGTATGTTTTGTTGGATTAATCCCTTCGTCCCTTCGTCCCTTTATCCCGATCTATCAATTATCCAATCTTTTTCTTTTAAAATCAAACGATATTGTTTAATTTTATCCCGTTAAATACTCTTATTATGGAAAGCAAGAAAACTGATAAAGCGGAACTTGAAAAGAAGAAAGGACTGTTCCTGGAAATAGGTTACGTCATTGCGCTGGCTTTGGTTCTTCTGGGATTTGAATGGACTAAGTCGGATGTGAATATTAGCTCACTTGGTGTATTACCCGATCTTGCTGGTGAAGAGGAGATTGTCCCCATTACCCGTCAGGAATTGCAAAAACCAATTATACCACCCAAACCGCAAAAAGTTATCCTTGAACTGAATATTGTTGAGGATGATGTTGAATTGGAAGATGACCTGGTTATTGATGATTTTGAAGCAAGTCAGGACGATGAGATCGAAGTCATGGTGATGCAGGAGGAGGAAGAGTCCGAGGCTGAAGTCTTCTACATCGTTGAGGATATGCCGCTTTTCCAGGGGCAAGGATTGGAGGCCTTCCGAAGCTATATCCAGGCCTCAATCAAATATCCGCCTATCGCTATGGAGAACGGGATAAGTGGTATAGTTTATGTCAATTTTGTAGTGAACAAAAAAGGTGAAATTTCATCCATTTCAGTTATGCGTGGTGTGGATCCTTCTCTCGATAATGAAGTTCTGAGAGCTCTCAAAGGTGCTCCTAAATGGACCCCTGGAATGCAAAGAGGAAAACCGGTAAACGTCTCAATGTCTATCCCTGTGAAATTCATCCTCCAATAGGGATTGTTTAAAAATATTTGGGCCACCCCGCTTTGGGGTGGCTTTTTTTTACCACTTTTGCGCCCGGATGGACGTAGGTTAGAACCAATCACCACTTTATTTACATGGAGAATTATTATCTGACGGAACCGGAACAAGAATCAGCCATACTAATCGGTGTGATCAGTCGTGATCAATCATACCGGTTGGTAAACGAGTATCTGGATGAGCTGGCTTTCCTGGTCGAGACAGCTGGAGCAGTACCGGTGAAAAGATTTACACAAAACCTCGATTCACCCCATCCGGTTACCTTCGTGGGCTCCGGAAAGCTTGAGGAGATCCGGTTATATGTGGAGGA
>CAYXJR010000130.1:0-8147 GCA_964465145.1 uncultured Porphyromonadaceae bacterium | reverse complement strand
GCTTAGTGTGTTGAATATCAATTTATTGAAATTTGCAACTGTTTAAGATCAGTTTGAATCTCTGCCCGGGAATCCAGTTCATCGCAACAGAGAGTAAAGGATTAATCTCCAGAGCAGATAAGTATTCGCCTTCTTTGGGTATCGAAAAAGTTTGGAAATCGATTTTATTATCCTTTTTAGTCAGGTAGTAGCTCAATGGATATTCCTTTGTAGAGGACCCAATATGGGGTGTTCCCTGGATTTGGAAATGCAGGTGAGGTTCGGGCGACCTGCCAGAATTCCCACATTCGGCTAAAGCTTGTCCACGTTCAAGGTAAGCCCCTTTTTGAACCAGTATACTCCCCGACTTAAGGTGAGAAAGTTTGGAAAAAACATTGTCAGCATGTCGGATAACAATAGTATTACCCCAGTTGTTATTAAGGTTCATCTTGCCCAGGTCATTGTCAGGGATTCCTTCTACTATTTCTTCTACAAATCCTTTTGCTGGAGCTAATACAATCTTTCCATAGCAATAATAATCCTGTGGTTTAGTAGCTCCTTCTCTGGCCTGACGCCCGTGGGAGTCAACCATAACAAAATCCCAGGCATGTCTCCAATCATCACGGTGGGTATGAATTCCCGAATGGCCCTGGCTTACTTTCCAGTTGCCCCAGAATGGCAGGATAAAATGCACAGAGGTTTGAGGGGCAAATCGATGCTGGAAGTTCTGATATGCATAAAGGTTTTTCTCTGGAGAATTATGCTGCACAACAACCTCTTGTAATCCGGGGCTGGATTTCTCCCGAAACTTCAGGACGTACAGGAAAAGAATCACCACCAGATTGAAAGGCAAGGCATAAACGGACAGATCCCAAAATCTAAACAGGGCTCCCGCAGCAACAGTAATAATTACTACCAGAGGAATCAAAATTATTGTCCACAGGAAAGATCTTAGTGAAGGCACAAGGTAAAAACCTCCAACAGCTATTGCGGTAAGGATATAATTAAATCCAATATATAGGTAATCCAGACTTGAAATTTCTAATCCTATCAGCTTGTAAAACAGATATGCTGAAAAGAAACCTACTAAGGAAAGGATGAAAGCAATACGTGAATAGATAATAATCCCAATGGCAATAAGGACCCCTGCAAGTATAGAGTATTGGAAAAAAATCGCACCCATTGAAAGGAAATAAGTCCTCCAGGCAGGTAACATGGGTAATTGATCAAACCAGTTATGCAAATTAACCCATCCGAAACCACCGATATGATAAAGTTGATTAAGAGTATAAACACCATAATCACTGCTTTCAAGAGAGGCAAATTGTCGGGTTGCCAATATTACGAACCACAATCCGATCAGAAAGGGAAGACTCAAATATGGCAATCCGTACTTGAGCAAAACACCACGGGTAGCCACAGTTACCATGAGTACCAGGAGACTGGTTAGAATAACCACCATCCACAATACCCAGCCAGGCTCAAAAAACATCCCCAGCGGAAGGGTTGCCAAAAGGACATTGTAGCTATAAATCCCCTTGCTTATGCCCTGCTTATCCAGATTCAGAAATCTGGCAATTACTAAAGCAGATATAACCCCGATTAAGCCTGCCATACCGGATACTGGCACTAAAAAGCTGATAACCAACAATAAGATTCCAAAAACCGGATTATCAGAAAAGAAAACCTGAGAATAGGAATTTCTCACTCCATTCAGAACAATTATTATCTGTTCCCTGTCTTTATTGCCAATTGTCATTTCAACTACCTTATTTCAGGTGATCCGGTATAATCTCAGACCGTTTCAGATCACTAAGTTCTTCTTTCTTCCGGATAATATGTGTCTTTCCGTTTGTATCTATGAGAACCACATTAGGTCGGTACGTAATAAACTGCATCCACTGTGTCATGTTGTATGCACCCACCCTTGGTACGACAACCGGATCACCCTTTTTAAGTAAGGGAAAGGCCAGGTTTTGCCGTATCACATCAATATTCATGCACAGGGGGCCAAAGAGGGTAGTTTCTTCGGAATAGTCTGATATCTCACATCCCGGATGCACCTCATGATCATACCAGAAAGATGTGAAGAGAATATTGACTCCAAAATCCAGCACCATAGCCCGCCGTCCGTCAGTTAGCCGCTTGGTAGCCAGGACGGATCCCAAAAGGTATCCTGATTCATCAATCATGGCCCTCCCGGTTTCCAGAATCAGAACAGGAAGATCATTTTGCTGAAATCCAGAACTCATAATGGCATAACTGATGGCATCGGCATATTCATTGAATCCCGGATTGGTATCCGAAGCCGAATGACAGGCTCCTTTGAGTGTATTCATGGAAGTAAATCCACCTCCCATATCAATATATTTAACCTTCTTTCCGAGGTTTTTCTCCGCTCTGAGCGCCAGTTCAGACAATTTCTTTGCAGCGGTAGCATAGGCCTGGGTACTCATAACATAGGTGCCAATATGAGTATGTAATCCCACCAATTCAAAATATTCCTGTTGGGCAATTTTTTTGAGAGCTTCCCAGGCTTCACCGTTTTCATAATTAAAGCCAAAACGATCCCATTTCGGGTATATTCCTGTATCCATGTTCACCCGGATGGCCACCTTTGCTTTCATCTTTAGTTCATTTGTAAGCTCGATAAGAGAATACATCTCATCAAAATGATCCAGGTGTATATATGCACCGTCCCTGACAGCCATTTCCAGATCATCCCGGCTTTTATCCGGCCCGTTGAAAATGATCTGTTTTCCCGGTACGCCATTGGCACGGGCTTTATTGTACTCAAAGCCTGAAACTACTTCGGCCCAGGAGCCTTCGTCATGAAAAACCCGGCATACTGAATCCAGGTAATTGGTTTTATATGACCAGGCAAACTGCACCTTCGGGTATCTGCTCTTAAATGCCTGAAGAGCTGACTGGTATGTATCCCTTATAGTCTCTTCTTTGATAAGAAACAGAGGAGATCCATACTCCTCTTGCAGGCGGATAACGGGAATATTGTTGATTTCTGTAATGGGTTCTAACGCCGGTTGAAGGCCTGATTTCCCAGGCATGCCAGGTTGAAAACGCTTTATAACCGGATATTCAAATTTTTTTCTCTCCATTTCAATTCTTTTTTATCAATTCTCCCTTTGTAGTTATAGTCTCAAAGTCGCTGAAATCTGCGATCAAATCGTAGGAATATCGCACAAACATAGTTCCCACCTTAAATTCTGTATATGGCTCTACCGGCATTCCTGTTGCCAGTTTAATCAATGCCTCAGGGATATTTTGCCCGGCGGCTACGGCCAGATATACCCATGCAGGAATACGAGGGTTGATCTCGATAAGATATAGATCATCATTTTCTGTCCGTATAAGCTCCAGCTCCATTCCTCCCCGCCATTTTGTTGAAGCAATAATCCTATAGGTAAGGGCTAGCATATCGGGCCCGGAAATAGCAATCCCACCCCAGGCTTTCCCTTTATCTGTGATGTATTGTTTCCGGATAGGCACAGCAGCGATAGTTTTTCCATGGCCGTCGCCTAATGCAATCACATTCACTTCCGTACCACTGACATACTCCTGAAGCACAACCGGCAGGCCCCATTTGGCACTAATTTTATAGAAGTAGCCTATGGCCTCCTCCTGGGAGCGGGCAATATATGCATCATAAAATTTACCCTTTATCATCACAGGATAATTCAATTCTTTCATGATGGCCGGAATATCACCTGCAGAAGAAACAGGGTAGCTGGCAGGAACCTTTACATTATATTTCTTTCCGTACTCGGGAAGATTAGTCTTATGCCTTTCCTCAAACTGTTCCAGGGTAGGTAAAAATGTCTTTATCCCCATGGTGGCCAATTGATCCTGCATCTTGATTATGAGCAGCAGTTCGGAATCAAAATTCGGGATAAGAACATCGATTTTATCCCTGCTATTGATATAAGTAAGTCTGTCCATGACCGCTTTCATCCCTACCGATGGATACGGCATTGTATAAACGGCATCTGTATGATCCGGCATGTAAATACCAGGTTCTAGCTGTTCATATGACAGGCCGATAATACGTGTGTCGAACGAGGTGGATTCAAGCAGTCCCCTTATCACCGGGATTCCCGGTCCGGGATTGTCTGTATTGTTCAAACCCGAAACAGCCACTGTTAATTTAGTCCGGCTATTCATTCTCTATAAGCCGTAAGTTTTTTAACCGGGATTCAAAATCCAGAAAACTTTTTTCGAAAGTGGCTTCATCCACATCATACTCAGTGGTTACCAAGTCTTTTATCTCCTCTGCATTTCGTCCTTCAGAAACCATGTTGAAATATATGGAGCCCATTTCGTTCAGGGAGTACGACTCACCTGTTGTGGGATCGAAAAGAAACCCCGACTCATTAACTGTTAATCCTGATCTAATCTTCATATCTACATAATTGTATTATTTCATAAGTCTTATGACGCTCTTCTAAACAATAGGTTTAATACAAAATTGCTTAAGCATGAAATTAAAGCTCTTAATATAACGAAAAAAAGGGTGCCAGCCATTAGCCAACACCTTTCAATTCAATGAGATTATAACAGTAAGTTTATCCTTCGGATTTTTCTTCTCCGGATTTTTCCTTATCCCTGGCTTCTTCCTTGGCTGGCTCTTCTACTTTTACTTCAGCTGCTTCAACTGCGGTTTCTTCCACTGCTGCTGGTGCTTCTTCAGCAACTTCAATTGCGGTTTCTTCCACTGCTGCTGGTGCTTCTTCAGCAACTTCAATTGCGGTTTCTTCCACTGCTGCCGGTGCTTCTTCAGCAACTTCAACTGCGGTTTCTTCCACTGCTGCCGGTGCTTCCTCCTTAAATTCCACCACCTCCTCAACTACCTCTGTAGCGGTTTCCTCAACCTCTGCTTCAGCGGCAACTAAGTCGGAACGCTTCTTTGCCAACTCTGCTGCCATAGATTCCCGAATTTTAATTTCAGCGTCGAACCTGGCTTTTTCATCTGAATCCTGTTCAGATTTAATTTTCTGAACAATACCATGCAATTGGTTTTCCTTTTCGCTCAACCACACCTGAAACTGCTGCTCGGCCTGCTCTTCTGTGAGGGCGCCTTTTTTTACTCCCTTAAGCAGGTGGTTTTTGTACATCACACCTTTTTGTTGTAAAAGGTTACGTACCGTATCCGATGGCTGCGCTCCTTTTTGCATCCAGTCAAGTGTTTTGTCGAAATCCAGTTCTACTGTAGCAGGATTTGTGACCGGGTTGTATGAGCCAATCCGTTCAATAAACTTACCATCACGTGGTGCCCTGCTATCCGCAACTACAATGTAGTAATACGGACGGGATTTTCTCCCGTGTCTAGCTAATCTGATTCTTACTGGCATTTTTCAATTTAATTTTGATTACTGTGAAATTTTGTGGGTGCAAAGATAGGAGTAATTAGTTCTCTAACAAAAGATTGATTTTCTTTTTAAAGAGTTTTAAACAGATGGATGATTCAATCTCAATTATAGTAATTTTAGGCTTCTGCCCACCTTTATGAAAATTATTTCTTACCGGTTGGTATACAAATACTTAGAAGATGAATGAATTTGTCCACTTACACGTTCACACACAATACTCCATCCTTGATGGAGCTACATCCATTCCAAAATTAATTGACAGGGCGAAACAGTTCAATATGTCTGCCCTGGCGATTACCGATCATGGAAACATGTTTGGGGTAAAACACTTTTACGACGAAGCACGGAAAGCCGGCATCAAGCCCATTTTAGGATGCGAGGTCTATCTGGCCGCAAATAGCCGTATGGATAAATCGGATAAAGAAGACCGAAACCGGTATCATCTTATCTTGTTGGCCCGGAATAAAATCGGATACCATAACCTTATAAAACTGGTATCACTGGCTTATATTGAAGGATTCTATTACAAACCCCGAATCGATTGGGAGATCCTGGAGAAATTTCATGAGGGATTAATCGCCTGTTCCTCCTGCCTTGGGGGTGAACTGCCCAAAGCAGCTATGATAAGCGAGGCTGAGGCAGAAACAATTCTACTGAAGTATAAAGCTTTGTTTGGTTCGGATTATTATATTGAATTACAAGACCATGGGTATCCTGAGCAAGAGACAGTCAACTCTATTCTTATCAAATTAGCAAGACAGCATGATGTCCCTTTAATTGCCACCAATGACGTCCATTACCTTCAAAAAGAAGATGCGGAGGCCCAGGATATACTCTTGTGTCTAAAAACCGGGAAAGATATTAATGACGATACTCGCATGAAATTCACCGGGAACGAATATTTCAAATCTCCTGATGAAATGGCCGAGCTATTCAGCTATATCCCTGAAGCCTTGGATAATACCCTAAAGCTAGCCGAAACAGTGGAAGAGTATAATCTTGACCGGAAGGTTTTGTTACCGGCTTTTAGTATTCCGGATGGGTTTGATAATCAGGATGATTATCTTCGGCACCTAACTTTTGAGGGTGCAAAAATAAGGTACCCTGATATAACAGAAAGTATACGCGAACGGCTTGATTTTGAGCTCAATGTTGTAAGGGATATGGGCTTTGCCGGATATTTCCTGATTGTTCAGGATTTCATTCGTGCTGCCCGGGAAGCGGATGTTTCTGTTGGTCCGGGACGAGGATCAGCGGCTGGTTCTGCAATAGCCTATTGCACCGGGGTTACAAATATCGACCCGATCAAGTACAAACTCCTGTTTGAGAGGTTCCTAAACCCTGAGAGAATCTCCATACCCGACATTGATATTGATTTTGACGAAGATGGCCGGGAGGAAATCATGAAATGGGTGGTAGACAAATACGGGAAAGAGCGGGTGGCCCAGGTCATCACCTTTGGTACTATGGCTGCAAAGATGGCAATCCGTGATGTAGCAAGGGTAATCAACCTCCCCCTGTCAGAAGCCATTCGTCTGACAAAGATGGTCCCCGATGGCCCTAAAATGGATCTTAAAAAAGCCTACGAGGAGGTGAGCGCTCTTAAAAAAGAAAGGATCGATGGTGATCCAGCCGTAGTGAGAACTCTTGCAATGGCCGAAACACTGGAGGGATCAGTCCGGCAGTCGGGGATACATGCCTGTGGGATAATTATTGGCCCTGAAGACCTTATTGAACACATCCCCCTGAGCACATCCAAGGATACAGAACTTTACCTTAGCCAGTATGATGGGAAGCACATCGAAAATGTCGGTATGCTTAAGATGGATTTTCTAGGCTTGAAGACCCTTTCTATAATTAAAGATGCGGTTGATAACATTAGTATGTCACGAAACATTCATATTGACATCAATAATATTTCATATGAGGATGAAAAGACATTTGAATTGTACCAACGCGGTGAAACGGTAGGCACCTTCCAGTTTGAATCCTCTGGCATGCGGGGATACCTCAAGGAATTAAAACCCACGGTATTGGAGGATCTTATAGCCATGAATGCTCTTTATCGGCCGGGCCCCATGCAGTTTATCCCACAATTTATTAGAAGAAAACATGGACTGGAAGAGGTCGATTATCCCCATCCCTGGCTCGAAAAAATTCTTAAAGACACCTATGGTATCATGGTGTACCAGGAACAGATCATGCAGGCTGCCCAAATCATGGGTGGCTTCTCATTAGGAAAAGCCGATTTACTCAGGAGGGCTATGGGAAAAAAGAAAATGGAGGCTATGGAACAGCAGAAACAGGACTTCATATCGGGAGCGTTGGAAAAGAACATAACATCCGAAAAAGCAGCTCATGTTTTCGATCTTATGCAGGAATTTGCAAAATACGGATTTAACAGGTCGCACTCAGCAGCCTATTCGGTTGTTGCTTTTCAAACTGCCTTCCTTAAAGCAAATTATCCCGCTGAATATATGTCGGCAGTCCTCAGCCGTAACCTGAGCGATATTAAAAAGATCAAGACATATATGGATGAATGCAAGAGAATGGGTCTCGAAGTGCTTGGCCCGGAAGTAAATGAAAGTTTCAGCAAGTTTACAGTCAACAAGCAAGGAAACATACGCTTTGGACTGGCAGCAGTTAAAGGGGTAGGTGCCGGCGCTGTGGATGACATTGTGGCAGCCCGAAAAGAGGGAGGCCCTTTCATCAATATTTATGATTTCATCGAGAGGATCAACCTTAAATCTATTAATAAAAAGGTTCTTGAAGCTCTTGCGCTTA
>CAYXJR010000129.1:0-8209 GCA_964465145.1 uncultured Porphyromonadaceae bacterium | reverse complement strand
AATTTTTATCATAGTCATACATTTTAATAGGTCAAAGATAATAAAAAGTTTTGACAAACTAAAATAATATATGGCGGTAATGTCAAATAATAATAAAAATCCCACCAAACAGCCGTAAACTCAAATCCACTGTATTATAGGCTTAAGACAATCCAGAAGTAAATAATTGCATAATAACCTGCAGTTCAAGGCCATGGCACAAATAGACATAAGAAAATGGCTAAAATTCAAATTACCAAAAGATCGCTGATTTTTATCGGGGCTGACTTCCTGCCCTGATTTCCGTCCTTTTGTTCCCTCACTAATTTGTTTAATTTTAGGGGTGCCTAACCATCATTCCGCAGGAAAAACAAGTGGACGATGCTAATAAATTGGAATTGATTACCTGGTTAGTATTAAAATAGAAGGATGGCGAAAAATATAAAAATAGAGGTAAAAGGAACTGAAATCATCATCTACAATAAAAATAACGAAGATTTTATCAGCCTTACCGACATTGCAAGATTCAGAGATGCTGAGAGAAGTGATTACATATTACAAAACTGGATGCGTAATAGAAGCACCATTGAATTTATGGGACTTTGGGAACAGTTCAATAACCCGAATTTTAATTCCATCGAATTCGATGGAATTAAAAACCTCTCCGGTTCAAACAGCTTTTCGCTCACACCTCACTAACGGTAAACCAAGCCCAACCAAACAGACTCTGCTTCCCCCCCCCCAACCCTCATCATGCGCGACCAAAGATATATAGCTGAACATCGTGGAGGACCTCTTAAAAAGGATCAGCATCGACAATTAATTCAATGGGCCTACGACTGTGTGGAACATATATTGCCACTCTTCGGTGAAAAATCAGATGAGAGATTGGAAAAGGCTTTATCGGTTGCTAAAGAATGGGAGAAAGGAACTGCTTCGGTTGGTGAGGCGAGAAAAGCATCTGTGGGTGCACATGAATTGGCAAGAGAACTTTCTGATCCGGCTTCAATAGCGGTAGCCCGTGCTGTTGGACATGCGGTTGCTACGGCTCATATGGCTGACCATTCATTGGGAGCAGCCCTGTATTCTTTGAAAGCTGTGAAAAATGCCGGTAAATCAGTAGATGCAGAAAGAAAATGGCAGATTGAGCACCTGCCATTGGAAATAAGGGAGCTTGTTCTATCTTCTCCGTCACCCGTCACCCGTTACCCGTCACCCGTCACCCGTCACCCGTCATCCGTCATCCGTCATCTGTCATCTGTCATCCATTCCCCGTTCCCTGTTCCCCGTTCCCTGTTCCCCGTTCCCCATTTCCCTGATCTTCCTCATTTTTATTGCTTGCTATTTTGTTTAATTTTAAGGTAGGTAAACGTAGTACGTATACACAGTCGTGACATTTTAAAACATATGAGACCAATGAATTAAATAATTATAATTACTCATGAGAAAAACAACAGGACTTTGCAAGACAATAGTCTATTTGATGATTTTTTGTTTATCAAGTATTTCGCTCTTTGCCCAGCAAGCAAAAAATGAGATTAACTTCGAGTCATTTGTCTGGCCATCGGATCCTCCTGCTGATTGCCCCTTCGAAAAATCTGAAGATATTGTTGGGATACTATTTACAGGAAAATGTAGTGATTACAGGTTTGCAGATACCTGGTATTTCTCCTGGGCTTCTGATGATAAATTATATTCTCCATTTACCGATGGCTCCGTACCGCGACTTGATGGAAGCAGAGATGCATCCACATCTTATATGCCTCCTTTCACAACCGGACAGGCAGTCGCGGAAGGTGATGATCCCTTAAATTTGAAGATTTATAGTCTTGGCTTAACACATTCTCCCCCTGAACCATATGGAGGTCGCTATCCTTGCGGATCATTAGTATATAATGGAGTTTGGTATTATGGTTCTTATTGTTTATCACCAGAAGGAACAACCTTTTTTGGCGGTGTTAAATATAACTGGCCCTGGCAGGGCCCCTTTGTTGGTTTTAGAATATCAACTGATTATGGCAGGACATGGAAAGAAGGTCCTCATACACCGGAAAACCCAATTTTCAAGGAAACAGGAATGTGGGGCTATCCGGTAAAAATAGGAGCTCCTCATTTTGTTGATTTTGGAAAAAACATGGAACACTCTTTCGATGGTTACGCTTATCTTGTGGCTCATGGTGCCGAATACCCGGATGAAAAGCCAAGATTCGCCAACCTCTCCTGGATAAGTGGTGACCAGATTTACTTAATCCGGGTAAAGCCAAGCATTGAAAATATTAATGATGCCAGTAAATACGAATTTTTCAGCGGCTTTGATAGTAATAATAATCCTGTCTGGTCGCAAAAATTTGATTCTATCAAACCATTAATTGATTGGAACAACAACTGTGGATGTGTTACTATGACATATAATGCAGCTCTAAAGAAATATTTAATGTGCGTAACTGATGGTTGGCCTACTGTTGAGAAAATGAATTCATATATTCTTGAATCAGACAATATTACAGGGCCATGGAAGATGGTGGTATATATGAAAGATTTTGGTGAACAGGGTTATTTTCTGAATTTCCCAACAAAATTTATCAGCAAAACAGGAAGTGAAGCATGGTTATGTTATTCGGGAAATTTTGCCAAAGACTGGCGGAATATCAAGATTGAAGAAGATCCGCCTGGAAGTCATTATGGATTGGTCTTACAGGAAGTAAAATTATTAAGTCGAGAAATGTATAATGAACATAATGATAAGATAAAAGAAAAATAAAATACACCACAGAGCAATTAAGCTCCAATGAATCAATGTAAGGCAATGGTTCCCTTTTTGTCAATGGAAGCTCATCGTGCGATCCCCATTTCATTTCATAGCCTCCTGGCCCCCCGTCCTCATTTCCCGCCATCCATCATTTACATTCCTATGGGAATATGCTACTTTTAGGCTTAACGACTGATAGAACACTAATAGGTTGTGTACAATAAAATTTATTAAACATTGATTTAAACAAAAGTACATTATGATAAAAGATACATTATTCATTTTTGGACCAGGAGGTGTAGGTAAAAGTCCTTTAGATTATATTATAAGGGATGATATTATTCGAATAGACCCTTTTAGATTAAGAAAATCAGGTCCTCGCGACACAAATGATATTTATTATGCTAATCCAAAACTTAAAGACGAAATTTATAATACATTTAGAAGTCTTGATACTAGAGGAAGATATTTATCTGAAAATGTACTTTGGTATTCAAGAGCACGTACATTATTTATCAGAGTTAGAGAAGATTGGCAAATTTTATTTTTAAGTCATCCTTACACATTTAGAGCGAAAGCTGAAATCTACTCTCCTCTTTTACCAATATTATTCGATAATAAAAAAATACGAGATTGTTTTGGGCAAATTCACCTGATTCTTTTAAATCCAGGCTATAACCTCAATAATATTAAAGCAATAAAAGAAAAGACAGGAGAAAACTGTAAAAAACGTGGTGATAAAGACGATTCCATTAAAAAAAGAGTTAAATCTATTGATGAAGAAATTGAATCATGGAATATATTAATGGACAAATTTGGGGCATTGGAATTTAATAATTGGAGATTTTCTGAATATAAATATACAGCCAGTAATAAACTAGAATTATTAAAACAAGCCCGAGCTTGCTTAATAGATGGTGATTCTCAACTAGAAATATTTTTAAAAACAGATGATGAGATAAAATAATTTTAAAGTATACAATCGAGTAGGTGGCTGACCCCGGAATAACCAGAGCAAGTGCACTTCTCACACCACCAGCTCCTGCCTTTCAACCGTTTAGTGCATGGGTCACCCCAAACCACCTTGCCACTTGCTTTGCTTCGAGGCGTTACCCCCGCGCATCAGGGACTTGCACCTCTTGGGCTTTCTTTTACGATATTTAAAAGAACTATTACTAAATTTACCATTCAAGGCACACACACGCTCATAAATAATTGCCGTATAGTAGTAAATTCAAGGGTTGTAGCCCGCATCAAGTTCAGTATAACTGGACAAGGAAGTAACCCGCAATCGGCAACTATTCATAGCGCAACACGTCAGCAACAAGCGGAAAAGATAACTACTCGACGGACATTTTACTGCAACTTGACAATTTCAGATTGAGAATGAAATATGCCGACACACCTGCCAACCTAAAAGTTTAAATTTTTACCCCACCGCACTTTTTCGCCAGGGGCGTTTTGGCAATCTCACATTTGGCAAATTGCCTTTTGCCCGATACACTAGCCAACGCTTCGCAAAAGTCAAAGAGCCAAATTTTGCCAACGCTCTAACTCAGCTTAACTGAATGCTCCTTATTATCAATAGGAATAGGTTTGTTTTCATCATTTATTGCTGCAAATATAAATAAAGCATCAACGGCTTTTTGTCTATTTTCAGAATACATATCTTCAATGTATATTTCAACCTGAATTTCAATATTAACATTTTTTAATTTTTGTTACCTTTCCAATAATTTCAGCAATTGTACCTGATTTCATAGGTAATAAAAATTGAACTTTATCAGCCAAAACAGTAACCATTTTCTTTATAGGAAATCGGATTGCTGTAATATAAGCCACTTCATCCATCCATTGCATAGCATTTCCACTGAATAAAGTATCGTGATCATTTAACGTACTTGGAAAAATAACTTTAAATTGTCTTGTTTCTGATTTCATTATCCTTTCATCCATAAAATTATTTTTCTGAAATGTAAAATAAATTTGCTAAATGAACAATAGTTCATTAAATTTGCAGTGAACTATTGTTTAATAAAAATATGTCTCCAAGAATAAAAGTGCTAAGAAAAGTTTTAAATCCGCCCGTAATCAAAGGGTTTAAGCCTTATGGACGAGAATCTGGAAGACAAAATTTGGAGCCTGTTAATTTATTATATGAGGAATATGAAGCCTTACGTTTAAGCGACTACAACATACTTAATCATCATCAGGCATCTGTTATGATGGGTGTTTCTAGGCCAACATTTACAAGAATATATGCTTCTGCTCTTCAAAAAATTGCAAAAGCATTTGTAGAAGGCAGGCAAATTGCCATTGAAGGAGGAAAGGTTTATTTTGACAGCAACTGGTATCATTGCAAAAAATGCAAATGTTATTTCAATAACCCCGAGAGAGAAAAAACAGTTAAAAATTGTCCATTATGCGGTAGTCAACAGTTTAAGGAATATGATTATGATAATACCTATAAAGATGCTTCTAATAAACACTGTGAAGATTTATGCATATGTCCAAACTGTGGATTTGAGCAAGAACATAAATACGGAAGACCATGCACCCATGTAGTATGTCCGAAATGCAATATTGCTTTGAAAAGAAAAGGAAGTCCCAATTGCAGAAATTTTAAAAATCAATAATATGAAATCAATAATATGAAAGTTGCCATCACATCAACAGGAAATTCATTAGAATCAACAATTGACCAACGATTTGGTCGCTGTGCTTACTTTGTGGTTTACGACACAGAGAATAAAGCAATGGAATTTATTCCTAATCCAAACAAAGAAGCAGAAGATGGTGCGGGTCCTGCTGCAGTGCAATTAGTGGTATCTCGTAATGTAAATAAAATAGTTTCAGGTGAATTTGGAATGAAAATGAAATCCTTGCTTGACAGCTTAAAAATTCAAATGATTGTTCTAAAAGAGCCTGAAAAAAAAAATAAAGACATCATTGAAATGTTAAACTATTAAATCATAATAATATGTCAAAACTTGATGGTACTGGTCCCGAAGGAGATGGTTCTCTTTCAGGACGTAAATTAGGAAATTGTGGTAAAGCTACAGATGATGAAAAATTACAAAAGCTCGGTAAGGGAATGGGTAAAAAACGTCATTCCGGAGGCGGTAAGGGTAAAGGAAAACGCTTAAAAAGCGGTAAACAATAATATTAACAATAAAAAAGGAGGTCATTATGCCAGGTTTTAATCAAAGAGGCCCAATGGGACAAGGTTCTATGACAGGCCGTAAAATGGGGCGTTGTACTAATTTTGGTGCAAATCTCAAAAATCAAACTGCTGAAACAAAAGAAAACGCCAACGAAAATATTCCTGAAAACTTTCAGGGAAGAGGTTTTGGCTTTGGACGAGGTAGAGGCGGTAGAGATTTCGGTATGGGACAACAAAACCGTTTCAGAGGAGGCAATTAATTAATTTAACTATGGAGGATTCTTTTCTCCATAGTATTCATTTTTTTTATAATTAAAATTTTGAGTGAGATACGGGTTTTATTAAAAACATCTGGATATTCGGATAGGGCTATAGAATATTATGAAATTCATTTAAATGTTGGGAGCATCGAAAACCCGGATGCTCATTCCCTATGGACAGGTCCCTGCGGTGATACGATGGAAATATTTCTGATGATAACATCGGGAATCATAACGGACGCAAAATTTCAAGCTATAGGATGTGCAGGCTCTTTCACATCAGGTTCTGCTCTTTGTGAGATAATTAAAGGTAAAACGCTGATGGATTGTGAGAAGCGAAGTAGAACCCGAACTATTGCTTCATGCAGATCAGGAACTTGGTCATGCTCTTTTAGTTGTCAACAGAATTATTCAATTGGGTGGTACACCGGTAATAAATCCTACCGAATGGACAAAATTAGCGCGTTGTAGTTATGATGAACCATCAGATCCTTATATAGAAGTAATATTGGAACAGAATTTAAAAGGAGAAAGATGTGCAATACAACGATATCAGGAAATTGCCGATTTTACAACTGGGAAAGATCACAGTACACATCAGATGGCTGTTGCAATTCTCAATGAAGAATTAGAACATGAAAACGACATTGAAGGCTGGATAAATGATATTCAGAAAATGAAAGATGAATTTAAAAAAATCAGATTATAATAACCTTAAAAAATAAAAAAAATGGAAAATGAAATCAATGCAATGCCTCGTATAGGCGAAAAAGCACCAGAATTTAAAGCTGTAACAACACAAGGTGAAATCAATTTTCCCGAAGATTTCAAGGGGAGTTGGTTAATTTTTTTTAGCCACCCTGCTGACTTTACACCTGTTTGCACATCAGAGTTTATGACTTTTGCAACATTAGAAAAACAGTTTAATGAAGCAAATTGCAAATTAGTTGGTTTATCAGTTGACGGTTTATATAGTCATATCGCTTGGTTACGAACTATTAAAGAAAAAATCCAATACAAAGGAATGAAAGACGTAGAAGTTAAATTTCCTTTGATTGAAGATATTACAATGGAAGTTGCTAAAAAATACGGTATGATGATGCCCGGAGAAAGCAACACAAAAGCTGTAAGAGCAGTATTTTTTATTGACCCAAAAGGAATTATCCGTGCAATTATCTATTATCCGTTAAGTTTAGGACGAAATTTTGATGAATTATATCGCGCTCTTGTAGCCATGCAAACTGCCGATGCTTTTTCTGTTGCAACCCCTGCCGATTGGCAACCGGGTGATGATGTAATTGTTCCAACTGCCGGTTCATGTGGTGTAGCAAAAGAACGTATGGAAGATAAAAATGTTAAATGCTACGATTGGTTCTTCTGCACCAAACCAATAAGCAAAGAAGATATTGAAAAAACAATTTTAAAAAAATAATAGGAAATGAAAAAAAGAATTGCTATTCCTATGGAAGGAAATGTATTATCTGCTCATTTTGGGCATTGTCAGGCGTTTGCCTTTGTTGATGTGGAAAACGACCAAATCACCAACATCACCGTTTTAGACCCGCCAGAACACCAGCCAGGAACTTTTCCACGTTTCGTGGCTGTGCAAGGTGCAACCGATGTTATTGGAGGTGGAATGGGACCTCAAGCTGTTACCTTATTTAATCAAGCTCATGTAAATGTGTTTATTGGAGCTCCGGTTGAAACGCCCGAAAAATTAGTTAATGACTTTATTGCTGGCAAATTACAGCTTAGTGCCAATTATTGCGATCATGAACGGGAAGAACATGGACACGACCACTATCACCACCATTGATGAACGTTGTAAAAACTGTTTTCTAAAAACGCACAATGTTTATTCAACATAGATTTTCATTGCGCCATGCGAAGCCCGTGAAAGGGGGATAATATTGTTCTTTGAAACCTTTCGTAGAAACCCAGCAGGTAAACAATCCTGACAGGTAAAGATTAGCCATCAGCCGGAAGCGAGTCTTGCGTAGTCCGCAGAGATGCTGGCACGAAGCGTAGACAGCGAATACAAAAGCCGTGTGATTGAGC
>CAYXJR010000128.1:0-8253 GCA_964465145.1 uncultured Porphyromonadaceae bacterium | reverse complement strand
TAGATCCCAAATTTACTAAGTTTTTTAATATGTTTCAAGTGCATACCCCAGTTTAATTTATTCATGATGTTTTATACAATTCTATAATATTAATATAGATTTTCTTGCAGTGCTAATATAGTATTTATTACATTTGTAATATAGAATTTTATATTATGTTATTAAGAGATGAATTGGAAAGGGTTGTAATGAAACAACAACTCGATCTTAAAAGAGATTTGGGCGTTAAGCGTTTATTCGAAGTAAAACTATTTGACAAATTCACTACGATCATTTCAGGAGTCAGGCGTGGTGGAAAGTCAACCCTGGTTAGACAATTTTTAAAAACCCGAAAGCCGGTTTATTATCTATACTTTGAGGATATTGCCCTTGCCGGTTTTGAGCTCGCTGATTTTATTCAACTTGAAATTGTTTTTAAGAAAAATCTTGGTCCAGGAGGCATATTCTTCTTTGATGAAATTCAAAACATTCAGGGATGGGAAAAATACATCCGGCAACTCGTTGATGGTGGAGAAAAAGTGATCATCACGGGATCAAATGCATTGATGTTAAGTAAGGAGCTAGGTACCAGGCTTACTGGCCGACATATAAGTCTGGAGTTGTTCCCTTTTTCCTATTCTGAATTTCTGAAATTTAAAACAAAGGATCACTCTATAGATATGTTTGAGAAATATCTTGAACATGGAGGTTTCCCGGAATATCTCAAAAACAATAGTGTTGATATTTTAAGGAACCTTTTCCAGGACATATTCTATCGTGACATTCTATTAAGGAACCAACTGCGCAATGAATTAGCAATCAAGACTCTTCTGTATTATCTCATCTCAAATATCGGTAAGGAAATATCCTATAACAAACTTAAAAGTCTGATCGGTGTAGGTTCAGGAAATACGGTTAGTCAGTTTATTGATCACTTTGAACAGGCTTATTTGCTATTCAGCCTAAAGAAGTTTGATTATTCATTGAAAAAACAGTTAGTGAATCCCAAAAAGATATACTGTATTGACAATGCTATTATTGGCAGAAATGCATTCTCATTTTCTGAAAACAAGGGAAGATTATTGGAAAATGTAGTTTTTATTGAACTGAAACGACGAGCATTACAAGTGTTCTATCATAGGAAATCCAACGAATGCGATTTCATTATCCAGGATGGTTTACGGATCATAGGAGCCATCCAGGTCTGCTATCAACTGGAATATCAGAACAAAGAGAGAGAGATAAATGGTTTAATGGAGGTGTTGGAAGAGCACAAGCTCGGGCAGGGCCTGATACTTACTTTTAATCAGGAAGATAAAATCATTGTGAAGGATAAAACAATCCTGATAAAACCTGTTTGGGAATGGTTGCTGGGGGTATAATTTGGGGAGTAGTTTCAGTTTTTCAATCTTTCCATAACTTCCTTTGGAGTGAAAACTATTCCCGGTTCTCTTTGAATTAGAATTTCAATACTATTGTCTATACTCTTTACAAAAAGCACGGGGAGAAGGTTTCCAACCATTTTTCCCGGCAAAAGTTTAGCTTTATTAATCAGCTGATTAATAAGAGATAAAGGATTGGTTACATTGCTCCACTTACATTCACCGACTAATAAATACTTTTTATCAATAGATTCACATACAAGGTCAATTTCCATTTTATCTCCCTGGACATTGGTTCCCCACCAACGGGAAGGCATCCCGAATTCAATCCCATTAATTAAACCAAGCGGAACACACGCCCTGCAAAGGTTTTCCCATTCAGCTCCAAAATATTTATTAAATCCTGGTAAAATAGAATTATATACCTGTTCAATCAGACCTAATTCAAGCCTTGAAAGATTAGATTCTACAAATGTGAAATAAAAATTAGTGAAGGGATCCGAAATTTTATATAAACTTTTCTTACCAGATCTTGGGGAATCACCGTACGGAACCTCCCTTTTTAGAAATCCCAGCTGAATCAGTTTGTCTAAAGGGCGACTTATATGAGTAGCAGGTTTACCAAGGCGGGCAGCAATTTCAGACATTTTATGAACTCCCCTTCCAACCAAAGTCAATATTGAAAAGGCTTGTACAGCTTCTCTCATATCATCCAGTAAAAGTCTTAATGGTTCTTCATGAAGCACTCCCAGGCGATCAAGGACCTGGTTTTTCAAAGCGTTCTCAAATGAACCTTCCTGGGCCCTGATTTCCCAATATCTGGGGATTCCACCCCAAACAGAGAACTCTTTCACTGCTTCAACAGGATTACAATGGATAGCCTCCTGTATCCATCCCTGTTGCAGAGGGTTGATTTTTAATATTTGATTTGCTCGTCCATATAAGGGGTTGCTGCTATCCAATACCAATCCCTGCATCATCTGTTGAGATGAACCACACAATATCAGATGGTAAGATCGATTTGGCTGCTCATCAATGATCTTCTGGATCAAAGAAGGCAGCTCCGGCGATTTTTTTACCATGTAAGGGAACTCATCGATGCACACAGTCAGGCTTCTTTTTAATGAATTTCCAAGGCTGTTGAACAATGCTTCCCAACTTGGATATATTGCTTTGTCGAATCCGGCTACTTGTTCAGAAATGGCCCTGGCAAGTTGGGCTCTTTGCAAAATATCATCAGAAAGATGAGCTAAAAAGTAAATGTCATTCTTTTTCAATACTTGCCTGATCAGAGTAGACTTTCCAATCCTGCGCCGGCCATACATTACAACCAGTTGGGCTTCCTGACGATCAAGTGTAGTTATCAACCTTTTATGTTCATTTTTCCTATCCAGAAAATCCATTGCGCAATGATTTGATTTAATATTCAATATGATTCTTTATAATGTTTCACAAACATAATGTTTTATAAGCATAATTAAAAATTATAATCCAGGCAGGTAAAGAGCTCGGTGCTTCAAGGCTTTTCATCGTAACTATGGAAGAAGAAGCAACACTGAATGATGACAATCATAATATTCAGGTAGTTAGCATTGTTAATTGGTTATTACGGGAATAAATCGTGATCTGTTTTGCAAATCGCAGACTCTTTTTCAAGCTTTCCATAAAGAAAGTTTAGGTTAGTAAACAAAGAAACCCATCCCCAGATCGGTTTTGTCCCCACAAAACGATTAATAATGCCGGGATGGGCTTCTTTAAAATTGTTTGTTAACCTCCACTGCCAGGATCCGGAGGATCAGGAGGATTAGGCGGTGGTGGTGGATTGGGACCTCCACTTTCATCTCCATCCCCTCCACGGACCTTCATCAATTCCTCATTGGAAAGAATCCAGGAATTCTTTTTTTCCTGATTTCGTCAGTTTGTGACTTCATAGCATTGTAATTTAAGTTAGAAATAAAACATTATATTGGGGTTAATACTGTTTAGAGCTAAAACATTACCGACTTTTTTTGCAAATCCAGGACAACAGCCAATGAATCAGTTATTTAAAATTAGTCATTGGAAAGGCATATTACTGTACTTGTTGTCATCCAGCCTTTTTCAATTAGCAGTATCCGGGCAGGAAGATACATCAGTGCAAAGAGCCAAAGATGTTCTGGAAATTTACTACCAGACCTTAGAGGTAAATACCTCACTTAAAAACGGAAATAATACTGAGGTCATCATCAAGGCAAATGCAGCCATCGATTCCTTTTCCCCGTTAATCTGTCAAACCCCCTATTTCGGTTACCTGAATTATTACAAAGGATCTGCTTACCGGTCTCTGGGCAATTATTATCTTTCAGAGAGGTGTTATACCGTAGCTGAACAATGTTTTATATCTTACAAGGATACCATCACGCTGATAGATTCAAGAATTAACTTCGCTGGAACATATATTTTATCGAAGAAGTATGAAGAAGCAAGATCTCTACTGGAGGATTTGATAAGCAACTATGGAAATTCAATGAACCATGACAACCGGGCCAATATTTATTCAAATCTTGCCGCTCTTGGCATCCGGATGAATGATTTACTTCTTTGTAGAACGAGTTTTGAAAAAGTTTTAGGCTTAATGGAGGAACCTTCAGGGGGAGAATTTGCTTCCTTTGTTGCCGAGAGAAATTATGGAAGATACTTGCTTTCCCAAGGCAGGTTTTCCGAATGTACAGAATACCTTCATCGCTCTTTGGGTGGAGCCATTGATAGCTTAGGTCAAACTCATTTTCAAATTGGAATCTGCTGCAATCACCTGGGAGAGATGTATGCTAAAACTGAAATAAAGGACTCTGCTTCTAACTATTACAAAAAAGCCATTAATATTCTTTCACAATCCACCGGTGATATTTCAACTGTGGAGCCTAATCCTCAATATGAAACAGTGCTTATCGAAAGTCTTCTTAATTATGGTGATTTATTGATCAATGGGTTGTCCGATTATCAAGGAGCTTTGGATTTGTTTCAAAAGGCTGTCAACCGTCTGCTGTACTTATCACATGCGATTAATGCCGAAGCCACAAGGTTCATAATTGCTGATAAAGGCAGGGAAGCCTTCAACAAAGGTGTGATAGCGGCAATTAATCTTTATAAACTCACAGGGGATAATTTGTATAATGATCTGGCATTTGAATGGACTTTACAGGCAAAATCTTTATCGCTTAATTGGCTGATTGAAAAAGACTTGATTTACAGGAGGTCTGGGATGCCAATGAAATTGTCGGAAGATTTGAAAAAGCGCAGAAAAACCATGGACCTCGTTCTGGCGGATAATTTCGATGGAACCTTGTCTTGCACATTAGATTCAGTTAGCAATTTGCTCAGACTCTATGAGAACACAGAAGAACAGATACGGGCAAATTATTTTGATATTTTAAGGGAAAAAGCATATATTTCTCTGGTAGACATGCTTGCAGAATCTCTGGGAAAAAGGGAAAAATATATCGGGTTTTTCGATACCGATTCAACTTTGTTAGCATTTATTGTAACAAAAAGGGGCAAGGAGATTTTTCCAATAAACAAAGACAGCCTGCTCATACAATCAATTGAGAATTTCAAAGAGTTTCTGATGAAATCACCTAATGCGAATTATTCCCAGACTGACGTGGAGGGATTCTCCGGCTTAAGCCAATACCTCTTTGAAAGGCTTATCAAACCAATAATTCAGAAGAGCGATAGAACCCTGGCTTTTCATCCGGATGGGATATTGTTGGGTTTTTCATTTGAGGCATTAATTGAAAAACACAAGAGTCAAAAAACCTTTAAGGAACTACCCTATTTGTTAAAATCCCATGAGATACGCTACGTTGCCACACCATTTTTTTCCGCACCGATAAAAATGAACTTCGATAAAGAAAGTAGAATTGGGATAATAAGCTGTGGAGTATCTGAAAGAACCTCAATGATGGAAACTGAAGTCGAGGCATTACAAAACAGATTCCCAAACTCCGGCATTTATTATATTGATCAGGAACCATTTCAATTTGATAAGCTTGTAAATGAAAATGATGCCATCCATATTTCAAGCCATTTGTCGATAAACCAGCAGAATGTTTTCTCTTCCGGACTCAGCTGCATGCAATCCGATTCAAATAGCTTACTAACCTTCCAGGACATATTGTACCAGGATATTCCCGGATATCCCGTTTTTATTAATGGCTGTGAATCAGGATCCGGGCCGCTTAATCAAGGCGAGGGGCTCATGTCCCTGGGCCTGGCCTTCGCCATGGCAGGAAGCAAATCAATAATTCAGCATTTATGGGAAGCCTCTGATCAATCCTCCTCTGAAATTGCTTCCAATTATTATAGGTATTTTACTCATTATACCGAATCCAAGGCTCTTTCAAAAGCCAAAATAAAGTATCTGAAAAACAGCCAGGTCGGATATGATCATCCTTACTATTGGGCCGGATTGGTTTATTATGGTTCAAGGGATAATGATGCTCCACTGGCGTCTTTAGTATTCATAATTCTTTCTATTGCCTTCATTATTTGTGCCCTTGTCCTTCTCAGAAAGCGATTATATTCTTAGAAAAAAGCAATCAAGCCATCCTCCTGCCTCATTCATATAAACCTGATTATCTACGACTAACACTCCCCATCAGAATTTTGTTGAAAAATTTCCGGTAATGTTTTGCCCTGTTTTGGTATTAACCACTTATAAACGGGAGATATGTCCTGTTAACAAGTACAATAATAATGCAAAAAGATTACTGTCATGGAGAAGAAAAATAAAGAGATTATTTCGCTCAAATTGAGAGAAATCAGGGAAATCAGGGGTGTAAGCCAGGAGAAGGTTAGGGAATGCACGGGGATTGATGTTTCTAATTACGAAACACGCAAACATCTTCCTGGAATTGATACCTTAACAAAGCTATCCAACTTTTATACGGTTCATATTTCTTTCTTCTTTACTAAAAGATAATGAACAGGACAGGAAAAAGCATTCTACAAGGAACAAGGCCAGCAAATTTGTTATTAATAATTCCTCTAAATAACACTTCACCGTAAGTTTGAGGGTATCGATTACCTAATTGTGGGTATAACTTGTGTGTGCAAATTTTGCAAATTCAACGTGAATTGTTGTTGCATCATAATATAACTTATGAAATCATAAAAAGAACATGTTTATTTAGGTTCTTAATAGTGATTTGAAACCGGTCAAGTTACATTTACCTAATAAATATTAACTCTAAATCAAAGCAATTTGATCTGAGATCATCAATTTAAGTTGTAACTGGTTTCTGCAGAAACTGGATATGTAAGAAATGGCTCCTAATTGATTAGGGTTTTAAATAAATACCCTGATTTGAAGATGATTGTTACTATGTTAAGTTTTTTAACTAATTTAAATTCTTTAAAATGAAGAAAACACAAATTCTAATTATTTTATTATTTGCCTTATTTGTTTTTGGAGGGCAGGCTCTAACAAAAGCAAGTTCTAACATAGTTGAGACTGAACAGTCACTTGTCCAGTTTGCCGAAACAGATTCTCTAGTGAGACCTTTGAAATATAATGTTCAAACTGGAATATATTGTTGTGGCAACACACAATACAGTTATTGTCCCGACCCTCTATGTGCTTTGCCAAATTAATTTTGTCTTATCGAGATCACGTCGTTGACGTGATCTCTAATTTTTATATTTATGTATAAAATTTTTTTTAACTTGTCTGCTACAATTTTTATTTCAACCTTTTGGTTTGCTAGTCTGAATGGGCAAACGACATTAAATATTTCACTTAAATCTGCTTCTGCCATCGACTATAAGCAGGTAGTCGATTTGAGTACAATATCATACATTCGTCTCGAAACAAATGATAATTCACTAATTGGAAATGATTTCAAGGTTCGTCATAATGATTCGATTGTTGTTTTAATTTCAAATAAAATTATTGTTTTTAGTATTTCTGGAAAACATCTATTTTCTATTGATAAAAGAGGAAAAGGACCTGGAGAATATCTTTCCCTTACGGATATTCAAATAATTAATAATACTAATTTCCTCATTCTGGACCGTAGAGGTAAAAAAATATTGCAAATTGATAGTAATGGTTCAACAATTAAAACAATTCCAATTGATTTGCACGGATTAGCCTTTGAATTTATCAACCAATCTACATTAGCGATTTACTCAGGCTCGGACTGGACCGACAGCTCCAAGGATCGTTTGAACTTTTTTAATCTGAAAAGTCAGAAAATTGTAAAATCACTATTTCCCATTAGCCAAAATGAATATCAATGGAGGTACTTTCAGGGAATTCAGAATTTTCAGAAGAGTGAGGAAGATCTGTTTTTTTATATGGATTGTAAAGACACAATCTTCTCTGTTTCCCAAGATAGGTTACAGCCTGCAATAATTCTTAATTTTGGAGAAAATAAAATGCCGCCTAAGTATATTCAAAGGGAATATGCCAGTATCAGGGACTTTGTTACTTTGGTTGAAAGGGAAAATATGATTTACAATATTATTGAGATGAATATTACTGATAAACATTGTTCTATTGGATTCAGGGAAAAAAAGAATTACTATCATTTTATAAGTAATCCAAGGGGCTCAGCAGGAAGACTAATAAATAATTATCAGGATTTTCTTGGGTTTGAGAAATTATCCATGGTTCCAAATTTCGATAACTTCCCAAGGTTTTGGAACGATGAACTCTCTTATATCATTATTGAACCTACAGACTTTATGGATAAGGATGATTTTAAAATCCCATCCAACGTTACCAGTAAATTGGGCATAGTTATGGGGGACAATCCAATAATTGTCACTTTCAAGTATAGAGACGAATTATGAAATTTTCGGCGTCACCCCCAAATACTACCACTGATCACTAAAAACCACTACCAGTTGA
>CAYXJR010000127.1:0-8431 GCA_964465145.1 uncultured Porphyromonadaceae bacterium | reverse complement strand
TATTAACATATATTATTGATAATCAGATTGTTATAAATTTTGTCATGTACTAAGATATTTTAATTTTGAACATACTTTTCAATAAAGGGATATTGTAGTATAGAATAAAAAATGAACTATGAAAGATATAGAAAACATTGAACTGGCTTTTTTAAGCCTGGATGATTACCAGGAACTTAAAGAAGCCATGATTGAGTCGTATACAACCATGCCCAACGCCTTTTGGAAGGAGCACCATATTAACTCACTGATCAGCCGTTTCCCTGAAGGACAGGTTGTAATAAAAGTCAACAGCCTTATTGCCGGATGTGCCTTGTCCATTATTGTTGATTATGCCAGGTTTGATGATAAGCATACCTACAAAGAAATTACAGGTAATTATACTTTTGAT
Source organism: uncultured Porphyromonadaceae bacterium (assembly GCA_964465145.1). Taxonomy (GTDB): domain Bacteria; phylum Bacteroidota; class Bacteroidia; order Bacteroidales; family UBA12481; genus JAUVKA01. The sequence continues at coordinate 8,040 of CAYXJR010000127.1, read as the reverse complement.
ACACATTCCCCTGACGGCGATGTGCTTTACGGAGTTGACGTTTTCATCAAGCCTGAATTCAGGGGATTAAGGCTTGGCCGTAGGCTTTACGATTACAGGAAAGAACTTTGCGAAAGATTAAACCTTAAAGGTGTTGCTTTTGGAGGAAGAATTCCCAATTACCATAAGTATTCCAGGGAGCTGACACCAAAAGAGTATATCGACAGGGTAAGAAGAAAAGAAATCCTGGACCCTGTATTAAATTTCCAGGTATCGAATGATTTTCATCCCTCAAAAATTCTTAAAAACTATCTTGAAGGGGATGAAGCATCAAATGAATATGCGGTTCTGTTGGAATGGGATAATATCTATTACGAGAAAAAATCAAAAACTGCAAGCACTACTAAAAAGGTTGTACGCTTAGGCCTGATACAATGGCAAATGCGGCCTTATAAAGATTTGGAAGAATTGCTCCAACAAGCCGAGTTCTTTGTGGATGCGGTTTCTGGATACCGGTCTGATTTCGCTCTTTTCCCGGAATTTTTTGACGCTCCCCTTATGGCGGAGTACAATCATTTACCAGAAGCCGAATCCATAAGGGAGCTTGCGAAACACACTTCGAGCGTTATTCACAAATTTTCCGAACTGGCCATCTCATATAACATCAATATAATCTCAGGAAGCTTACCGGAAATTCAAAATGACAGACTTTATAACGTAGGTTATTTATGTAAAAGGGATGGAATGGTAGAAAGATATGAGAAGCTGCATGTAACTCCTGACGAAATCAAAGTGTGGGGCATGGATAAAGGTTCTAAACTAAAGGTATTTGATACAGATTGCGGTAAAATTGGCATCCTGATATGTTATGATGTGGAATTCCCGGAACTGAGCCGGCTTCTTGCCGATGAAGGGATGGATATTCTCTTTGTACCATTTCTAACTGATACACAAAACGACTATTCAAGAGTCAGGAACTGTGCCCAGGCAAGAGCAATAGAAAATGAATGTTACGTGGCAATTGCCGGTTGTGTTGGGAATTTGCCTAAAGTCCACAATATGGATATCCAATATGCCCAATCCATGGTTTTCACCCCATGTGATTTTGCCTTTCCGGCTAATGGCATAAAAGCCGAAGCAACCCCAAATACTGAAATGATCTTAATAGCCGATCTTGATATCGATTTACTACGCCAGTTGGATCAATTCGGAAGTGTGAGGAACCTAAAAGACAGGCGGAAAGATATTTATGAGTTGAGGAAAGCAGACCTCAATGAATAAGGATAAGGAAGGTCATTAACCTTCCTACATTGTTAGTAATTTATTCCTTCAAAATGATTGTACAAATCCTGCTTTTAATACTTGGACTTGCCTTGCTTTTAAAAGGAGCAGACTGGCTGGTTGATGGTGCGTCCGCACTTGCAAAAAGGCATAATATTTCAAACCTGATTATCGGACTTACCATTGTGGCCTTTGGTACTTCAGCCCCTGAATTGGTTGTGAATTCAATTGCCTCGTTTCAGGGTCATTCAGACATTGTGCTCGGCAATATTATTGGGAGTAATAATTTTAATCTTTTTCTAATACTTGGCATCGCCGGTCTTATTACCCCCTTAACAGTTCAGTCAAGTACTGTATGGAAAGAAATTCCATGGTCCTTCTTTGGGGTAGTATTATTATTTGCCCTTGCTAACGATTTCACTGGTTCAGGCTCACCCATCCTAACAAGAACAGATGGTTTAATATTACTGGCCATGTTTGTCCTTTTCATTTTCTACATCTATCAACAGCTAAAAACCGATACCGCTGAACCTGAAGTAAAAGACAATGGGCTGTCCAGCCTCAAAATTTGGACATACATAATTTTGGGTTTATCAGCATTGGTAATTGGCGGGCAATTTGTTGTCAGGAACAGTATTCAACTGGCAACAGCCCTGGGAGTCAGCGAGAAGATCATAGGCTTAACAATTATTGCCGCAGGGACTTCCCTGCCTGAACTGGCAACTTCAGTTGTAGCCGCCTTCAAAAAGAACAATGACATTGCCGTTGGTAATATCATAGGATCAAACATCTTCAATATTTTCTTAATTCTTTCCATTAGTTCCTTTGTCAGGCCAATACCCTACAACATAAAATTCAATACCGACCTCTTTTTACTTTTCGGCGGAACGATTTTCGTGTTTGTCGCCATGTTTACAGGCAAAAAGAAAAAGCTTGACAGATGGGAAGCCGGACTTTTATTAGCCACATTCATTGCTTATACCGTCATACTAATACTTAAAGAAAAATAACAGGTTAATCGCGATGAAGGTTGCGGGGAGCCGGGGAATCGGTGCCCTTACCTATAAAGACGCAATTACGCGTCTATACTTATATCCATACAACTAATTCCTTATACTTATCCTTAAGCCTAAAGCCTCAAGCCTTCTTAATCTCCCTGTCCCTTATCTTCGCCACAACCTCCTCCCCATTCCTGGCTTCCTCATCAAACTTAGCTCCAAGCTCCTCCGGCGATGGCCCTACCCACTCACTCCTGCTGCCATCGATCTGAATCGTCCCTGTCGACGTATCGAAAGTGAGTGTGGTAAAAAGGGAATCCTTGTATGGGCAGGTATATTCTATCCAGGGAAATTTCTCATGGATCTCTTTTGGATAGCTTTCATGTTTAAAGTCTCCCCCTACCCATTGGTAGGAAGCTGAATTAACATGCAGATACGGTATTTTCCCTATTCTTACCAGAGCGTCGATATGTGTATGTCCGTTAATGGATATTACAACCTTATCCTGGTATTTGCCCAATAACGCCTGAACCTCTTTTTGATTATCGATTGAATACGGGCCGGCCAGGGGCTGGTGCGAGGCGAGTAAAATAGGTCCGTCAGGTTTTTTAAGTTGCTCCTCCAGCCATTCAAATTGTTCTTCACCAATGTATAACGGATAGCCTCCTTTATGTGTCGGGGAACCAACATCATTGCAATCCAGAACGATTATCCTCAGGCCGCCGATATCATGAGAGTAATACCTGTGGCTCATGCCCCATACATCAAGGCATTGCTGCTTGGTATGACCATTATCAGTATCGTGATTACCAATCACATGCAGAGAATTCTTGTTTGCATTATCGAACTTATCAATCACCGATTTATTCTTCTCATTGGGATATGCAAAATCCCCGAGCTGAATAATGGCATCCGGCTTTGTGCTGGACATCTCCATAAGGAAGGCATCAAGCCTTTTTTCCCCATCATGCATGATATCCTGGTGAAGGTCGGCAATCAGACCGACCCTCACAGGCCCTTCCATATTTCTGATCAAAGCCGGAGCTTGCAGGGAGATAATGAAACCACTGGTAAAAAGCCCCGCTTTATTAATAAATTCCCTCCTGCTTGTTTTCATAAGTCATTTTCTTGGTTTACTTTCGGGTAAAGCTAAAAATATTCGTCTTATTAATAATTTCTTAAATATAAGTGTATATTTAACGCTTAAAGTGAATGACGCCCCGGGTGACTCGGGACCGGCTGCGCCGAACTGACCAATGATGAATGACGAATGACGAATGACGGATCACCCATAATTCATAACTCATAACTCATAACTCATAATTAACCATTAACTAAACGCTATGCACTCAAACTTCGCCCCACTTGACTACATCGTTTTTATCGCCTACGGCCTGCTCATAGTTACTCTTGGCCTTTGGGTTTCCCGGACAAAAAATGGCATACAAAAAACAGCACAGGATTATTTTCTTGCAAGCCGCTCACTCCCCTGGTGGGCAATTGGAGCCTCTCTGCTGGCTGCAAATATTTCAGCTGAACATTTTATTGCTATGTCCGGCTCAGGTTATGCAATAGGACTCGCAATAGCTTCATATGAGTGGATCGCAGCCTTTGCCCTTATAATTGTTGGAAAATACTTTCTTCCGATTTTCCTGAAAAAAGGCATCTATACAATGCCCCAGTTTGCCGAGCAGCGATTCGACAAACGGGTGAGTACAAGTTTGGCAATATTCTGGTTACTGGTGTATGTGTTTGTTAACCTGACAACTGTTATCTACCTGGGAGCTCTGGCGATGGAGAAAATCCTTGGATTCCCATTGATATATGGAATAATCGGACTTGCTGTTTTTGCAGCTCTTTATTCCCTTTATGGTGGTCTAACAGCAGTTGCGTGGACTGATGTTATCCAGGTTGTATTCCTTATCGGGGGTGGGCTTGTAACTACTTACCTGGGCCTTAATGCAGTATCTGATGGTGGTGGATTCTTCGAAGGATTAAGGATCCTAATTGAAAAAGCCCCTGATAAGTTTCATATGATAATAGAACAGGGGCAGTCCATTATCCCGGATACCCTCGATGCTGCAGGAAACGTGGTAACAACAAAAGATGCATTTAAAGATCTTCCTGGCTGGGCAATATTGGTTGGCGGAATGTGGATAACCAATTTTGGATATTGGGGATTCAACCAGTATATTATCCAAAGAGGCCTTGCAGCAAAAAGTATAAAAGAAGCCAAGCGAGGCGTTATTTTCGCCGGATATCTGAAGATTTTAGTTCCATTATTAGTAGTTATTCCCGGGATCGCTGCCTTTGTGTTAGGTGCTGATATCGTAAGGTCTGACGAAGCATACCCCTGGCTTCTGGCTAATTATGTGCCGGCTGGAATAAAAGGTTTAGCGTTTGCAGCTCTTGCTGCGGCAATTGTTTCATCACTGGCCTCAATGATAAACAGTACCTCTACAATCTTCACAATGGATATATATAGATCCTATATTAACAAAAATGCTACTGATAAACAGCTGGTTAAAGTTGGCCGTCTGGTTGCCTTTGCAGCATTGTTTATTGCCGTGCTGGTTGCCCCTAATTTAAAGTCTCTGGATCAAGTTTTCCAGTATATCCAGGAATACACAGCCTTTGTTTATCCTGGTACATTCGTGATCTTCTTTATGGGTCTCCTTTGGAAACAATCCACCACGAATGCAGCTCTTTGGGTAGCAATATGTACACTTCCATTCGGAGCAGCCCTGAAAATATTTGCTGGTGATACTCCTTTCCTGATCAGGATGGGATATGTATTTATCGCCTTAACTGTAATTGGTGTAACAATAAGTCTGCTCGAAAAAGGATGTAAGGTTGAGGGTGAATTACCAGATCCCAAAAGGCAGAAAAGCGATAAATTACTGGGATCAGGATTCATGGCTCTTGGTGGCCTAATTGCAATAGTTTCAGCCTTCTTTGTTAAAGCATATGCTAATTTTGCCCTACATTCAATTTATGTACTGGCAACAGGTTTCATTCTGATTGGAATCGTGTTATACTTTAATGCTACAGTTAAACTGGTTGATAGAAAAGCAATTATTGTTGACCGTAAATTATTTAGCACTGGATGGGCATTTAATATTGGTGCTGCCGGAATCTGTGTCATTCTGTTCCTGTTGTATTTCTTCTTCTGGTAGAAAGAAAGTGACGGGTGACGGGTGACAAGTGACGGGTGACGGGTGACGGGTGACAAGTGACGGGTGACGGGTGACGGGTGACGGGTGACGGGTGACGGGTGACGAGTGACAGGTGACGGGTGACAGGTGATAAGTGACGAGTGATGAGTAACGAATAACGAGTAACGAGTAACGAATAACGATATGAAAAACTTACCAACAGTAAAAACCGGCCTCATAGCCGTAAGCCGTGATTGCTTCCCTGTGGAGTTATCAAGAAAGAGAAGAAAAGAAGTTGCAGCCGAATGCTCTAAAATCAATCTTGATATAATTGAAATTGAAAGCATTGTAGAAAACGAGAACGATGTTGTTGCAGGCTTGAAAGAGATACGGGGAAAAGGTGTTAATGCTCTCGTAATCTACCTGGGGAATTTTGGACCGGAAGGACCTTTAACATTGCTGGCCCAAAAATTTGATGGTCCGGTAATGATTGTCGGTGCCGCTGAGGAATCCGGCAATAACCTGATCCACGGGCGCGGTGATGCTTTCTGCGGTATGCTGAATGCCTCATATAATGCTGGATTGAGAAACCTCAAACCATATATCCCTGAATATCCTGTTGGAACTGCAGATGAAATCGCTGGTATGATTTCCAGATATGTTCCTTCGGCCAGGGTAATCATCGCACTAAGCAAGTTGAAAATCTTTTCATTCGGTCCCAGACCGCACGATTTCCTGGCCTGCAATGCTCCCATTAAGCCTCTCTACGACATTGGTGTGGAGATTATGGAGAACAGCGAGCTGGATCTATACGAATTGTATATTAAATCCGAGAATGATCCAAGAATAGCTGATGTAATAAAAGACATGGAGGCAGAACTGGGTGTGGGCAATAAACACCCCGGCGTTCTCGAAAAGCTGGCCAGGTACGAATTGACCCTGGGCGATTTCATGGAGAACAACCTTGGGGCTTCAGAATTCGGAGTGTTCGCAAATAAATGCTGGCCGGCTTTTCAATCCTCATTTGGATTCGTCCCCTGCTATGTGAATTCTCGTTTTGCATCAAGAGGAATTCCAATCGCCTGTGAAGCTGATATTTACGGCGCTCTTAGCGAGTACATGATAACTGCAGCGACAGTAGAACCAGCCACATTACTGGACGTAAACAACACCGTACCATACGATATGATTAAGGAAGCAGGCAATATTGCTGCCGGCTATAAACCAACAGATCTGTTTATGGGATTTCACTGCGGCAATACCTGCGCTTCATGTGTTTCAAATGCCGAAATGAAATACCAGCTGATAATGCACAGGCTGCTGGAGAATGATAAAGAGCCTGATATCACCAGAGGAACCCTGGAAGGCACAATTAAACCTGGTGATATTACTATTTTTAGATTTCAGGCAACAGCAGATGCAAAACTGAAAGCCTATGTGGCTGAAGGAGAAGTATTGGATATAAATCCCAGATCATTCGGAAGTATTGCCGTATTTGCAATCAAGGAGATGGGCAGGTTCTACCGCCATGTCCTGATCCAGGAAGGCTTTCCTCATCATACCGGTGTCGGTTTCAGTCATACCGGTAAAACCCTGTTCGATGTAACAAAAATGCTTGGACTGACTGATGTGTATTTTAACCATCCCAAGGGTATGCATTATAAAAGTGAAAATCCGTTTGGTTAGATCAGAATTTAATATTTAAAGCGATGTCAGATTACCTCGATAAATTAAAAGAATCGGTTTTCCAGGCCAACATCGATCTTGTAAAGCATGGCCTGGTAATTCTAACATTCGGAAATGCGAGTGCTGTTTGGAGAGAAGAGGGTCTGCTTATCATTAAACCAAGCGGAGTCTCATACGATGATATGTCAGCCTCTGACATGGTTGTAGTTGATCTAAAGGGGAAAATTATTGAAGGGAAGCTTAATCCCTCCACTGACACTCCCACGCATATCGAATTATATAAAAAGTTCCCGTCAATAGGCGGCATTGTCCATACCCATTCCAGCTGGGCAACAGTCTGGGCCCAGGCAGGAAAAAGCATTCCCGTTCAGGGCACTACCCATGCAGATTATTTTTATGGCAACATCCCCTGTACCAGAATGATGTTATCAGGCGAAATTAATTCTGATTATGAAAAGAACACCGGAATCCTGATTGCTGAATGCCTTGGAAATCAAGATCCTTTGGAAATGCCTGCCGTATTGGTTAACAATCATGGTCCATTTACTTTCGGAAAGGATGTAGGTGCAGCAGTAAAAAATGCAGTTGTTTTAGAGGAAGTCGCCAAAACTGCATATCATACCCATCAGCTCGGACAAACAGGTTCAATCAGCCAGGAGATGTTGGATAAGCATTTCAAAAGGAAGCATGGGGCGGGCAGGTATTATGGACAAGGGGAGAAGTGACGGGTGACGGGTGACAGGTGACGGGTGACAAAAAAAATGTTACGTAGAGTTAAGAAAAGTTACAATAGGTCACGATAAGATGACCGTAGCCCGGGGGCTGGTCCCCCGGGATGATGGCAATCAGAAAATGAAACAATAAAGCCTCTCCCCCCTGGTACCAATAATGGTGCTAACTTAATAAAATAATTAGTATCTTAGTAACAAAAAACTAAGGTA
>CAYXJR010000126.1:0-8851 GCA_964465145.1 uncultured Porphyromonadaceae bacterium | reverse complement strand
AAATAAAATTAATCATTTATCTGATATGCTGTATTTTAAGCAAGTAAAACCCGCTCAAATACAACTTAATTATTGCATGAGCATCCCGGTTATCGGGATAGTGTTTCAGGCAATCCATCAGTAGTTCAGGCCTATGTTGGTGTTCAGATGGAGCATAGCCAAAACCAAGGTATTTTCCATTTTCTATACCAACTACTGATATTTCATCGGGCACTCGACCAGGCAGGAGAATAAGAAAATTGTGATAATCATATTCAAACCGGTCTAAGAGTAATCCAACCCGCTTATTATAAGGTTCTGGAGGTTCTACTCCTGCGCAAGCGCCCAGGCATTCCCCTATCCCGTGATGAAAACAAGCTCCTTGACTACAGTATAAACCACATAATTTTGGGCATAGTTGAAATTCATCAACCCAATTATGCAAAATTTCATTCGCCTCTCTTTTTGAAGAAAAGGTAGTAATTGGCGCATGCTCTTCACCATATTTATCGATGTCCAAAAGCTTATAGCCATCCTTATCCATTTTTGAAAATAAGCCATAACTATACATCGACCGTCGTTGAGCCCTGTTGTAAACAGGTTTCTTTTGTTTGATCTCAGCAGATTCTAATAATAAGGCAATCAGTTCATTTCCTGTAAGTTCCCATGTAATATCGGCCACCCTATCCTTCATGTTCATGGCACGTTGAGTAGTATTGTTGTATAAATGCTGATGAATCCTGGATCGTATATTTATGCTTTTACCTATATATATCAACTGTCCTTTTTCGTCCCAGAAGTAATATACCCCGGTATCTTCCGGCAATCGATCCAGCAACTTTTTATCAAGGTATTGATTTAACCCTTGAGGGACGCCGGGTTTTAGAATTTTAGATGCGATTTTCTTATTATCCCGGGAAAGCAGCAATTCCAGTAGTTTAACGGTTGCCATTGCATCACCGCTTGCCCGGTGCCTGTTTTCAATGGTGATTCCCAATTGATTACATAACCGGCCCAGGCTATACGACTTAAGGCCAGGAATAACCTGCCTGGCCAGCTTTACCGTGTCCAGGGTCTTGCGGTTATATTCAAACCCAAGTTTTTTAAATTCCTGTCGGACAAAACTGTAATCAAAATTTACATTATGACCAACGAAGATTTTATCCTCTGTGAATTCTACAATCTTTTTGGCAACCTCATAAAACTTAGGCGCATCAGTTACCATTTCATTGCTGATGCCCGTTAAGCCGGTAATAAAATAAGGTATGGTAAACTCAGGGTTGATCAGGGTCGAGAACTCATCAACCACACTCAGTCCATCATGTAGATAAATAGATATCTCCGTGATTTTCTCCGTCCTGGGACTACCTCCTGTGGTTTCTATGTCGACAATGGCGAACAAAAAATGAAATATGAATTATAAGTTATGAATTATCGGATCGTAAAAGGTGTCATTCCCGCGAAAGCGGGAACCTCCAGGCACTATGGCGGTCTTCCTGAGATACATTGTTCTATTAGAGATTCATGCTATTCTTGATCTGCTTCAGATCTTCCTGCATATTCGCCACCGTATGATACAGTTCCTGCTCGGGTGATACCGGATCGGGTAATTGGTCGCTAATATAATGAACAAACTTCCAAATCTCAGAAATTTCCTCCACGGCGACAGGGAATGATTCATATTCCTTGTTCAGTGAATGCATTACAAATTGTTTCTTTCTGAAATCCTTTTGAATAATTTTAAAAACTATCCCCTCATCTTTCATGAGAATAATACATGGGTCACCGTTGTTCAGATACTCCCAATTCTCCACAAATTCACCTGTAACATAAGACTTGTCAGGTATTGGCATCATAGAATCTCCACTAATTTGAAAAGTACGGTATTTCCTTTCCGGGGAAATAAAGGGTAGATTGAATACCGGCAGCTCACGAATATACTCCGGATCAGAATATCCCCTCTTATAACCGGCTTTGGCTTTTTCACTTACGAGTTCAATATTATCCCGATTCTGTGAATCCACTGTTGTAGCCAGGATTCTTAGTGAAGAACCCTTGATGTACAGGTCAAAACCTTCCTCAACCTGATGCAGCTGGCTATCCCTGAGTGAATTCAAATCAACCTTAACCAGAGTGTCAATAGCTACGCCAAAATAGCCGGAGAACAGAACCAAAGCATCAATCCCGGGCTCTGCTACGCCATTTTCATATCCTGAATAGGTGGACCTCTTCATGCCAAGAAAGTTAGCAACCTCATCCTGGGTGCGGCCTTTCCGCTTTCGCAAAAGTTTGATATTTGATTTTATGTACATGACGCATCAGTTTATGATGCAAATGTAATCATTTATTTGATTAATTAATAACCATTGTAAAGGTGATTCAAGGGGATTCAAGGGGATTCAAGGTTAATTCAATAGGATTCAAGGCAATTAACTTATTGCCTTATAAACTAACTACTTATCCTTAAGTTGGAGCGAAGCGGAAATCCTGATTTTAATCGGGACCTTAAGCCTTACTCATTTACAAAGCCCCCAGTCAACCGTGTAAGGATTGTATTTGAGTCTATCAGATTATAGATGGCCGACAGCCTGTTGAGTGCAGAGTTGAGATAAATCATCTGTATATCCCTGTAATTGAAGGAATTAATAACACCCGACTTTAATTTTTCTTCAGCTATACTCAGGTTCAACTCTGCTGCCTCAAGGCTTTCTTCTGTTACTTGCAACATTACCTTTCTAACATTGTAAGCATCAAGTTCATTCATCAGCAGGTTCGTAATGCTATGTTTCATTTGCTCGGTCTCGGTCAGAGCAATTTCCTCATTGATCCGGGCAATCTCCATAGCCCTTTTCCGGTTGCCTCCAGTATAAATATCATAACTCAATGCCAGGTTTCCATAGGTATTGAGCTTACCACTTGTAATAGCATCAGTGCTCCCCGCTTTCAGAGAGTTAAACTGATTACTCGCCCCGGTAGAAAGAGATAAACTGGGCATATAATCTCCCTGCGTTAACTTTGTTTGGGTTTGCTCCAGTTTCAATTGGATAAATTGATTCTGTAAAGTTTTATTATTTGACATCACCTTGTCTAAAAGATCTCCGATGGAATATTCCTGAGGCTGATGAGCAAAATCATCAATAAAATTCCATGTTGCAGCCGGATCTTCTCCCATCATGAAATTAAGATTGCGGACGGCATTTCTTACCACTACCTCTTGGTTCAGGAATTCTGCTTTATCATTGAGGGCATTGTTTTTTGATTGTAACAAAACATAAGTCACTGTACTGCCAAGGTCTTTCTGTGTTTGTACATATCGGAGCCGATCTTCGGAAAGATTGAGTAACTTTTCCATTACAACCAGCCTCTCCTTTTGAAGCAGAACAAAATAGTATTGCAATATTACATCTTCAATGGCATTTTCAATTACTACGCCTAAACGTCCTTGAGCCAGATCCTCCAGCTGCCCTAATTTACCCTTGGTGAGCTGCACCCGAAATCCATCAAAAATAGTCCAATTCAGACCCAGACCCGCAGTGAGCCGGTTTGAAAGACTGTTATCTCCTCTCCCGATATCATAGCTATTGTTGGAGGAAGCATCAAATCCAATGCTTGGATAGCGGCCTGCTGCTCCCCAGTTGTTTGAAATTCCTGCAATGTCGGTATCGGCCCTTCCTATAATGATGCCATAATTGTTTGAGAGGGTTCGCTGAATGGCATCCGACAGGCTAAGGTCGGTTTCCTGGGCAGATAAGCTGACAGTCAATATAAGCAGGGTAACCGCAAAACCCAATCTCATTATATTGATTTTATTTTCCATTTGTTTCAATTGCTTTGTCACGGTTATCTTCCTCCTCCTGTTCTTTCTTTTTATTATTGTGGATCTCAATGTTTTTCCTGTAATGAATTATTGATATCTCAACATCCTCGCGCTCCGGCATAATTCCAGTCCATAAATATCTTGTATAAGTTTTAAAATCATTCAGCAGCATGATAATAATAGGGAAAAATAACAGTATGAATATTGTCCCTATTGCCACCCCATATGCAAGGCTAATGGCCATGGGAATCAGGAATTGAGCCTGCACACTCTTCATGACAATCAGCGGTGCCAGCCCAATGGCGGTTGTCAGTGTTGTCAGTATGATTGGCCGTAACCTGATCTTACCAGCCTCTATAATGGCATCCTTCACCTTTAAGCCTTCAAGCAGCATACTGTCAAATTTGGACAGGAAAACAATGGCATCGTTGATGATTACCCCGGTCAGTGCCACCATTCCCCAGAGACTCATCAGCGACAGTGGTTTTCCGTGTATGCCATGCCCCCATAAAACACCAAGCAATGCCAGAGGTATGATCCCTATAACTATCAGCGACTGATAAGCGCTCTTGAAGTGAATTACCATGATCAGAAAAATAGCAATGAAAGCCATGGCATAATATTTCCATATCTTATCCAGTGCTTCGTTACTGAATTTTTGCTGACCCTGGTATATATAACGTATGCCTGAATAAAGTGAAGTCAGATCAGGCATGATATCCTTTTCCACCTGGTCTAATATTTCGGGTACAGGTGCATAAGGATCAATGGTTTCAGCTTCCACCCTTATCTCCCTGGAACCATTATATCTTTTTATTGAAACCGGCCCCCTTTCCATATGATAATCTGCCAGTTCAATCAGGGGGTACACACCTGCTGCAGTTTTAATCTTCATTTTTTCCATCTGGCCGCGGGTTACCCTGTCTGATTTAGGATACCTGACCCACACCCTTAGCTCATCCCGGCCTTCCTGAAGGCGCTGTGCCTGTCCTCCGTAAAATCCCTGCCTGACCTGGCTGGCTATAATACTTTCATTTAAGCCAAGGAAATAAGCTTTTGGTTTAAGGTCGAGCCGGATTTCCTGCTTTCCCAGGGCTACATTTTCATTAATATCCTTTAATTGAGGAAGTTCCGTGAGGCGATTCATTAAATAGTCTTTGGCCTCCTCCAGTTCTTTCAGGTTTTTCGACATAAGGCCTATTGATATTGGGGCACCCCAGCGGTTATGGCCCCCTACCGTAAACTTCCTGGCCTCAGGTAGCGGGCCGATTTTTTCCCTCACCATATTTGCAAGTTCATAACCTGTAAATGGGAAGCCCTCAAGGTCGCGCGGATAAACGCTTACAGTGCCGGCATGCGCACCTGACTCCTGGCCTGAAAAGGAACGGCCCAGGTTTGTGCCAACCCGTTCTATAATATCTTCATCCTCTCCATATTGCTCCATCAGGTCCTTATTAACCACCCATACAGCATCTTCAAACCTTCTCAGTGATTCAATGGTTTGCTTTTCCCCATCACCGGGTGTAAAGGCCACATTAATTTCAAAACGGTCAAAATCAACCATTGGGAAAAATGTATTTTTTATATGCCCCCCTTTTACCAGGCCTATCGAAATAAGGACAAGGCCAAAAGGAATTCCCATTGTTGCGTACCTCCATTTAATCATCCATATCACGATATAATGATAAACCCTGTCCCTCAGCCATACAACCAGGTTATCGAAGAAACGCTTCAGGCCTCTTTTCCTTTTTGAAAACCTTTTTCGGTTTAATACACTTTCATGCCCAAGATGTGCTGGCAAAATCAGAATGACCTCGACAAGTGAGACTGCAAGACTGGCAATAACAACAATAGCCATTTCCAGCATCATCTCCATGCGGGTCCCTGAGAGGAATACCAGGGGCAAAAAAGCTACAATGGTAGTAATCACCGAGGTTACAACTGCGGGAAGTACTTCCAGAGTACCGTCAATTGCCGCCCGGGCCGGGCTTTTCCCCTTTTCAAAATGCAGGAATACATTTTCTGCTATCACTATTCCATCATCTACAAGAATTCCTATTACCAGTATCATCCCGAATATCGACATCATATTAATGGTGATTCCGGTGAGGAATGCATAGATAAACATGGCTAGAAAACTGAATGGTATGCCAAAGGAAACCCAAAGGGATAATCTAATGTTTAAAAAGAGCGACAGTGAGATTATTACCAGTACCAGGCCCAGCAATCCATTGTTGGTAAGTATCTTAAGACGGCTGTCGAGAATATCCAGGAAAGCCCTCGATTCAACTAGTTTAGCACCATTGCCCTCTTCATTGAATTCAACCATGTATGCCCTGGCAAAATCAGTTATTTCCTGAAGATCCTCTTCTGGTAACTTCTCAACCCTGATGGATACGGATTGCTTCCCATTTACCCACGCCTTGTTTGTGGTATCAGCAAATTTCTTTTTAACGTCAGCAACATCCCTTATTCTTATAAACCCTCCGTCTTCTCTTCCCAGCAGAATGATATCCCCGATCTTATTGGGATCTGCACTCCTGGACCGAAGCCTTATTAATAATTCCTCGTCATCTGATTTGATTTCCCCGCCCGACACATCCTGGTTATTCGACTGGATTGCCCTTATAATCTGATCAAAAGTTATATTGTACCGAAGTAACTGCTCTTCCCGTATCTCAATAGATATTTCAAGTGGAGGAAATCCCGACAGGTCAATCTGGCTCATCACACCCGAATTGTAAAAATCCTCCTCAATACGCTGGGCATAAAGTTTAAGAGTCATCAAATCCACAGCAGTACCTTCCTCGGGTACAACATCCAGATATAAAGCACTCGCCCTTGACCTTTGTTTGGCAACAATGGGCCGTTCGGCAGCCGAAGGGAGAGAAGATACTCCATCCACAGCATTTTTCACTTCAATAAGAACTTCATCAATAGGATATTCTCCCGTGGTTTCAATATTAATCCTGGTGGAGTTCTCTGATGATGTGGAAGTAATTTCTTTTATCCCGATCAAACCCCTTGCAGCCTCTTCTATCCTTGAGGTCACACCCTCCTCCATCTCCACCGGTGAGGCTCCGGGGTAAAACACAGAAATGGTGATCATCCTGCTTTGGGTTTCCGGAAAGAAAGCTTTTTTCATCGAAGTAAAGCTGAATACACCCCCCAGGACAACAAAAATGACCAACAGGTTGGCATATATCGGATATGCTACAAACTTTTCAATAATATTACGCATATCTCTTCCCTTTTACTAGTTGGTCCTTTTTGGGGCGCTGCCCTCCATATTCTTTTCTTTATCTGAAGGCTTTCCCTTTCGCTTTGGACCATCGGTTGCCTGACCTGTTTTAGGTCCCATCTGAACTGGTTTGTCCTCACCTAATATACTGACCGGAGTTCCTTCGAGTACATTGATAAGAGGCTGTATAACAAGCTTTTGCCCTTCCTTAATCCCATTGAATATTAATGAATTCTCATTGATTTTTATCAAATTGATTTCTCTTTTCGTCAGTCGCCCTTCAACAACAATAAAAACTTCATCCCCGTTGAAAACAGCATTCCTGGGAATCTCCATTGCAGCCTCAATCGTCTGCCCCGGAAACTCTGCAAATAAGTATTCACCCACCAGTACCTGCTTCCCGGCCCGGGGATTCAGCTGAACAAAAATTCCCCTCGACTGGGTATTCTCATCAACCATCTGGCTTTTCCTGATAACTTTTCCCGTCCACTCCAGATTACTGCTTTCAGATGTAACTTTTACAGGATCGCCTATCTTTACCCAATCTGCATCAAAGCGCTGCAGGGGGACTTCCATCTCCAGCTGGTCGGTACGTATGGCATGAGCCACCCTCCCGCCGGTATTAGTGTAGCTTCCAACCTCAAGGTAAACATCATCCAAAGTACCGTTAAAGCTTGCATAAACGGCATATCTTTTCAGCTGTAATTCATCTTTGCGGATACTGAAATAATCGGATTGCACATTCCTGCTGGCAAGAAAAACTTTCAATTGATCATCATCGACTTCCGGAAACTCCGGAAGGTCTTTTTTAAAGTCGATAGCATTGAAAAAATCCATGAAGATTTTTTCATGCTGAGGATAGTCGACCTTTATATCAGGTAGGAGGTTTGCCAGTATATTAAGAAACTGGCTTTTCCTGGCTTGTAGAGCTAGCTTGGCCTCATCATCATAAACAGAAAATAACATTTGACCCTTACTGAATGCCGACCCACGCTTTAAGGGAATATCTCCCTGTATGATCTTTCCTGAGGCCTCAGCAATGATATCCACCTCTGAAACCGAAGACATTCGGCCTGGTCCCGAAACCGGTGAAACAATTGCTCCGTATTCCACCGGAAGTGCTTTTACAAACCGCTGTACAACCATAGTTGGACGCATGGGAGGTTCTGCCTTCTGGGCTATTAGGAAACGCATAAGCCCATATGCCAGTCCGACTATAAAGACCAGTGCAACCACCATGATGATCCTTCTGTCAATCTTTCTCATTTAGTTCCGTCTTTTCGGTAAAAACATAAAAATATTTTGACAACAATAGCAGGAATTAGTTTAATTGGTAATCAGTTAAGATTTATTAACCTTTTCCTTTTTTTGATTATATTATCATCGTAATTATGATTAATTCCTAATCAATTGAATCATACTATTGCTCATTTTGATCTCGACACCTTTTTCGTATCGGTGGAAAGGCTGCTGAACAGCCAGCTGAACGGGAAGCCTGTGATCATTGGCGGGATGTCCGACCGTGGGGTGGTATCAAGCTGCAGCTACGAGGCACGGGCATACGGGGTGCATTCTGCCATGCCGATCAGGATGGCCCGCCAGTTATGCAGCGATGGGATATATATCCGTGGCGATATGGAGGCCTACAGCAAGTACTCGCGGGTGGTGACAGATGTAATTGCAGAAAAAGCCCCCCTGTATGAGAAAGCATCCATCGATGAACATTACCTGGATATCACCGGTATGGATCGTTTTTTTGGATCGCTTAAATGGACACATGAGCTCCGGGAACGCATTATCCGGGAAACAGGTCT
>CAYXJR010000125.1:0-9014 GCA_964465145.1 uncultured Porphyromonadaceae bacterium | reverse complement strand
TGAGTGTTGAGCTTGGGGAGGAAGCTCTTTTATGGGATGAGTTTGATCATAATATTTATAAATTGGAATTGGAGGTAAAATCGGGAAAAGAATCCGATCGTGTTGTTGAAACTTTTGGTTTTCGGAAAGTTGAAGCAGGATCCGAGGGATTGAAAATTAATAATCGTCCATTGTTTTTGCGGGGGACTCTTGAGTGTGCAATATTTCCTTTAACAGGATATCCTTCCACCGATCCGAAGGAATGGAAAAGGATCATGGGTGTAATCGAAGATCACGGCTTGAACCATATGCGATTTCACTCCTGGTGTCCGCCTGAGGCAGCTTTTATTGCGGCTGATGAGATTGGTGTATACCTGCAGGTTGAATGTTCATCATGGGCCAACAGTACAAGCAGCATCGGCGACGGTCTGCCAATAGATCAATGGATCAGGGATGAGAGCAGATATATTATAGATAATTATGGCAACCATCCATCATTCATAATGCTGGCTTATGGAAATGAACCGGCGGGACAAAACCAGAACGCTTATCTCACGGAATTTGTCAGCTACTGGAAAAAAAATGACCCAAGAAGATTATATACAAGCGCTGCAGGCTGGCCCCAGCTTCCTGTAAATGACTATCATAACATCCCCCGCCCTCGTATCCAGGGATGGGGAGAGCAACTAAATAGTATTATTAACGCAAAACCACCGGAATCTGCTTACGACTGGACGGCCAGATTACCAAAGGATGGGATTCCGGTTGTTAGTCATGAAATCGGACAGTGGTGTGTTTATCCAAACCTCAGGGAGATCCCAAAATATACTGGGGTATTGAAGGCCAGGAATTTTGAAATTTTCAAGGAAAGTCTTGAGGCCAACCGTATGGGCGAACTCGCAGATTCCTTCCTGCTTGCCTCTGGAAAACTTCAAACCCTGTGCTATAAGGCTGATATTGAGGCTGCTCTGAGGACCCCAACTTTTGGCGGCTTCCAACTACTCGATCTACACGACTTCCCCGGACAGGGAACAGCCCTTGTGGGAGTTATGGATCCTTTCTGGGAAGAAAAAGGATATGTTAGCCCTGAAGAATTCAGCAGATTTTGCAATACGGTCGTACCGCTGGCCAGACTTTCGAAGAGGGTGTTTGTTGAGGGAGAGACGATGGTTGTCCCAGTTCAAGTCGCATGGTATGATAAGGCAGAGGGCAAAAGGCAGAAGGCCGAAGTAAGACTTAAGAATAAAGGGGGGAAAGTAGTAAGGGAAGAACTATGGCCTGAGCAGACAATTCCTATTGGGAATCAGCATTATCTGGGAATGTTTACTCATACATTTGATAAGACAGGTGAGCCAGGAAAACTAACCTTAGAAGTATCTGTTGGAGAATTCTCGAATAGCTGGGACATCTGGGTATACCCCAAATCTACTAATCTACTGGTCTCCAAATCTACTGATCTACTGGTCTCCGGTTCTACTGATCTGCCGATCTACCGATCTACTGATCTCCTGATCTCCAAATCACTCGACAATAAAACTTTAAAGTTTCTCCAATCCGGCGGTTCAGTCCTCCTGAGTCTGGGAAAAGGTAAAGTCTCCCCTGAGTTTGGCGGCGACATTGGAGTTGGCTTCTCCAGCATTTTCTGGAACACGGCCTGGACAGGCGGACAAAAGCCCCATACATTGGGTATTCTTTGCAATCCTGAACATCCGGCCCTGGCTGAATTCCCAACTGAATACCATTCCAACTGGCAATGGTGGGATGCCATGTCGCACGCAGATGCTATAATTCTCAATGACCTTCCTTCGGAGCTTAAACCGATCGTCAGGATAATTGACGACTGGGTAACCAACAGACAGTTAGCTCTAATTTTTGAGGCAAAAGTTGGCAAGGGGAAAATCATAATTAGTGGTGCAGATCTCCATTCAAACCTTGACCAGCGTCCCGAAGCACGGCAGCTGCTGAAAAGTCTGACTAGCTATATGGAAAGCGACAAGTTTGATCCGGAGGTTGAAATTTCCACAGAGGCCATAGATAAATTAATCCGTAAATAAAATGATGGAAATTTGTGGATTGGTGGATTAGTGGATTAGTAGATCAGGAGATCGGTGGATCAGGATATCATTAGATTGGGTTTGAAATTGTTTGTAGCCTGGGGCCTGGTGCCCCAGGGTTGAAGGCAATCAGATAATCATTTTGTACTCATATCGCCCTATAAGCAGAACTGGATTATCTTCTTCATCAAGGTCCTTAACAAGCTCCTCAAGTTTGGAACGATAAGGTTCGGTAAATTCAGGATCGGCTAAGGCTAGCTTGGTCAACTCGATCAGATCCAGAGCCTGGAAGTCATATTGAATAATTCCATTGCTCTGAAATTGAATAAACTCAGTCTTGGATGACGACATTAAATGGTGGAGAGGATCGATATACAAATAGTCATGAAGGAAAACCTTGTTCTTCTTTTTATCGAGTAAATAATAATCAGCATCACCAATGGTTGCATATTTCACATTGTCCTTGGTGATGAAAAATTTATAAAAAAACACCCATTGGCTTGTTTCATGGTTGATAAACATACTTTTATGACCGGCAGTATTGATACCGGGAGGATTTGGCTCACCATAGTCAAATACCAGGAAGGGGATCATTTTATTATCATTGATAGTAAAAACAGTATCCAGGTTTCTAACAAAATATCGAAATGGCGGAAATTGATTAATTATCTTATTGCTTTGCAGACTGAAGAACATCTCTTTAGGAGTATTTACTCTTTTGAGAAGCTTCCCTGAAAGATCCTGATAATATAACAGGCATTTCTCCTGGTCATTTTGTGCATAAGCTCCATTTTGCAGCAATAAACTATTATCTTCTAACAGTCTTATATCCACAGTAACCCCGGGAATTGCCTTCCTGATATCCCCTCGATATTCTCCAGAATGTAAATCATAAGATAAGATATATCCATTTTTTGTATAATCATTTAGATACAGGATTTGATTCTCTTCATCAACTGCCCATTTTAGCATTAAGTATTCTTTCGGGCCCTGCCCCGTTTTAACCAAGGTGCGAATAAACTTACCATTTGAATCAAATTGAAGAATTCCATGCTTTGGTTTTTCCACTAGAATATATTCATTGGTAACATAATAAGTTCCCTCCCCCAATAGGCACTCTTTTCTCGTTTCCAGTCTGACAAATTTAAAATCCGTTGCAAAATCTGATATTTTCAGGGATAAGCGTTCTTTAACCTTTTTTAGATGTATCAAATACTCTGTGTCCTTGTCATGTTGAAGAAGGCTAACTGTTTTATCGTTGCTCTGGCTAAATGAACTGAGAGCAGTAAAAATACAAAGTGTAATCAGGAAAGAAATATGCTTTCTCATGGAAGTAATATGGTATAGTTTCAGGATTTCAACCAGCTTTCTAATTTTGAAACGGAATTCCCTCAATTTTAGTGTCTTCCCATTACTGAAATTACTTTGCCCGATGACAATTTTTAATTACCTTTAGGTGTCCTCCAAAACTAATTCCAGAACGATGAAAAGTTTCTACTCTGTTCTAGCTTTAGCTATTATTTTGGGGGTTCTGCAACCTCCTCTCGTTCATGCTCAAATCACCCCCGGCAAACCTAACAGTTTTATTGATCCTGACCACGATTCCTTTTTACTAACAAGTCTTGATTCCATAGTAAGGTATGCATATACAAGCCCCAATGATTCGTCCCGATTGAATAAGTGGGAATATTCCTTCAACCCTGAGTCTGGACTGATTATCAGCTCCACGTACACCTGGGTATCAAACATAAAGGATTATCATTTATATCAGAGGTATGAATTAGCCTATAATGAATCCGGACAACAAACATTGCAGGCCCACTATTTCTATAGCTGGCCAACAGGTCGATGGAGGGGCTGTGATTCTGAGGGTTGTGGTAAAAAAGAGTGGGATTATGATTCACATGGGAATGAAACACGAAGCACCCAGTACTATTGGAATAAGAGTTATAAGAATTGGGTGAAATCGTATGAATCCCGATCCGAATTTGATGGATTTGGGAACCAGACTCTTTCAGCCTTCTATACCTATAGTCAGAGTGAAAAAGCATTAATTGGTAACTACAAAGATGAATTCAGCTATTATCCTGATCAACGACGCTGGGGTGAAGTTGATTATCGATGGGATCTTCTTGCTATGGATTGATATTTCATCTATAAAACAGTTAATGAATACCCTGATGAAAATACAACTATACAAACCTTTTTTGATTATTTCAATATAGATCAAGTTCTGGATTGGAGAGAATTTTCCAAACAAAAAATAGTTAGAATAACAAATACAAACAGTCTCATTGATGAAGAGATAATCTACGACTGGAATAGTTCCCGTAATGATTGGATCCCAAATTCTAAGGTAACAGATCAAAAAAACTCAAAAGGCAAGACAATTCTTTATCACAAATATTACTGGAACCTGGCCAATTCCAGTTGGAGAAATCATATTAAGAAAGAACGTGAATATGATTCAAACGGCCATAAAGTATCTCAGGCAGATTTTCTGCCCCCAAATTCAATCCACTATTTCCCCGATAATAACCTGATTTTGAGCAGATCCCTGCCTAATTGATGAATGGCATCTTCAATTTTTTCTGCCTGCCTAAGACTGGGATGTTTAATTCCCCGGGCATATTGCCTCAGCAGACTGGGGTTAATCCCTGCCTTCAAAGCAACAGCAGTCTGTTTAACAGGAGCAAAAAGGCTGAAGAAATCCGTGATATCCAGGCGGTAATCAAACTCCCAATCTTCTTTAAGGAGAGATGGAATTGGCCTGTCATCATCTCGTAATGCTTCAATATACAATTCCAATGCTTCCCTCATATTGCTTTCTACCTCCTTCAAATCCAATCCGGTAGTACAGGTTATTGGTAATTCAGGGATATATGCAGAGAAACCTGTATCGGTCTGTTCTAGTATTACTATTATTTTTGCCATTCTATTCCAGCCTGTTTAAAAATTTTCATCACTAAACCTTTTCCAAGGGTTCTGCTTCCATGGTGTGGAATTATCATGATTCCTTCCCTAACAGTATGCTTTAGAAGATAATGACTGCCTTTAATCCTGTAAACCCTCCAACCATGTGCTTCCACAATCCTTAATAATTCATTGGACTTAATCACAAATGTAACAATTTTGTTATATAAATTCGATAACCCTTTTATTTATAGATGCTATCAAGGCCAGGTAATGGAAAATAAATAGCTGAAAATTCACCCTCACACAAATCATGGAGACTCATGAAGGCATGCCCCGAAATGCTTATATGATCAATGTGTTTAAATTTCAGAATTGGGATAGTCAATATTTGATCACCATTAACTGGATCTATTTCAATAAGATAGGATAACTGAGCAATAACAAATTCCAGAAAATATCGGTTTGAAATTTTATCGTAATGAGCAAGGCCTGTGAAATCCTTGCTTAAATCAGTATTAATATTAGTCGTCCATCGGATCTCACCATTTGTCTTGAAGCAGTGTATCTCTCTTGAATTTTCCTTAATAACAAAATCAATGAGAGCATATGTTTCCTTTTCAAATAATTTTGTTGCCAGTCGGGAATTTGAAACAACAACTTCATCAATTAAAAATGGATTCAGGCGGAGGGTTATGATTACTGTTTTACCCTCAATATATTCTTTATATTGATTCCTGTTCTTTATTCTCAGGGTATCTTCAAAATATCCCAAATGACGAAACACAAAAATGGCAGGGAATTCCTTAATTTCAATTGCAAATTTCCCGAACTCGTTACTAACCTTCCCCATCCCAGTAACAGAATCCTGAATAGTCACTCCGGCTAATGGAGCCCGGGTTTCTTCATCCAGAATCAATCCATTTATCAAATATATATTATCCTGATAGTATGCTTTACCAGAAATAATAATCATGCCTTTCCACCATTTGTTAGCAACTATATTTTGCTGATCCACCGATCCACCAATCCACTGATCCACCCTCCTACATTCGCCATTTACCGGCACTTTTCGACCATTAACCTAAATTAACACAACAATGTGTA
Organism: uncultured Porphyromonadaceae bacterium; assembly: GCA_964465145.1. Taxonomy (GTDB): domain Bacteria; phylum Bacteroidota; class Bacteroidia; order Bacteroidales; family UBA12481; genus JAUVKA01. The sequence goes on along the minus strand of CAYXJR010000125.1, from coordinate 2,961 downwards.
GCATTTCGGTGTCTTGTTCGTTCTATATATGTAAACAATAGACCAACGGAGGAATTTAAAATGAAAATAATAGGAATCAATATCATCATCATACTAATGGCCATCACACAGCCAGGCTCAGCACTCATTAACAACGATTCAGCTTTTAATGAAGAGGAAGCACCCCTTCTGATTGAAGATTGGATGCTTCACGAATTAACTCCAAATACTGAAGCCGAGATAGCTATCGAAGACTGGATGTTAAAACAACTATCACCTGCCAACGAAATGGAGCCCGTCATTGAAGACTGGATGCTTGAGGAGCTTATCCAGGAACAAGAAGCTGAACCACAAATTGAAAGCTGGATGTTGGAAGAATTAATTCCGTATGAGGAAGAAATTATTATTGAAGATTGGATGCTATTGTAGAGACAGATCGTGATCTGTCTCTACTTCAAAAGAAATTTAATAGCAAGGAGTAAGCTATTATAGTTTGTGTTTGTTTTTCAGTAGGAGAGGGTGAACCGCAAGGGGTTCACCTTTTCTTTTTCTTCTTTTTAGGTTTCTCCAAGGCTTCCTCTTCAGCCTTCCGCATAAGTGATTTCCAGTCAGTTTCATCCTCTGATTTAAATTCCAGCGTATCCTTGTAATCAGTTTTGGCGATCTCCAGAATCTGAATATCCTGATCCAAATATGACTCAATTTCTTTCAAAAGAGGTTTTTCTTCTTCACTGCAAAAGGAAATTGCCTGGCCCTTTCTTGTTCCCCGTCCCGTGCGGCCAACCCTATGAACATAATTCTCTGTTTGTTCAGGAAGATCATAATTCACCACGAAATCCACATCAGGGATATCAATTCCCCGGGCACTAACATCAGTAGCAATCAGAATTAAAACCTGGCCCTCCCTGAACTTCTTCATCACGCTAAAACGTTCTTTCTGCTCTTTATCCGAATGAATAGTTATAGATTCCTGATTAACCCGGGTTAAAGCCTTTTGTACCCTTTCTGCCCTGACTTTTGTTCGTACAAAAACTAATATCTTGAATTTTGGATTTTCTTTGATCAGCCGCTCCAGAAAAAACCGCTTGTCATCCATCTCAATAAAAGCAACTGAATGGTGTATATTTCTGGCAACCGGATCCTTAGGTGATATCTGAATTCGTATGGGATTGTTTACCAGCGAATAAGCCAGCCTTTTTATTTTAGTATTAATAGTGGCCGAGAAAAACAGGGTTTGTCTCTTTTGAGGAAGACGACTGGCCAGTTCTTGAATATCTTTCAAAAATCCCAAATCCAACATGTGATCAGCCTCATCCAGAACCAAAATCCTCACCCTTTCAAGCTTAAGATACCCCTGACTCATGAGGTCGAACAAGCGTCCAGGAGTAGCTATTACAATCGGCACACCCTTTTTTAAACGTTCAATCTGCGGCCCCTGGTCAACGCCACCATGAATGCAAAGGCTGCTTAGTCCGGTTTTTTTTGCTATTGAAGAAAAAACTTCGTGGATCTGCATGGCCAGCTCATGAGTGGGAGCCATCACCACGCAACTCACCTCCTCTAAAGGTCTTGCTCCTCCTTTAGGAAGAAGAAGCTGTAGAATGGGAATAACAAACGCAGCGGTCTTGCCTGTACCTGTTTGAGCAATAGCCAATAAATCGTTTCCTTTTAAAATAGGGGGTATAGATTTAAACTGGATGTCTGTAGGCCGTTTAAATCCCATCCTGTCAAGATTTTCCTTGATATCTTCTGAGATATTGTATTCAGCAAACTGCATTATTTCCTATTCTTTCACTAGTTTTAGGGGATATCCCATTGGTCTCTTACTCATATTATGCTAAAATAAAGATTTTGCTATATTTAACTCCCTAATTCTTTAAAATGATATTCAAGCACTTCCTTAATCATCAAATAAAAGAATCTCTTCGATCTACAATTTGGCAGAAACAGCTAATTCTTAACATTATAATTGGCATCTTCCTGCTAATAATGTTGGCCTATCTTGTTTTCCTGGGTTTATTTATCGATAAATTATTCGCAGAATTATTCCCTGACAAAGATCCAATTGTAGTATTCAATGGGTTGATTTTGTACTATTTAGGAATAGAGTTCTTGATTCGATTCTTCATGCAATCTCTGCCAGTTCTCAATATTGAAAGTTACTTGCAATTGCCTATCAAGAAATCATCGATTGTCCATTATGTGGCTGGTAAATCCATTTTTAGCATAGGAAATTACCTTTCCTGGCTGGTTTTTATACCCTTCGGAATTAAGGTTATAGCACCAGCTTATGGTGGTGGACAAGCTTTTGTTTGGATTCTGGCGATGATTCTGCTTATCTTTTCCAATAATTTTCTGGCCACTTATATCAAACGGCAATTCGTCCATAAACCACAAATTGTGGGCCTGTTTGCCCTGGGCCTGGCAGGCGTTTTCCTTCTTCAAAAGCTCGAGGTTTTTTCCCTTTCTGAAATATCATCAAATTTCCTTGCCAATATTATTGAAAAGCCCGACTGGTTATCCATTCCATTTGCCTTACTCGTCCTTAGCTATTTACTGAACTTTACCTTCCTTAGATCCAGGCTTTATCCGGATGAGATTATTCATAAGAAGAAAAAACGTACGGATCAACTTGGAGAAATTGGGTATCTTAAAAGGATTGGACTAACCGGTGAATTGATTTCTCTTGAACTCAGACTAATATGGAGGCATAAAAGAACCCGGTCAATATTTTTAATGGCTCCAATCTTTCTTTTGTATGGATTATTTTTTTACCCAAATGAGATATATAACAGCGGCAGCTTGTTTTTTATTTTCGTAGGTATTTTCATGACCGGGGGAATCATGTTGAATTATACCAGTTATTGCTTCGGATATGAGAGCAACTATTTCGACTCAATTCTTGTTCACTATTCTGATTTTAAACAATACCTACGCGTTAAATATATCGTGGCCGTATCAATTGTGAGTATTTGCTATATC
>CAYXJR010000124.1:0-9225 GCA_964465145.1 uncultured Porphyromonadaceae bacterium | reverse complement strand
GATCTGTCTCTACAATATTTGGTGCCCAGAACAGGAATCGAACCTGCACGTCCTTGCGAACACTAGTCCCTGAAACTAGCGCGTCTACCAATTTCGCCATCTGGGCAAGTGGGCAAGTGGGTGTGTGTGTCTGTGTGGGTGTGGGTGTGTGTTTGTGCCCAGAACAAGAATCGAACTTGCACGACCAATACGGTCACATGGCCCTCAACCATGCGCGTCTACCAATTTCGCCATCTGGGCAAGTGGGTGTGAGTGTGGGTGTGGGTGTGAGTTTGGGAGTGCAAATGTAAAAAAAACAAAATAATTCTGCTAGGTAATTTGAATTTTACTGACCTCTGACATCAGACATCTGATATCCTATATCCTACATCCTATATCCTACATCCTGCAATCTGCATCCAGCAATCTGCATCGTTCTCATCACCATAGTTTTAGCAGATCCTCGGCTTTTTTTGCAATATCAGTCTTTCCCACCTTCTTACATGATTTGGCGAGGGCTCTGGTAAAATGCTTTACGAGTAAAGAATCTGAACAAGCCAAAACTGGTTGACTGACAATGTCTGGATAGAATTTCGACAAGAAAAACCTTACTTCATCAATCCCAAAGATCCTTCCCTTGTCCCCGGGATGAATAAAAAACAGAATTGGTGTATTTGAAGGATCGAACCCGGGTTTTGGAGTAAAGGGAAGGTCGAGATAGGCCAAAAGCGAGATTCCGGGTATATTTACACCATATATGGGCAGTCCTAAACTTCTGGAAATTACTGCATAGGCTGCAAATAGACTCACCTCATTCCCAAGCTTGTCAGTTGCCAGACCGGCTAAGGAGAACCGCATCGGATGGTCGGGATTTCTTATCTCAATATGGAAGTTGAACTTCTCATAAAAGAAATAATTGATCACTCTGGCCTTTTCCAGAGCAGTCAGCCGGCTATTAAGTTCCAGCCATATTTCATTACGAAAAGCAGTGATTGGCGACACATGATTAGGAGAGTGAATATCCGGATTAATCAATTCTGTTACAATATTAATCCCCGACAAAAGATCCGCAGCTTCAGAATTGATCCATTCACCAAGACGTTCTTTAATATCCCTGAAAAATAGTTCTGAAATAATCTGGTCAATCCTAAACCAATGATCTTTTGAACCTGCTGTCTGACAGGCATTTTCCAAATCATCAACTGCGGCAATTCCGAAAGACAGTATTGCAGGTTTCAGATTATAGTAAACCTCTGGATCTGGATCCTCAAGGAGTTTTATTAATGCGCTGAGCTCAGTATTCATACCTCCTGAGTATTTATTATTGCGTTCAGGCAAAGTTCAATAAGTTTTTTCATTACTGGTTTGTAATCCTGAAGGAATTCTTTACTCTCTCTGTTAGCAATGATAAGGCAAATGGTCAGGGCCTGGTGTCCGAGAATTCGTGACAGTCCGTAAATTGCAGAACCTTCCATCTCGAAGTTGGTGATCTTAAGCGAGTTATAATCAAAGTTTGTTAGTTTTCTGTTAAGCTCAGGAAAGGCCAGTCGAGCCCTTAGATCCCGGCCTTGTGGCCCATAAAACCCATTGGCACTGATAGTTATTCCTTGTTTGGTGAAATTTTCAAACCCTTTAAGCAGCAGGGGTGAACATTCACATATATAGGGTGCCGGAAACCGGGAATCCCAATTTGTTTGATTCGTAAAAGCCTCTTCCATCTCAAGATTAGAAACGAGATCCCTATCCCTGTAAAAATTCAGAAGTCCGTCGAAGCCCAGAGCAAACTTGCTTGCCATAAATGTTCCGGGAGGTATGTCTGCCTGGATGGCCCCAGACGTTCCAATCCTGAATATCATGAGCTGCTTTTTTTTTGCAAAATCCTTTCGGGTTTTAAGGTCGATATTTACCAGGGCATCCAATTCATTGATAACAATATCGATATTATCTGTTCCGATTCCGGTTGATATGACCGTGATCATTTTTTCCTTGAAGAAGCCTGTAAGAGTAAAGAATTCCCTGTTCCTTACCTTGTATAGGATTTTGGAAAAAAAACTTCCTATCATATCCACCCGGTCAGGATCCCCAACAAGAATAATATGGTCTGCAATGTGTTCAGGCAATATGTGCAGATGGAAAATTGATCCATCCGGATTAAGTATCAGTTCAGTTTCTTCGTAATGGCGCTCCATTTGATGCTTTTTTCAAAGCTATCAAAAAATATAGAACTGTCAATGCAGTCATAGTTCCGGTTAGACTAAAGCAATAATTTTGCTTACTTTTGTTAACACATTAAAAATATTTAATCATGGAAAACATTAATAAGCGCCTATCTCCTTTTATTATCGCCGCGGTGATCATTGTTCTGGCTTTAATCATTTTCGGATCACGTATGTTCAAAACATTGCAACCAGGTGACAGGGGGGTTATTTTTCGCCCTCTGACTTCTGGTTTGGATAAAGATCATATTTTCAATCCGGGTTTTAAAATAATTGCACCATGGAATAAATTGTTTATTTACAATGTCAAGGAGCAGCAAAGTGAGGAAACCATGGATATTCTTGACAAAAATGGATTGTCGATTAACATGGATGTATCGGTACGTTTCAACCCGATTTATGAAAAAATAGGAAATCTGCACGAGACATTCGGGCTGGGTTATCTGCAGCAATTAGTAAAACCGGAAGTGAGATCGTCTGTTCGAAAAGTAGCAGGAAGATATACTGCTGAGGAGATATATTCTACCAAAAGGAAAGAGGTGGAAGATGATATTATTAAGGAAACGGAAATTATTCTTAAGAGTAACTATATTGAGATGAGGGCTTTATTGATTAAGGCGATAAACCTTCCGACTGAAATCAAGACAGCTATCGAGACCAAACTGACAACTGAACAAGAGGCTCTTGCCTATAAGTTCAAGCTTGAGAAGGAAACTTCCGAAGCTGAAAGAAAAAGGATTGCTGCAGAAGGGGAAGCGGCAGCCAATAAGATTATTAACAGCAGTTTGACACCAAGCCTGCTCAAAATGCGAGGCATTGAAACCACACTGCAATTGGCAAGTTCCCCGAATTCAAAAATTATCATTATTGGCAGCGGTCCGGATGGCTTGCCATTGATTTTAAACGGTAATTAGCAGATTAATTATGCTTGAATATTTTGCTTTATTTTGATGTAGAAGACGTTAATATGATTCAGAGAATTCAACATTTTTTTCTATTGCTGAGTGCTGTAGCCACAGGCATAATTATTTTGAAGCCTGTTATTAGTATCGAGGTACCGAATGGTGAATCGGGGCTTATGTATGCAAGCGCATTGAAATCAGCCGGGGCTGGGGAGGTTATTCTCCCCAGCCTCCCACTGGTTTTTCTGGTAAGTCTGATCACATTGATTAGTCTGGTGAGCATTTTTCTTTACAAGAAACGCTTATTACAGATGAGATTAACTGTTTACAATATGATCCTTTTGGTGGGTCTTCTTGGACTTGGATACTTTTATGCCAGGCTTGGCGCCAAAGAAATTTCCGGGGAAATTAAGCTTATGTTTTTTTCGGTGATGCCTCTTGTTGCATTTATTCTAAGCCTTCTGGCCTGGCGTGGTATTCGCCGGGATTATCTGATGATAAAAGCCATAGACCGGATCAGGTGATTAATCCCCAAAACGAGGATTCACGACATTGTTATAGATAGATCCAAAAGTATAGCTAAATCCTATTTTAAGATTATAAGAGTAATTAGTTGCTAACTGACGCTGCCTGAGTAAAACTTCCTCAGCAGTAGCATCTGATTTTGGCAGTGATAGCTGATCGTGAATAAATCTGGCTGAACCTGACAGACTAAGTGATAATCCCTTCAAAAGTCTGATATATATCCAGCTGCGTAATTGAACATTATTCTTGGAAAAGTCATACAGATAGTTGAACCCTGATAGTGAGGTGTTTATTGAACCCCATGGCTGGCGCATTTCATATGCAACAGATAGTGACTGTCCGAATAAGCCTTCTTCCATTTTATTATAAATCGTCTCTTCAGTATAATAATTATAACCATAGCCAATCCGATATTGAAATCTAAACTGCTTTTGGCTGGACTCATAGTAGGGGAAGACATTATATTCAACTGCAGGATATAACGACCAGGCAAATCCGCGGTTTTGATAAGTATCGGAATTGACATAAATCCTACCACCCACAGACCAATGGTTGCCCAGGCTTTTTACCAAAAGGTGCCGAAAGGTAGCATTGTTTCTAACTGACTGGTAAACAGTGTCCTCGTATATATATTTCCTCAGGGTGTAATCATAGCCCGCAGCAATTTCAACTTTCCAGTCGGGTGTAACCTTTTCAATCCGAAAGTCAGTTTCAACATCTGGATTGACATATGTTTCCTGTTGATCGTAATCCAATGACATATCAGTATCAAAGACCCAGCTATTCCATTTGTCTACTACTATTTCCTCTTGAACCTTCTCTTGGCCGTTATTGTCGTAGGATATTTTTATTTTCCCAGCTAATGGTGTTTTTGACACAAATTGCATAAGCCCTAATGCCATCATATTTGTTCTGCCTTCTCGCCGGGTTTCATTAGTGTCATCAGCATTGCTTATATAAAATACCCGGTCTTTAATACCTTCATAATCTCCTTGGCCCAGATAGTTTATCTGGTATTCAGTACCACCTGAACCGGTTGACTCGGTGGTTACCAGGATATGAACATCAGCTTCTTTACGATCTCGAACATAATTTACGTAAGGGATTTCACGACGGATAAAATCTTCGTCACATTTATAACAATCAACAAAGACCTTGATTGCAGCATCTCTTATATTACTGTCATTAGACTCTTGGGCGACAGTAATATTGGTAATAAATACTATTGATAACAGGAATAGTAAGGTTCGGTTTAGCATGTTCTGAATTTTTCACGAAAATACAGAAAACCGAGCCTCGAAAATAGTTAAAAAAAGTTAAGGTTAAAGTATGACAAGGTTCTTGCTATCGGTAATTTTCTCGCAATAAATACATTTAAGCTCAACCGGCTTTTTCACAACAATTTCAAATCTTGTAACCATTTCCTCATTATTGGTAATGCATTTTGGGTTCATGCATTTTGCGATAGCTACAATTTCATCCGGAACTTTTACAGCTTTTTTTTCGACTACCTGATAATTTTCTATAATATTCAATTTAGCATCTGGGGCAACAAGGGAGATCTTGTTGATTTCATTATCCTCGAAGAATATACCTGCCACCTTGATGATGGCCTTTTTCCCGAACTGCTTGCTTTCTAAATTCGAACCAAAGGTGACCTGGTGTTTGGTCTTGTCCAATCGAAGGATGGATATTACTTTGAAAAGGTTTTCAGAGGGAATATGATCGATAACAGTACCATCCTTTATTGCACTGACTTTCAGTTCTTTTTTGACTTCCATGATCGCTTGATTTTGATATTTAGTTTTACCCATTATTTAACGCCAAGAATCTTGGCAATAATCGCCATCCGGGTGTATACTCCATTCAGGGCCTGGGTGAAATAATAAGCTTTAGGATTTTGGTCTACATCCGGGTGAATTTCATTGACCCTGGGCAATGGATGAAGTATCCTCATATTGTCTTTGGTGCCTTCCAGCATCTCATTCCTGAGGATATAAACATTTTTCACCTTTTCATATTCCACGGGGTCAGCAAACCTCTCCCTTTGTACCCTTGTCATGTAAATGATATCGGCATACTTGATATTTTCATCCAGATCCCTGTGCTCGTAATACTTAATGCCTTTTTGGTCCAGGAATAATTTATATTCATCAGGCATTCTGAGCTCGCCGGGTGCAATGAAATTAAACACGGGATTGAAATGCGACATCGCCATCAGTAGAGAGTGGACTGTCCTCCCATATTTCAAATCACCAACCAGGCAGATGTTAAGGTTTTCAAGAGTTCCCTGGGTTTTAAAAATTGAATATAGATCCAGAAGCGTTTGCGTAGGATGTTGATGAGCTCCATCGCCGGCATTGATTACCGGTACCGGTGCTATTTCGCTGGCATATTTAGCGCTTCCCTCCAGAGGATGACGCATAACGATCAGATCGCTATAATTGGATACTGTGAGGATGGTGTCTTTTAAGGTTTCACCCTTTGATACGCTTGATGATGATGCTTCCGAAAATCCTATCACGCTCCCGCCAAGCCGGTTAATTGCAGACTCAAAACTCAGCCGGGTGCGGGTTGAGGGTTCATAAAACAGGGTGGAGACAACTTTTCCTACCAGGAGGCGCTGATCAGGATTCCTTTCAAACTCAGCGGCCAGATCCAGAATACTCAAGATCTCTTCGGCACTATAATCGGTAATTGATACAAGGCTTCTGTTTTTCATGAATATTTAATTTCAAGTTAGGGATTGATCCGATAAAAATAAGCATTGTAAAGCTTAGCGAATTCAACCTTATCCAATGTTTATCAATAATTATTCACAATTATCGAGTGCCTTGGTTTCTATCACTTTAACCTCAGCCTTGTCAATTTTTTTCAATTTTTTCACCAGCCTGGAAGTATGGGACCTCCTCACTTCCAGATGTATAAGGCATTCCAGGTCGTATGCCTGATGAATCATCTTCGGTTGTTCCTCTTTAATAATACGCATTACATTGTTCATCTCCAGGTAATCGAACCTTACAAGTAAAATATCGTTGACAGTCTTAATTATGATCTCTCCATTTTCGATAGCGTCTTTTGCAGCACTTCTATAGGCATTGATCAGGCCTGGAACACCAAGAAGGGTGCCACCAAAATAACGGATCACCACGATAAGGATATCGGTAAGGTCATAGCTTAAAATTTGCCCCAAAATAGGTTTGCCGGCAGAAGATGATGGCTCTCCGTCATCGTTAGCTCTGTATATGAGCTTTCCAGCACCAAGGCGATAGGCATAACAATGATGCCGGGCATCGTGGAACTCTTTCCTAAGGTCTTTTAATATCTCTTTAATTTCTTCCTCCTGGGATACAGGAAAGGCATGGGCAAAAAATTTACTTCCTCTGTCCTTAAAAAAGCCTTGAGAATTCGAAGCCAGGGTTTGGTATTCATCGCTTTGAAGTGTCATAAGTAACAGATAAATCATGCCTGAATTTGTGGCAAAGGTAAATTTTTTTAAACTGTTGTTTCAGCAATGTAGGTTTACGTTTACCTGTAGAGACAGATCATGATCTGTCTCTACACACAGATCACGATCTGTCTCTACTTCACCAATTCTTAACAAAATTCATCCATTCTTGACATGCAGGTGGCTGATTTTGATGATATTTACTAATAATTGGATAAGGAGTCCATGAAACCAAAAAATCCCGGATCCCGAAGGAGAAAGATTATCCTGTATTATATCACCCGAAACTGGCTATCCTTCAGGGCCTGCTAGAGAGTTCCCCAATATTCATGATCAGAATTGGCGTGACCTGAATTGGTCTCCTGACAGCAAGAAACTAATTTATTCTGTCTTTGAGAGAAACTCTCGGTCTAGTTTATGGATCCTGTCCACTGAAGATGGTTCGATGGAACAGGTTACCAATTCTTATTTATATGGTTTTCTCAGCCATCCCTCGACAAATACCTATTCCGCCTTGCAGACGGCCAGGAACAAAAACTTATTACCCCGGATGGGGTAGGAGATTTTGTTTCGTGGGCTGATGATAGCCATAAGATATATTTTTACCGACCCTCCTCCGAGGGAAAGAACTCATTTAAAGTGGTTTAACTTTTGGTGGTCCGCCTTATGAATTGGAAAATCAATTGGGACAGTATTTAATGGGCTGGTCGCCAGATAATAAAGCTCTCGTCGCCTATGGCACAGGATTAGATAGGGTACCCAAAATAGGATTTATCAGTTTAATCAACCTGGATTTTCGGGAAATCATCGGATTGTCGGCCTATTCTTTTTTTGTTTTTTCACCTGATTATTCTAAAATCATTGTGGCAAAGAATGCAGGAACAAATCCCAAGGATCTTTTAGTAATCCTCTTTTCTAAAACTGATTTAGAAATTACAGAGGAACCGATACTAGTTTATAAGGATTATGTTGGATATGCCTGGGGGTTTTCATGGTCGCCTGGCGGAGATAAGATTGCCGTTTGCACGGATGGAGAGATCTGGATATGCAATACGGACGGAGGAAATGCGGTAAAACTGACTCATACTCCTGAGAAAGAAATGATGGCCCTTTGGTCACCGGATGGAAAACTTATAGCAACCAGGTTAGAGGATTCCCAATTCAGGCTTATCCGGGTATCAGACGGAGAGGTTCTTATGACCCACGATTCCGTTGATTCCTGGAGTTGGTCACCGGATGGAAAGGGAATCGTCCTGGCCTGTTATAATTATCAATTGATTAGCATTTCTATACCCAACGGAAATATTCGGGTTATTACCAATTGGCAGAAGCTTTGCAACAGCACCTATCTGGATGGAATTTACTGGTCGCCCGATGGAAAGTGGATTGCAGTTAACGGTCCGGCTGATGAGGTAGATTTGATTTCTAAGATATATCTGGTTAATCCAATAGATGGAAAGGTGACTGAACTCGCTGCAGCTGATCCGGCAAGTAAAGTATCTATGTACTGGTCGCCGGATAGTAAATGGATAGCTTATTCAACAGAAGGACACAGCAAAGCTCGTCTTGAGAGCACTTTTTGGGAAGCCGATTTGACAGAATTTATGAATAAAGTCGAACCAGGAACTGCCATAGGCTTGAGTACTGATTTTGACTTTAATGTTACGGCATTGCCACCAGGCGGTGTTGCACCCGATGGAATATTCACCGACACACGCGATGGTCATGAATACAAGTACAAGAAAATCGGCAATCAAACATGGATGGCTGAAAATCTGGCCTGGCTGCCGAAGGTAAGTTCGAGTACAGACTATTCATTAGTCGATAAACACTTTTATGTCCATGGTTATGAAGGAACCAGCCTCGAAGAAGCTTTGAGCACAGAGAATTATACCAAATACGGGGTTCTTTATAACTGGCCATCGGTGTTAGATAATCCTTGCCCCGCAGGGTGGCATGTGCCTGACGACCAGGAATGGAAACAAATGGAAAAATCTCTCGGAATGAATGAGGAGGATATTGAAAAGGAGGGTTGGCGGTCATCAGGATCGGTTAATAAAAAAATCATGTCGCCAATAGCTTGGGATGATGACGATATTTTCATTGGACAGAGTGGTTTTAATGCCCTTCCCGGAGGGCTATTTAGCCAACGGAA
>CAYXJR010000123.1:0-9302 GCA_964465145.1 uncultured Porphyromonadaceae bacterium | reverse complement strand
AAAAAAGGTGAAAATATCTTGTTTATTGGATGATTCGTACCAAGTTGGGTTAATACTGACACCAGGGAGTAGAGACAGATCATGATCTGTCTCTACTTGGGTGTGTGATCAATTGGATTCGGCTGCCTCGATAAAATCGTTTGTCGGAAGGTGGTCAGATTTGTCCGGTGGCGGATTATTTTAAATTCACAAAGTCATCATATCCACATAGGGCAGGTTTTTATTGAGAAGGTCTTCTTCAATGAAGGACTTTTCTGTTGAAGCAAGGACAATATTTGAGGCGACAGTCCGGTGATAAAAGCTTTTTGCCGATCTTAAAAGAGGGTCATTGCTGCAGCTTCCAAAGATGATAATATTGTACCCTTTAATCCTGAAATCATTATTTATCCTTCTTAATAATGCCTTCATTATTTCAGGATTCCTATCCTTAACTGCATATTCAGTTATTGTAACATCCTTAAATGGATCCCCTTTTCGTGGAAGTCCTGGGAGTCTGAATAAAGCAGCAATTAAACTATACATTATTCTGGTCCATTTCATGGGCCTGCTATACTTAAGTATTCTGTTCTGCCTGATGGAATTCGTATCCCATGCGGCACACACACCTACAATCTCATTGCCCTTTTCAGCCAGATAATAGTTGGAAATATCAAATTCCGGCCTGTCAGCCAGGCCTTTATCAAACTTTTGCCGGTTTATTACCGGGGCAAAAAGCCTTTTGGAAAACTCTTTTTGAAGAAGATCAACTATAGTGTCGATATCTGTTTTTTGGGCCTGCCTGATAATGTAATCCCTGCTTTCCTTTTTCCTGAATGTGATCAGTATGTTTTTAACCTCCAGGTAAGATATTATTTTGGAAAATGGAAGGGACGGAAACCGGGGATGTGTTCTGCCAATGTAGCTTTCTGCAGCCCTGTTCCCCTTCATTATAATAGTATAGCCCAGTTTTGCATTTTTGTAAGTTTCTCTGAAAAGAAAATCTGAAGCCCTGTAGTAGAATCCTTTCCCCCTGAATTCCTTCTTGATATACATATTACAGAAATATGTAACAATTTCAGGTTTCGAATTCACAAAGGCTTCAAAGTATAATAGCATCGCAAAACCAACCAATTCCTCCCCCCTGAAAAAACCAACACAATCGAAGTATTCAGATTTCAGGACAGGCATCAGGAAAATATCCGGGGATCTGTCGAACCAGATGGTCAGCCCCCCCGATTCAACTGGTGACTCCCTCAGAATATCCAGCATCTCTTTATTCCTCTCCCTGCCGATTTTTTTAACTGAATATAGTCCTGAATCCCCCATCCCTGTAATTTTTATTTCTGGCTAGATCCTTCTTTATTGAATATCATTGGTACAAGTGAGTAAAAGGGGTACCTGTCCTGGTGAATCAAGGCTTCCCCAAGGTCGTAATCGGTTTTAAAATATTTCTCAAGGCCATCCCTCACAGGATAATCAAAATGTATATAGCGGGATAAGATCCTTCCTGAATTATTGACCTTTTCCTTAATCAGCATAAGAGTTTCTGTGAATTCATCCTTATCCATCCAGTCGCATATATTTGAAAGGGCAAATTTATTGAACTCTCCAGTGCTGCTCTCCGTAAGTGCCTGGTTATATGATAAATGCCCAAAGGATATGTTGCTGAAATTCTTTCGCAGATTGATTAGTCCATCATCCTTAAGGTATTCAGGCAAAGCCTCTTGAAATAATATCTTGTTAAAAAAAGTGAATTGCAGATAATAGTTCCTACGTGCAACTGTTGAAGTGCAAAAATCCCTGAAACGGCCGTAAAAAAAACTTGCCATATTTACCTGCCCCCTGTGCTTCAATCCCTCCTCCGACAAGCCCCTGTTTTTATATATTTTAGGATGAAAAGCAATCCGGAAAATCGATTTAATTAAAAAGGTACTCAAATATCTGTCGAAATAATCCTTATGTTGCTCAGGGCTTTCGCATTCCAATAAACCCATCATCCTCTTTCTCCCAAGAATTCTCAATCCGATTTTTCCAAACCTGGATATGTATTTTTCAAATCGTGATTCGTGCACCGGACCATTTTGGATGGCAAAAATGTTCTTTTGCCAGAAGCTTTTTTCATCCTCATCCATCAGCTGATTTACTTTGTCAAAATACTTAAGGCGAATGTCAGAATCTGCATCCATAAAGCCTAAAAGGGAGGCAGCCTCCAGGGGATCTAAAGCGAGGACAGCTTTTAATTTTAATTTAGATAGAAATAACTGATTGATTGAAATATCCACAGCATATACTTTAATATCAGCCAGTGCCAGGAGGTTTAAAGGGACTTCGCCCGCACTTGCAACACAGAGAAGCCTGTCGCCGGTTCTTAGATCAAGAGCCCTGTTTTCTGTTAAAGCATCATCCTGGGATATTCCGAATTCAAAAATATGACTCATATTAATATCCTGTTTTAAAACTCTTTACATCGCCCAATTGATTAAACAAGTTATGTTTATCCGCCAGTTTCGATATTATTTCCAAGTCTTCAGATCTGATTTTCCCCCTTAAAGGGATATCAACTTCTTCCAGGCCGCATAGTATAGCTTCAGCAACACAACAGAAAGTGGTTCCCATGGGAGAACATGAACTTAGAACAAAATCAGGATCCTCAGGAAGAGTGATGTAAGAGGCAAATGGAATATTGATAACATTGCTCATTTTGCAAACATCCGATGAAACTGCTGAAGGTACTGAAATATCAGAAATTAGAATAGTATAATCTTTATTCAAGTGGTGTGGAAATATTAAGGGATCGTTGGTATTGCTTGCTGTTACTATAATATTGCATTCCTTTAAGAGTGACAGATCGGTGGCAATCCGGATATCCGGTTCACTTTTGAGTTTACCCTCTTCTCTAAATCCTTCAAGCATTTTTATTATACGGTTTTCACTCTTTCCAATGAGGATAATCTTCTTGATCAGGTCAGTTTGATCCAGAAGTTTCTCGGTAATAACAGATCCGATATTTCCAGCCGCACCAATCACGGCAAGGGTATTGTCTTTCCTGAATTCCCGGTCTGATTTTATCCTTTCAAATAATCTTTTTAGTCCGACTGCTGCCGTCAGGGTGTTACCGGTAATTAATTTGGTATTTTCCGGTTCCAATAGCAAATTACCATTGTTGCTGATAATTGAATTATATCCTCCCAGACTAATAACCTTAGCGCCCATACTGGCGGCCAGAAATACCGCCTGCTGGATTTTATCTATTATCTTATTTCTTTTCCCCTGCCTGTGAAGCCTTTCCAATTCGGCTGAGTCGAGAGGTATCAGGAAACAGTTGAGGCGGATTCTCCCTCCGAAAAGGTTCCTGGAAGACAAAAGGAGGGGCTTCATCTGCATGAGACGCTGTATCCTGTTAAAAAGAATACGGATTCCTGTATCTGATGCCATTCTCAGGCTTGGTTCAATCATCCTCAGCTCATCTGTAGGGTAGGCAAAATGAAGGATAGAAGCTACTTCAACAGTGTTTGGCAGGGGCTTATCAATTTTACTGTAAATATTGCCCTGTCCTGGCTGACCCCCTTTGTTATCTTCATATGGATCGCCATACATCAAGCCAAGTGTAAGTTCATAAATATTCTGACCACTAACCTGGTCGGCCAATTCCTCAATGGCATATAAGAGTATTTCAATTTCCTTATCTGTTATGTAGGCTGATGGTTCGATCCTTAAAACATCAGGTGCTGAAAGAGTTGGCAGAACCCTTATCCGGTGCTTTTGAAGCAAATAAGCTGAAAAGAAGTATCCAAGCAGTTCTTCTTTTTGCAATACCCTTAGGAAGAAACTCTCCCCTTCTGTAAAATCTGCAAACCTGATACCTAGCATCAGTCCCCTTCCATTGATACCATCAATAACATCAGGATATTTCTCCTTTATTATCTTCAGGCCTTTGAATAGTCTCAGCCCTTTTTTTGCTGCAATTTCAGGCAATTTATCTATTTTGATAACTTCCAGTGCTTTTAAAGCTGCACACGCTGCCATACCCCCGTTGGAAAAGGTTGATATGAAATATTTGCCAAAATCAGAGCGGAACCTCTTTTTATCAATTAATACCGCAGATATTTTCTCATAATTTCCTCCCAGGGCCTTAGAAAAAAGGTAATAATCAGCTTTTACTCCCTCAGAAGCGAGGAAGGTCCCAGTCCTGCCAAGGCCGCACTGAATCTCGTCCATAATAAGGGGGAAGGTATATGTGGACAGGTATTCCATTATCCCCCGGTCAATAACTTTAATCCCTCCTTCTCCGGTAACAGGTTCAATGATCGCTGCAATAAAGTTGCAAATTTCAAATACCTCAAAAACCAATTCATTATTTTCCCATGCAGCCTTTTTAAGTTGAATTATTGATTTCCCGATCTCTGCATCAAGATCCTTCTTCCACCCTGGATTGGTCTCATCAATAAAAACAGGGTCCAGTGCCAGGAGATTGTCAAAAGGTTCCCGTTTTTTCTGATTCCCCAACAAAGCTCTTGCACCTGATGTATTACCATGAAAAGCCCTCTTTAAAACTACCACTCGAAAGACAGCCTTGCTTATTTCTCTTTTATTTTCCTCCCATACCCTACGCAATAATGAACCTGAATGACTGCCGAATTTTCGAAATTGCTGGTCCCGAATCTTATCCAAGTCTTTCATCCATTCAAAGGCTGCATGGTGAAGGGCTATTTCAACAGCCTCTGAACCAGTTGAACCAAACAGAACGTTGAAGGATTTGCCAGTTATCTTACCGACAATCAAGTTCAGTTTTTCGGCCAGTAACCCTGGGTATTTCTGTATACTGGCCTGATCGGAAAGGTTCACTTCAGAAGAATTTAAAAAACCTGAAATCGCCTCTTTTACCTGGCTGTTATTGTGTCCGAGTAGGTTGGTTCCATATCCTCCTGCAAAATCAAGAATCTCAATTTCATTACCCTCTCGCCATGTGTACAGAGAATCCTTTTCTCCCCTGTGATAGGTATAGTCAATCCCCAGACCTTCAAGCATATGTCCGACATAAGGATTATGGTGCCTTGTAAAAGTATTCGTCATATGCATACTGCTTTCCACCTCCTCAAAAGCAGGATCATAAGTCATGGGATCTTCCAGAGCACTTATAACATCTTCATATTCTATCTCCAGCTGGTACCTGGAAACCGTGCCCTTGAAGGTGAGTGGTACTGATGAATTGATCAATACGAACCTTTGAATGTTCCGGTGCCTGTACTCAAATGGTTCAATGCTTGAATACAGCCTTGAATTAATCTCTGAGATCAGGCTGGCATATTTTCTTCTAACTTCCTCATCCCTGATTTTCCCCTGTGGAAGAGCCTTAAAATCTGTAAATATAATTGCAGCGAGACCGGGATAAGTTTTTAAAGGGATAAATTCAACATGCTTGCATTCTTTATATAATTTGGAATAATAGAATTTGATCTCTTCAACAGGGATCTTCACACCAAAACCATCTTTGAAGAAATCCCTGGCTTCCCTGCCATAATAATAAATCCGGTTGCCCTGTTCAAGCCGGATGATGTCACCAGTATTTAAAAATCCTCCTTCGTAGTGGTATGTCCCTTCCTCTCCTGTTAAATTACCTTTATAGCCAAAAGGGGAATTAATATACAGGTAATAAAGGTCTTTTTGATCTGGAAGTCTTTTCAGGCCGATTTTCACCCCGGGGAGTGGAAGACCAAGTGTTTTAATCTGATCCGGGTCGGGGTTTTCGTACATTAAGGTGCTCATGGCTTGCTGGGTTTCAGTAGTGCCATACGCGTTATGCATCCTTATTCCAAAGGCAGATTCAAATGATGCCGCCGTTTTTATCCTAAGGGGTGCCCCGCTGGAAACCATTGCCTTAAAAAACGGCCTGAGCTTAATCTTCAGCTCAGGAAATGCCCGCACTAATTCAAGAAGCATATTATAGACGGCAGGCCCTCCTGTTATATGGGCCGGGCGCATCTTCAATAGAAAATATCTTACTATTTCAGGTTTTTCCTCGAACCACTCCGTGATAATAAGGCAGACCGGTAACCCTGTCCAAAGGGCATTAAAATAGGCCCTGACTCCCATAGTATGGGTAAAAAGAGGAGTGAACCCTCGTCCTCCAAGCATATCCTCATCATAAAAACCGGCTTCCTGCCAGCTCATACAGCTCAAAATAAAGGAAGCCTGTTCATATATTACAATTTTTGATTTCCCTGACGAGCCTGAGGTGGTAATTAACAAGGCCTCTGTATCCAGGCTGGTTTTTTCGATAGACTGCCTGACCAATTTATCTGAATCATAATCTACTTCAGGAATATCTTTATACAAGAGTTCACTTAATCCAAAATCCCCGATATCATATTTTCGGAGTCCCATTTTTTCAGCAATGCTTATAATCGATCCCACAACCGATTTTTCTTTTTCATGGTGGTTCAGTGAGGATATTTCATTAGCTGGAAGAATGACTTTCCTGCATGACGTTAAATCGATCCAATCCTCCATCTCATCGGTTTCCATGAACATAGGCATTAGTACCCTAACCCCATACGTTGATAATGCCGTAAACATCAGTACTACATAAAGTTCATTATTACCTGAAACACTTGCCAGAAGAACAGTTTCTCCCGGCTTGATGCCTTTACGATTAAAATCAGTAAATAATGAATATGTGATAAACCGAAGCCGCGAGAGTGATACTGAAATTAAATTATTGCCATCATGGCTCAAAATTATCTCCGAATCCTCCTCACGGTGTTTGAGCTTATGAAATAATAGAGACGCAAGGTTATTAAGCCAGGGAGGCGGGATACTCTGCCCTGACTGAATGATATGGTCAAAATTTCCTTCCTTTTCCATCAGCTATTTCCTTTTGTCAATTATTCCCAGTATAATAGGAAGAAGAACAAGATCACCAGCTAAGGCGCAAAGCATAACAATAATACTCAATAACCCGAAATACCTTATTGGGGGTGAAGAAGAAAATATAAACACTGCAAATCCTGACACCAGTATGATGGAGGTATTTAAAATCCCCGGCCCTGCAGAAATTAATGTCGATTTTAAATCACGTGTTTTCTTATACCAATATAAAAAGTGAATAGAGTCGTCCACAATAATGCTAAGCATAAGGCATCCAATAGGAACAGTTACCATATCCAGGCGGATATTCAGCCAGCCCATTAAACCAAGAATTAATACTATTGGAAACACGTTAGGAAGTATTGAAGAAATGAATATCCTTGTATCCCTAAGATAAATATATATCAGGGCAAACACAAGTAAAAATGCAATCAGCAGGCTGTTTTGGAAAGACTTCGACAGTCGGTCGGCGACCATGGCATAAAGGGTTACAAAACCTGTTATCCGGGGAGAATAATTTGTGAAGCAGGAATTTGAAATCAATTCAATCTTTTTTACCAACTCCATTCCCTCCCTGGTTGACAGGAGCGGAATCAAAAAGGTGACCCGGCCCAGATTCTGATCCTTACTTGACAAATAACCATATTTTCGCGGATTTATCAGAGGAGGAAAAGACAGATAGCTCATCGCTCCATCAATTTCGTCAAATTCACTTACAGCTGATATCCAACCTTTTAGCTCATGTGGCTTAACGCGGTCAACTTCAACCACAAATTCCAGTGGAAAATAATTCCCAAGGTTTCTCTCAATAAAAAAGTGGTCCTCCACAGCCTTGTTACTCGGGGGGAGGACTGATAAACTGTAAATATCAGATCTCAATTTATAAATCCCGGGAATCGAACTTATCATCAGGAAAACTATTACCAACAATATCCAGGGTTTTGAGTGAGCAGGTATTCTTTTAAAAATATCTTGTGATCCTTTCCTTGGTTCAAAACTGTAGCTAAAAGGGAAAAAGAAAATGAAGGTCCAGAATAGGCTGCCAATTATCCCGCTAATGGCAAGTACGGCAAAATCCCTGAATAAGGGTATTGGATCCGCCACAAAGACCAGAAATCCAAAACTGGTTGTCAGGGCTGAAAGCAAACTCGGAACTAATACCTTTTTAAGATTTCCACCGTGGAATAAAATGTGAAGGGATGTAGATGTGCTATAAAAAAGGATTAAAACAGGCAGTATCACACTTACCATGCTTAATGGGATATTAAAAATAGCTGAACTCAGAATAAGAGTACAAACCCCGCCAACAGAAATCCCAATGGACATGGAAAAAGCCTTAAAGTTTTTAAGGATTATTAGGAGTATGCTAAACAGGATCGCCAGGCCCAGCACAAGAAATGTTATGGTGGAGCTCTTGGTTTGCTGGTTAATTGCTTCGAAAATAACACCTGTGCCGGCTACATGTGATGGTACCGGTATTTCTTCAAGCAATAATTCCAGTTCTTCCAATATTTCCGGGCGGTTGGGATTCAAATGAGAAGGAGGAAAAAAGGTGATTATAAAACAGGAAATATCCGGATCTGGCTGTTCCTTATGATTATAAAACGGAAGGGGCCAACTGAGAACATTATTAACTGAAGAGATTTCCCCGGCCCTTTCCTTAAAAATGACCAGTTTTTTCTCATACTCTTCTGTCTTCCCGAATTCCCTTAGGTCGAACGCGACAATAACATACGAGTCACTGCCAAAACTGTCAAGAAAGTCCTTATAATCCAAGACTTCAGCAGTGCCATCCGGGATCCATTTTTCAAGGCTGTTATTAATTTTTATTCTTGGTAAGAAGGTGTAAATCAAAAATACGAATAAAAGGATCAGGAATATACGGATCGATTTTATTAGGATTTTCATTTGATTTTCCTGTTAAAACTTAATTAGCTGCTAAGCTATCCTCCAAGGCTGACAATGGAATAAAATTCACTTAATAAATACACTCAGGCTTTCTTCACAAGTTTTAGCAATTACCTAAATTTACAATAATATTCGGTAATTTAACAGTGTATACATTATTGACCGGAATATTTAATTGTTCCGATATAAGTGGTCAGGTTAAAAGCTCAAAAATAAATCCATCAATATCAGTCCAATGGATTGGGCTGGTCTTAGCCTGAATAATTCATAAACTTAAATATACACACGTTTTCTGGAATATATTTGTGCCGGGGTGGATAATTTTATCAGCACAAAAAAAATACTAGATTTTTCGGCTAAATATTTAGCCTGTTTCGTAGTTGCAGAGCATATTTCTCCCGGTCAGTTTGCATGAGCAAGCTTAGTGGTTTATTAAAAGTGGCAATATGTTAAAGAACTGTGTGTGTTGACCAGCATTTCAATTCCGCAGCATCTGGAATATTTTAAAGCATTTTTCGTATGCCCATCGGCTGTAAAATTCTACCGGG
>CAYXJR010000122.1:0-9454 GCA_964465145.1 uncultured Porphyromonadaceae bacterium | reverse complement strand
CCAAAAAATGCATCTCGTACCGATTCTCAATTTCCAAACAGATCTCTTTCAACGTATTATCCACCTCCTTGCTGAAAACTACCCTACGATACTTCGCTGGACACACAAAATGATACAACAAAACACCAACATTGTGAGACTTATGTATGTATTCGCTTTCGCTCATACATTAAAGATACAGCTTTCGCCGCAAGCGGCGGGGAACTAACCCCTGAAGCGATTAGAATCGGAGTATACATCTGTTGGTGTGGCACGAATATTGCCAAAAATGTTGACGTCGAAAAAGTAGCTGCTGAAGCCGGAAAGTTGCATGGTGTTGCCATTTCCAGAGATTATCAGTATATGTGTTCAGATCCAGGTCAGGAGCTGATACTCAAAGATATCCAGGAATTGAATCTCAACCGTATTGTAGTAGCTGCCTGTTCCCCCCGCATCCACGAGATGACTTTTAGAAAAGCTCTTGAAAAGGCCGGATTAAATCCATATCTGTTTCAGATGGCTAATATCAGGGAACAGGTATCATGGATCCACGGTGATCGAGAAAAGGCTACCCAGAAAGCCATGGACCTGGTTACGGGAGCAATCAAACGTGTGCGGTGGCAGGAAGCTTTAAACAAACGGAGTGTAAAAGTGAATCCGGCAACCCTGGTTATTGGGGAGGTATTGCAGGATTGACGGCAGCCCGGGATATTGCACGGACCGGCTGTACCGTTTTCCTGGTTGAGAAAGAAAAAAAACTTGGTGGAATGATGAGTCAGATCCACCGGACGATTACCAACAGAGAACCGGTATCGAAATATTTGATTCCGATCATTGAAGAGGTCGCTTCTCATCCTAAGATTCAGGTTTTTCTGAATTCTCGTGTTGAGCCGAAACATATTGCAATCATCCATTGCGTAGGTAGCAGAAATCCTGATATTCTACCGTATTGTTCGAGAAACTGTTGCCATACAGCCTTGAAATATGCCAATCAAATTATGGACCTGCTTCCACAAGCTCATGTCTATCAGATTTATACAGATATGCGGGCAATGGGAAAGGGTTGTGAAGAGCTCTATTCAAGTACCGGTAAAAGAGGAGTTTTATTCCTGATGTACGACCAAAAAGGCAAGCATCCCTACATCCGTGAAGCCGGGAAAAAGGATGGCACCCGGATGATAATCGAAATGAAGGAATTGCTTAGTGGAGAGAATGTTAAGGTTCCTGCAGATCTTGTGATCCTGATGGTTGGAGTGGAGGCCCATGAACCGTCAAAACAGCTAAGCCAGGTTCTCGGGATCAGTATGTGCAGTAATAAATTTTATATGGAAAAGCATCCGAAGCTGATCCCGTTGCAACCACAACAGATGGAGTTTTTGTCGTCGGAAGCTGTCAGGCTCCGAAAGAAATTAGTGATTCAGTATCACAGGCCAAAGCTGCGGTGGCAAGAGTGCTGGCGATGATCCATAATGGCTTCGTGGAAGTTGAAGTAATGACTTCTACCGTTCGTGAGGAGATCTGCTGTGGTTGCCAAACCTGCGTCCATGTTTGTCCATACGGAGCGATTGAATATCTCACCGAAAAAAGAGTCTCCCATGTTAACGAAGTCCTTTGCAAAGGTTGCGGAACCTGCACTTCAGCCTGCCCAACCGGCGCTATCGGGAGCCGCCATTTTACAGAGAAACAGATTCTCGCACAGATTGAAGGAGTCATGTCTCAATTATTAGAAGCCTGAAACCATGAAAAATGAATTCGAACCTAGAATTGTCGCCTTTTTATGTAACTGGTGTTCCTATACCGGTGCCGACCTTGCCGGCACAAGCCGTATTAAGCATTCCCATAACTTGCGTATTATAAGGGTTATGTGCTCTGGAAGGGTTTGTCCAACCTTTATTTTCAAAGCATTCCAGGAAGGAGCCGATGGTGTTCTGGTTTGTGGTTGCCACCCGGGAGATTGTCATTACCATGAGGGAAATTATAAATGTCTCAGGCGTTTTAAACTGATCGAAAAGTACATTGAGCAAATGGGTATTGAACGTGATCGCGTCCGGTTGGCCTGGATCAGTGCCAGCGAAGGAAAACAATTCTCCGATCTGGCTGATGAAATGACCCAGACCGTTCGAAACCTGGGTCCATCTACCATTAAAATCCAGTTAGACAATATCGCTTAATAAGAATGAATTTGGCAAATCATGATAAACCCAAATTGAAGATGGCTGTGTATTGGGGAGCCGGTTGCGGAGGTTGTTGTGTTTCAGTCCTGGATGTCCATGAGAAGTTATTCGATGTTGTTGCTGCTGCTGATTTGGTCTTCTGGCCTATAGCGTTGGATATTAAGTATAAGGATATCGAGGAAATGCCCGATGGCCATATCGATATAACCCTTTTCAATGGTACCGTCCGGAATTCTGAAAATGAACATATGGCACAGCTCCTGAGGCAGAAGTCTAAAATTTTAGTTGCATATGGTTCCTGCGCACATTTGGGTGGCATTCCGGGCCTTGCCAACATGAGTACTAAGGAAGAGCTTTTTAATCGCGTATACAAGGAGACTGAATCTACGGTGAACCCGGATGGCATTTTCCCCACAACCCATTACGTTGTTCCTGAGGGTGAACTGGAACTGCCTGATTTTTATAATGATGTCAGAGCGCTGAGCCAAGCGGTGGATGTGGATTATTTTCTTCCGGGATGTCCACCTCAGACGGAACGACTGGTTGAAGTTTTTATGGCTATTGTCAGAAATAAAGAATTGCCCCCTAATGGCTCGGTTGTTGGTGCCCTGGGCAAAACTTTATGTGATGACTGCAAAAGAAAAAAACTGACAAAAAGATCAGACAAAAGTTCCTTCGCCCGTGGGAGATTCAGGATGATGGCGTCACATGTTTTCTGGAACAGGGTGTGATCTGTATGGGCCCTGCAACACGTGGGGGGTGTGGCTATCGTTGCATTGAAGGAAATGCGCCCTGCCAGGGTTGCTATGGACCCACCGCCGATGCCCCGGACCCCGGAGCTAAAATGATGTCTTCAATCGGAACCGTGATAGGTAGCAACCAGGAGAATGAAATTGCATATATTGTAGATGCAATAGTTGATCCAGGCACATTTTACCGGTTTAGCCTGCCAAAAGCAATTATTCGAAGAAAATTGTCTGTCATAAAACCAATAAATTGAATTCACGGAAATAAGAAAGATAACTATTGATCCAATTACCCGTCTGGAGGGGCACGGAAAAATTGAAATTTTCCTTACAGATGAAGGCGATGTTCAAAACGTTTACTTTCAAGTCCCTGAACTCAGGGGATTCGAGAAATTCTGCGAAGGCCGGCCAGTGGAGGAAATGTCTCGCATTGTGACCAAAATTTGCGGTGTTTGTCCGGGATGCCACCACATGGCTGCTGGCAAGGCCATTGATGCAGTTTTTGGAGTAGGGCCACCACCAACTGCGAAAAAAATCAGGGAGCTCTTTTATATGGCTCACTTAAGGATTACGTTACAATGATTCTGAACGGCCCATATAATCTGAAGATCCATTCCATGGGCCTCGTGGATGCAAATAACCATGTAAATTTCTATGATGGAAAGGTGAGGGTAGTAGATACTGAAAGGAAAGAGAAGTACAAATATCACCCGATTGACTATCGTGATTATGTCGCCGAACGAGTTGAACCCTGGTCTATCTTAAATTTCCCTACCTGCGCAAGGTCGGCTGGAATGGATTTACTGAAGGTCATAATTCAGGAGTCTATCATGCCACCCCGCTTGGAAGGCTTAATGCAGCCGACGGAATGGCGACGCCATTGGCCAATGAGGCCTACAAGGAATTATTCAGTACCTGCGGAGGTAAGCCTGTACATGCAACACTTGCCATGCATTGGGCTCGTCTCGTGGAACTATTGTATTCTGCGGAACGATTTAATCAGTTAATAAAGGATCCCGAGATTACCGGTAAGGAACTCCGGGCTGATCTGAAGGATATACAGGGAGAGGGTGTTGGTTGTGTTGAGGCGCAACGGGGAACCCTAACTCATCATTACTGGACCGATTCAAGAGGAGTGGTTAAAAAAGTCAATATTATTGTGGGTACCACCAATAATATTGCTGCTATCTGTATGTCACTCAAGAAGGCTGCCCAGCATGTTATTAAGGCTGGCATTGAGCCCGATCAGGGGATTCTGAACCAGATCGAGATGGCCTTCCGCGCCTATGACCCCTGTTTTTCCTGCGCAACCCACAGCCTGCTGGGCCAAATGCCATTAGTGGTAAATTTTAAAGATTCCAGCGGAAATCTGATTCGCATTACCTGCAGATATACGGATCATTGAGATTATTGAAGATGAGGTATTTTCAGACGAATTTACCTTACCTTTAAAAAGTCGCTATCCTGAAATCCTTAAAGAAATCAAATTAGCCAGGGGTTCCTTCATCACCTTTGATAAAGCCTACGTTGACTATCGCCAATACGAAAAGTTTACACAGGTTGGTGTATTCTATGTCACCAGACTCAAGACAAACGCCAAATTCGTCCTTACTGACCGGTATGGTATTCATACGGATGAAAAAGACACCATACTTGAAGATGCTGATGTTGAGTTCAAGTTTAAGGACGAAAACGGGGAAGAGCAAAATCATAAATCCAGAAGGATACTTTATAAAGACCCGAATACTGGCCGCCTGTTCGAATTTATTACCAACAACTTTGATCTGGATGCCACCAGTATTGCTCAGATTTATCAGAAACGCTGGCAAATTGAGACTTTGTTTAGGCAGGTGAAGCAGAATTTCCCATTAAAGTACTTCCTGGGAGATAATGTCAATGCCATAGAAATCCAAATATGGGTGGCTATGTTAGCCAACCTCTTGATAAGCCTGGTAAAGAGCAAGGTCAAGAAAAGCTGGGCGTTTTCCAATATGGTATCAGTTATTCGCCAGCAATTAATGAATTATATCGATATATACCGGTTCCTTGAAGACCCCGAGGGGGCTTGGATTGCGGTAAATAATGTAAATAAAATTGATTTTCAAGCGTCACTTTTTCCTGAAACAAGGGGGGCTTGATTTTGGAAACTGTAAATATGGCTACTGAATATCAGCCGGTTAATCTGAGATTTGACAAATTTTCCGGGTTTACCGGACAACAATGAAAAACAATTTAATAATTAACTTATTAATTTGAAAAGAAACCTATAATTACATTCTGTATTTTTTCTACAATAGTTGAAAATTTTTCCTGAATACAATCTGAAAGACTTGTAGAATATGTTTTTATGTCATAAGGAACTATACCAATTATTAGAGTTTGATGAAATTCATCAATTATTGAATTTAATATTAAAGAATCTATTAATCCTAATTGATGTAGTGAAAAACAATCTTTTTTTCTTTCTTGTAAATCATCTAATGTTAGTTTAAATACTGTTCCTGGTTTATGGTCATCTGATTTTATACAATCTATTATAACCAATTTTTCAATATCTTTATCAATATAATATCCTATATCTAAAGAAGAAGTACCCATATCTAAAAAAGAAGTATTTTTTATGACTTTCTTTTTTTCTAATTCCTTAATGATATGAACACCAATTCCTTCATCGGACATTAAAATATTTCCAATTCCTATAATTAAATTTTTTCCCACTTCGTTATTAGTATTATATAAAAAACCACCGTCTTCTCGGATGGTAGTTATAGTTCAATTAGTTATATTTTAATGTATCACAAATTTCAATGTTATGTATTGAAATTTTATATGTTAAATTACCTTGTATTTTCCAATTTCTTTCCCGTTATCAATAATATGTATAGCACAGGCAAGACATGGATCAAATGATCTAACAATTCTTCCAACTTCTATAGGGTTTTCAGTATCAGCAATTGGAGTACCAATTAGAGCTTGTTCAATTGGACCTAAATTTTCTTTATCATCTCGTGGAGAAGCATTCCAGGTAGTAGGCACAACTGCCTGATAATTAGCAATTTTGTGATTTTCTACTTTTATCCAATGTCCGAGAGCTCCTCTTGGAGCTTCGGTTAATCCCATTCCTGTTGAAGATTCTGGTATTTCAAATTTATTATGAACGGGTTCGCCTGGTTTAAGTTCATCTAACCATTTATCCATACTGTCGGCAACTATTTTGCATTCAATAGCCCTGGCTGCATGTCTACCCAATACAGAAAATAAAGCAGTAACATCTGCTTCAAACATATTAAGTACGCTATCTACCGTTGCGTTTAACTCACTATTTGTTTTTTTCATATAAGCTATAACAGTTCTTGCCAGAGGGCCGACCTCCATAACGTTACCCTCATATCTTGGTGATTTTATCCAGGAATAAGCATCTTTTTTTGTTGGTTCAGGAACTGTTTCACCTATTGAAGGATGAGCGCCAGATTTAGAAGAATATTTTGAATGTTTTACAAACTCTGCTATATGTTTTGCATCAAATTCTTCTAAATTACCATTTATGTAAGCCCCGGAAGTAAGTGCAAGCTCATTGTCGTCATCATCAGTTGGAAAACAGCCATAAGCAAGGTAGTTTCCAACTCCTTTTCCTATTCCAAAGTATTCAGGGTAAGCTTTTGCTACAGTCAGAACATTTGGAATATAAACATTGTCAATAAAGTTTTGTAATTCATTCAGTCTTGACTTGAAATTTGCTATATTATCAACTGTAGGTCTAACTGATACACCGCCAGCAAATAAAGTCTGGCTGTGAGGCATTTTCCCTCCAAATATACAAAGCATTTCCTGAGCTTTTCTTCTCATTTCCAATGCTTCAACATAATTTGCAATAGATTGTAAATTTATGTCAGTATCTTCAATATAGTTTCCTGCATATCGTGGTAGAAAAGGAGCCGCTGCGCTTTTTTCTCCTGCATCAATATCA
The DNA here is from genome assembly GCA_964465145.1 of uncultured Porphyromonadaceae bacterium. Classification (GTDB taxonomy): domain Bacteria; phylum Bacteroidota; class Bacteroidia; order Bacteroidales; family UBA12481; genus JAUVKA01. Next base: position 2,588 of record CAYXJR010000122.1, on the reverse strand, counting down.
TTTTTAACCCAGTTTTTAAAATTAAGTAGTTTAGCGTCTGAGCCCTGGTATTTTAAAATAGCAGTTATATCCACATAATCTAAAGCTGCCAGGTGATAGAAATGAAGAATATGAGATTGTATGTAGTTAGCCCCGAGTAATAAATTCCTTATTATTCTTCCATTTGCTGGTGGCTTAACATTAAATGCTGAATCAAGGGTTTTAACAGATGCATTGCCATGTGCCTGTGGGCAAACTCCACAAATTCTTTGAGTGATCATTGGAGCATCCATAGGATTTCTGCCCTTTAATATCATTTCAAGACCCCTGAACATTTCACCAGCACTGTGTGCATCTATAACTTTACCATTTTCAACATCAACATCAATTCTTAAATGACCTTCTATTCGGGTCATTGGATCAATTGTTATTTTAGCCATTATTTATTCTTATTTAGTTTATTTATTATGATTATCCGCTTTTAATAATCTAGATGAACCAACAAAAAGAAACACAGGCAATTATCAGCCTTTCAAATAGTTTTTCACCCATGAATCTACGGTTAAGTTTGTATGTAAACTCATCCAGGTAGTTCTGGAGATAAGAGTCATCGATATGATGGTAGGTATTCAATAGATTCCGTTTAGCATTACTGATGGCAATATGCACCCAAGGCAGCTCTTTGCCAGCTTGTTTGGCCTTATGTGTTCGAGCAACCTGACTGAGTTTACTAAAGCCCCTAGCGTTGTCGGTTTTCACTCTAGCCGAAGAATCCAGGTTTTCTTTAGCAATGTCTTTAATTGTTTCAGCGGCTTGGTCAGCCATCACCGACATTTTGAAGTGCTTGCAAGAATAGGCAGGACGGCCTTTCTTTCTCGATTTCGAAGTTTTCGTTTCGGCCATAACCAGTACAGGTGTCTGGTTTTGGCTCCCCCGGCCCCTTTTAAGTTTCTTTTTCCGTTTACCACGATTTTCCGAGTCAACAGTTGTAAAAAAGCCCTCATCGATCTCTGTCAATCCGGAAAGAGAGTAAGCCTCATCTCTGGATCCCATAGCCGTGCGAATCTTTTGCATCATATACCAAATCGGTTCGTATCGTTTGTGACCGAGTTGGCGTTGCATCTCTTTTGCGGATATACTTTTCTTCGTAGAACTCATCAAATGCATGACAATGAACCACATCCGAAACGGCAGATTAGAGTCTTCCATAACTGTTCCACTTCTCAGAGTGGTTCTGGTTCTACACTCTATGCACTGAAATTGCTCAATGCTCTTCATCCAGTAGTGTTTGGTGCTTTGACATTTTCTGCACTTTACGCCAACTTTTTGGCGGTAATCTCTAAAAGCATCCTTGCAGGACTGCTCATTTGGGAAATGTTGAATAAACTCTATAAGCTTCATAATCATCAATTTGTAGCAAATCTAGAGTTGATGACCGTAACCAATTTACGGTCTGGTTATTAATTACGGACATTCATTTTATTTATTATTCAGACCCTGTTTTTTTTAAGGGTAGGAAGGCTCTGTACATGCTGTACATGGACCACCCGCTCTATTACACCAATTCACACCACTGTTCCAACCCCTTATTGAAACATCACAGTGAGCATCATACCCCTTACACCCTAAATCAAAAAGACAACCTTCTTCTCCAAAATCTTGTGCCATTTTGCCCTCTTCAAAATATCCCCGCAATTCACAATTGTCATGAATTAGTTTTTCAAAAAACATAACAGGTCTGTTTAGTTTATCAAGTTCGGGTATTCCATATTTTAATACGTTTATAAGTGTCCCAACTATCCAGTCCGGATGTGCCGGACAACCTGGAATGTTTATTAGAGGTTTATTATTAACAACTTCTGATACAGGAACTGCACCAGTAGGATTAGGTGGTGCTGCAGGAATACCGCCCCATGATGCACATGTTCCAACAGAGACAACTGCTTTTGAATTTTCACCCATTTCTTTTATCCATTCCAATACTGTTTTTGATTTTCCGTCTTTCTCGCCAACTGTGCAATATTCACCTTCTGCTTCAAGTGGTATAGAACCTTCAACAGCTAATATGTATTCACCTTTTTCTTCGGTTATCATTCTTTCTATAACTCCAAGTGAAATATCTCCGGCTGCTCCCATTACATTTGGGTGAAACTCAAGACTTATCACCTCGATTATAACTTCCTCTATTGGTGGGTATTCAGTATTTAATAAACTAACAGAACAACCTGCACACGATTGCCCTTGAAACCATATTATAGGAAGTCTGTACTTTCCATCTTTCACAGAAGCCGATGCAAATAACTGCGGCAGCCAAAAATTTGAAAGTGCAATACCTGCTCCGGATACTGTTGAAATCATTAAAAATTTTCTTCTACTTATTAACATTAGCGCCTCCTCTGAGATTATTTCATTAAGATTAGGAATGTTCTATTACTATTTAATTTATGTCATATCCGCAAATATATAATATTTATGAGATCAATACAAATAAACAATCAGATAGGGCAGGGCAAACGCATGAAAGTGATTCATCCACCCTGTTTTGATTTGCATGTAATTTTTTCTCGGTTTCCTATAAGGCGGGTTGCATAGGTAACCTACTATCAGGA
>CAYXJR010000121.1:0-9731 GCA_964465145.1 uncultured Porphyromonadaceae bacterium | reverse complement strand
TTTTTTTATTTTACTGAATTTCAATAGTTTACAAAATTATATACACATGAAAATTTCGAGTAAAAAGTAGGGTAAGATACCTCAAGTGCGTTTTATGTTCAAAAGTGAATATTAATTTCTAAAATTTTGACAATATGAAAAGTAAAATCACAATTATCCTTGGTTTATTTTTGGCAGTACTCTTTTTCAGCTGTGATAACCAATCACCCGATTTGGTCAGCAATGATCTTGAGACCATCTCAGAAGATGAGATAAATAGCTTAAAGTTTGATGAAATTGGGGATGAAGATGCTCAGCAGCCGATTTGCGGAAACCATTTACCAAATTTCAGACAAAGAATGATGAATCATAGATTCGATAGAGATTGCTTAACGGTTACCTCCTCAGGTGACGATTACCCAAAGGAAATCATTATTGATTATGGTGAAGGTTGTGTGGGCCGCCATGGTGAGCTCAGAACGGGTAAAATCATTATTACTATGAGTGATGACATTTTCAATGCTGGAGCAGAGCATGTAATTAAATTCGAGGATGTAATGATAGGTGAACGATCTGTTGAAATGACCAAGACCAGGATCAATGCGGGTCAAAATGAAGAGGGTAACTGGGTGATGGAATCAACTATGGATCAGATAATCACTTATGAGGATGGAAGTTCATCAACTAGAAATTCTACTGGCAAAAACGAATGGTTGAGTGGCTTTGGAACAGAGGATAAGGAAGATGATATTCTTGAAAGAAGCTTTTCAGGAGATGTTGTAACCTCAGAAGGAGCGGAATATTCTCGCAAAACCACTACTCCTCTACTCATCGATCGCAGCTGCTTGTATATCAAGAGCGGGGTGATCGAACTGAACCGAAACGGCACCCAGGTAATTATCGATTTTGGTGAAGGGGAGTGTGATGAGTGGGCAACCGTGACCAAAGATGGAGTTAGTGAATTAGTTGATTTGAGCCAAAGAGGCAAGAAAATGACAGGCTTTCGCCACAAAGGAAAATAATTGAGGTTTCATGGTTTGGATTAGAGCCTGGCTGGAATATTTCAGCCGGGCTTTTTTTGTCGAATGTCGTATGTTTGTGAATCCATGTTATTAAGAGCCTTTTTAAGGGAAGATATAAGTAGGGTGAGGCTGGTTTCAAACGTTTTATAATTGAATTGAATTTTTCTACTCCATATACACCAGAAATAAATTGACGCAAAAAGAATTCAGGATATTTTTTGAGGCTTATTTTGAGGCTGTTAGGAGATTCATCTATTATCGCTGTGGAGATACAGAAATAGCGACAGAAGTAGGACAGGAGGCTTTTATGAGAGTTTGGGAGAAGCAACTTATCCCTCAGAAAGGAAAGGAAATTGCTTTGTTATACAAAATTGCTTCAAACATTTTTATCAGCCGGATTCGAAAAGACCGCTCTGCCCTGAATTACAGAAAATCAATGGTCATAACCAACGAAAATGAAACTCCTTCTGATCAGCTGGAATACGAAGAATTGAAGCAACAATATGAAGTGGCACTGAAATCCTTAACAGACAAACAACGAACTGCTTTTCTCATGTCAAGGGTTGACGAACTGAGTTACCAGGAGATGTCACAGCAACTGGAGATAAGCGTAAAGGCTGTGGAAAAAAGAATGAGCCAGGCTTTGGCCTCCTTACGAAAAGCATTGTTATAAGAAATTGAGGATATCATGGAAAAAAATTTACCTAAGATCAAAGTCATGAACCAACTGAAAGGTTTTTCCATCCCCTGGGAGAGGGATAAGGGTGAAGCCTTTCAGCTAATAACTCAAGGTTTGAAGTCGGGAAGGACTAAAGTGGTTCATTTAAGAAACAGAAACATCATAAGGTCCGTTGCTGCTATTGCAATCCTTTTGATCAGTTCAGGATTGTTCATGAGATTCTTCGAACGCAGCCTCCAAAGTGCCAACGGGGAGCACCTAACCCATCAACTCCCGGATGGTTCAATAATCGAATTAAACAGCGGATCAAGTTTGAATTATAATCCCTTCTGGTGGAGGTTTGAAAGGAGTCTGAGATTTGAAGGCGAAGCATTTTTTATGGTACAGAAAGGGAAAACTTTCAGAGTTAAGTCGGAGTTGGCCGAAACCCAGGTTCTGGGAACCAGTTTCAGTATATTTTCCCGGGAAAACAATTACAGAGTTGTTTGCCACACAGGGAAAGTAAAGGTATTATCCTTATTATCTGATAACTCCGCTCTTTTAGGACCAAACCAAATTGCCAGTCTGGAGCCCAATGGCCGTTTTGGTTTGAGCACCAAAGATGTTTTGCCTGAACCAGTTCCCTGGAAATCCAGGCTATTTGAATTTACAGGTACTCCGCTGAAAGAAGTATTTGATGAGATTCAAAGACAATATGATGTGATTCTAAAATATCCGGAAGATATAAATTACTATTATACAGGCGGGATAGATGCCAACCGTGATTTAATTACCAGCTTGAATTTGGTGTGCAAACCCTTTAAAATTACTTTTGAGGAAATTTCAAAAGGTGAATATCAATTATTTGAAAGCGCTGATAAGGACAACTAGTATAAGCATATTTCTTATTCTTCTTTTTAATGGTTTTTCTCTTAAGGCCCAATCTATTACTCTTAAGATTGAAAATAAACCTTTAAATAGTATTCTTGTGCAATTAAGAGAGACCCATGGCCTCAAATTTTCTTTTGATGATGATCTCTTATCAAAATACAAACTTAGCATCAACCGTAGCTTTGTAACAGCAGATAAAGCCATTACTTTCCTGATAAAGGATTTTCCATTGAGTATGGAAAAACTCGATGGTGTTTATGTTATTTATCCTATCGTAAAATCCACAAAAAGCCTTCAACCGGCAAATACTGTAGTACATGGTGTGATACGGGATATCGATAGTGGAGAAAGCCTGCCATACTGCCATATCATCTTAAATAATATTAATACAATTGCTGATGGACAGGGACGATTCTCCTTCACAAGCAAATCAGACTCTATTTTCAGGATCCAGGTGTCGTATCTTGGTTACTATCATCTTGACAGCTTGCTGTATAATCCCGGGGAGCACACCTTGTATATGAAACCGGCCGTGATTGGAATACAGGAGGTTGTTGTGAAAAATCAATCGCTGAAGATCTCAACCATGAGCAATTATAATTCTGGTGAGATGCGGCTGAACCATCAGGTTGGAAGCTATTTACCAGGATTCGCTGATAATGCCTTATACAACCTCCTTCGACTTCAACCCGGGGTTTTGGCTGCCGGTGAACAGTCGAATGATCTGGTAATCTGGGGTAGTTATAATGGACAAACCGAGGTCCTTTTCGATGGGCTTACTTTGTTCGGATTAAAAAACTATAACGACAACATAGGTATCGTAAACCCATACATGGTTAAAGATGTAAAATTATTAAAAGGGGCCTATCCTGCTGAGTAGGGGGCAAAGCAGGAGGGATAGTAGATATTACAGGGATAAGTGGCAATAAAAGCAAACCTCAATTTTTATTGTCTGCAACCAATATGACTCTCAATTCCAGACTTTCCCTTCCTGTAACAAAAAGTTCATCTTTGAGTGTGGCATTCCGACAAACCTATTACAACCTTTATAAAAATACTGATCTTAACCTTTTCCCATCATCACGCAGGCATGAACAAAACCTGGTGGATTTATCAGTTTCGCCTGATTATATGTTCAGAGATTTAATTGTAAAATATGCGGGCCATACTCAATCAGGAGACAGTTATTATTTTGATTTTTTGCACGCGAAAGACCAGTTTGATTACCTGGTAAACTTTATCAACCCAAGCGACCGAACTGTGAATAGTCTGGTCGATGAGTCCAATTCTCAAATTGGGAGCTCAATGTTCTATGGTAAAGTTTGGGGAAATGGAAATACTACAGATTTTAAAATCAGCTATTCAGATTTAACCAATAATCTGCTAAACCAAACCAGCCTTGAAACTTATACCATGCAGATGGTGATGCGTAGGTATGAAAATATTCAAAATCGTATTGCTAAGTTCAATGCCGGTGCCGATCATAAAATGCAGCTCAATACTAATCATACTCTTGAAATGGGAGTAAATATGTCGCAGCATCATATCACGCTGAGAGAAGATATAATCGGGCAAAACCTTTTCTCAGATGCTAGTAATGCCTTATCTTTAGAAAGTTACATCCAAGATCGGATTTCCCTCAAAAACGGAATCAATTTACTTGCCGGAATCAGGGTTGAGGCTCCATTATACCTTAACAAAGCTCTGATTCAGCCCAGAATTTCTATGAATTATGAATTATCTCCGGAGTTTTGGCTGAAAGCAGCCTGGGGTAAATATGATCAATATGTGGTGCAAAGCTCTGTTTTGGATGATGCTGGTAATTACAGGTATTTCTGGACATTAAGTAATGAAAATGAAGTACCAATTCAAACAGCTCAGCACTTTACAGCTGGCTTCACTTATCAAAAATCTAATTATAGTTTTGGTATTGAAGGATATTTTAAAAAATTAGGTGGCCTTACACGTTATGTCTATTTACCTAACAGGATTGTTAAAAATGTATATACTGGAAATGGTATTTCCAGAGGAGTGGACTTTTTGTTTGAAACCAGGTACAAAAAGCACCAGGCATGGCTTGCATACTCATTAAGCCAGACATTGGAACGTTTTTCCTACTTTCAGTTTAATACTTATCAGAGAGCTCCACAGGATCAGCGACATGAGATCAAGATGGCCTTACTTCTCAATTTTCATCCCTTCTATATCTCAACAAATTATGTTTTTGGGTCAGGATTTCCTGATAGGAGCATACAAGTATTTCAAAGAGAGACAACTGACCTGAAGTATTCCAGGTGGGATATCTCTGCGGTTTACCGCTTATCGCTCAAAAAATTTAATCTACATACTGGAATTTCAATATTGAATGTTTTGAATACAGAGAATATCAAGCTGCAAAATTTCGTTAAAATACCCGATGCCCAGGGACAATCTATTAACATTCTGGCCGAAGCGGTTCCTTTCACACCTACCTTGTTTTTGATAGTTGAGTTTTAGGGAGTAAAAATTATTTTAAATTTAGCCAACCTAAAAAGATAATTGAATGAAAAATAGCGACTCTGGTTCTGGATGGTATTTAGCTGGTTTATCAATTATTGCAGCTTTGGGAGGCTTTCTTTTTGGATATGATACAGCGATAATTTCTGGCACCCTCAGTTTTGTAAGAGATCAGTTTGCATTGAACTCCATTTCAGAAGGGTGGTTTGTTAGTTCGGCTTTGGTGGGTTGTGTTGCGGGTGTGGCAGGTGCAGGTATCCTGAGCGACCGTTTTGGCCGTAAAATATCCCTTTTATTGGCTGCCTTTCTTTTCTTTGTCTCTGCACTCGGTTGTATGCTGGCACCAGGTCATTCTTTTCTAATATCCTCCCGTCTTCTTGGAGGGATAGGAGTTGGAATAGCATCAATGTTGTCCCCATTATACATTTCTGAGATTGCCCCGCCAAAAATAAGAGGCCGACTGGTTGCTCTCTACCAGTTTGCTATCACTCTTGGAATCCTGATTGCATATTTTGCGAACGCCTGGCTCCAGAAAAACTCCCAGAACCCTGATATTGTGCTATCTGGAACGATGGAATTGATATTCAAGAATGAGGTATGGCGTGGAATGCTCGGCAGCGAGACTCTTCCGGCTTTAGGCTTTTTCATACTTGTTTTACTGGTACCTGAGAGCCCCAGGTGGATGGTGCTAAAAGGAAAAGAGACAAAGGCCCATCATACCCTGGCCAGGATTAATGGTATCGGGATAGCTGATGAGCAAATCAAAAATATTAAAAATACCATCAGGGATGAGGGAGAATCAATCCGAAGCATGATCAAACAGGGCTACCTGTTCCCGCTTGTTATCGGATCCATCCTTGCCATTTCAAGCCAGCTGAGCGGTATAAATGCTATCATTTACTACGGGCCATCAATACTAAATGAAGCCGGATTCAAACTAAGTGATGCTCTTGGTGGCCAGGTTGTTATTGGAATTGGCAATGTGGTCTTTACCCTTCTGGCAATATGGAAGATTGATCAGCTTGGAAGGCGGCCCTTACTAATTGCAGGGCTATCAGGCATGCTCATATTCCTGACCACAATAGGTTTCCTCTTTTTCTTCGGGGTAGAATCGGGCACGGTAATGCTAATCTTCATATTAGGCTTTATTGCCTGTTTTGCTTTCTCCTACGGACCCGTAATCTGGGTTTTACTATCAGAGATTTACCCAACACGTTACCGTGGAAGGGCAATGTCAATTGCCACCCTGGTTTTGTGGGGAGGTAATGTCTTTGTTGGTCAGATGGTACCCTGGTCGCTTGAAAATTTAAAGCCTCATGGAACTTTCTGGATTTTTGCCCTGATGATAATTCCTGCCTTACTTATTTCGATTAAACTTCTCCCGGAAACAAAGGGCAAATCTTTGGAGGAGATTGAAAAATTTTGGAAAACCCGAGCACGTAAGTAATGGATAGTAAAACCCGCTTTCTGACTGCCCTGGATAACAAGGTCCCCGACAGACTTCCGGTGACCACCCATCATGTAATGCCTTCATTTTTGAAGGATCATATGAAGGGTATCAGCGATCAGGAGTTTTTCGATCATTTCGGATTGGATCCAATTAAGTGGGTAATGGAGTACACATTTTCACCAGACAGGGGTGAATATTTCGACCCAACTCATACCTCCCCGGGCTTCCTGGAAGCCAGACGTGTTTGTTCGGATACCTGGAGGATAGAAATTTCTGATCTCCCCCACCCCAAATATAAAACCCAGAGATTTGCCATCCACACGCCAGATAAGACTCTTTCAATGATTCTTCAGTCGGATCACTATACGACCTGGGTAACTGAAAAACTTATAAAGGAAAAATCTGATATTGAGATCATTGCCAAATATCAGACTTTCCCTCTATGTGATATTGAAGCGGTTAACAAAGCTGGTGAACACTATGGGAACCGTGGTCTCATCAGAGGACATATTGCTGTATTTGATGGATATGGCCAGCCAGGCTGCTGGCAGGATGCAGCCTGCCTTTTTGGAATTGAAAATCTCATAATGGCCACTTTCGAGGATCCTCAATGGGTTCATGAATTACTTGGTATTATTAAAACCAGGAAAGAAGTATACATAAAGTCCTTAGCTGGTGCCAAATACGATATATTGGAACTGGGCGGTGGAGATGCATCAACCACTGTAATATCCCCCGATATCTTCAATAACTTTGTTGCTCCCTACGATGCCCCCCTGATAGAAATGGCGCATCATGCAGGGCAAAGGATTGCCTACCATACCTGCGGCGGGATGATGCCAATCCTGGAGGATATCGCTGCCATGAAGCCAGATGCCATGGAGACATTCACTCCTGTTGGCATGGGGGCCGATGTTGATCTGGCGGAAGCCAAGAAAAGGATCGGCGATAAAGTTTGTATGATTGGCGGTTTTGACCAATTACATTTCTTCAAGGATTGCTCTCCTGAACAAACCCGCAGAGAAGTCAGAAGATGCTTTGAAGCAGCAGGACCTGGGGGCGGATTCATTTTATCTCCATCTGATCATTTTTTCGATGCCGATCCGGCTCTTTTAAGGGCTTATGCTGACGAGGCGCGTTCGTGTGTATATTAGCAATTATTATCTTTAAACATGATTTACAACAACTTAGGAAAATCAGGATTAAAAGTCAGTCAACTCTCACTTGGCACTTGGCTCACAGTTGGTGACCGCCTATCTGATCAGGAATCAGAAAAGCTTCTCACTCTGGCCTACGAGGGTGGAATTAATTTCTTCGATAGTGCCGAAACTTATAACGATGGACAATCGGAACTGACCTTGGGTAGATTACTTAAAAAGCTCAAGTGGGAAAGAAGTTCTTATCTGATTTCCAGCAAGGTGTTTTTTGGAGATGGTGGTACAAAACCTAACCAAACAGGACTGAGTAGGAAGCATGTTTTTGAGTGTTGTAATGCATCTCTTAATAGAATGCAGGTCGATTATCTTGATTTATATTTTTGCCACCGTACCGACAAATCAACTCCTGTCGAGGAAACTGTTTGGGCCATGAATCACTTAATCCAGCAAGGCAAAGTCCTATACTGGGGAACCTCAGAATGGTCGGCCCAGGAGATCATGGAAGCACACATGGTTGCCAGGGAAAGAAACCTGATCGGGCCTACAATGGAGCAGCCGCTTTATAACATGTTCGCTAGAAACAAAGTTGAGCTTGAATACTCCCAGATTTATAAAACTGTGGGATTGGGAACTACTACCTGGTCTCCGCTGAGTTCTGGAGTCCTGACAGATAAATATCTAAATATCTTCCCCAAAGATACCCGCCTTAGCTTCGAAGGACTCGACTGGCTGAAAGATAGATCCTATTCCCAGGAGAAAGTTAAAAAGGCTCGCCTGCTAAATGAGCTGGCAAAAGAGATGGGCACTACCTTGCCTAAGTTGGCCATAGCCTGGTGTGCAAAAAATCCTGATGTCAGTACTGTAATTCTTGGAGCTTCCAAAGAGTCACAACTAAAAGAAAACCTGGATTCATTAAATGTGATTGAGGCGATAACTCCTGACGTTGAAGAAAAGATTGAGGGGATTTTACTGAATAAGCCCTTTAGGCCGCTTTTTTGATTCACATTCTCCCACTCCTTAGCTTCTGGATCAAGGCCGGGATAGGCTCTCTGGTTAATACTAATTTTAGTAATCCAAATCTACTAAATTATGAAGGTTATAAAACTTTCCGTAATCACCCTTTTCATATCCATTTCTTCAGCCTTTGCTGCACAGCTCGATACTGTTTTGGTGATGAGCCAGTCGATGGATAAGCAAATAAAAAATATTGTTATTACTCCGGACAGCTATAGATCCGGCGATGAATCTTTTATCGATGGAAACAGAGCCCTACATCATGAATTGTTGAAGAAAAAAATCCCACATGACTATATTGAAAGACCCGGTGGTCATACAATAGATTATTGGGAAAACTCAATCAAATACCAATTAGTGTTTTTTGCCAATTACTTTTAGTGACCTGATAGTAGTGGATAGATTCTAAATATATTATTTGAAACTATCATTTCGATCTTCAAGAACATGGTCTAACAAATCCTTTAATTCCAAACACAACTACCCAATTGCCCCGAATGTTCTAAATCGGAAGTTTTCAGTATCAAGGCCCGGGAAGATTTGGGTTTCGGATATCACCTACGTTCGTACAAAAAATGGATGGCTGTACCTAACAGTAATAATAGATCTATACGATCGAAAAGTCATAGGTTGGTCTATGAGTATGGGTTTAACCACAGAGGAGACAATGATCCCTGCATGACTGATGGCAGTTTGGAAACGGCCTATTACCCAGAAACTGATTTTCCATTCAGACCGTGGTGTCCAATATGCTTGTGACGACTTCACTAAAATCCTTAAATCAAATAAGCTGATAACAAGGAGCATGAGTAGAAAGGGTAATTGCTGGGATAATGCCGTAGCTGAGAGCTTCTTTAAGACTATCAAAGTTGAGTGGATTTATTCAAATAGTTTTGTGAATCAAACCCAAGCCACGCTTCCAATCTTTGAATGGATTGAAAGCTGGTACAATAGAAGAAAAAGGCATTCTTCTTTAGTATCTTATCAATAATATTCGTGTAATTCTTGACAAAAGTTTAATAATTCAAACTCGGGATCAATACTGTTTCTTTAAGTTTTTCGGC
>CAYXJR010000120.1:0-9762 GCA_964465145.1 uncultured Porphyromonadaceae bacterium | reverse complement strand
AGGTGTTACAAAAACGACAGCCAAACAGAAAATATGACAGGAAGACAAAGCATGGTGGCTACCATAAATACAAATAATATCCCTAAGTTAGCACCATTACTGGTACCAAGGGGGATACAGGGGGGTACGAAACAAATAACCGAAACACTATGAAAAACCTACTTCTCCTTCTCTCAATCACCCTGCTTTTCAGCACGCAGGCTATCTCCCAAAACACCCTGATTATCAATGCCGACCAAGGCAAATACAAAATCGACAAACATATATACGGCCATTTTGCCGAACACCTGGGACGTTGTATATATGGTGGTATCTGGGTTGGTCCGGACTCCCCTATCCCAAACACCAGGGGTATAAGAAATGATGTTGTAGCAGCATTAAAAGATATAGCCATACCAAACTTGCGCTGGCCGGGCGGATGTTTTGCCGACACCTACCATTGGAAAGATGGGATAGGCCCCCGGGAAAACCGGCCTTCAATAGTCAACGTACACTGGGGAGGTGTAACTGAAGACAATAGCTTTGGCACCCATGAGTTCATGGATCTCTGCGAACAACTTGGATGTGAGGCATATATATGCGGTAATGTTGGAAGCGGCACGGTCCAGGAAATGGCTGAGTGGGTTGAATATCTTACTTCAGATGCAATAAGCCCCATGACTAATCTCCGCAAAGAAAATGGCCGGGAAGATCCATGGAAAGTCAGATTCTGGGCCGTTGGAAATGAAAGTTGGGGATGCGGAGGTAATATGACACCGGAATACTATGCTGATGTGATGCGTCAATATTCTACGTTTTGCCGCGATTATTCAGGCAACCAGATGATAAAAGTGGCTTGCGGACCCTACGGAGAAAGCTACGATTGGACAGAGACCCTGATGGAAAAGCAGGTAAACAGAAATATGATGCAGGGCCTGGCTTTACACTATTATACAGTCTTCGAAAACTGGGGTAATAAAGGTTCAGCCACAGATTTTGGTGTCGACCGCTGGTTTGGAACCATGAAAACTGCTTTGAAAATGGAGGAGATTATCAGCAAGCATTCCCTTATCATGGATAAATATGATCCCGATAAAAGAATAAGTCTGGCGATTGATGAATGGGGAAACTGGTTTGATGTTGAACCCGGAACAAATCCAGGTTTCCTATACCAGCAGAATTCTTTGAGAGATGCTGTTTCTGCCGCAACTACCCTGAATATATTCAATAACCATGCCGACAGGGTGAACCTTGCGAATATTGCCCAGACAGTTAATGTCCTTCAGTCAATGATCCTGACCCAAGATGGGGAAATGGTATTAACACCAACCTATTTCGTATTTAAAATGTATAAGGTTTTTCACGAAACAACCCTTCTTCCAATTGATCTGACTTGCGAAGATTATACCATAAGCGATGAAAAATTAAAATCCATAAACTCTTGTGCATCAATTAATAAAGATGGCATCATCCATATTTCATTGGTTAACCTGAACCCCGAAAAGGAAATCGAGATCTCCTGTCAGATAAACGGAAAGACACTAAACAAAGTCAGCGGTGAGATTCTGACATCAGAAAAAATAAACGACTTCAATGATTTCGGCCAGGCAGAAAAAGTAAAACCCGAGACCTTCAAAGGCGCTAAAATATCAGGTAGCAAATTGATTGTCAAACTACCCTCAAAATCAGTTATAGTCCTGACAGTTATTTAACATCCAACATCTAACATCCATCATCCAACATCCCCAAGAAATGAATTTCCTCAAAAAAAAACCAATCATCCTCATTTTACTGCTGATTTTTTCCTGCCAAAAAAAAGATGATCTAGCCGAAGTAAGAATTGTCATCGACCCCTCTGTTGTTACCGGAAGCATCAACGAAATGGTATACGGCCACTTCTATGAGCATATATACCACTCTGCAAATGGGGGATTGTGGGGTGATATGATCTGGAACAGAAGTTTTGAAGAATATCCTCAGGGAGGTAAATGGACAATCATGGATGACGTACTTACTCAATCCAATCTGAATACTGATATTAAATTATTCTTTGGCGACAAGGGATGGACTGATTATGAGTTTAGTCTGGAGGCTAAACGAACTGGTGGGTACGAAGCATTTCTAATATTGGTAAGAGCCACAAGTGAGGAGAATTTTTACTGGTATAATATCGGGGGTTGGGGTAATTCACAGCATGCGCTTGAAAAAGAAACGAATGATAACCGTGTTGTTTTATCAGATTTTAAAAAGGGAAAGGTTGATGATGATAAATGGTATAAGATAAAGATCAGATGTGATGGAAATAATATTAAGGCCTGGATTAATGAAAATCTGGTATTGGATTTTAAGGATGAAACCAATCCGCATCTGTCAGGGATGGTTGGACTTGGATCATGGAGCACCGAAGTAAACTTCAGGAATATTCTTGTTAAATCACACGATGGGGATATACTTTTCGAAGGTCTGCCAGAACTTCCTGATGAAGAATTACTTCCCAGGCATTGGGGGAAATTTGGTGAATCAATTGTTGAACCAGTCAATTCAGGATCATTAAATAGTGAATACTGCGTGCATTTCAAGAAATCATCAGGGGAATCAGGAATATTCCAGGAAAATTTGTCGGTTGAGGCCAATGAACATTATAATGGATCAGTTTGGATCCGGGGAGATTCTGATGATAAAGTAATGGTTAGATTAATAAATGATGAGAAAAAACTGGCAGAAAATATACTAACCGGTTTTACATCAGAATGGAAGGAGTATCCTATTCATTTTTTACCCTTGATCACAACCGATAATGCTTCCATTCATTTAATAGTTAAATCAGATGGCAATCTTTATCTCGATCAACTTAGCCTTATGTCAGAAAAATCAATTGAAAATGATGGATTCCGACCTGATTTGTTTGAGGCCGTTGACCAGCTAAAACCTCCTGTAATAAGATGGCCAGGAGGTTGTTTTGCCGAGCTATACCGTTGGAAAGACGGGATCGGGCCACAGCATAAGAGAAGAGTATTCCCAGTTAACATCTGGGATGACAAGGACGTGAATTCATTGGGCACGGATGAGTTCATCACTATGTGCAGAAAACTTGGTTCAGAACCCCTGTTAGTTATAAACTCAGGATTCCATGAAGGTGCTGGAACACCTGAAGCCTGGGCTCCGTGGATTGAAGAGGCAGTTGAATGGATCGAATATTGCAACAGCCCTGCCAGTTCATACTGGGGTTCCATAAGGGCTGAGAATGGCCATCCTGAGCCATATAATGTGAAATACTGGGAGATCGATAATGAATTATGGAGATCCAGGGTTCCGGATGCTCAGATTTACAGTGAAGCAGTGAAGCTCTTTTCTGAGGCAATGAGGAAGGCCTATCCTTCCATAGTCGTAATTGCCCATGGAGGTAATGGAATTGACGAGAAATGGAATGACATCCTGATAAATAACAGCGCTGAATATTTTGATGTGCTGAGCGTTCATCATTATATGGCTCCTAACAAATTCAACGACGGGGTTTACGAGCAGGAGGCATTCTATAACCGTACCGCCAAAACAATTGCAGCATCCGATAATCCTGACATGAAATTATATATATCAGAATGGAACGCCCAGTCAACCGACTGGCGAACCGGTCTTTATGCCGGCGGATTATTAAATGGCTTCGAAAGATGCGGGGATTTTCTCACTATGGGTGGCCCCCGGCTTTGTTCCTCAGGCACAGCTCAGCCAATGCCTGGGATAATGCTTTCATCAATTTTGACCATACAGGATGGTTCCCGGCGCCAAACTATGTGATAATGAAACTTTGGCGTGAAAATTTTGCGCCAAACAGGATTCAATCAAAATGCGATGAGATCGATATAAATCTTGTTGCAACTTTATCTGAGAATAGAAAAACTGCGATATGTAAAATTGTAAATCCAGTTGATAAGGACAAGAAAGTTAACATTGAATTACCAGATGGACTTCGCTTGGGAGCAGTGCAATTTCAAATAGTTGCACCTGATTCACTTAACCAGAGAAATACTATGGAGAATCCTGGATCAATAACCCCAATAACTGGCAAAATAAAAGTGAAGGGGCATATTATAACCTTCGAAATGCCGGGGTATTCGTGTGGGGTGGTGAAGATAGGGATCAGGGAATAGGGACGTAGGGACTGGGGATTGGGGACAAACTTTTTCCAAACAAATAGAATTAGGACATTGATTAAGATCCGCGATACTATTTCTAAGACAATCGTATAACGACAAGAGCCAGTAGGTAAATCGAAAGATTAACTCTATCTTGAGTAAAATTTTTCCGCATTATTATCCTGTATGTCTACCATTTACGCTAACATAATCCATTTTATAGAAAGGATATTTAGGCAAAAATTCATATGGAATATTCCAAACTCATTATCTCTCTATAGTTTATTAACCTTCCCAATTGTTTTGGCATTTTTATTATTTGGCAATGAGAGAATTTTTGTCATTTTACTAGTTATTAACCTGGTAACCGATGTTTTAGACGGATTAATTGCCAGGGTATTTCATCAGGAAACGGAGATTGGAGCACGACTGGACACCTTGGCTGATTTTGGCACATATATTTTGGCCATACTGGGTGTATTCATTTTCAAATGGGAAGACTTCAGACCTTTTCAGGTGTACTTTTATTTTTTTCTTGGACTGTTTTTATTACCGATTTTTATCACTCTTATCAAATTTGGCAGAACCAGCAGCCTTCATTTATACTCAAATAAAATTGCAGGCTATATCCAGGGATTCTTCTTTTTTACCCTATTTGTATTTGGCTTTTATCCCTGGTTTTTCTGGATTATGTTGATATCAGGCTATATCGCTTTTAGCGAGGACACAGTAATTCATTTGATCAGCAGGGAAATAAAATCGAACGCCAAAGGCCTTTTTTGTTGTTGCAAGTTTTGATGGATTTAGTCAACTAATGGGGCAGCTCTTTTACCGGCAACCATATACCTTTGCCAGGCGTTAAGCACCTGGCTTAATAATCTGGTATATTATTTTAAACCTGTTATTTTCACCAACACAACTCCATGGTATGGTACAGAAGCTGAAAAGAAGGTTTTAAAATTACCCAAGTCCTGCTGACGCCATACATCTCTAACATCGTGTGTACCAGTTATTCCCAGCTCTTCCCATGAAACCTGAATTTCTTTGTTCCTGGGTTTTCTATCCCATAGAAATGATTCAATAGGAGAGTTCTCCCCTGTATAAAACAAGCCTACCGCCTTATAGCCGCCAGCTAAGTGCTTGACCCAAACCTGCACTCCATCTCCCTCCCTCAATAATACAGCTTGCTCACCCTCAGTATCCTGATTAACAGCAAGCACCTCATCATTGGTCAGGAGACTGAGAGTAAAATCATCCAATTGAGTCATGTCGCAGCCAATTAGCAAAGGAGCAGCCAAAAGTGACCAGAGTGAGATATGGGTATATTGCTCATCCGGACTTAGATTAGAGGCATGCAGGGATGGGCCCCATCCAACCTGTCCAACTACCAGCATATCGGGATCATTCCAGTGCCCTGGTCCTGCATATGAGGAAGTCTTACCCTGGCCGAAACCAATACTCGCCATGCTATTCCATGTATCTGTGATATCCCCTGTTGTACGCCAGAGGTTTCCTCCAACTTTTTCCCCCCATTCCCATATATCCCCCATACCATACTGGCAAATACTATAGATAATGTCCCGGCTAACCAGATTCAACTGCTCAGTGAAAAATGCATATGGCTTTTGTAACTCAGATAGAGAATTATCCTTTGCTACCTGAGAGTAACCACACCAGTCGTATTTCACATAATCAATTCCCCAATTGGCCCAAGTCTTTATATCCAGCAATTCATGCTTGTAGCTTCCCAAATATCCTCCGCATGTCAAAGGGCCTGGTGAACTATATATCCCAAGCTTCAACCCATAATCATGACAATAATCTGCCAATTCTTTCATATTTGGAAACTTGTCATTAGCCAATAATTCCCCGGCTGCGGTTCGCTGATCAGCCTCCCAACCATCGTCGATATTAATAAAAGACCATCCATGATCTGCCAGGCCGCTTTCCACCATGGCGTCAGCTGCTGCCTTCACCTTACCCTGGTCGACACTCAAACCCCAGCAATTCCAAGAGTTCCAACCGAGCGGAGGCGTAAGGGCCAGTCCCTTATCGGTACGAATAGTCACGAGTTGCCTGCCTGCACCAATTGAATTCTCCGCTGTTAGATGTATTGGATAAAAACCAGAGGGTGGAGCTATACCACTGATTACCCGTGAATCCGGGTTAAAATGGAGACCATCAGGCAAACCCTTTATGCTCAAAGTTATAGGATCTTTACCTGTGACAGGAACTCGGTAGATAAAAGGATTTCCTGGATTAGCGCCTAGAACAACCGGCCCGTTTATCCTGGGTTTATCGCTTTCGGGTGGAGTAAGGATATACTTACTACTAAATAATTGGACCACTGGTACAGGAGCTTGGTTTTGGTATTCAAATCTGGCATCGATCCAATCAACATGATCGTAATTTATATTGTCTCCACCATCAGAAACATAAAGGGCAAGCTCCTTTATTCCCTTAATACTGAGGTCGATTACCATGGCCGGATCACCTTTTTTCATAATACCGCTATTCCAGAGTACCTCACGGTCTCCCAGCACCATAAATTCAACCGATGCCTGTTCCCCACTTTCATCATCAACACCTACCTTTGCCTTGAAATTTCTCCCATCTCCCTGCAAATCAACCAAGAATTTGTAAATCGCATGAGTTCCCAACCCTCTCTCATATTCAACACCGGCAATTTGTAAGGGATTCCCATCAACAGTTTTATTGATATTTATATTTCCCCATCCTGATTCCATCCTCAGCAGATCCATTTCATCCAGGAACAGGGTTTGAACTTCTGGAGAACAGGAAAATAGAAAAAATACCAAACTAGCAGCTAACAATAACTTTTTCATCTTGAATTATTTTATGTAATAAGGTTTACAAGCCAAAGTTAAGTATATTAATAAAATAACAGGACTAAATCAAAGTGCCGGGTCCAGGATCACAAAATATCTTCATGAAAGAATAAAAAGGATGAAACCTATAAATCCCTACCTTTACAATTAGCGTAATCAGTCAGAATTATTAAATACAAATTATGTTTGTAAAAGCAATAGAAGAAGTATCAAAATTCACTCGCCCAATACATACCATTTCCAAAACCTATAATGGGAAACATGTCATTCCTGGTGCCGGAACTCTTTTCTTTGTTAATGAAGAAGGGTATGCCATAACCTGTAAACATATGGTTGAAGTAATTACGAAAGCCAGCCTTATCAATAAGAAATATCAGGATTTCAAGACGGAGAGAGATAAGCTGGATATGGATAGGGCTTTTAAAACAAACCTGCAGCAAATTGAGACCAGGTACAAATATAAAAATGATACTATTATTCAACAAAAAAATTCTTTTATTGACTGTGTCGATAAGATGTCGGGGTACACTGTGAGCAAGCACCCTGATTTTGACCTGGCTATTTTGAAATTCAACGATTTTTCAACGATAAAATATTCTGGTCACGCGATTTTTCCTAAAGAAACTTCAGGTATTAAACAGGGTAAATTTTTATGCCGACTGGGCTTTCCCTTCCCCGAATTCTCTAATTTTCTTTTCGACGAAAAAAAGGAAGAATTGGTTTGGACTAACACAGGCTTAAGCCGTTCACCAATTTTTCCTCTGGAAGGAATGATAACCCGTTTTGTTATGGGTAAGGGTGTAAAAATGGGAATAGAACTTAGCACACCTGGATTACGTGGTCAGAGTGGAGCTCCATTATTTGACGATCAGGGTATTATATATGGAATGCAAAGTCGCACCAAACATCTGCATTTAGGCTTTGATATTGAAAATCTGGAAATTCGATCCAAAGGGAAATTAAAAAAAGTTGATGATTACTCCTTTTTACACCTCGGGGAATGCATACATGTTGATGTTATTAAAAACTTCCTTAAAGAAAAAAAGGTTAAGTTTTACGAACAACCAGATGAAGGATTTAACGGGTTTTCAAGTAGTGATAATCAGGATATTGCTTGACTTCTCCTCCAATCAGATCATTCACAAACCGTAGTTCTCTAATCCTTTTTCGAGCAGGACACAACTGAAATTTTAAGGAATTTTCGTACTTTTAAGATGAAAATTTGAGCTAAAAATGATCAATATTGAAGCACTCTTCAAAGTATCTTACGGCCTGTACATTGTCTGTTCGGGAGACAAGGATCATGGCAACGGATTTATATCCAATACTTTTTTTCAGGTCACCTCTGAACCACCTCGGTTTGCCTCTTGCTGCAGCAAGGATAATTACACAGCTGAATTTATACAGAAGTACGGATGCTTTTCTGCTTCAATCCTTCATACAGAAACTCCCGCCGAGATTTTTGGGCGATTCGGCTACAAAAGTGGCAGGGATTTCGATAAACTCGAGGGGATGAATATTATCTATGGCGAATCCGGAGTCCCAATTGTCCTAAATGATGCCATGGCCTACCTGGAATGCTCTGTAATACAAACTATTGACGCAGGAACCCACTGGATATTTATCGGTGAATTGATTCAGTCTGATATTATTGACAGCACCTTGGTTGAACTGACTTATAAGCATTACCGGGAGATACGCAAAGGTGTGGCTCCAAAAAATGCCCCCACTTATGTTGATAAGTCAAAATATAAAGAAAAACCAAAACCTGTTGATTTTGCAAGGTATAAGTGTGCTGCATGCGGATATATTTACGATGAGGAAAATGAAAAAGTGAAATTCGATGATCTTCCTGATGATTGGATTTGCCCGATCCGTGGTAGTGAAAAAGAAGATTTTTATAAATTATAACTAAAAGGTATTAATACTATGGAAAAGTCGATTAAAGGTACAGAAACTGAGAAGAATCTGCTAAAATCTTTTGCTGGAGAATCTCAAGCTCGCAATCGTTATGAAATGTTTGTAAAAAGGGCGAAAAAAGAAGGCTATGAACAAATTGCTGCCATTTTCCAGGAGACTGCCAACCAGGAAAAAGAACATGCAAAACGTTTCTTTAGTTTTCTAGAAGGAGGAGTAACAGAAATCACGGCAAGTTATCCAGCAGGAATTGTTGGAACAACAGCTGAAAATCTAAAAGCCGCTGCTGAAGGAGAAAATGAAGAATGGACAGATCTCTATCCGAGATTTTCTGAGATAGCCAAAGAAGAGGGATTTAAAGAAGTGGCAGTTGCCTTTAATATGATTGCCAAGGTGGAAGCCTTCCACGAAGAAAGATATCTTAAGTTTTTGCAGAATATTTCTGAGGACTCCGTATTCATGAAAGACGGAAAAGTTTGGTGGAAATGCATTAATTGCGGCTATGTTTATAAATCAGCCAAAGCACTGGAGAATTGCCCTGCCTGCCTGCACCCTAAATCATATATGCAGCTAAAAAAGGATAATTACTAATCGGTTAGAAAGGCCAGAAATTTTACATGCTCGTCCTCTTCCTCAGCCATGATTTGGAAAATTCTTTTTACATCTGAATCCCCTGAATTTTCCATGGCATTCATATAAAAAGCCTTGCCTCTTTTTTCTAATAAAATAGCCTGTTTTAGAATCTCAATAGTCTTTGTATTCTCCATATTTGATGTCTTTTCTATGAAAGCAGAACTCAAAACTACAATATCTTCCAGAGAAAACAATCAAGTACAGACTTCGTTAGTTTCTATATTTATTTTTTTACACTAAATGGGTTATCA
>CAYXJR010000119.1:0-9949 GCA_964465145.1 uncultured Porphyromonadaceae bacterium | reverse complement strand
CCAAAAAACAGTGTTTTTAATCAATTATTAACTAAGTATTTTCAACTTGGGTTAACATGCTTAATTCAGGTGCAGCTTCCCCAATTATAGAGTCGGGTGATATTGGTTCGGTAACAATTCCCTCTCCCAGATCTGTGCTGAATTCCAGATTGCCAAGATTGAATAACTTCACCTTAGGACCTGCAAAGATGAGCTCAGGGTGTTTGTCGCCAGAAACGTCTCCAATGCAAAACTGCTTAACAGGTAATAAACTATCGGTGAATACCATCCAATCCTCTTTCCCTTTTTGATAGATCCTGATGAAGCGGTTCCCTCTGGTGATGACTTCATTCAGGCCATCACTGTTAATGTCGGCGATTTCTATCTGGCTGGTTTCATATTGATATTTCACATCCTCGATCAGTTCATAGGTGATATCTGAGTTTCTATGATCAATTTCAGCCAATCTTCCTCTAGCTATTTTGCCATAATCCTGATGCCATCCATCACCAATATATATTTCATTTTCCCTATCATTGTCCCCGTCTCCAATTTTCACGGCTTTGACACCTCTTTTCGAGGGGAGATAAATATTATCAGAGCCAAAAATGCAGGCATCTCCAAGCATTCCAATTTCGTCCCCATAAACTCTTCCAACTGCCATCTCTGCTTTTGGATCTCCTTTTTTATCCCAGTCCAAGACTCCTACATCCCTGGTCATAGCCATCCTTTTAACTGACAAAACTTCGGAATTCCAGGAGTCATCATTCTGCGTAATTACAACCGTTTCCACCAAATACTTCGATTCAAAATAAGATACAATTATAGATTGCTTATCCTCATCAGGATAGTTGGCAATGATCATACTGGTTGCCTGTGGTCGGGCTGAATACTTGGAATACAATTTCTCAATTTGCCATTCGTTTTTTTCCTGATCAATCAGATATACCTTCACCTCGGTTTTCTGGTATCTTTTCCTTCCTGTGACTGCCACCAGATCATTTTCACCATCATTATCAGCATCCCCGATTTGTAGTAGAAGCACTTCATCAGTTAGTACAGTAGAATAAAGCAAGGCAGCAGAATCATTAATAAGCTGATAAATAAATAGAGTGGAATCAGCTCCTAGCACCAATTCATCCTTTGAATTTCCAAAGAGATCACCTGCGGCGACCACCGAAACAGTATCGGCTAGTCCTGTTCCCCGCTCCCTGTTCCCCGTTCCCCGTTCCCCGTTTTTACACCTTGTCAGGTACAATATAAGGAGCCCGGTAGTTTCTGGTTAGCATCATATTGGCTTGTTCATTTCCGATGAATCTCTCAAACTCATCATCAAAGCGCAAACTGGTGCCGACCCTGAGGGCAATGTTGGCCAGGTGAGGCAGGGCAGTAGACATATGTCCGGTTTCTATATCGGCATTCAGATCGAAACGGTTACCTGAGCGAACACCATCAATAAAGTTACCAAAGTGCCCCTTGCTGTCAGGAGCGGTCCGGAAGGTTTTATCACCACCAATAGCGGCGCTTGCTTCCATGTCTGAGCCGGCAAATGCTTCATTGGATCTTTCTTTATAGGCTTTCCAGTTGCTGCCGTTGATCTCCATCCAGCCTTCGGTGCCATAAAACAGGTTACCGATCTTAACATTGGTATTGGCTTCACCATTTGTATAGCGGCCACGGGTTTCAAATTCCAGGATCTTACCGTCTTTGTATTCAAAAACCGACATCTGGGTGTTGGGGGTTTCCTGTTCACACTCCTTAGGATCAATTCCATAGATACCGCCCATTGACTGGATCTTCACAGGGTGTTCTTTCTTATTAAGGCCCCAGCGGGCAATATCAAACTGATGCGGTCCCTGGTTACCTGTGTCGCCATTACCTGTATCCCAGAACCAGTGCCAGTTATAGTGTCCCTTTTTCTCGTTGTATGGACGGTACTGAACCGGCCCTAGCCACATATCATAATCGAGGGTTGATGGCGGCATGCTGTCAGGTGCTATTCCAAAAGAATCCCTTGGTTTAAAACACATGCCCCTGGCCTCGAACACTTCGCCTATACCACCATCGTGGAGGAAATTCATTGCCTGCATCATATTGCTGATGGATCGGTTTTGAAATCCTACCTGGACTATTCTATTGTATTTGCGTGCAGCTTCAACCATTTTCCGGCCTTCCCATATATTATGTGAAGCGGGTTTCTCAACATACACATGCTTTCCAGCCTGACAGGCCCATACGGTAGCCAGTGCATGCCAGAAATTTGGTGTAGCAATCGCTACTGCATCAATATCAGGATCGTCATATATTTTGCGCATATCAGTAAGGGTACCGGGCTTGTTACCGTTCTGCCTTTCTGCTGCCGCAGCCACACGTTCATCAAAGAATTGGGTGTCCACATCACAGATGGTCTTGATGTCTACGCCATCCCCGTACATATCAGCGAAGTTTATTAACAAATCTCCTCCGCGTCCACGGAGGCCGATAACCCCCATTACGATTCTGTCGTTGGCACCCATAATACGCACATAGGATTTAGCTGAAAAAGCATGTGCCCCTAAAGCAACACCTGCAGCTCCAATGGCTGATTTCTTGATAAATTCTCTTCGGTTGGTCATAGTATGTATTGTTATAGGAATTCGGGCCAAAAAGGTACAAAAAAATCGAGAAAGTCACTTCAAGGCAAAGAAACATATTCTTTGTGGTACTTACTGAAGTCCTTAGTGTAATTTTGGTGTTTATTAATTTATTAATTTGCACCTAATGGAGCAGCGAGATTATATTTTACGGGAGATTGAGAAAATCGGTCAGATGATATTGGGTATAATGGGTAAGCTCCAGTCGAAAAAGCAAACGAAAGAGTTTCATGCCGGGCTAAACCTGGCTAACCAGGAATTTGATGAGGAGATAGGGATGAGTCTGGAAATGTTTGCGGGAATGGATCCGGATAGCCTGGATGCCTTTTTTAAAAATCATCCTGAATTGAATTCCACCAACCAGGAATTACTGGCGGATTTGTTGATTGACATCGGCGAGGAGATAAGTGATGAACCAATCGTATATTTCAGGCAAGCCCTGCAAATTTTAAATAGGATTGACTTAGATGGAAAAACTTTCTCAATGGAGCGATCAGGTAAGATTAAATATCTGTCCAACAAACTCCATTCTAACTAATCTAATCCTCAGAAGCGTATTTCCTGGCATTATGAAAGTAGCGTGCACTGGACAGAGCCAGGGCAGTGCCAATACCCAGGTAAATTATCGATAAATAATCTTTAGGTATACCTGAATGCCTGAGGAGAATTCCCATTGTCATCATTATAGCAATGAGTATGTAAGATTTCCAGGGCATAAAGCCGAAAGCACAATATTTGCCATCTATCTTTTTAATTCTTCCCAGATTTTTGTCTACGATCCTTAGAAAACCAAAATGGTGTATTACCAAAGCTGACAAAAATCCTGATAAGGCAAATAACACTGCCCATTCACTCTGAGAATTCTTTAGCCAGATAGCAGCCATTGTAACCAACATTACCCCTACGGCAAACCATAATATTCCAGCTAAAATTACCAGGGTGGGCTTCTTTACGGCTGGATTAAGTTTTTTAAGTAACCCTTTCATTTTTTCAAGGCACTATGTTCCCGGAAAATTCTTCAAACATAAATTTAACCTATTAAAACAATAATTAGATTTAGACTGATTGACATATTTACTGCTTTCTAATGATATATTTTCCTTATTTTTCCTAATTAACACCAAGGTGGATGCACAAGGCATCAGTTGTAAGGTGGTTTGCGTAAATCCCGATGCACCAGGCATCGGGCCATGGGGATATTGTTTTATTTTTACACAAAACGAATAATATGAAAAAATTCAGATACATTGGGTTTCTGGCAGGTATTATCCTGCTCAATACTTCTTGCATAAAGCAAGCCTCACTCAGGTTTGATGAACTCAGCTGTAACAATCTGGTCAATCCAATTGGCATTGAGGGTAATCCTTATTTTAGCTGGACCCTCAAAGCATTATCATCGAATGCTGTCGTTACTGCTTATGAGGTGAGAGTGAATGAGTTGGATCTTTCCGAAAAGTTAGAAAATGGAAATGAGAATGGCTGGCTTTACCATGGACCCGAATTGGAATCCGGGAAGAAGTACTCCTGGCAGGTACAGGTATGGGATGAGAAGGGACGGTCTAGCGGCTGGAGCCCTAAAGCCTGGTTTGTGACCGGCCTTCCCGATCCCGACTGGGAAGATGCCGGATGGATAGCATTTGAAGAACTGCCGGATTCCATGAAAATTATTCCGGGTGTTCACGGATCCGGGAATCAATTGGGGGAAAAGGGCCTTCAGAGGTCGGTAATTCCCCAATTCAGAAAAGAATTTGATGTGGGGAAAAAGGTTAGTGAAGCCTATCTTTTTGTTTCCGGTTTGGGACATTATACCCTATCGATCGACGGAGAAGCACCGGACGATCGTTTTCTTGCACCAGGCTGGACTCTCTATTCAAAAACCTGTTATTATAATGCTTATGATATTAGCAATAAACTCAAACCGGGGAAACACACCATTGGAGTTACAGTAGGTAATGGTTTTTTCAATGTAAACCGAGAACGATACCGTAAGCTGGTATCCGCCTGGGGTATGCCGATGATGCGGATGAAACTGGTGATCAGGTATTCGGATGGATCTGTGGAGGAGCTTGTGTCGGATGAGAGCTGGAAAACCGCACCTTCTCCGGTCACCTATACCAGTATTTATGGAGGTGAGGATTTTGATGCGCGACTCCTTCAGGAAGGATGGGATCAAACAGGATTTGACGATTTGGGATGGCAAAATGTTGTAGTGGTTCAAGGGCCGGGTGGGGTGATGCGCAATGAAGAAGATCATCCGCTTCGGATCATGCAGTCGTTTAACCCGATGAGCGTGATTGAGATGCCCGACGGTACTTTCGTTTATGATTTTGGTCAAAATGCCTCCGGTATCCCCGAGATCCGGGTATCGGGATCAGCCGGACAGACCCTTCGCCTGACTCCCGGCGAGTTGCTGGCTGATAATGGGTACATCACCCAACAAGCTTCCGGCGGACCGATGTATTTTGATTACACCGGGGCTAAAAATACGATTGAAAAATGGAAGCCCTCATTTACCTATTATGGCTTCCGGTATATGGGTCTGAGGGGTGCCGTTCCTGCCGGATTTCCGAATCCTAATAAAAAGCCTGTTGTGGAGGAGGCTATTTTTCACCATACTCGCAACAGCTCTCCATCAATGGGTTCTTTCCGGTGCTCGAATGAACTGTTCAACCAAATCTATGATCTGATCGACTGGTCGGTGCGTAGCAATCTAGCCAGCGTAGCCACCGATTGTCCTCACCGCGAAAAGCTGGGCTGGCTTGAGGTACCGCATCTGATGGGCAACTCCATCCAGTATGCGTATGACATTCAGAACCTGTACAACAAGATCGTGGATGACATGATGGATTCCCAGTTGAAAAACGGACTAATTCCGGATATTGCTCCTGAATATGTGCCTTTCGGTGGAGGATTCAGGGATTCACCCGAATGGGGCAGTTCGGCCGTGATTCTGCCCTGGTATCTCTACCTCTGGTATGGCGATAAACGCCCTATGGAAAGGGCCTGGACGATGATGACCCGGTATGTGGATTATCTCGAATCGATGTCTGACGAGGGCATAATTTCTCATGGATTGGGCGACTGGTTTGATCTGGGGCAACAATCACCCGGATCCTCTCAGCTTACCCCGCTGGCTCTGACTGCCACTTCCATTTATTATTATGATCTCAGCATCTTGTCAGAAATGGCCAATCTTCTTGGCAAACAAGCATATAGCGAGGCTTATAAAGCAAAGGCCGAAATAGTAAAGCAAGCATTTCTGGATCGTTTTTATAACTCAGATACTCATGTAATAGCCACCGGCAGTCAGACCTCCTATGCTATGCCTCTGGTTGTTGGATTGATTGATGAGAGCAAAAAGGATCTGGTCCATCGGAATCTGATCGCTGCCATCGAGCGAGATGGCTTCGCCCTTACTGCCGGGGATATCGGATTTCATTACTTGGTAAGAGCTTTGCAGGATGCCGGCGCCGATGATGTGATCTGGAAAATGAATGCACGCGACGATGTTCCAGGATATGGCTATCAGCTGAAAAAGGGGGCCACGGCACTAACCGAATCCTGGCCTGCCCTGCGATATGTATCGAACAACCACATGATGCTGGGTCATCTCATGGAATGGCTTTACAGCGGGATAGGCGGGATCAGACAGGCAGAAGGATCAGTTGGCTACCAGCGAATCATAATTGACCCGCAGCCGGTGGGCGATCTCAGCTGGGCCGAGGTTTCGCATACCTGTATCCGGGGAGAAATTTATGTGAGATGGGAGAAGAAAGATGATGGGGTAGAGATTAAGATCCGGGTGCCAGTTGGGGTTGAAGCCGAGGTAAGGTTTGGGGGAAAAGCATTAGGAACGTTTGCTTCAGGACAGCACCAGATTATTTTCCCTCAGGATATTTAAAAATGATAAAAGCGAAAAATGAAAAATTGTTTAAGCTATATGATTTCGAAATGGGTTTTTATTTCTCTGGTATTTGTGTGTGGATATTCATGCCAAACTGCTCCTCCAAATAGTTTGATAAAAGCGGATAATAATGGAGTTCGTATTAATTCTTCCGATACATTATTAGTTGCAATTTTTAATTGGGCCAAGGAAACATCCAATAATTATGTAGGCCAGGACAATGATCCTGTGGGCCCTTGGTATGAGGCTGCATTGCCTAATCGTGAAGCATTCTGCATCCGGGATGTCAGTCACCAAAGCATTGGTGCTGAGATCCTTTGGCAGGGTAAGCAAAACCGTAATATGTTCCAAAAATTTGTTGAGAACATATCCGAAGCCAAAGACTACTGTTCATGGTGGGAGATTAACAGATACAACAAGCCGGCTCCGGTTGACTACGTTTCGGATCAGGATTTCTGGTATAACCTGAATGCCAACTTCGACATCATTGATGCGTGTTTTAAACTCTACCAATGGACAGGCGACAGTACCTATATTTTCGATGAAGCATTTGACAGTTTTTTTCAATTGACATTAAACCAATATGTTGAACGTTGGCAACTGCAGGCTGACAAAATAATGGAGCGCCCGGCCCTGATGAATATGACCAATGAAACGGTTAAGTATAAGTTCTCCAGAGGAATACCTTCTTATGATGAATCGCAGGATGATCTAACAGTCAGCAGTGATTTACTGGCTATGATTTACAATGGATTTAAAACCTATTCGCAGATCCTTAAGTTGAAAAACAAGGAAGAACTTAGCCAACAATATTCACGGAGGGCTTTGGAATACCTGCACCTGATCGATTCACTCTGGTGGGATGAGACTTCAGAGTCCTATTTTGCCTTTTACAAAACCGATAAAAAGTTTAACATAGGCGGTATCAGTAATAGCGAATTCTTGCTTTGGTACCAGGTCATTGAAGATCCGGCCAGGATAATAAAGTCCTTAGGGGAAATCCGTAATTCTCAGGTTGAAGTTTTGTCGTATTTGCCGATGTTGTTTTACAGATATGGATATAATAATGATGGATACGAATTCCTGGGTAAGATATTTACTGATAAACGCCGTATGTATCCTGAGGCATCCATCGGAGCAATAGAGGGGATTGTTCACGGCCTGATGGGAATTGAGCCGGCTGCTGCTGAGAACAGGATCACCACCTGTCCAAGATTAGCAGCGAATACTGACTGGGTAAGCGTTGAAAATATTCCCGTGTTTAGCGGATTGATATCTGTTCAGCATGATTCCCAAACCAAAACCACCTTTGCCAATAAATCGGATAAGTCACTTATTTGGCGGGCGGCGTTTCAGGGGTCGTTTAAGCAGATCAAAGTTGATGGAGAAGCAATGACAGCAATGCAATTTAGCGATGCAACAGGCACAATACACAGCTACCTGGATGTTATGGTGAAAACAAAATCACAGGTAGGCGCAGAGGCTTATCAGTAGTTGCGTTTCGTTGTGTGCAGCTTGCCAGAGATAGCAAGAAAATCAGGATAGTCAGCTTTTTTATGGCATACAGTTTACCTATTTACGGCCGTGATTACCGGTTTCGCGTTCTTCCCATCCGCTTTTCCCGTCATCCATATAGATCTCAATCAATGACCTGGAAACTCTCTCATCGACTTCCTCAACCAATTGTATCCTCAGGGGGTTGGTAAGCTTCTTTTTCCATTCTAAAACCGGATCATAAGCATGGTCACCTGAAATTTCATAGACCAGATAAGCCCACTTTTCCATAAACATGCTTCCTTTCATAGCAGGAATCACCTGTTGCATATTGGAAGACAGGAAGCTCAGGGATAATGCCCTTGACCAATAAATCCAGGGGCCACAGGTTATATAGAAATATGGATTTAATAAGCGACTCCGTGTTTCCAAACCAGTATTGGCATATTCCAGTTTTATACCGGCAAACCCTATACCTGTTTCCTTATTATAGAAGGTGATCCAGGGTACATCGGCTTCCATTTTCAGGTCAGTCAGATCTGCCATATTCTTTACGTCATATGTGATAATAGAATCTCTGATGACATCATACCAGGCAGCGTGCGTCATCAGTTCCCGTTTAAAAACTATTTCTGCATTTCGGAGGGCAATACACTGCACAGTTTCATTGATCCTCATGCTTGTAGAGCCGATAAAGTAAGGAACTCCGGGATAGAATTCATACCTGACGGAAGCATCTACTTCCGGTACTTCTCTCAATGCACCCCACATCTCACTGGTTGCCATAACCGGACCGGAGATGGTATGCATATTCTGATCCTGTTTCCAGTCGGCTGTATGGGTCCACGGATGAGGGGGCACATAAATGCCCGGATTCCAGTGTATAGCACCATTGGTTTCCATGCGGTGGTACAGCGGATTTTCCGGATTATTTTTGAGTGCAATCTGATCGAGGTGGCCGGAATTTGGATGAAGCATCAGACTGATCTTATTGTTTTCGATACTCAGACCGGGAGATTCTCCCTGAACCCGCAGATCCGTATGATAGGTTTTGGTCAATGCCTTCTCATTATTGTAATAAATCAGATAAACCTGGCTTGTTTTTGCCGGCACATCGGCCAGAAAAGCCAGTCGGGCGGTCAGGGTTGGGAGCCAAAGGGGGATCTCTCTGCCCGGTTTACCATTGGCATCGGGATCTAAATCATCTTCTTCCGTATATTTCTGAATGTCAAATACCTGGCTTGGTATTTCAGTGATACTGTAATCACTGGGGTTGACCGCTACTACCCTGATTTCCCGCTTCAGATCATTGGCTTCATCGGGGTAGAAAGGAAGCAGAACCTCAACAGGTTCATTAACCCGGTTAACACCTGCTGTTTCGCTGACGACTATCGACTTGTAATTTTTCCAGGCCGGATCAAAGACCTCCTGGCCCTCAGGGGCTGATAGGCTGGCTGTTGCAGATAGAAACTGGTCATCGTCAGATGGTTTAGGAGATTTCTTCAAACGTACCGTGATTTTAATCTCATATTTCTCCCCGGGCTGCCATTTCAGCCATCCTGTGATAATGGGAGATTTATACAAAGTGTTATCCTGAGAAAGACTGTACCCTGAGGGTGGACGGTGGGTTAATGCAGGTTTATCCTTTGCGTCATTCAGGTTTCCTGGATACAAATTAACAAAACGAAGCTTCTTCCCGTTTACGGCAGCTTCAACCTCAATAATCGAGGACTGGGGCAAATCCAGTTGAACTTCAAAGTGATAGAAGGGGATCGCCGGAACCGGTTGACCCAGCTCAATGTGCTTTATTGTTAATGGCTTAGTGGTATCCTTGGCCGTGCAGTTAATAGCCGGGAGCAGAAAACCAAGCAGTAAAGCAATGGCTGGTATTGATTTTGTTTTCATAATCATCAGTTTATCGTATGCTTATCAGGTTTCT
>CAYXJR010000118.1:0-10467 GCA_964465145.1 uncultured Porphyromonadaceae bacterium | reverse complement strand
CAGCACAGCTATGGCTGTCCAAAATCCGTTAACTTTTTTTCATGCGTTTGCCCTGGGGATTCAGGAGAATTTTGAGTATTTTAATTTAATGTAATTTATACCCAAGGCTCAATAGAATGTTGGAAAATCTATGAAAAGTCCGGATGTTTGGATTTCTTTGCTCGGAATAAAATCCACCGAGCAGGTTCCCTTCATATCGAATATCCATAGTCAGCTTTGAAAAATCTATACCTGATCCCATGAGGTAACCTAACCCCGGGCTGCTCCCATAACTTCCCGGAGCAATTAAACGCTGTTTTTGTAAAAACCCCTGGATATTGTCCTCTCCAAAGTAAAAACTTGGGACCAATCCAGAATAAACCCTAATATTTCCAGGATAAAAACTACGACCAATTATAAGTGGAATACTTATTGAAGATTTATTGAATTCTGATTCATTTCCCCGGAAGAACAGTTTTCCTTTTAATCCCGAGGTAAAGTTCAAATCTGCCTGGATGAAGAATTTCTCCAGATATCGTCGACCATAGACACCAGCATGGAAACCAACACCGTTACCCTCTGTTTGGTAAAAAACATACTGGTTAGATAAATGATAATAAGAATAATTCAAACCTGCTTTTAACCCGTATGAATATAATTGGGCCTTTACAGAAAGCCCTGCTGCAAGAAATAAGACAATAATAAAAATTTTCCTTGTCATGGGAACTCCTTTCTTATATTGATTCCCTGTGATTTTGAACCTGAGGAGCCGTCAGGTGGTTTTGCAATGATTTCCAGCCATTGACCCTGACTTGGTTCTATACTCGTTTTAACGACGTAAACCCTAATGGCCCAGTTAGCGTCTGAAACATTATCTGGCTTATTCTGATTGTCAATAATAGATCCCCTAAGATTAGTCGAAGCTTCGTCATAATGAGGCGAGGGACTATTATCCATGGTCTTCTTATATCCTACATGAAATAATTCTTCGCTCATGGCCCAGTCTACCGTCCACTCATTCCATCCGGCGTTCGGATCATACAAAGTGCCAGATCTGTAAATTCCAGTTAATGGAAGATGAATTTGGTTAACAAATTGATCGGTTGCACAAAAGAGTTCAATATTATCACCAGTAATGGTTTGGCCGAAGCTGATGGCTATTTTTGTGATTTTGAATTCCTTCCATCCAGAGGGCCGGTCGAACCACATAAAAAAGTACTGGAAAGTTGAGTCTGGAGTGAAACTTCCCTCAAAGTTTCCATCATCATGTATTAACCACTCTCCAGCCTCCCCTATCTGGATAGATACATTGATATCAGCATCACCACCATTAGACTTAACTAAAATCTGACCGGAATGATCACCCGTAGTCAGGACAGTCCTATCAGCAATAACCTGGATGTTATCGGTTTCCGTTGTTGTTGATCCGCTTCCAGGGTTAACTGTTAGCCAATTAAGCTGCTCATTCACTGTCCATTCAAGAGTTTGTGCTCCACTATTGTTGATGGAGAAGGTAAGGGAAGAAGCAGATGTTCCGAAATCCAATTCAGTTTTAGAGACTTTAAGCACCGGTCCCTGGTCAACTTGAATGTTTATGGTAAGCTGAGCATTTCCCCCATTAGAATTAACTGTTATTATGCCGGTATACCTTCCTGGTTGAAGAACTGATCTGTCGGCAATCAGCTGGATGTTATCGGTTTCCGTTGTTGTTGTTCCGCTTGCAGGATTGACATTTAACCAGTTCAGGCTTTCTGATATTGTCCATGTGAGGGTGCCGTCTCCGGCATTTTGGATGAAGAAACTTCGGTTATTGATAGTATTCCCAAAGTCCAGCAATCCAGTATTGACTTTCAGTACTGGCTGTTCAACAACCTCAATGTTAACTGTTATGTCAATATTACCACCGTTGGAATTTACGGTGATTTTTCCGGTATGTGTTCCGGAGGCGAGGACAGACCTATTGGCAGTAACCTGAATATTATCTGTTTCTGTGGTTGTTGAACCATTGATAGGGGTTACATCGATCCAATTCAGGCTTTCAGAAATTGTCCAGGAAAGTGTTCCCCCACCTCCATTTTGAATGAAAAAACTTCTGGTGGATAAGGATGTATCAAAATCTAAAACGTCTGTATTTATTTGCAGAATTGGATTTGCTTCCACAACCATTTGGATGCCGACAATAACCTCACCCGCATCAGAGGAAACTATCACCTGTCCGGTAAAAGTCCCAGGGGATTTCCCAGCTCGGTCCACTTGAACATTAATTGCCTCTGGCTGGGCAGTAATAATGCCAGAATTCGGATTAACAATGATCCAATTATCGCTGACTGAAACATTGTAATTCAGAGTCCCCGATCCTTTATTTTGTACAGACAAGCTCTTTTCTGATTCTGCTGCACCAAAATCAAGCTGCGTAGGGCTCACTGCCATTTCTGCCACTAGTAAAACGATTTGAACAACTGTATCTTTATCATCTGAAGAGATATCAATCTTACCCTGATAACTGCCCCCGGATAACCCTGATCTGTCAACAACTACTTCCACAGATTCAGGATTGTCTTTGGCTGTTGCCCCTTGATCTGGAGTAATAGATTTTATCCACGATCCGCCATCATTTGTTGAGAAGCCAGCGGTCCAGTCCAGAAGCCCGGTCCCGAGATTAGCAATGATGAAATTTTCCTGAGTACTGTTAGTCTTAAAAAGTAAAGTATCCTTATCAATACTTAAAACCGGGTCTTCGCTGACAGTAATCTGAACACTGTCCTGAACAATATCAGTACCATCATTCACTGAAACTGAACAGAAAAAAATCCCGGACTCTGCTGGAGCATACCAGGTAATTGAGTTCAAGCTATTATCTGTGGTGATTTCCCCTCCGCTGGCCTCCCAAAGGTAAATCAATGGGTCTCCATCAGGATCATCGGCTGCAACACTTAACAATGCATTACCGCCAGCCTCCAGCTCGGTAGGATTTGCCATAATGCTTTGAATAATTGGTGGCTGGTTCTTTTCACAGCTAATAATTAAAACGAGGAAAACCCCAATGATGAAATAGGGTACCTTAACAATTCTATTTCTGTTGATCTTCATTATCAGATTCAAATATATGGAAACCGACTCAAGAAAAAAAATATGTCAAAAATGTTCATATAGTGATGTTATTTTTACTTCTTATATTTGAGGTGTTAATAGCCATTGTTTATTATGAGATCATATTTGGTTTATTTTGAGCTATCCCTTTTTGTCGGCATGGCCTTGCTGCTAGGGTCGTGCATTAAACCTCAGCAATTTGATGTTATGCTGAGTGAATCCGAAATTACCGTTTCCGAAAACGATGGGAGCGTGGAAGTTGAATTTATTTTGCCTGAAGGCCCAAGGCGCCGGGATGTTGAAATTGATTTCAGGATTGGCGGTACGGCCAAAGAGGGTACGGATTATACCACGAATGAGCCACGTTTCATAGTTATTCCCAGCGGCTCTACATCTATTTCATTCAACATTGATCTGATCAACAATATCGGGCAGGATGGGGTCAAAACCATAGTGGTGGCCATTATTTTAGTGATCCAAAACGGAAACTCCATCTATCAGGGAGCCACAGGACAATCACTTACCATCATGTTAACCGATGATGACTGCTCTGTTTACCTGGCCGGGACATGGGAGTACCTTGCACAGTATAGTATGTTTGCAAATAATGATACCATTCAGGTTGGTCAGGATGGAAAGAGACTTGAAGATGGAGTTGGCCCGATTTTTTCAGGAGAAATCACTATTGAAGACGCTGGTGGAAATCGCCACTATATCATCAGTGATATGCTTGTTGGGATGTTCAGTCTTTTGGAAATTGAAACACCAAGCCCTTTACTCGATGCCTGCGGTGTTTTGTCAGGCCCCAACGATGGATCAATTGTTTTGATGGGAACTCTGCCGGCTTATATGACAGGTAACATTGAAAGTGATACAACTATTCTGCTGGAATTTGAATATTCCGACCAGGCAAAAACTGGTGGTGGAGGAGGCCACGCCCACCTGTTAAAAAAATGATGGGTTACTCATAGTGCCCTCTTTTATATCTCCTTATAATTCAGTATATTTGTTCTGGGTGATTAATGTGAAAAGACTACTCATTATATTTGTCATTGCTTTATCCTGTATGGTTTGGAGTTGTGAGAAAGACCTCCTGACAGGTGAACTTACCGGTAGTATCTACTATGCCGGTTCCACTATACCTGTACCAGATGTTAGCCTGCAAATGGATGTTCATAAATCAACTACGGATCAAACAGGAAAATACACTCTGAGAGGGCCATTGGGGCGATATTACCTAAGGGCTGAAAAGGATGGATTTGATCCCTTTGTTTCTGAAGTTAAAATTGTACAGGGAAGCACCTCATTAAATATTTACATGACCTCTGCAGAATATACCAGCCTCGTGTTAGGAATAGTAAGGGGCAATCATACTGGAAATCCGCAGGTTGGTGTACAAATATTTATATTGAATCCAGATGGTTCTGAAAGCCAACTAAGTACAGAATCCGATAGCAAGGGTAATTTTCAACTACCCTTTGTGCCACGGGGAGAAAGAATTCTTATAGTAAAATCAGAGGGAATCGTAATTTTTCAGGAGTTAATTATTCTGACCGATGCTGAATATGTATTGTATATTTACCTTCCTGAACCTTTTGATTTTGTTGATGATAGGGATGGGCACGTGTACAAGGCCCTTTTGATTGGCACCCAAACATGGATGATTGAGAATCTGGCCTGGTTGCCATCTGTTGATGGGCCCGCCTATGGTTCCTACGATGAGGTTTTTTATTATATATTCGGGTACAACGGAAGTGAATTGTCAGAGGCCAGGTCTTCTTCCAGTTACTCCGATTATGGAGCATTATATAATTGGAAGGCTGCCTTGTCTGCTTGTCCGGATGGCTGGCATTTGCCGAGTGATCAGGAATGGCAGACATTGGAACTTTTCCTGGGTATGAGCTTTTTTGATACATATAGCGATGGCGGTCGATTGGACGGAGAGGTAGGCAGAAAAATGAAATCAAAATACGGCTGGAATAATAATGGGAATGGTGATAATAGTAGCCAATTCAATATTCTTCCGGTTGGGGTCCGTTTTGATTCGGGCGAATTTGATAGTTACGGCAACCGCGCAACCATGTGGACATCAACCGGGAGTAGTGAAGTTTTTGCCTGGAGCCGCGGCTTCGGTGGAAATGTGTATTGGGTCGACCGGGATCGCCATGATCTGCGAAATGGCTTGTCGGTACGATGTGTTGAGGATAATTGACCAATTCATTAAGAATTCCTAACTCCTTTTTTTTAGACAATTTAATTGATTTAGAAGAATATCCTTCCTATCCGAATACCAGCATTGACATATAAAGTTTCAAACCAATAAACCTTCCTGCTTTATCATCTAACATCTGACTGATCCGGTCGGCAAGAAATTCGTTGTAAGCCATGTTTATCTCCTATTATTGAAATTATTTTACCATTGTAACACATACTCAAATGGGATCATTATCTTTAGCAATCTAAACCAAACATGTTATGGTTACCCAACAGCAAATTACCGATTTCCTGGCGAATAATCCTATTGCTATGGCAGGTGTTTCAAGAAATCCAAAGAAATTTGGATTCACCGCTTTTAAAGAACTTAGGGGAAAGGATCTGAATCTGGTTCCCATAAACCCCAAAGCCGATGACATTGATGGGGTAAAGGTTTATCAATCAGTTGAGGAATTGCCAGATGAAATTAAAGCATTGCTGATTATGACTAACAAAGACCAAACGGCAGCAGTGGTTAAATCAGCTAAGGATAAGGGCATTAAACATATTTGGATACAACAGATGTCTGAAACACCTGAAGCACTCGCAGTGGTTAAGGATACGGATATCAATCTTATCAGCAAGCAATGTATTTTGATGCACTATAAACCTCATAGTATCCATAAATTTCACGGAAGCATTAAGAAATTCTTTGGTAGAATGCCAAGATAAGGGAGGAGCTGTGGTGGAAGCAATCCTGGAAAAAGATATTGATGCAACTGGCAAGATCAAGGATTTTGAAATGCTCTTTAAATTGAATTACAGGAACCTATGCGCCTATGCATATCTTTTTCTCAAAGATGCTGATACCTCGGAGGATACGGTGCAGGATGTGTTTTACAAACTTTGGAGAAACCGGGAATTGGTAAAAATAGACACCTCAGTAAAATCCTATTTATTTCGGGCCGTACGCAATGGGTGCATGAATGTGATTGAGCATTACAAGGTTCAGGATGGGTATAAAGAAAGTGCCTCTAAAGGGTATGCAGATGATCCGCTTATCATCATTGATCAGGCGATAGTTAATGAGCTTGAGCAAAAAATCAAGGAGTCAATTGATCTGTTACCTTCCGAGCGCCGAAAAATATTTATGATGAGCAGGTTTGAAGGGCTCAAATACCGGGAGATAGCAGAAGAGCTTGGGATTTCCATTAAAACAGTTAAAAATCAGATGTATCAGGCCTTGAGTTTTTTAAGGGAACATCTTAAAGAGTATCTCCCATTAATTTTGTTGTTAATTTTTTTGAGAAACGGAAAGTGAAAATGGTCTAATAACTGTCATATCCATAGAGGCGGAATGAAAAAGGATCAAAACGATATAGATCAAAGGAAACTGGTGCTGTATATTCTCGATGAGATTTCAGAGGCCGGGCGTCATGAAGTTGAGGCTTGGCTTAATGAGTCTCAGGAGAATCGCCGTGTTTTCGATGCGCTCAATAAAACCTGGCTTGAAACGGGAAGAGTAGACAATTTCCCTAGGCAGATTGATGTTGACGATGTATGGAATAGTTTTTCACAAAGGTTGGAAACGGAATCCTCCAGAGAAGCTCTATCCGTTTCAAGAACCAGGAGGAATAACCGTAGGATATTAAGAATTATTTCAGCTGCTGCAGCTGTAGTCATCCTGACCCTGGTGTCAGTAACCATGATCCGGAATCTGCAATTCCGTACCGATCGAACTCTGGTCAGGCTGGCAAGCCAGGAAGAGGTTCTTCGAGATACCCTTACCGATGGATCTGCAATCTTTTTAAACAAAAATTCTACTTTAAAGATTGCTTCAGGATTTGATAAAAAGAAAAGGAGGGTAGAGTTGGCAGGGGAGGCTTTCTTTGATGTTGCCTCCGATAGTACAAAACCATTTGTGGTTGAAGCCGGATTAGGGCAGATACGTGTACTCGGTACCTCCTTCCAGGTTAAGGCCTACCCATCCTCGAATCTCGAGGTGTTTGTTGAAGAAGGGAGAGTAGAACTCACTGGCCATAACAATTCCGGGGGAGAATCTATGAAGGTCATTCTTAAGGCCGGTGAGAGGGGGATAATCAGATATCCAGATGGAGAAGTTTTATCTGGAGATGATCTAAAACCTGACGATCTGTTCTGGGCAAACAGAAAGTTGATCTTTGAAGAAACAAAGCTTTCACTGGTTTTTGACTTGTTGAAGAAACATTACAAGTCTCAGATTGAGATAAAAAATGAAAATATTCTGGCTTGCTTGCTATCGGCGACTTTTAACAATGAAACCGATGAACAGATCCTTGCTGTCATCGCTATTTCATTTGATCTCAGTATTGTAAAGGAAGAGGGTAAATTTGTAATCAGTGGAAAGGGTTGTGATAATGAATAAACATTTGATCAAATCTTTGCTGTTAATGCTGATTGTTGTTATGCCGGCCATGGGCCAGGAACAAATCAACCATTTAAAACGTGAGATCAGTATCAGTCTGAATGAAATGGAGCTTCGATATGCACTTCCTAAGATCGGAGAAGCAGGGGATTTTCAGTTTTCCTATAATGCCGCGATTATCCAGGGTGACAGCCTGGTTCATGTTGAAGCTTCTCAGCAACCTGTTGAGGATATTCTGGGAGATCTCCTGGGTTCCGGGATCAGTTATAAAGTACTGGGAAACCATGTTATTCTTCTGGCAGACCATGACAAAAAGTTACAGAAAAGCGACCGCCAAATGGAATATAACATAACTGGTTATATATATGATGCCATTACCGGGGAGATTATTTCCCAGGCCAGCATTTATGAGATTGAAGGGATGTTTGTTTCTGCTACCAATCAGGAAGGATATTATTCTCTTAAGCTTCCTGCTGATCAGGAAAAACGTGTTGTCAGTTTCAGTAAGAGCGGGTATAATGATACTTTAATAGTAATCAGGCCCAGTGAACAGCCATTAATTAATATCAAACTGGTACCCAAGCCGGAACAGCCTGTTGAGCCTTTTTTAAAAGGCTTGCCGCTTCCAAGTATCCATCAGAGAAAATTGGTTGCCGCGATGGTTCCTGGGAAAGCCATAACAGCATCTGAAAATATTTCGGTAATAGAAGAAAGATGGTTTCAGATTTCGCTTCTTCCCTTTATTGGCAGCAATCGTTTAGTAACAGGTTTAATTACCAATAGGATATCGGTGAATGTTTTTGCCGGTTATGCCGAAGGGGTCAGAGGACTTGAAGTGGGTAGTTTTCTAAATATTGATCGAAATGATGTTAAAGGAGTGCAATTAGGCGGGTTCGGAAATATTGTTGGTGGTGATACCTATGGGGTTCAGACTGCAGGATTTTTCAATGTCAATGGTGGATCTTTCAATGGATTGCAGGCAGCTGGATTCAGCAACCTGGTAATGGATACTATAAGGGGTGTACAGCTGGCCGGATTTAGCAATGCTCTTCGAGGCCCGATGTATGGAACTCAAATCTCCGGATTTGCCAATTTCACATCGCAGAATGTTGATGGTGCCCAGATATCCGGTTTTACCAATATTGCCCTGGGAGATATTAAAGTAGTTCAGATAACCGGTTTTATTAATGTGGGCCTGAAAAATGTTAAGGTTGCGCAGGTAGCGGGATTTGCCAATGTCGCTCTTGGAGATGTTCAGGCAGCTCAAATTTCCGGTTTTGCTAATTATTGCAACAACGTGGGTGGAATCCAGGCAAGCGGATTTACTAATATCGTGAGTGGCACCAATAATGGTATTCAAGTATCAGGGTTTTTGAATTTTGCTAAAGAAGTTAATGGATATCAGGTATCGGTATTCAATATAAGTGATACTGTAAGCTCTGGTATTCCAATTGGATTTTTAAGCTTTGTAAGGAAGGGATACTACGCCTTGGAGTTTACCACTGATGAATTCTTTCGCGCAAATATTTCTTTTAAAACAGGGGTGAGGAAATTTTATAATATCCTCACTGCAGGTGTTAATGATGAATGGCTGAAGGCAGGGTATGGTGTTGGATCACAGCTGAGGTTTTCTGACAGATGGAAGATGAGCTTTGATTTCACCTCCTCTTATTTGTTAAATAAATCCAGGCCGGGAGAAAATATTTATTTACATCTTGGATTTTCTCCAAAGATTGATTTCAAAGTTTTTAAGTATTTGACTCTTACGGCAGGACCAAGTCTTAATTTATTTGGTGACCTAAGCGTCACTTCTTCAGAGTTTAACAGGCCATCGCTTTTGTTTTCTTACCCCTTGGAGGGTTTACCGAATCAATCCTCAGAACTGCTTATGTGGATAGGTGGAACAGTAGGTATTCGGCTATAATTCAAAAAAAATCAATTTTTTTTCTGCACGGATAGGGGTATTTCCATTTATCCCTGTCATCCTATTGAATTTTAACCAATAAAAACTGATAATAAAATGAAAACAATTGTTAGAAATTATTTCGCAGCTGTCTTAACTATTCTTCCCTTTCTCCTGGTTTCATGTGAGGACGGGTTTTTTGGAGGTATAGACGGAGAAGGCGACATCGTACAGGCCACAATAAGTGTAGATGATTTTGACGGCTTTGTATCAACCATTGCTGCTGACATATATATAAGCCAGGGTGATATTTTTGAAGTGACCATGACGGCTCAGCAGAACATCATTGAAAACCTTGATACCGATTGGGTAAGAGATGGAA
The DNA here is from genome assembly GCA_964465145.1 of uncultured Porphyromonadaceae bacterium. Classification (GTDB taxonomy): domain Bacteria; phylum Bacteroidota; class Bacteroidia; order Bacteroidales; family UBA12481; genus JAUVKA01. The sequence continues at coordinate 516 of CAYXJR010000118.1, read as the reverse complement.
TCTGGACCATTAAGTACAACCACTGGGTGAGGCACACAAAACCGGTAAAGATTTACATTACTGTGCCGGAGCTCACTAAAATCGGCCTCAGCGGATCTGGTGAGATAACAGGTGAAACACCTTTTGTTGGCCTTGACCGTATCTCATTATCGATTTCCGGATCGGGAAAAATTGATCTGGATTCGGAAAGTGATGAGATGGACCTCAGTATTTCGGGATCAGGCGACATGTATTTAGCCGGGGTAACAGGGATGCTCGATTGTTCTATTTCGGGATCAGGCAGTGTTAACGCTTTCGACCTGGTTACAGATGAAGGTGATATTCATATTTCCGGTTCGGGGAATGCCCGCGTCAATGTGGAGGAAAGCCTGAAAGTTAGTATATCCGGAAGCGGAGGTGTTTATTACCGCGGCAATCCTTATGTTGATGCACATGTATCCGGCAGCGGGGAAGTAAAGCGGGATCGTTAACCATAAAATCAAAACCGTGGTAATGAGGCCATACACATAAAGCCAT
>CAYXJR010000117.1:0-10514 GCA_964465145.1 uncultured Porphyromonadaceae bacterium | reverse complement strand
ACTTATATTCATTCGCGGTTGGTGTGCTATTTATTGCTCATGGATATTTCATAGACTAAAAAACTAAAAGTTATCTCAATAATATTATTGAATCTATTTTGGATACTGTATTCTTGGATGGTAAATATTGACCAGTTTTGATATAAAAATCTCCTTGGCTTTGGAAATCTCCCTCATAGTTATTTCTGCCTCATGAAATTGTTTTTCGGTAAACTGGCTATCAACTATGAATTCCACAAGTGTGCGTATTGTTTTTTCATTATATTCCGGCAGGCTTCTACTTGCTGCCTCAATTCCATCTGCCATCATAAGTACTGCTGTTTCCTTGCTGTATGGCCTGGGGCCGGGATAGGTAAAACATTTTGGATCTACTTCCAGATCAGGATTTTCCTTTTGATACATTTTATAGAAGTACTGGGTCCGGGTTGTACCATGATGAGTGAGGATAAAATCAATAATTGGCTTAGGTAATTTATGTTTCCTCGCGATTTCAGCCCCCCTGCTTACATGGGAAATAATCACCTCAGCACTCTTTTTCCTTTCCATCTGATCATGGGGATTTACCCCGGAAACCTGGTTTTCGGTGAAAAATATCGAATTCTCCATTTTCCCGATATCATGGTACATAGCCCCAGCTCTGACCAGAAGGGGGTTGCCACCTATTTGCCTGACTACCGATTCTGCCAGGTTTGCAACTTGTATGGAATGCTGAAAGGTCCCGGGAGCTTCCTCAGCCATTTTTCTCAGGAGCGGATGATTCGAATCAGATAGTTCTATCAGGGTTACATCCGAAACAAATCCAAATAGTTTCTCAAAGATGTAAACCAGGGGATAAGATAAAAGAATGAGTAGACTGTTTCCAGCAAGCCAGGCCAGGTTAATCCACTCAATTGACTTCAGATTTCCTTCATGCATGATGCTATAACCCAGGTACACCATAAAGTAAACGGCAAAAACCAGGAGGATAGTCACAACCAATTGACTTCGGCGGTGCAGGTGTGCGAAGGAAATGATAGCCGCAAAACCTGCGGTAAATTGCATCACGTAAAACTCAAAACTATTAGGCACAAGGAATCCCACCAGCAGCATGGTGATCACATAAATAAAAATTGCTGTGCGAGAATTGAAGAAAGCTCTCAATAATACCGGAACGATAATAAATGGTACCAGGTAAACAGAAAAAGAACCCCATTTCCCAATCAGGCTCCCTCCCAACACTGAGAGTAGCACCAGAATCAGTATGAAGGTCATCTTCTGATTACTTTGGAGGATTTCAATTTGGAATTGCCTTAAAAATAATATCAGGCTTGCAAAAATGATCAGTATGAGAAGGAGTTGGCCTACCCTGATGAGAGGGAAAGTGGTAATATTCCCCATCTGCCTTTCATACTCTGTTCTGAACGACTCCAGCACCAGGTATTGATCGGCTGTCACCATATCACCCCTTGAAATTACCCTTTGTCCTTCCAGCACCAAACCCCGGGTCAGACTTATCTCCTGGAGGAGGCTTTTTCTAATAGATTCTGTAGTTTCAATATCGTAACTTAAGTTACTAACTATAAATCGATTGAATCCAATATCACTAAACAATTGTCCTCTTTGGTCAATCCCAAGACCGGGAAGGTTGATAGTGTCAACCATTGAAACCTGGAGTTTCTGGTATGATTCAAGTGGGTTCTTTACCTGTCCTGCTGATCTATCCTGGGCAATTTTGTTCAGAAGAATGATTATTCCATCAGACACATCGATATCATCCTGGCCTTCTACAAACTGCGGCAATATACCAATAGAATAGAGGCTGTCAAGTTGTAGCTCTGCAAAAATCATGTAACGATCTTCAATGGCATCAATATCAGCCTGTGGAAATATTGTATCCAGCGCATTGCTTGTAACAAACTGGTGCCAGATAGTTGGAAAAACCTGTTTGAATTCAGTAATCTTTTGTTCTCCAATCCCTGCATCGCTAACAAAATAAGGTTTTAATTCCTTCAAAATACTATCCCGCTCCAAGGATACTTCTTCGCTGGATTTATTGATCGGGAAATCGAATGCAGGGATCAGGTTTTCGTGCATCCAGGGGGATCCCTGCTGATACTCATAAGGGAATTTACCTAAGTGAGGAAAGAGATAAAAAGTAATTGCCACAGAAGCAAAAAGAAGAATTCCCAAAAGGATTCTGCTAAAAAATGTTCTTACTTTTTGAAAAAACTTTTTCATAACCACTTATTGTTCCAACAAAAATAGCATTTTTAGTTGTGGCACAAGAGGAACATACCGGAGGCCGGTCAATAATTTTGTAATTTTGAAGGAATATAAAAATACCTAATGGAATACGGGGTTTGTGTTATAAGCGTTTTACCAGTCCGGGCTGAACCGGACCATCGAAGTGAAATGGTCAATCAATTACTTTTTGGTGAGCAGTTTACTGTAATCGAAGAAAATAATGGATGGCAGCATATCGAGGGTGCACTTGACGGATACATTGGATGGATTACCTCCGGGACGGCACTCCCTTTGGATAAGGCACCATTAAGAGGAAATCCGGAGCCATCTGAGATTATCTCGCAACCTATGAGAGTTAGTCCAATTACTTCGCCTCAAAGCTCCTACCTGGTCCTTCCTGGAAGCAGCCTCCCGGGACTTAACACATCAAATGGAGAATTCTCTCTAGGGGGAGTAAAATACCAGGCTCACGGTTCTTTTATGGAAAAAAAGGAATCCTGCACGCCTGAAAAACTTGCTCAGACAGCTGTCCTTTTTCTTAATGCACCATACCTATGGGGTGGAAGGAGTTTATTTGGGATAGACTGCTCGGGTCTGGTCCAGGTAGTATATAAAATTTGTGGGATCGCCCTGCCCAGGGATGCTGGCCAGCAGGTGATGAGGGGAGAAACCCGCAGCTTCACATCAGAAGCCATGCCGGGTGACCTTGCCTTTTTTGCCAACCCGGGGGAAGAGATATCCCATGTGGGCATGATTCTCGACCATGAGCACATTATTCATGCTTCAGGAAAAGTCAGGATCGACAAGTTTGATCACCAGGGTATCTACCAAAAAGAGCAAGAAAATTATTCCCACTCTTTACGTGTAATACACAAGTATTTACCTGGAAGTTAACTTTTGTTAAAGAACTGTTAACAACTCCCTTAACTGTTCAATTTTTAGTACTTTTGGGTGTTAAAACCTAAAATATCAACAAAAGAAAAAGCACTATGAAAAAAATAATTTTCGTCCTTTGTGGCGTTTTGGTTCTGTTATCATGCAATAACCAATACAAAGAATTTAAAAACCAAAAAGCTGTTGTAGTATCAACGGTAGATTTTGAGAATGAAGCCGTCAATCTCGTAGATCAGAAGATTGCCCTTGAAGGAACAGTAACACACGTGTGTAAAAATGGTGGTAAAAGGTTTTTCCTGGGAGAAGAAAATATAAAAGTATTGGCAAGCGATAAGGTCGGCTCATTTGAAAGCAGCCTGGAAGGCAGTGATGTCATTGTGGAGGGAGTTTTACGGGAGGAACGCGTTGATGAGGCATTCCTTATTGAATGGGAAGCAGAATTAGAAGAGGCTGTAAAAGCCCAGGAGAAAGAATTTGCCCACAAAGGAGAATTTGGCTACGAAGAGGCTGAAGTTACTGAAGCAGAATCTGAAGACCCCAATGCTGCCACGCGTAAGCAAATCCAAACGTACAGGAATCAATTAGCGGAAAGTGGAAAAGAGTATCTTTCTTTTTTCACAGTCGAGGCCCTGAAATTGAAAGAAAAGAAATAAATCTATCACAGTACAAATAAAGGTTGGCCCTTTCCTGACCTTTTTTTTATAAACATTTCATGACACTAAGAAAATTAATTCGCGTATTACATCGCGACCTGGGATACTTCTTTTTTGGTTTGAGTATAATTTATGCTGTTTCTGGTATAGCTCTTAATCACTTGAGGGATTTTAATCCAAATTATGTTATCCGTCATTATAATCTTGAGGTTCCGGCTCCAATCAATGCCGACTTAGTAGATGATGACTGGGTCAAGACCATTCTGTCGGATTATGATATCAAACAGGAGTTTAAAAAATTCTATTTCCCAACAGAAGATCAGTTAAAAGTATTCCTTAAGAACGGTAACCTGACCTTTAAGATGAGTACAGGAGAAGGTTTGCTTGAATTAATAAATAAAAGGCCAATCTTCAACCAGGTGAACTTTTTACACTACAACCCGGGTGTATGGTGGAAATGGTTCTCCGACATCTTCTGTGTGTCCTGGATCATCATCTCAATAACCGGACTATTTATTATCAAATCAGGAAAACACAGTATAATGCGCCGTGGCGCAATTTGGACTATTGCCGGGATTATAGTGCCTATATTGTTTTTAATACTTTATAGATAGGGACAAGGGGACCGAGGGGACAATAGCCCCTCTCCCGTGAGTTTACGAGCGCAGGGGTTGGGGTGAGGCAAATATCCAAAAACTTAACTTTGATTTTATATACTTCTGGACTTTTTGCCCTACTTCTGCCCTCTGCCTTCTGCCTTCTGCCTTAGTTGTCTACCATTCATCTGGCAATAAATTATCCAGGCACCGGTTATAGAATCCCATAACCCTTGCACTCATACCCATTCCGGAGAATCCACCGTCGTGAAACAGGTTTTGCATGGTAACTTTCTTTGTAAGGTCGGAAAAGAGGGTGATGCAATAATCGGCACACTCCTCAGCAGATGCATTGCCCAGGGGTGACATCCGGTCGGAGTAATCATACAGGCCGTCGAAGCCCTTAATACCACTTCCGGCAGTGGTCTGGGTTGGTGATTGAGACACAGTATTGACCCTTACGTTTTTTTCTCTGCCATAAATATATCCAAAGCTTCGGGCAATACTTTCAAGCACTGATTTAGCCTCTGCCATATCGTTGTATCCATAAAAAGTTCTCTGCCCTGCAATGTAGCTTAATGCCACAACTGAACCATATTCATTAATGGCATCCATTTTCTTGGCTGTTTGCAGCACCTTATGAAAGGACACAGCAGAAATATCCAGAGTCTGTGAGAAACAGCTATAGTTAAGATCATCATAACTGCGTTTTTTCCTCACATTTGGCGACATACCAATTGAATGAAGTAAAAAGTCTATTTTACCACCAAATATTTCCATGGTTTTTTGCATAAGATTCTCCAGATCTTCAACTTTAGTGGCATCCGCAGGAACAAGCTGGCTGTTGGTTTGTTCAGCTAATTTATTGATTTCTCCCAATCGGAAAGCTGTTGGAGCATTAGTGAGAACAAATTCAGCTCCTTCCTCATGAGCCTTTTCAGCAACTTTCCAGGCAATTGACTTCTCGTTCAGAGCACCAAAGATGATCCCCTTTTTTCCTTTTAGTAAATTATATGCCATCTAGGTTTTTGTTTTTGAATAGTTTAAAATAAGAAACAATTTGAATTAGAAATGGTTGTAAAAAAGTCACTACTGGTGCAAAAGGGCTTTGGCATTACTGAGTGCTTCATTGGTCAGTTGCTCGCCACTAAGCATTTTTGCCATCTCCAGGATTCTGTTATCCTTATCCAGAAGCCTGATCCCCGTACTGGTTTTATTATGGTCATCGAATTTGTAAACCTGGTAGTGATGGTCTCCCCTGCCTGCCACCTGGGGCAAGTGTGTTACATTAATTACCTGTCGGTTTTTGGATATTCTCTTCAGCATTTTACCCATCTTATCAGCTATCTCCCCAGAAACTCCAGCGTCAATTTCATCAAAGATCAGTGTGGGCACGGCCAGCGATTCACTAATCAATGATTTAATGCTAAGCATCAGCCTGCTTATCTCACCACCAGAGGCTACCTTTTGTATCAGTTCAACAGGCTGGTTTTTATTAGCTGAAAAAAGGAAGGAAAAACTATCGAGCCCATAGTCCCCAAAATTTTCAAGGGGAGTATGATGTATCTTAAACTGTGCATGTGGCATTCCCACATCCTGAAGATGATTCACAACCGCCTTTGATAATTCGGAAAGCCCAGCCAACCTTTTATCACGGAGGCTGCCGGCCATCTCTCCAAGCCTGATCATCATAAGCTCCAGCTCATCGGTCAACTTGCTCAGTTCAGCATCAGAAATAGAGATCTCCTCCAACCTGCGGGAAATATCCTCCATTATTTTAATAAGCTCCTCTCCAGAACCCGCCTGATGCTTTTTTTGGAGAGTATATAGAAGATCGAGGCGGTCGGCGAGCAAGCTTAGTCTTTCAGGATCCGATTCGACTTTCCCCAAAATTTGCTCCAACTCAAAACTAAGGTCTTTCAATTCGATATATACAGAATCAATTCTATTAGCTGGCTCTTCCAAACCGGGCAAATATTTCCTGATGGAAGCCAGATCCTGCAATGATTTTTTAACCATTTGCAGAACATTGGTTTCATCCTCCGAAAAGGAGTTGACTACTGTTCCCAAAGCAAGGCGGATCTCCTCAGCATGAGTGAGGATTTCCTGCTCTTTTTCCAGAGCCTCTTCTTCCCCAATCTCCAGTCGGGCCTCCTCGAGTTGTTTAAATTGGAATTCCAGATAATCCTGTTCTTTCTGTGCTGCCTTTAGTTTTTCCTGCAGCACTGAGATTTTTCTTTGGATCTCCCTGTAATGATAAAAGGTATTTATATACCCGTCCTTCAAGCTTTCCAGGCCAAGAAAAGCATCGATAACCTCCAGGGGGAAACCTTCATCTTTGAGCATCAGGTTATGGTGCTGAGCATGTATACTGACCAGTTTGTTTCCCAGGCTTTTTAACACTGGCAGGGTTACTGGTGTATCATTAACAAAAGCTCTTGATTTTCCTCCCGGCATTATTTCCCTTCGAATCAATGTCCTCTCCTCAAAATCAAGATCATTCTCACTGAAGAAGCTCTTCAGGCTCAATTCAGTTACATCAAAGCCTGCCTCCACTATACATTTTTTAGCCTTATCGTTAAGAACAGTAGAATCGGCGCGGGCACCCAAAATGAGGCTGAGGGCTCCCATCAGAATTGACTTCCCGGCTCCTGTCTCACCGGTAATAGCGGATAAGCCGGAAAGGAAGTTAACGTCCAGTGAGGATATCAGGGCATAATTTTGGACAGAGAGGGAACTGAGCATGTTATCATTTTAGAATCCTGATTTTTGCATGTCAGATGAGGCCAGGATTACAATCCTCCCGACTTGTTAATAGCATCATATTTGGAGGCATTTGCCGGGTCTATCTCCTTCAGAACCTGAACTATACGTGCTTTCTCGTCAGGAAATCCTTCAGAAAAGATATTCTTTATCTCGTCGGATTTGGCAGTAAAGAAGAGAGGCCAGATTATTGCCTGGGAATTCTCCCGGTAAGCCTTACGCAAATCAGTAATAGCTTCAGATATTTCGGCACGGCCATCATTCACATTGTCACTCATCTTATCCAGGCCTAGCCTATGATATCTATATAAACAAGAACGAAAAGATTCATATTTGCTATTCAACAGGTTCTCCGCCAGCCAGTATCGGTTTTTTTGGCTCTCGAAGGCTTTCCATCCCGATTCGGCTGCATTGGCTGCATTGCTGACAATATTCTCCGCCCGTTCGAAAAACAGGCTGCCTCCTTCCGGTGCAAAAGAATCATAATCCAGGCCAAGAATAATATTCACGTAAAAAGCCAGGATGGCCACAAGGTTTGAGGTATGAGTCTGCTCATTAAATTCCAGGGGTTCAAATTCAGCAAAACGAAAATGAATATCATTATCCTGAAAATTTATCAGGGTTGTTGAATAGGCAGTATTATATACAGGCCGTCTGGACTGAACCGTTAATGTGCCCCGGAATTCATCCATCGACACCTGGTCGGTAATCCTGAACATGAAACTGCAATCAATCCTTTCCTCCTCTGAAAAAACATGATCAGTCCACTTGGTATTGTTCAAAAATTCGTACATGGCTTTCCGCATGGCATCATATACCTGCTTATTTGATCCCTGCACCTGTGGTGAAGTGACATTAGCCTGGCAACGTAATTCCTGTCCCTGCAAAGGCAGGCAGACAAGAAGCAGAAATATGGGAATTAATCTGAACATAATTTAATTTTCAAAAATAGCGAAAATAGCATCAACGATGTCAATTGCGACCTTCGTCTTTGTTTTTAACTCAAATTTCTGTGGTTTATTGTCCCGGCTAATAATGGTTATCCTGTTAGTATCCCCTCCAAAACCCGCACCCTGGTCCAGAAGTGAATTTAAAACAATCATATCAAAATTTTTCCTTTTTTTCTTAGCCAGAGCTTCGGTCAGTCCTTCACCAGTTTCAAGAGCGAAACCCACCAGTAACTGATCAATTTTCTTAACTGCACCAAGGCTGGCAGCAACATCAGGGTTGGGGACGAGGGCTATATGCACTTCTTCAGATGATCTTTTTATCTTATTCTCAGCTTCTTCCCGGGGCCGGAAATCCGATACAGCAGCATTCATGATTGCTATATCCATTTCAGGGAATATCTTCAAGCAGGCCTGTTGCATTTCTCTGGCTGAAATTACAGGAATATATTTTACCTGCTTTTGCAGAGTGCTGCAATCTATCGGGCCAGCAACCAGATTCACTTCAGCCCCTTCCTCTGCCAGCTGATTAGCAAGAGCAATACCCATTTTTCCAGAGGAGAAATTTCCTATATAACGGACAGGATCAATCTTTTCAAATGTTGGTCCTGCTGTGATCAGTACATTTTTACCTAGAAAACGGCTTTTTTTTTTGAAGAATTCAATAAGCCATATGAGGATTTTCTCAGGTTCTTCCATTCGGCCTTTCCCCTCCAATCCGCTTGCCAGTTCACCAATCGTTGGTTCAATAATGTGGTTCCCGAAACTTTTCAGTACCTCCAGATTATTGATTGTAGCCGGATGCCTGAACATATCGAGATCCATTGCCGGAGCAATAACTACAGGGCAACGGGCAGACAGATATGTGGTTAGCAGCAGATTATCGCAAATACCATTGGCAATTTTAGCCATGGTGTTTGCTGTGGCAGGAGCAATAAGCAATATATCAGCCCATAATCCCAGATCTACATGAGAGTTCCAATCCCCTCCTTCTCTCTTGAAAAAATCTGAGAGAACAGGATGACCGGAAAGAGTAGAAAGCGTTAAGGGTGTAATGAATTCTTTAGCAAAAGGAGTTATTACCACTCGTACTTCGGCTCCTTCCCTGACTAACAGTCGAATCAGACTAGCTGATTTATAAGCAGCAATACTACCGGTAATACCTAAAATGATTTTTTTTCCCTTCAGCATAGGGTTGCAAGTTACTCCATTTCAATGGAATCCGGTCCACGGTAATAAACATTCCCTTCAAGGAATTCCTCCATAGCGATCAAGGTTGATTTTGGCAGCCTTTCATAGAATTTGGATATTTCTATCTGTTCGCGGTTTTCAAATACCTCTTCCAGATTATCCGAATAGGACGCAAATTCTTCTAATTTGGAGTTCAATTCGGTTTTGAGCTCAGCACCGATCTGATTGGCCCTTTTGGACACAATAACGATGCTCTCGTAAAGATTACCCGTTATATCATCAATTTCGCTCAAATCACGAGTGATAGTGGTAACTGGAGCAGTGGTTTTTTTATAATCCATCTCTTTCTTTATTGTTCAAAATGTTACAATGCTTTTTGGGCGGCCTCAAACAAACGCTGAGCGTCCTTCAAATATTCCGTTTCAGGAAATTCATCAATTAATTTATAATAGGCCTCGGAAGTTTGCTCATACCTTGCCTTTATCTTTTCAGGTACTGAATTCCTGGCCAGTTCATAACTTGATCGAAGAATCATGTACAACAATTCCTCCCTGAATTGTGTATCAGGATATTCTAACAAACTATTATTCAAAGCTGTTATTGAGGCTCTATATTCTCCAAGGTCGTAATATAATTTGGCACTATTATAAGACTTCTGTACCAATTTGTCATTTAATTCATCGATCAGCTTATTACACTCTTCCACCCGGGGGCTCGAAGGATGCCTATTGATAAATATCTGCAATTCATCAATTGCTTTCATAGTATTGGTTTGATCCAGATTTGGATTAGGCGAACTTTGGTAGTAACAAAACGCATTCATGAAAGCACATTCGTCGGCATATTTAGAGGATGGGAAGGTTGCTACAAAATTTCTAAAATAATAGCCTGCCATAGTGTAATCATCCTGATAGTAATAAGTATAAGCATAACGATAGTTAATTTCCTCGGCCGACTCGGTTCCCTTGTAAACCGAAATCAATTCCAACAGCAGCGATGAAGAACGTATGTAATCCTCATTATCATAATACTCCATTGCCTTTTTATATTTCAGGTCAAAATCGCTGCTTTTATATATTTTTTGATACTCGCTGCAGGATGATAGCAGAAGTATCAGAATAACAGTAACTAATGTCCAATAATGACCCTTTTTAAACATGGCGCAAAGATATAATAAATTCCCTGAATAACATATTACAGACTTCGTTAGTTTCTATATTTATTTTTTTACACTAAATGGGTTATCA
>CAYXJR010000116.1:0-10702 GCA_964465145.1 uncultured Porphyromonadaceae bacterium | reverse complement strand
GGTGAATGATAAATTATTAGTTTGTTGAATTGTCTTTAACAGCAAACCCTATATAGTTGGATGTTGTATTTCATTACACCAATATGGGACGCCAACAAGGGGCGTCCGTACGGACGGGATTCGATGGAATATTGGGGATTCAATTTTTGGGATTCCATTTGGATGGATTTTCTATTATATAATTGCGTGTATATTCCAATGATTTCGAATTATTTATTATTCTATCATAGAATCTAAAATGCCATAATTTATCATTAAATGGCGCCCAGCCTTTTTGCTTTACCCCGTGAATATATTTAACGGTTGAAATTGATTTGAAGGCACCTATGATTTTTGCTAAGTTGCGATCTCTTGGATCAATTGATGCTTTATTACTGTTGATTTCTTTCAATTGAATGATTGCATGAAAATGGTCAGGCATAATGATGTATTCATCAAGGATTACATTGGGAAACCGTTCTGGAATGTTAAGCCACACACTTTTAATCATGTTTCCTATATCGTTTAAAACAATTGTGTTGCCAGATTTTTGGCCAAACAGCCTTCTCCAATTTTGAGTGTTCATCGTAATGAAATAATATCCCGGAAGGGAATAATCCTGGCCAGGTTTGCGATAAAATTGGCGCCGATGGGAGGATGGATTATTTTTCATAATAATTTTGGATTCAAATAATTGGATGCCCACAAAATTTATCGGATTGCCAATATGGGACGCCCACAAGGGGCGCGTCCGTACGGACGGGGCCTTGTGCCCGTCCATTTATATATATGCGAATTTGATGGGATTATGGAAAAAGGAGGGGCGATTATTTTTCGCGGATTATTTCCCAGCACGCTATGCCACATGCCACGGCAACGTTCATGGAGGAGTTTATTCCTGCCATGGGGATATGAACGGTTTTGTCGGATATGTTTAGCAAATCCTGCGATCCACCGGATTTTTCTGAACCTAAAATCAGAAGAATTTTTTCGTTTTTGGAGATTGATAATTTCCCTATGTCTATACTCGAAGATGTTATTTCCAGACTAAGTATCGTGTATCCTTCAGACTTTAGCCTCACAACCAGATCGATAGGATTATCTTCATAGTTGTATGGAACCTTTGTGTCGGTAGCCCTTGAGGTTTTCCTTATCTTATCATTCGGTGGCACCGGGGAAGAGCCGGATAAATAGATTTTCTCTATACCAAAAGCATCGGCAATCCTGAATATACTCCCAACGTTCCAGGGTTTGGCAATATCATGGGCCAAAATACTAAGCGGGTACTTTATGTTATTGGTAGTATGCTGATTATGATCTAATTGGATATTTCCCATGGGATTCAATTTTTTATCACTGCCACCCATCATAGAAAAGAACCATTCGTTATTCCGCTGTTCAAGAAAGTTGACTTTAGTTTCCATCTGTATATAGAAATCGAGACTCCTTTTCAATGTGAATTTCAGAGGGTCATATTGTCTATAAAGGTGTAGAGAAATAGACTTATGAGCTTATTTAATCTCATGATCTTTCAAACATCTAAGAGGTAGTGCAACTTTATGGTAGGTGAAGGGGCCCCAAAGGTTATTCCATAAAACGGCCTCGGCAACCAGTGGATTATAATCGGTTAGTATTTGAGGTTTGAATGAGTAGGGATTATAACTGGCCCAGGTTACAAATTTAGGAAACGCTTGCTGGTGATTCATCCAGAAATTTCCAGTCCTGCCTTGGGAGTCCCAGGTTTTGGCAGTTGTAATGTATTTACCTGAAAGGGGCAAATCTAATCCAAATGATCCTCCAATAGATATGTAGTCGGAGTAATTGTCAGTGAACCAAAGTATTCCATGTATTCGATTAATATCATCCTGAACAGGCAATCGCCATCCTTCCGGACAAATCCCATTTACAAGATCTCTTCCATAATCTGTGGTTTCGTTCCATGTATAATATCCTCCATACAGGTTCTCAAGATCAGGCTCAGGATAAAGATATTTTTCAGGAATAGAATTATCTGAGGGCGATTCCCCGTTTACAAGCGATTTTCCGTAATTCAGATTTTCTCTCATCCACCACCTGTCGAACAGGAACACTGCCTTATACAATCTGCCATCCCTGCTATCAGTAAAGGTTGAATCTCGAGGAACCGGCTGAACCTGAACCAGTTTCGCTTGGTATGATCTATTGCCCTCTCCGTCTGATACTTCGCATTTTACCACATAGGTGCCATTATGCGGAAATCTAAATGCAAAATCTTTCTTTATACTGAAATCAGATTCCCAAATCGCATCATCGTTGATATCCCATCTGGTTTTAAGCCTAAAATGATCTGTTCGGTTATCTGTTGAAAGAGAGGCATCAAAATGAAAGACAGTAAGAGAGTCCCCAAACCTTGGCTGGATATCAAAATCTACTACCGGACCTTCTCTGTCAGGTCTCTCACAGGCCCAAAATCCGACAATGGAAAAAAGAATAAAAACAAATATGAAATGCCTCATAACTGGAGGATTCGGTTTAGGGGGGCGTTATAAAAGTAGTTTATATTTTTTTTAGTTGGAAATAAATCCATAACATTGCAGAGAAATTTAGAGCAAATGAATCAATTTATTGCACAGGGGCATCATAACAATCATCATCATCTGATGACAAACTCCCTTGCAGTAAAGTAAGAAACTTAGATATTTATCTATAAAGGCTTGCAAATACTGCAGGCCTTTTTTTTGTCGCAAAAAAATGGAAAAACTAAAGATTGCATTACAGAAATCCGGGCGCCTTAGTGAAAAGTCACAAGCCATGATCCAGGAGGCAGGGATCTCATTAACTAATGGGAAAAGGAACCTTGTTGCTCAATCCAATTCATTTCCCGTTGAGGTATTGTACCTTAGGGATGATGATATTCCTCAATATGTGGAAGACGAAGTGGCTGATATTGGAATTGTTGGTGAGGATGTATTCAAGGAATCTGGAAAACCTCTGGATCTGATTCTTCGTTTAGGCTTCAGCCGTTGCCGCCTTTCATTGGCTTTACCAAGGCGTTTTGAATATACTGGATTAGAGTGGTTTAATGGAAAAAAGATCGCCACCTCCTTTCCCAATCTTCTGAGAGGATTTTTGAAAGATAAGGGTATTGATGCTGAGATACATGAGATATCCGGCTCAGTTGAGATTGCACCGGCCATCGGACTGGCTGATGGGATCTGTGATATTGTGAGTTCTGGCAGCACACTGGTGAGCAACGGTCTTGTGGAAGTTGAACGGCTAATGAAGTCGGAGGCAGTGGTTATCAGCCACAGCAATTTATCTGCCGAAAGGCAACAGATCCTGAATGAGTTTATTTTTCGTCTTCAATCAGTTATAGCAGCGAGGGACAATAAATATATTCTTCTGAATGCCCCCAACGATAAGCTGGAGGAGATCTGCAAGCTTCTGCCAGGGATGAAAAGCCCGACTATAATGCCACTTGCCGATCCTGAATGGAGCTCTGTGCATTCGGTGCTGAATGAAAGAGCGTTCTGGTCGGTTATCGACCGCTTAAGGGCGGCTGGGGCCCAGGGTATTCTTGTGATTCCAATTGAAAAAATGATTGTTTAGTTAAATCGACATGAAAATACTTATTAAACCACTTCGGGATCAATGGCCGGATCTGTGCCGACGCCCCGGCTTAAATATCGACAAGCTGGAAAATAATGTATCTGATCTGTTGATGCGTATTCGTAAGGAGGGGCTAACTGCTATTCAGGAGTTGACAGAGAAGTTCGATGGATATCTGCCTGATCCGTTGGCGGTGAGTACTGAGGAAATTAGTAAAGCATCAGGTTTTCTGTCTGAAGATCTGAAAACTGCCATGAATATTGCTGCTGGGAATATTGAGAGCTTTCACCGTTCTCAACTAAGAGAATCGATAGTTGTTGAAACCAGCCCCGGAATTCGTTGCTGGCAAAAAGATGTGCCTATTGAAAGTGTTGGTTTATATATTCCCGGAGGTACAGCACCTCTGTTTTCCACCGTCCTGATGCTTGGTATTCCGGCCAGAATTGCAGGATGCAGAGAAATTAGTCTTTGTACACCAGCGGGTAAGGATGGAAAAATACACCCTGCAGTTTTATATGCTGCATCGCTGTGCGGAATTGAAAAGGTTTATCGGATTGGTGGTGTACAGGCCATAGGAGCAATGACTTATGGCATCTCCCCGGTAGAAAAAGCCTTTAAGATTTTTGGTCCGGGTAATCAATATGTCACTATGGCAAAGCAGCTGGTCAGCCGACAGGATGTGGCGATTGATATGCCAGCCGGACCTTCCGAGGTGCTGGTTATTGCTGATAACACATCAGATCCATTATTTGTAGCTGCAGATCTTATGTCACAGGCAGAACACGGATCCGATAGCCAGGTTATGGTGCTTTGCCTCTCTGAATATTTCTTGCAATCGGTTGTTTCTGAATTAAGCAGAATCCTGAAAACCCTTCCACGCGCTGAAATGGCAAGGAAATCGCTTGATAATAGCATCGGACTGGTATTAAAAGATATTGACGAAATGCTTGCTTTCTCAAATTTGTACGCGCCCGAGCATTTGATTTTATCGCTTGATGGAGCTCTAGAGCTTGCCGAGAAGATAACGAATGCTGGTTCAGTATTCATCGGATCTTATTCCCCGGAGAGTGCAGGGGATTATGCCACTGGTACAAACCACACCCTGCCCACAAATGGCTATGCCAGGGCATGCAGTGGGCTTAGTACACAGAGCTTTATGAAAACAATCCAATATCAGGAATTAACTCAAAAGGGACTGTCGGACCTGGGGCCACATGTGATCAGGATGGCAGAAGAAGAAGGTTTGGATGCACATGCACTGGCAGTATCAGTAAGATTAAATAAGATCAAAAATGAATAAATTTGATGCCGGCAAATGGGTGCGCCCCAATATATTAAGCCTGATACCTTATTCATCAGCCAGGGATGAATTTACTGGTCAGGATTATATCTTCCTGGACGCAAATGAAAGCCCTTTTAATACCGGACTAAACCGTTACCCGGATCCATATCAGCTTAGTCTGAAAACGGCCATAGCAAGTCTGAAAGGATGTACCGAAAAACAGCTATTTCTGGGCAATGGCAGCGATGAAGCTATCGATTTGCTGATCCGGTGTTTTTGTGAGCCGGGGAAAGACCGGATACTGTCTATTGCTCCCAGTTATGGTATGTATAAGGTTTGTGCTGATATCAATGGGGTTGAATTTGATACCGTACTTCTTGATCCAGATTTTTCATTGAATACAGAAAGCTTACTCGGAGATGTTCAACCCAATACTAAGCTGATTTTCCTTTGTTCGCCAAATAACCCCACAGGAAATTCTCTTGATAAAGATTCCGTAAAACAAATACTCGAAAATTTCCCGGGATTAGTAGTTATTGATGAAGCCTATCATGATTTTGCCGGTGATCAGGGGTTTCTGAGATTACTGGATGATTATTCTAACCTGGTAGTTTTGCAAACTTTCTCCAAGGCCTGGGGAATGGCAGGAGTAAGGCTGGGCATGGCTATGGCGAATCCTGAAATAATCTACTATCTGCTGAAAGTTAAATATCCATATAATATTAATCAACTAAGCCAGGATGCGGTAATTGAAGCAATTAAAAGACAGGACAGGGTAAAGGAGCAGATTGCAATCATCAAGGCAGAGCGGGAAAATGTGAAAAGTGTTTTAGATAAAATGACCGGAATAATTGAGGTCTTTCCGAGTGATGCAAATTTCATCTTGATACGAGTTCCAGATGCCAGGGCTATTTACCGTGGACTCCTCGACAAAGGGATAGTAGTACGTGACCGGTCATCGATGCCCCGTTGTGAAGGCTGCATAAGGATAACCATTGGTATTAAAGAAGAAAACAAAGCAATGACTACGGCTCTGAGGGCTATTATCAGGTCTTATAATTCATAATTTACAATTTATAATTAACCATTTACCATTATGAAAAAGTGTCTTTTTATCGATAGAGACGGAACCCTGGTACGTGAGCCGGAAGATGAACAGGTGGATTCCTTACAAAAAATAGATTTTCTGCCCGGAGTCTTTGCGGCTTTGGCCGGGATAAGTGAAATAAAGAAATATGAATTTGTTATGGTAAGCAATCAGGATGGACTGGGTACTGATTCTTTTCCTGAGGAGGATTTCTGGCCGGTTCAAAATTTCATTCTTAAATGTCTGGGAGGTGAGGGAATCACTTTTGATGCGATTCATATCGACCGTAGTTTCCCGGATGAAGGTCTTGAAACAAGAAAACCCGGGACAGGTATGCTTGGATCATATATGGATGGATCATATGACCTGGAGAACTCTTATGTTATTGGAGATCGAATGTCTGACCTTGAGTTAGCCGGCAATCTGGGATCAGGATGCATTCTGATTTGCGAAAAAGATTCTCAGGCGATTATAGTACCGTCCAATCTTGAGGATAACTGCAAGCTGATCACTGATAACTGGAAAGAAATTGGAACCTACCTCGGCGGTCAAAGCAGAAGGGCAAGGGTTACTCGGGAGACAAAGGAAACGAATATAGAGATAGACTTATCACTGAATGGCGAGGGCAGAGCGGATATTGAAACAGGTATAGGATTATTTGATCATATGCTGGAGCAAATCGCTCGTCATGGTGGTATCGATTTAAGAATCAGGGCAAAGGGTGACCTTCAGGTTGATGAACACCATACTGTAGAGGATACTGCTCTGGTTTTGGGTGAGGCATTTGTAAAGGCACTGGGAGATAAAAAGGGAATAACGAGGTATGGTTTTATTTTACCTATGGATGATTGTCAGGCAAAGGTGCTTATTGATTTTGGGGGACGACCATGGTTTAAATGGGATGCAGAATTTAAGAGGGAAAAGGTTGGAGATCTTCCAACAGAATTGTTTTCACATTTCTTCAAATCCTTTTCTGATGCGGCCAGGTGTAATTTACATATTGAGGCAATCGGGGAAAATGAGCATCATAAAATAGAGGCTATTTTTAAGGCCTTTGCGAGAGCATTCCGCATGGGGATTAAGGAAATTGACGACCTTTTACCAAGCACAAAAGGAGTATTATAATGAGACAGGATGTGGTTATTATAAAGTACAACGCCGGGAATATAGGGTCGGTGGCAAATGCTCTGCGAAGAATTGGTATTGAGGCAAATGTTACGGATTCACACGAGGAGATCAGGCGGGCCGATAAGGTTATTTTCCCGGGAGTGGGGGAGGCCAGTACAACAATGAAATACCTTAAGGAAACGGGTCTTGATAAAGTCATTACAAGTCTGGAGCAGCCAACGCTTGGTATTTGTCTTGGGATGCAGTTAATGTGCTCCCATTCTGAAGAAGGAGACACTCCTGGTCTGGGGATTTTCAATGAGAAGGTGAAACTTTTCCGGATCGGAGCTAAAGTCCCACATATGGGCTGGAATTCCATACAGATCAGTCAGGATAATCTTTTGAAAGGGCTTAGTGATCCGGCCTATTTTTATTTTGTTCACTCCTATTATTGTGAGCTGGGCCCGGAAACACAATCGATTTGCGAGTATGAGATTCCTTTCTCTGCATATTTGAAGAAAGATAATTTCTATGCTGTGCAATTTCATCCAGAGAAAAGCGGACCTCTTGGCGCCGTTTTTCTTCAAAACTTTATTGAGTTATGATAGATCTTATTCCCGCTATTGATATAATTAATGGCTCATGTGTAAGGCTGGTAGAGGGTGATTTCGACCGAAAGACTGATTATGGAAAGAACCCGGTTGAAATGGCAAAGTGGTTCGCCGATGCTGGTTTTAAAAGACTTCATGTTGTGGATCTTGACGGGGCCAGAACCGGAAAACCGGTTCATATATCTCTTCTTGAACAAATGGCAAAAGAGACCCGCCTTGAAATTGATTTTGGAGGCGGAGTACGAGAGGCGGGTCAGGTTGAGAAGATACTCAATGCCGGGGCGAAACAGGTAAGCATAGGCAGTATTGCCGTAAAGGATCCTGATATGGTCAGCAGCTGGATAGAAAAATATGGCTCTGAAGTATTTTTTCTGGGTGCAGATATCAAAAACGATAAGATTGCTACTAATGCCTGGTCAGAAACCAGTGAATATGGAGTAAATGAATTCATTGCTGCTTGGGCAGTAAAGGGTATCAGGTGTTTTTTCTGTACCGATGTCAGAAGGGACGGTAAACTGGAGGGGCCAGCCATCGAGCTTTATAGAGAGATTAAAAAGGAGTTTCCGGAAATTTACCTGACGGCCTCGGGTGGTGTTAGCCAGGTCAGTGATATCCAGGAATTGGAAGATGCAGGTATTGATGCGGTGATATTTGGGAAAGCCTTTTATGAGGGGCGAATCAATATTGACGAATTATCAAATTGGTTATAAGATGTTGGCAAAGAGAATAGTACCATGTCTGGACATTCGGAATGGGATGACCGTGAAAGGAATCAACTTTGTTGGTATTAGAGAAGTGGGCGACCCGGTGGAACTAGCCTCCAGGTATGTTGATGAAGGAGCAGATGAACTGGTATTTCTTGATATCACCGCAAGTCATGAGGGGAGAAAAACAATACTGGACCTTGTTAAACGCATAGCCAGGGATATTACTATTCCTTTTACCATTGGAGGGGGGATCAGTGATTTTGGGGATGCTGTAAAACTGCTTGAAGCCGGAGCAGACAAGATCTCTGTTAATTCAGCGGCAGTGAAAAATCCTATGCTGATCGATACGCTTGCAAAGGGCTTTGGCAGTCAATTTCTCGTTCTGGCAATTGATGCCAGAAAGGAAGCTGAGAAATGGACTGTCCATATTAATGGTGGAAGGGTCCCTGTTGAAAGGACATTGTTTGAATGGGCCCGGGAAGGACAGGAGAGGGGCTGCGGGGAGATCCTTTTCACCAGCATGAATCACGATGGGACAAAAAAAGGTTTTGCCAACCAGGCTCTGCAACTATTGTCCAAAGAACTGAGTATTCCTATCATTGCCTCTGGTGGGGCTGGATGTATTCAGGATTTTATTGAGGTTTTTTCTATTGGTATGGCGGATGCTGCATTGGCGGCCAGTGTTTTTCACTTTGGAGAGATCCCCATTCCATTACTTAAAAGGAGGCTCGCTGAGGCTGATATTCCCGTGAGGGAGACCATTATTCATAATTAATATAGTAATTTTGCAAACCCTTAATAGGCAGATTATCAACTTTGGAGAAATTGGATTTTAATAAAAGTGGAGGTTTGGTACCGGTGATTATTCAGGATAATCAGACCTTAAAAGTATTGATGTTGGGATACATGAATGAGGAGGCTTATTTAAAGACCAAAGAAACTGGTTTAGTTACTTTTTTCAGCAGGTCGAGAAAATCCCTTTGGACCAAAGGGGAAACAAGTGGCAATTTCTTACAGGTGAAGCAAATACACATCGATTGTGATCAGGATACCTTGCTTATCATGGCTAAGCCTGATGGGCCAGTTTGTCATGTTGGTCCAGATACCTGCTTTAATGAGGTAAATGATCCTGGGATTGTCTTCCTGGATTATCTTCAGGATCTTATTAAAGACAGGAAACGGTCCATGCCGGAGGGCTCTTATACTACCAGATTATTTGAAAGTGGAATCAGCCGGATTGCACAGAAAGTTGGAGAGGAAGCAGTAGAGGTGGTTATCGAAGCCATGGGCAACGGGGAGGATGGGATTTTAAATGAGGCAGCCGACCTTCTTTTCCACATGATGGTATTGCTCACTGAGAAAGGACTGGAGCTTGGAGATGTGGTTAAAGTACTGAAGAGCAGGCATAAATAAAAAAAGGCCTCTTCATTCGAAGCGGCCTTTAAGAATTTAGGAAGATATATGGAAGAAAGTGATGTCTTATTTTCTAAAAGGTTGGCCCAACTAAAGTGTGCTATTCCGTTGAAAAGTGTGAATCTTTTTGCTAGCGGTGTCCCCCTTGCCGTTTTGCTTGTTTCACTTTTTCTGGTTCAGCCAAACCTCTCTTCAAAAATTCTGGTTTTAGCTACACCCGTTGGGCCAACCGATTACCCTTGTCTTTCCTTTCTAAAACTATAATAAGATTTTGTAAATAACAATAGATCAGGGTATTATAAGTGGTTAAACTTGTTAAAGAAGTAGGTTGTTAACATAAGTGTGTAATGTTGGTTTATATGTGATAAAAAATTGTGAAGTGATGGATAATAAATTTGGTACTCTCCAGGAAATGCTGATGAATAGTTTTGAGGCCTTTAAGAAAGAGCCAGCCATCGGTTACGTTGATGGCCCTGATATGACATATGGGGATTTAAAGATATCCGTAGAACAGCAGATATTCCGACTGGCTCAAAAAGGTATTAAACCAGGGGAAACTGGTGGCTCTGGTACATTTCAATTATGATGAGTTGGAACAACAGTTTAAACATCTGAAGGAAGAAGCCATCAAACATGTTGAGGCCAAAAAAGAAGAACTGCTTATTGAATTGAGAGACTTCGTAAACAGTCAGGTAAATAAATTCTCAAAAATACAAATGGCTGTTATTCAGGTTGATCCGTTTGAGAAGACGGCGACTAAGAAGATAAAGAGGTACTTGTATTCCTAGCGTACCCCCCCTGTATCCGTGTTCTTGACGTACCCCCCTGTATCCGTGTTCTTGACGTACCCCCCCTGTATCCCCCCTGATACCAGGTAATGGTGCTAACTTAGGAGTATTATTTGTATTTATGGTAGCCGCCATGCTTT
>CAYXJR010000115.1:0-10969 GCA_964465145.1 uncultured Porphyromonadaceae bacterium | reverse complement strand
GTGGGATGATTGGAATGGACGATTTGATCTTAAAGGTTATTGGTTTGTTTGCTCCCCGCAAACTGTACCAACCTTCTCGGGCATGGGTTATGTTTTTGGAAGAAGATTGTATATGGCCTCTCAGGTTCCGATTGCTTTGATCGATGCCTCCTGGGGAGGCACCACCCTTGAAGCCTGGGTTTCCAGGGAAAAATTATTGGAATACCCGGGAAATCAAGGTTTAATAGACTTATGGGATCAGAAAATTACAGAAGACCCCACAAAGGCCAGCGATAGGAATAACCCTGGAGCATCCTTAAATGGCATGATGGAGATATTTGGCGGCCTGGCAGTTAAGGGAGTTATTTTCCATCATGGATTTAATAATGCACTAGGGGATGCTCGTCCAAAGCTATATACCGTAAACCTCCAACTGATGATTCAGGAATGGAGAGAACTGTTCAATGATATGCAACTTCCGTTTGGGATTATTGAACTCAGCGCAGGAGGACAGCCGCAAACTCTGGAAAACTTTGAACTCAGGATGCTGGATCCCGGTCCATATATTCGCGAAAGTCAGCTAAAAGCATATACCAATATGGAAAATGTGGGATTCGTTGCTGCTTATGATCAACAGGTCAATTGGTACCACCCTTTTAAAAAGGTTGTTCTAAGTGAACGTATGGCCCGATGGGCCCTGGCAACTCAATATGGATTCGATTTTGGCTGGGAGCCTACCTTGGTAACCGGTTCAGAGATTATTAATGGGACAGTCATGATCAGTTTTGATAAAGAGGTAACCACTCATGACGGCAGGCCTATGGAAGGATTTGCCATTGCCGGTAAGGACCACATATTTTATCCAGCTAAAGCAGATTTCCTTTTTACAGGAAAGGATGATAAGAACAGAGATCAATTTGATTTAACCAAGGTTGTTGTCAGCAGTGAATCCGTCAGGAAGCCGGTTGCCGTACGCTATGCCTGGGCACGAAATCCACTGGGTAATCTGGTTAATAGTTTCCATAACGACCGGATGATACCAGTTCCCTCGTTCAGAACCGATAATTGGGACTGGTCTGAAGCTCCTTTTGCCGAAAACAATGATCCTGAATTCCTACTGCACAGGGAGAAACTTCGGGAGATGAAAAAGGAGGCTGAAAAGCGGAGTTCTTCCAACAAGTAAGTTATGATTACTTAACAGTGCTTAACATCACATAACTATCATTCACACTCATTTGTCATAATTTTGTGGGATTAATAACAAAAACCAAATTATATGAAAAAATCAGCTCTATTAATTAGTTCTTTATTCTTTCTCCTTACCTCGTTTAATCATTCCATTGCCCAGCTAAAAATTGCACATATTAACACCAATGAGCTGATAGTTTCAATGCCGGAATCCGACTCCGTAAAAGCGAAACTGGAAGCTCTGAACCAGGAATATACCAAAACAGGAGAGGAGCTCCAGGTTGATTACAATATTGCAAAGGATAAATACCAGAAAAATCTTGCAACCATGACGCCTTTGGTAAGACAAACCAAGGAGGATGCTCTTAATGATATGATGACCAGGATCCAACAATTTGTAACCGAATTCAGGCAGGATCTTCAAAATAAGCAGCAGGAGCTTTATCAACCAATACTAATCAAAGCACAGAATGCAATTCAGGAAGTTGCTGATGAGCAAAAATTTGATTACGTCCTGGATACCGGCACAGGGGCTATTTTAACAATTCCAAAGGATGAATCATTAAATATAATGAAGCTTGTCCAGGCGAAGCTCGGAATTTCAGGCAAAAATTAACTTTGCTGTCCCTTATCAAAGGCCGTTAAGCCACCAATAGCTCCCAGGTTCATTGAGTCGAGTGCTGAACTTGGAACAATGACCATTGATCCTTTTTCCTTAAGTCCTTCGAACAACATATTCATTCCCCTCAGGTGCAAAGCCACTGGGTTATTAATGTATTGCTGACTGGCTAATGCAAATTTCTCAGCAATTTCTGTTTCAGCTGTAGCGAGAATTACCCTTGCCTGCCGCTCCCGTTCAGCCTGTGCCTGCTTACTCATAGCATCGGCCAGTGACTGTGGTATCTTAATATCTTTGATACCCACAGTTTGGCATGTAATGCCCCATGGGTTGGTATGTTCGTCCAGGGTTTTTTGTAAATCCTCTGCAATGGCTTCTCTTTCCTGCAAAAGATCAGCCAATTCATGTTTACCGATAATATCCCGCAATCCTGTCTGTGCTATATAAGAAATCGCCTTACGGTATTCCTGAACCTCAAGAGCAGCCTTTTCAACGTCCCAGACAGTCCAGTATACAACTGCATCCACATTCACCGGTACAGTATCTTTCGTTAAGGTTTCCTCCGCTGTAAATTCTGTCACCCGAACACGTTGGTCGATCAGGGAGTCTACCCTATCGATGATTGGAATGATTATAAACAAGCCTGGTCCCCGGAGTCCGACAAAACGTCCCATCCGGAGAACAACTGCCTTTTCCCATTGATCAGCAATGTGGAGAGCTGATCCGATTAAGAGGGAAACCATTATCCCTATTATCAATACTAAAGTTGAGATCATCTCAAAATAGTATAGGCCGGCAAAGCAAGCCAGAAGCACTAGCATTACGGCGATAGAAACTGGATTTAATACATTTTTAGCTTTCATAGTTTCTGGGTTTTTAATTCGTTGATAATTTCTTGTTTGGTAAATCCATAACTGTAGGCAATTGTAAGAAACTCAATAGCAATTTGGTCGAGCTTATGTTTTTTTTCCTTATCGGATAAATCAAAATCAGATTTATTAATAAAGGTTCCTGTTCCTAATTGTGTCTCAAGAACCTGCTGGATTTCCAGTTCTTTGTAGGCCTTTGATACTGTATTAAGATTAACTTTTAGTTCTACAGCAAGAGCCCTTACCGTTGGGAGTTGTTCTCCCACATTTAGCCTTCCTGAAGCAATTCCAAATTTGATCTGGTCTATGATTTGCCGATAGAATGGGATCCCGGTCCTCGGGTCTAATATAAATTTGATCATTGTATAATAGTGCTATATTGTTATAGTCATCTAGTACAATATTACAACATTTATTTCATATAAAAAATTTAATTCAATCATTTAACAGGAGAATTGCTCCTCTTTATAATGTTTATGAATAAAAGGATATTCTTATTTGTATACAGATATTTTGAAAATAACGAATGAAAAGATTGACATATATTTATATATTGGCACAATATTTTTAAGATAAAGTTCTTTGTAAGAATTTCAAAGTGATCCGTGAAGAAGCTTTCTAATAGTTAAATTAAGGCTAATGATTATATAATCGATTATGTTTATAATTTTAAAAAGAATTCTGATTTTAGCTCTGATATCAAGTACTACAGCTTGCTATTTTCAACCAAAAAATGAACAGCTTGATTTTTCCAAATATGGAGAGACATCATCCAACCCTTCCAGTTTGAAAAACGAGACGTATTCGACTCCGCCACCAACGATATCAGATTATTTCCCTTGCAGTCAATGTCATGCAGATATGGACGTCAATACCCAAAGAAGAGAATTGGTCGATATGCACGACGACATTGTGTTTAACCATGATTCTGAGAACAGATGGTGCCTGGCCTGTCATGATGCTCAGAACAGGGATTCTTTAAGACTCGCCAGCGGCTTGAATATTAGCTTTGATGATTCTTACAAATTATGCGGACAGTGTCATGGCCCTAAGCTAAGGGACTGGAGATTAGGAATTCATGGAAAGAGAACTGGGGAATGGAATGGAAAGAAACAGTATTTATTGTGTGTTTACTGCCACGATCCTCATTCTCCCAAATTTAAAGCATTAGAACCGAAGCCTCGCCCCTTGAGGCCGGATGAGTTGAAACTGGATTCGTTAAAATTTGTCAGAAATGCGAAAAAATAATAATATGAGTATCCCTGAACACGGAATTGAACGGCGAAAATTCGTAAAATATATGGCTGCAGGAGCAGCGGCAATGGGAGGAATGTCATTATTGTCAGGCTGCGGATCCGACAGCATTGATGCATATTTACAAAAGCACTTTCAGGAGCTTAAACCTGATGAACTTAGTGATGTCTTATCCCGGTTAGAACGGGAATATCTTAAAAAATTTGCGGTAGACATTAAGGTGAGTGCTACTCCTCCCATGGAAAATGTAGTATTCGGATATGCTTTGGATTTGTCCAGGTGTGTGGGTTGCAGAAGATGTGTTTATGCATGTGTTGAAGAAAATAACCAATCCCGTTCTCCACAGGTTCAATGGATTACAGTCCTTGAATTGGAAAAGGATAAGGGTGTTGATCTTATGGAAGCAAATCCCTATTACGAGCCCAAAGAAGTACCGCAGGAGGGTCATTTTTACATGCCTGTACAATGCCAGCAATGTACAAACGCACCATGTACAAAAGTCTGTCCGGTTCATGCTACATGGACAGAACCGGATGGTATAGTTGTTGTGGACTATAACTGGTGTATAGGTTGTCGGAACTGTATGGCAGCATGCCCATACGGAGCAAGGCACTTTAACTGGACAGATCCGGTCATTGCTTCTGAAGACATTAATACCGAAACCGAATATCTTGGTAACAGGCCAAGACCTAAAAGTGTGGTTGAGAAGTGCACTTTTTGTATTCAAAGGGTAAGAAAAGGGAAGTATCCCGCCTGTGTTGAAATATGCCCTGTAGGGGCCAGGAAATTTGGAAATCTTTTAGATCCTGAGAGTGAGATACGAAGGGTTATGAAATTTAAAAGGGTATTTATACTAAAAGAAGAGCTTAATACACAACCCAAATTTTTCTATTTCTACGGAACTTAAAATCGGATTACTATGCATTTAAAGCAGTTTTTTATTGGAAGTATTAGGCTCATGTTAAAAGGTTCAAAAACATATTGGGCCTGGGTAGCATTTCTTTTGACACTTATTACAATAGGAGTTATCAGTTACAGATTTCAGCTTAGGGATGGGTTAATAGTCACTTCCATGCGCGATCAGGTATCATGGGGGTTCTATATTGGCAATTTCACTTTTTTGGTTGGAATTGCAGCAGCGGCAATCATGCTTGTCGTCCCGGCATATGTATATAACATGAAACCGTTAAAAGAGATAGTTATACTTGGGGAGCTTTTAGCTATCAGCTCTATTTTAATGTGCATCCTTTTCATTATTGTGGATATGGGGCATCCTGAAAGATTATGGCATATGATTCCTATTATTGGCAAGCTGCAACTCGACAGGTCAATTTTAGCCTGGGATTCGGTGACTTTGTCGGCCTACCTTATTCTGAATATTGTTATAGTATTTCATATCCTATATAAATCTTTTAATATCAAAGAATACAATAAAAAATATGTCGTTCCTCTTGTACTGTTATCCATTCCTGTTGGTATTGCAATTCATACAGTTACTGCCTTCCTCTATAACGGAATAGCTGCACGTCCCTTTTGGAACAGTGCTATTCTTGCCCCTAAATTTCTGGCTTCAGCCTTCTGTTCCGGCCCGGCCATAATGATTATCCTGTTCCAAATACTAAGGAAATCAACCACACTAAATATCTCAGATAAAGCAATCTGGAAGTTGGCTGAGCTTATGGCTTACACAATGTTCTTCAACCTTTTCCTTATGGGAGCTGAAATCTTTAAAGAATTCTACTCTAACACTGAGCATTTTGTGTATACCCAATATCTTTATTATGGCATTGGAGAACACACCAAAATCGTACCTTATGCCTGGATGGCTATATCTTGCGATGTTGTTGCATTTTTATTATTTCTTGTGCCAAAAACCCGTAAAAATCCTATTACCTTGAATATCGGTGCAGTATTGATTTTTCTGGGGGTTTACATTGAAAAGGGAATTGGCCTGATTATTCCAGGTTTTACTCCTGATGCACTAGGTGAAATTTATGAGTATTTTCCTTCCAAAACAGAGATTCTTGTCACAGTTGGAATTTTTGCTACCGGGGCATTGATATGTACGATATTGATGAAAGTTGCCGTTCCAATAGTTTTAGGCGAATTTGATTATAAAACATTTGAAAAGGAAGCAGGGTAATAATTATCGCTTAACAAACTTTTCACTGATCCGCCGGTCTCCAATTTCTGCCGCTAGTAAATAAATGCCTTGTGGTAAAGATGTTACATTTACAATTTCTTTATGCGATAAATAAAGCAGCTATCTTCCACTGGTATTATAAACTTTTATTCGTGATGGCCGAGGACCAGAAAGCCTGAGAATGGAAGTAAGGGGATTTGTTAAATTTTTCTTAAATATTATTTCTGTAATGATCTTAAACACCTGGTCTGTTTATCGTTCGGGATTTATGATACTATTTTAATCCGTTCTAAGTAATTGACCAATAGTACGCGAGCAATTATTTATATATTTGGGCACAAAGCAAAGCCAATAACATATGCCACTACACATTAAACGACTAGCACTTCTTTTCGCTTTTTTAATTGTTGCCTTCCTTGTTGCCCGTCATTTCCTGATTCCTGAATCTTTCGGGCAATACGGGCATTATCGGGGGCTTGCACTGGAAGAGATAAAAACCCATGAAGCAAAATATATGGGTGAAGAAATCTGTGCCGACTGCCACGAAGATCAGATGGAATTGAAGCTTTCAGATTTGCATGCAGAAATTTCCTGTGAAACCTGCCATGGGCCTGGCTGGAAACATGTTGAGGATCCAGAGCCAGGACAACTCAATATCCCTGAAGGCAGAGATTATTGCGGAATTTGCCATTCAACCAATCCTGCACGTCCTGATTTTATCAAACAGGTAAATTTGAGTGAACATAACCCCGATGCGAATTGCAGCGAATGTCATAATCCACACGCACCATGGAATTAGAAAAAAAGAACACACGAAGAGACTTCCTGAGAAATGGATCTCTACTGGCCGGAGGAATCCTTGTATCCACTGGATTAAAACCATTCAGTGCCTTAGTTTTTGCAACCGGCCAAAACAAAGATGCAAAGCACTGGTACGGAATGGCCATTGACATAGAAAAATGTATCGGATGTGGCAACTGTGCCAAAGCATGTAAAATAGAAAACGATGTACCCATGGATCCATTTTATTTCAGGACCTGGATTGAGCAGTATACCATCCTCAATGATGGAAGCATGCACATTACATCAAAAAATGGAGGCCTCGACGGAGCAAGCCAAAGCTATACTGAAGATGAGATTTTCAAATCCTTTTTTGTGCCTAAAATGTGCAATCAATGCTCAAAATCACCTTGCACCCAGGTTTGTCCGGTAGGTGCTACATTTGAAAGCCCTGAAGGCGTGGCCCTGATTGATTCAACCTACTGTATCGGTTGCCGGTATTGCGTTCAGGCTTGTCCGTACGGCTGCAGATACATCCACCCTGAACGTAAAACTGCAGATAAATGCACTTTATGCTATCACCGCATCACAGCCGGAAAGCTACCCGCTTGTCAGGAAGTCTGTCCCACAGGCACTAAGATTTTTGGTGACCTTAATGATAGGAATAGTGATTTGGTTAAGTTCATGAAAACACATGACTGGCAAATATTAAAGCCTCACATGAACACCCAGCCCAAAGTTGTATATAACGCTTTAACCGGAGAAATTAGTTAGTATGGATAAGCACGCTGAACATTTATACGAGATGCTGTCCCAAGTGGTTGGGTACATCTACCCCAATGAACTTGACCTGCAATGGGGCATACTTATTGTTTTATATCCTTACATAACGGGATTAGTAGCAGGGGCCTTCATCCTTGCTTCACTAGAGAGAGTTTTTAATGTAAAAGTTCTGAAGCCGACTTATACTATCGCTCTTCTTACAGCTTTCTCATTTCTACTGGTTGCTACTCTGCCATTGATCAGTCACCTGGGGAAACCATTAAGAGCTATTGAGATCATGGTTACACCCAATGGCACTTCGGCAATGGCAATATTCGGATTTATTTACATCTGGTACCTGATGGCAGTACTTCTGTTGGAACTCTGGTTTGATTACCGAAGGGACATGATCCTTTGGTCCCAGCAGAAAAAAGGTGTTTTAAGTTTCGTATATAAAGTTCTATCTCTTGGTGTCACAGATATTTCTCCTAAAGCACTTAGATGGGATGAAAGGTTGGGATATTTTGTCACATTAATTGGTATTCCTTCTGCCTTCCTCTTGCACGGATATGTTGGATTCATTTTCGGCTCGGTCAAGGCTAATCCCTGGTGGTCAACAGTTCTAATGCCAGTGATTTTCCTTTTTTCGGCAATGGTATCAGGTATTGCCCTCGTGATGGTAGTTTACATGACAATAAATTACATCCGTAAAACCAAGATTGACATGAAATGCCTGAAAATGGTAGGTCGTTATTTGTTAATCGCCCTGATTCTGGACTTCTCCCTCGAATCTCTAGATCAGATTCACCGTATCTATGAGGCAGGAGAATCATTTGAAATTATATCGCTACTTATGTCAGGTAAATTGTTCATAACCCTTTTGGTATTTCAAGTTCTAATCGGCACTATTATTCCTCTTATTGTTTTAACTGTTCTTCAGTTCTCAAAATTAAGGGAAAAACTTCACCAGTGGCTTTACATGATAATCGGCATCATGGTACTTTTTGGGATATTCTTTATGAGATGGAATGTGGTGATAGGCGGGCAGATATTTTCAAAGAGCTTTCACGGATTCACGGAATTCAAACTCCAGCTCATTGGAGCCGAAGGAGTTATTATGGCTGCAGTTTGGATGATAATTCCATTACTGATTCTGACATTTCTGTTTTGGCTATTTCCACCATGGAAAAAGGTGGATGAAATTGTTACTCCTGCTTAATTTTTTATTACTGTTTCGAAAAGGGTGTGATCAAGGCCGCACCCTTTTTTTTTATTTACTCACCTCCCGCATAGTATGCAGATTAACAACCGATGTACCCACAGTGATTTCACAGCCGCCGGATAATATGAATGGCCTGCCTGTCTCGCTTTCCAGAAGCTTTATTGTTTTATCCATATAAACATCTGGAGTTCTGAGAGACCTGTAGTCTTCAATAGACTCTACAAAATGCTCCCTGCATTGGGGAACTCCATCTTCAGGGAAAGTGATCTCAACCTGTAACCTGCAACCTGCAACCCGTTCCCCGTTCCCCGTTTAATACATCCAATCCTTCTTCTTTCCAGCTGGAGTATTTTTTATGATTTGTTGGGCCATCATAAGGATCAATTGTTCAGATGACATTGACCTGAATCCGTGACTCCCCCGTGCACCCCAGGTAAATGATCCGGCATAATATGGATCTCTTGTCGACTCCAGAAATTTCTCAGTTTCGTAGGCTCCAAAATTTAATTGGTAATTATCTCTGTCTCCGCAAAAAACATGAAGCTTCCCAACAAGACTTGGACCAATCTTTTCCCAGTTTCTTTCCAGATAATTCCTCATATCGTAATGCTCTCCCCAGTATTCAGCAACAAGGGTATCAATTTCACCAGTAACTTTGTTGAACAATGGTTCGAAATAACCATCTTCTCCCAGTGGTCCAAATGCAGCTGACCAAATGTCTAATTGACCACCTGATCTTCCCTTTGTTCCCATAGCAAGCTCGTAGTAATTTCGCTGGTTGGATGTAAGTGATATCATACCTGTTGATGGAACTATGGTATTTGGTGTTGGTACTTTTCGCCATTCATGAATCTTGTAATAAGCATTCAGATCATTGTAGATATCAATCCCTTCCACATTATTGAAATGCAGGGGATCTGGAGAGAATGACCACGTTCCACCATAGAAATCGGGATGCAATACCTGAAGAGCGAAAGATATCCATCCGCCAGTTGAGCCTCCAGTTAAGACCCTTGCATAAAATTCACGAATGCACCTGAATTGTTTTTCTATTTCGGGTATCAGCTCCTCATGAATAGCATCACCGTATGGGCCGCAAGCCGGGGAATTTACAGCATATGAATCATCAAAATATGGGCAGGGATGCTGGAAGGTGATGGCGATAAAACGTGGAAAGTTCAAACCTTTCCAGGTATCATCCATTGCACCACCCCGCCCGAAGCCTAATGGAGGTCTGGTTGAGAAATGTCCATGATAATGTATCGTTGGATAATATACGTTGGGATGAGTATCATAGTCCTCAGGTAAAAGGATAGTTGCCCCAAGATACATAGGCTGTCCCCAGAAATCTGAGAGTAATTTGCTTTGTATTTTAATGTGTTTTACAAAATCAGTATCCTTTGGAGCTTCGATAGCAGGAATCACATGATTTACTATAAGCTGTACTTTTTTGGTTTTTCCGGGATCGATATAAACCTTAATAACATCACTATAAATATTTCCCGGAGAACGACTCCATCTCTGACCCTCCCATTGATCATTATGCATCCATATAATGTGCCCATCAGCTCTATCAAACCGGGTATATTTATTAAACACAGCCTGTACGAAATATTCTCCGGGAGGAATCTCAGAGATGCTTTCTAAAGGAGATCCAATATCATTTTCATTTATCACCGCCTCTTCTCCTGCTTTTAATCCCTCAACATCAACACCCCAGAAAGGTGTCCCGGTCCGTCCAACCTGAGAACGAGGCTCAAGTCGATCATCCTTAGCAATAATCACAAACATTCTTCCTGTTACTTGATCGGGACATAGAGAATCGGGGATGCTGACGCTGAATCTCAGTTTTGTAGAGGACTGCTTTAACTGTGAAAACAAGTTATTATTGGTAAGAGCAAAGAGGCCGGTTGCGGTGATGAAACAAATTTTGATAAATAATTTACTTCTCATAGGTTTATAGGTTTAGTGGTATAGTCGTATAGTCGTTTTATCGATTATTAGTTTTTCGTCTATCAAAATTTCGAGTAAAAAGTAGGGTAAGATACCTCAAGTGCGTTTTATGTTCAAAAGTGAATATTAATTTCTAAAATTTTGACAATATGAAATATCCATGAGCAATAAATAGCACACCAACCGCGAATGAATATAAG
>CAYXJR010000114.1:0-11152 GCA_964465145.1 uncultured Porphyromonadaceae bacterium | reverse complement strand
CTTATATTCATTCGCGGTTGGTGTGCTATTTATTGCTCATGGATATTTCATAATACCTAAAAATAGCTTATTGAATTGATTAATAAAACATTTAATTTACTTGACAGGATATAAAGGGCAAGGCTCAGGTGTTGAGCCTTATGCCAAATACCATCTGGTTGAACTGACAAGTTGCCAGATTCAAACCAGTTTTGCCCTTTATGGAAGAATCAGCCTTTAAACCTTTATTACCTGGAAATTATCATTTGCTTGGTTTCGCTTAAATCTCCGGCTTTTAATTTATAGAAGTACATTCCGGCATCTAATTGATTCCGTTGGATATCTATTTGATGAGAACCTGCTGGTTTGAAACCTAAATCCTCACTCATTACCTTTTTCCCGGTAATATCCATAATTTCGAAACTTACCTGAGCTCCTTGTGCCAATTCATACTCTACGGTAGAGAAGTTATTGAATGGATTAGGATAGTTCTGTCCCAGACCAGACAATGCCTTGTTCAGATTAACACCATCAATAATATTTGAGTTATCATTAATGTTCAGGCGTACCATCAAGTTCCTGCCGTTGACAAAACCATTTGGCTCCCAGTCTGCACCATTGAAAACTATAGAAACATTCTCATTTGTTTTGATGCTGGCATCATGACCAATACTCAAGCTTTTAGATCGTCGAACAAGATGGTCATCGTTAAAGTTGTTATAGGAGATTCCTGCGTAGACAACATCCCCCGCCTGCATAAATTCAGTTTCTCCATCCTTGTCAAATGGCAAAGTTACCCAGGTATTAAATTGTGACGAGTCGAGATCAACAATCTCACTGGTCATCCACTCAACAGCACCTAATCCATCAGGATCTTCTTCGGCTGATGGAAGCCACCACAAAGTATACCAGAATTCAATTTTGCCATCAGCCAATCCGCCGGTTATAAAAGTGGATAAGGAATTTATCTCACAATCGGCATATATTGGGAAAATGGTTCCCATAAAATGACCAATATTCCAACCACTTTCTCCATCATCCGGGCCATAACGTTCAAATCCAAATGCCCATTTGAGTTCAGAAGATTCATCTGCATGTGAATATACACTATCCGTTACATTGAAAAATACCTGGGCTCCATTGTCTGCAGGATATTGCTCCTCCTGATCCTGTGTAAAATCCCAAGAGATGGAATAATGCCCAAACTCAGTAGGTGTAAAACCACCATCCACGCTCAGGGAATCTATGAGTAGGGGTGATAGCCAGCTGCTCGTTGCTGAAGAAGTGAATACAGATTGGTGATTTTTCTTAATATCAACAGTAAGCGTGACATTATCCTGATCATTTTCTCCAAAATTCAAGGCACTGGACTGGAAATTTGAGAGTGATCCACCAAGCTGAGAAATTGGTATATCATGAAAAAGACTTTGCACGGTATTCTCATCATCATCCACCCATTCAAGTTTGAAGTGTTGGATCTGAAGATCGTTGTCATAAGCTTCTGAAAGGGTGAAATCATCAATTACCCAAAAATATAGGTCTGTTTGGCCGTATTGAATTCTGATTAAAACTTCAGGCATTCCTGCTGCAACTTCTGAAATATTGGCTTCATAGATCACAGGCACTCCCGGAGCAGCATCCAATGGCCTATCCTTGTGCTGAGTCCCAAAACCGCAGTCGAAAGCAGCCCAGTGTACGCCGGCATCATTGGATACCCATACTTCATTCTGACCATCCCCGCCATTCATGAAATGAGTTTCAAAGCGCAATACAACGGATGTTCTTGTGCTGCAATCAAATACTGGAAACTGGAAGGCATTGTTAACCTGGAGCATGGGATCTTTATAATTGTTATAATAATTCAAGGGCAGAGCTATATATCCGTTTTCATGGCTGGTTGAATTAAATGGTGGCTCGGCTGTATACTGGGCAACAATACTGTCATAAGGATACCACATCCAGTTATATCCGATATCATCCGGATCTAATAGGATATAACCTTGAGGCATTGTCCATCCTTTAGGATCATCAGGATTTGACCAATCAAACTCTTCCAGGAAGAAGACCTCTCCCGATCCTTTCAATGTATTTTTTTGAGCTTGCAAGTGGCTCATAGTGAGGCCAAGAGAGAGCAAAACTAAAATTGTAAAAATTCTTTTATTCATTGTTTCAAAGTTTAGGATTTTTAGTATTCCTTAAAAGTAGATAATAAATTGAGCATATGGACACACTATTTTGACGAAGTATTGTCTTATTCAATCCAGTATAATTGCAGCCAAGTCAATTTATTTGCACAACATTTTTTACCTTATTCACTTTCGGAAATAATTATTTTCACAGGCCCGATCAATCCAGATTTCAGGGAATTGCCCTTGTACCGGGAGGGGATGGTGAGGTAATGATTTGATAAGGTATTATACACAAGTATCTCAATACTGTTCTCGCCTGAATGAATATATTCCGAGATATCCAGTTTCCAGGGAGGAGCCACCAGAATACCCGCTTTTTTACCATTTATATGAACTTCGGCTGTGGCAACGATTTCTCCCAAATCAAGGAGGGCTTCTGATCTGGCCTGATCCTGGGTCAGATTAATGTTTTTTCTATACAATGCCCCTCCGGAGTAATTCTCCAGAACAGACCCTTCCGACCAATCCCCGGTTTCAGCGATCCCAGTCTGGCATTCAAGTAAAATCGGTTCTGGCAGGGCAGATCCTCCGTAATATCCCCTTTTTTGTTCGATTCGGATGGCTACCGTTGATTTAGGCTTAATCGACTTATCCAAAATAACCTGATACTGAGAGGGTGTTCCTCCTTTCAACAAATTCACTTCCTGGCTTATCCCATCGACCCATACCTGAATACTTCCGTTGGCCCGGATACTCATATTCTTTAATCCGGGAGGTGCTATAAAGCGATACCATCCGGCCGGATGAGATTCAGTTCCTCTGATATCGAAAGGAATGCGTCCCGATTGATCCTGCCATTTCATCGACAGCGGGGTCTTTACAGAAAGAGCTTTTGATCCTTTTTTGAGGAGGACAAAATGCCCCCTGCCGGGAGTGTCGTAGCGCAGTAAAAGTGGATTCTGACCCGATTTGAGGGTGATTCCTGTCTTGAGATCTGGGGCAGTTTTTCCATTTATAAACACTTTTGCCGGAGTCAATCCACCTGTATCTGCGTACACTTCAGAAACCTGATCCGAATAAGCGTTGGTCCATAAATAGTAACATGTTCCATTCTCTTCTTCTTTATAGAGAATCTCGTTGAGTCCCCCAGAGGGTTTCCCCAAACAAATGAATTCATCGGTCACTTCCTCTTTAAGCCCATGATATCCCTGATGGCCCGGATCACCCTCTTTGCCCCAGCGCCAGGAGAAATCATAAGGCTCCCAGGAGTAGAGGTTTCCATGGATTTCCACCGGCTTGGCCGGGTCGATAATTTTCTTCCCGGAAAATCTCCTTTCAATGGTTTCAGTATCAGTTGGCAAAGGCCCCAGTTTCCAGAATTTCTGTCCGAATCCGTAAGTCACACGCGACCAGGCAGAATCATTAAATCCGGGCTGTTCCCATCCATCTGAAGAGCCATCTTCTTCGGCATAATTAAAAATCCGGGCTTCAGCCCCAATTATTTGTTCTGTAACCGGCAGGCGAAAATCACCCCATCGATTGTCCATTGTTGGTTTCAGTTCGAATTCCCACTCACCATCGAGGATCAGGGGAATGACAGGTGACGGGTGACGAGTGACAGGAGAGAGCCTGTCCCGGACTTGATCCGGGAGGCTGGGGGTGAGGCCGATTGAATCCCTGAAAACGATTATCTGTGCCTGCAAACTATCCAGGGGCATTTTAACCCTTGTGCCATTTTCTGTTTCGATAGTTTCCAAGGAGAAGGTTTGGCCTGTCCAGGGATCCCAGCGACTAGCAAGACCTTTGTTTTTAAATGTGCACCAACTGTCTTTTTTGGCGTCCATGATCATATAAACATCACGCTTGCCAATCTTTCTGTGCATTGCTCTGGCCTGCGGATCTGATTCAACAGAGAGGGGTATGAGTCTTTCGATCTCTTCGTACAACTCATCTATGGTATTCACAGCTACTCCCAGTCCACCTGCCTCATTAGTTTGAGGTACGGGCTTAGTATTTATCATTGAATCTGAGGCACATACTCCGAAAAGTTCTCTGACGATTTCATTCAACTCGGGATCCCGGCTTCCGGCATGATCGCTGGCTTCCGGAAGAAATCCCACATTGATGACAATCCCGCCGCTGCGGTAGAATGCGAGTGCTTTTTGGAGTGTCGGCCATCGAATAGCTTTCATGGAGGGAAGAACCAGAACTTTAAACTGTATGTCGGAAACCGAAAAACTGCCGGCATCCAGTTTGGATCTCTCGAGGGACTGATCGTCCATGAAAATAAAATCATATCCATTTCCAAAAAGCTTCCGTCCGGCCGTAAAGGCGGTACCGGTTGACATGGATCCATCCATCCGCGCCTGAACCGGACTCACCGGATACATGATTGCAATATCAGTTTGTAAAACACCCTGGCTAAGAAGGTAGGAGAGTCGTTCGAAATATTTCAAAAAAACGGGCATGTGATCCCAGTAGGGCATTCTGAAATGGTAGCAAGGAGGTGCCCATTCCCAGAAACTTCCGTGGGTAGTATAATATAATCCGTGGAGATTCAGCAGGTTGCAGCCATAGAGGTAGTTCTCGTTGGTGGCGTACATCAACCTTTCAGGGGCAGCACCCCATCCCAGACTATGATATCCTTCAAGCCATACCCTTGGCCGTTTATACAAGTTTGCAATAGAGGAGGATACCTTCCCTTTGATGAGATCAGCATTTCCACCGGGGGTATCATGTCCGGGAGCTGTGTACCAGCGTTGAATGCGGAAGTTATCGCCATAGGCCCCGGGGTTCAGTCCCCGTCCGTTTGGGTCGCAGCCGTAAATTTTACCACGACTATGGTGCCAGTTGAAGATGGGGATGAAATAGCGTTCTTCCGACAAACTGACCTTCACATCCAGAAAATCCAGTCGGGCCTTTGGAGTGATAGTGCCCATTTCCGTGAACAAAGCAGGTAAGGTTTCAAAGACATCGTAACCTTTTCGTTTTTTGAATTCTTCATTAAAATCATCTGCCCAGATAACATCTTCCACACCAAAATGCACTTCATCCTGAAAAAAGTAATTAAGTCCCTCATCTGATTGATTAATCGCATTATCCTGGAAGGGCTGAAAAAACTTGTCAATTACCACTTTACCGGCCAGGGGATGAATGGGATTGAGTGTCCCGGGTTCCCGTTTTGCTGAAAAAACCCAGATTTCCCACTCTCCTTTCCGGGGAATCCAGCTTAATGTTTTATTATCGACAAATGATGCTAAATCCAGACCGCCATATTGGAGAACGCTGTCTTTAACTGGGTAGGCCCACGCGCCAATTACATCTTTTGATATATTGATACTAACAATACTCTCTGCTGTAACCCGAAGAATCGTATCGTTAACAATTTCTCTGCCCTGAATCTCAGGATCAGTGTATATTAAATGGTTAAAGAGATTATCTCCTTTTGGCCAGTCGAGGGTATACCCACTGAGTCCGATTCCCATATTTCGCTTACCGCACTCTTCAGCCGCGAACTTCCAAATATCCAACCACTCGTTGGAAAAGATCTCCGGTTCAGCGGGATAAGTAGGCCATCCGGGGGTGTCTTTGTGCATATAATTAACCTGCATCCCGGTTATTCCTTTTTTATGGAGCTCTTCGATCTGCCAGAGTAATCGGTCTTTATCAAGAGGATCTCCACTCCACCACCAGAAGGGAACCTCACCATAACCGGGCGGAGGATTTTGGAACCCTGGCAAAACATCAATATCAGCCGACCTGGTTGGATAACCAAGATTTTGTCCTTGTACAATATAGAATGAAAATAGAAGAGCTGAGAGTATGAGAAAATTCGGCCAATAGGGCGTTTTTCCTTTACTCACTCGTGGTCTATTGTGCATATCCAATTTTTACTCAGGATTCTCATCATCCTTTTCTTTCCATCTCGTATTCTGCCAATCTTTCCGCTCCTTATGGGTAAGAAAAGTCCAGGCAAGAATCCGGCTTGATTTATTTCCTTGTCCCATAGGAATGGTTTTGACCATGGCAGCTTTGGCCGTTTTTAATAAATCGTAAGCATTTTTGAGATGAGCCTGTTTTGAAATTATTGTCGAGAACCAGAAACAAGAAGTAGCAAATCTTTTACTCTCCCGTATCATTTCACGGATAAATCTTGTTCCTCCTCCTTCGCACCATAATTCATTGTTTTTGCCGCCAAAGTTCAATACCAACTTTCCGGGCTTTTCCTTTTTCAAATTCGTAAGCTTCCTGACTGTTTCGGCCTGAGCTTCTTTTGCAGAGGAATGAAAGGGTGGGTTACTAATTGACAAATCAAACTTCTCCTCATGTTGAATAATCCCATAAAAAATGTCTTTGGGATTTTCCTGCAACCTCAACTCAACCTTAGCTATTAATGAAGGATTCTTTTTTATTATCTGTTTTGCTGATTCAATAGCAACAGCATCAATATCAGTTCCAACAAAAGACCAGGAATATTCTGTGCTCCCTATAATAGGATATACACAATTTGCTCCGACCCCAATGTCCAGGCATTTTACCTTATCTCCCCTGGGAATTTCTCCAAAATTACTGCTCCCAAGCAAATCTGCCATATGATGGATATAATCGGCTCTACCGGGAATGGGTGGACACAAATAATCAGGAGGGATATCCCAATGTTTGATATTATAAAAGTGTTTCAACAATGCAGTATTTAGCATTCTTACTGCATTGGGATCAAAAAAATCAATGGATTCATCTCCGTAGATATTGGTTTTCACATATTGCTTCAAATCCGGACTGGTAATAATAAGTTTCTTGAAATCATAGCGTTCGCGATGGGCGTTACGGGGATGTAACTTGAATTTTTCTTTAGGATGTTCCTTTTTTTTGTTTTCCATTAAGAGAGTGAAATTATTCATTTTCGCTGGGATTGTATTACTTTTAGAGTTCTAATTTGATATTAAAAATAATGAAGAAACTCCTTATCCTTCCAGCTATCAGCCTGATTTTTCTTTGCAACTGTACTAACACTACTGATGTGACCAGTGTTGATTTACCTGACACTACACAAACCAATAACAGCTACGTTAGTAACCGGGCACCCCTGGTGAACACTCCATTCATCAAACTTCCGGTCGGTTCTATTGAACCAGGGGGATGGGTGAGAAAACAGCTTGAATTGATGGCTGATGGATATTTTGGTCATCTTGGAGATATCAGCTCCTTTTTGATCAAGGAAAATAACTCCTGGCTCAGTACAGATGGATCCGGTGATCATGGATGGGAAGAGCTGCCATACTGGTTGAAAGGCTATAGCAACATCGCTTATATTCTTGGACGGGAAGACATGATTGAAGAAACCAAGATCTGGATTGAAGCTGTTCTTAACAGTCAGCAGGAAGATGGATGGTTTGGTCCGGATAAAGGTCGTACCGGTGCTGCTACTAACCTCAAAGGAAGAGTTGATCTATGGCCAAATATGGTGATGCTGTTTATCCTGCGGGATTACTACTCATGGTCGGAGGATGAGCGGGTTATTACCCTCATGACTAATTATTTCAACTATCTGAAAACCGTTCCGGAGGATCAATTCCTTGTTGGCTACTGGCCTGCTAATCGCGGAGGGGACCTGCTTTACAGCGTATACTGGCTTTACAACCGTACTGGTGATGAATCACTGCTGGAACTTGCTAATAAAGTGCATAAAAAATCGGTAAACTGGACAGATGGGATTCCCGACTGGCACAATGTGAATATGTCGCAAAGCTTTGGGGAGCCTACCACCTATTACATGCAGACAAAAGACAGCAAGCATCTGGAGGCTTCTGGTAGAAATTATGAGGAAATCAGGAAGTTGTATGGCCAGGTTCCAGGGGGTATGTTTGGTTCTGATGAGAATTGCCGTGAAGGGTATGATGATCCCCGTCAGGCTATAGAAACATGCGGAATGGTGGAAATGATGTTATCAACCGAGACCCTGTTTACCATAACTGGTGATCCTTTATGGGCAGATCGTTGCGAAGATGTGGCATTCAATTCTTACCCTGCCGCCCTGACAGCGGATATGAAAGCCTTGAGATACATGACTTCCCCTAACCTTGTTCAATCAGATAAAGAACC
The DNA here is from genome assembly GCA_964465145.1 of uncultured Porphyromonadaceae bacterium. GTDB lineage: Bacteria > Bacteroidota > Bacteroidia > Bacteroidales > UBA12481 > JAUVKA01. Next base: position 2,942 of record CAYXJR010000114.1, on the reverse strand, counting down.
TAAGAACCCGGGGATACAGAATGGAGGACCAATGTTCCAAATGAATCCGCATCGTCATCGTTGCTGTCAGCATAACCAGGGACAGGGATGGCCCTACTATGCAGAACATCTCTGGCTGGCAACGGCAGATAATGGTCTGGCCGCTGCCTTCTACTCAAAAAACAAAGTTAGCGCAATGGTTGGCAAAGGAATTGAAGTAAGTATCACTGAGAAAACCAATTATCCTTTTGAAGAGCAGGTTGAGTTCACTGTTAATCCATCTAAAAAAGTAAGCTTTCCACTTTATCTTCGTGTACCATCCTGGTGTACTGATCCCTTGGTCAGTATTAACGGTGAGGAAGCAGACTACGGTGAATTATCGGGCTACATCAGGATAGAAAAGACCTGGGAGGCAGGAGATATTGTTAGTCTATCTATACCTATGAAACTAAATTTCCGCACCTGGGAAGCTAACAAGAACAGCGTTTCGGTGGATTATGGACCGCTGACCTTCTCGCTAAAGATTGAAGAAAATTATGTTAAGGATGGTGGCCCAGAGGAATGGCCGGCCTGGGAAATTTACCCTGGTAGCCCGTGGAATTATGGTTTGCAGATGAGCAGTGGTGATCTGCTTAACTCTTTTGAAGTGGTTAAAAAGGGTTATCCTGAAAATGATATGCCCTTTACCCACGAAGGTACTCCGATAGAAATCAAAACCCGGGGTAAAGTCATTCCGGAATGGGGTATGGATGAAACACATCTGGTTCAGGAACTCCCTCAGAGCCCGCTTGTTTCCGGCCAGCCTGTTGAAGATATTACCTTAATCCCGATGGGGGCTGCCAGGTTGCGGATCAGCAGTTTTCCGGTGGTGAAGTAGGGAAGGGTTGTGGGTTGCGAGTTGCGGGTTGCGGGTTACTTTGTGGCAATTAGTTCTTTCAGGTAGGTTTTACTCTGGTCGAGATCTTCTGTTTTGAGCTGTCGGGATTTTGTGAGTTATCGATATCGCGATAATTGATTTCCTTCCATAATCATGGTCTTTAATAACCGTCCAAAGTTAAGTTTACTATGATCAGGGCTCAATTTCTCTAAATTGATATTAAGCTCATTTTGTAGTATCCCCTCTACCAAGCAGGTATATGAAGCCTGTGATGAAGGAGCTAGATTTGGTGCATGAATAAGCACAAGAGATTTCCCAGATCAAAAATCATAGAAATATTAAGCAGGTGGAAGGCGAGCGGTATGACCAAGCGACGGTTTTGCCGTAATGAAAAGATAGCCCATTCTACTTTTGCAAACTGGCACAAGAAGTATCACCAGGAAATAGATCAGCCATCGGCAAGCGATACCGTGCCGGCTTTCATTCCTATTAATTTAGAAGGCCAAACACGACCTGGTAAATCTGGTTACAGCCCGATAGAAGTGAGTTTCCCGAACGGGGTTCAGCTGCGTTGCACATCGGATATTGATTTTGATGACCTGAAAAGATTAATCCAGTAGTTCTATGTTTGCGCTCACAGCTGATCACTCCTATTATTTGTATCCATTGGCAACGGACATGCGAAAGTCCTTCGATGGATTATCGGCCGTAGTAAATCATTCCCTTGAGTGGAATGCGTGTAGCGGAGATGTATTTATTTTCATCAACCGGCAACGTAACCGGATCAAGCTGTTACACTGGCAGGGTAATGCCTTTGTTCTCTATTATAAGCGTCTTGAGGAAGGAACCTTTGAAATACCCCGGTACGATTCTACGGTGGTAAGTATTACTCTGAACTACCCCCAACTTGTTATGCTAATAGATGGACTTTCAATCAAAAATCTTCATAAAAGAAAATCCTATATTCCAAATATTTAGGTCACTTTTTATCCATTATTTTAGTGGATAACTTCCTGTTTAAAAGCCTATTAAATACCTTGATCTGGTGTATCTTTGATGCATGTCAAAGGCACTGGAAAATATGACAAAAGAGGAACTTCAGGAGCTGGTTCAGCACCAGGAGTCCATGCTTAAATCATACGAATCCAGGCTTGCCGAAATGCAGTTCCAGATAGATCAGTTTAATCGCTTAATACACGGTGCAAAGCGGGAACGCTTCGTAAAAGATCATGACGACAAACAACTGACTCTTCCATTTGCACAAGAAGTTACCCAAGAGGAAGTCACCGAAGAAGAGGTAATAACTTATGTAAGAAAAAAGAAGAAGCGTGAAAATCACCCGGGCCGCATGAGCCTTCCTGCCCACCTGCCGGTAGAAGAAATTATTATCGAGCCTGAGGAAGATACCACCGGCATGAGAAAGATTGGTCAGGAGATCACCGATCAATTAGAGCTTACTCCGGCCAAACTTTACATTAAGAGATTTATCCGGCCTAAATACATTAAAGATGAATCCGGCACTGAAAACTGTAAAGGTGTTATTGCTGATTTACCGGTTTTCCCTATTGAAAAAGGTTTGGCAGGTCCGGGTTTACTTGCTCAGATTGTAATTGACAAGTTTGCTGATCACCTTCCGGTATATCGCCAGATCGAACGATTTAAAAGGGAAGACATCAAGATATCATCCTCGACCATTAATGGCTGGCAGGAATCCGTTTGTAACTTGCTGGAACCCTTATACGATAATCTTAAAGTTCGGGTATTGTCACAAGGCTATCTTCAGGTAGACGAAACACCAATCCAGGTGCTGGATAAAAACAAAAAAGGGAAAACACATCGTGGATATCACTGGGTATATTACTCACCATTGGAGAAGACCGTTTTGTTTGATTATCGTGATGGCCGATCCAGGGAAGGCCCGAGGGAATTATTGAAGAATTTTAGAGGCTATCTTCAAACAGACGGCTATGCAGTCTATGACTATTTTGATAAGAACAAGGAGATTACGCAACTCAATTGTATGGCACATGCAAGGCGTTATCAATACTTGAAAATAATCAAAAGCTGTTTTTTTGAGTTGTTGATA
>CAYXJR010000113.1:0-11604 GCA_964465145.1 uncultured Porphyromonadaceae bacterium | reverse complement strand
CACCTGGTTTTAGCCCCAAAATTGTTTCACTGCTGCCGATGTTGGCCATTGCTCCTCCGGCATTCACAAATGCCTTAATACCTGAATTATGGTCGAAACCATATAGATTTACCCTGAGCATAACACTTTCTTCCAGCGTTGTTGTTTTAATTAACTTATAACCCGACTTTTCAATCTCCCGGATCAGACTGTCCCTGATTCTCTCATCCCAGCCACCGCCTGAATCATTCTCACCCCCAAGGGAAACAGCCAACGGAGGATCGACCAGCAAGTCTTTGGAAAGCAGAAGATTGTATATGTCAAGTATATTAAAATCAGATCTTGTAGCCCCAAAAGATGAAGCGCCGATTGAAATTATTGTTTTACAATGCAGGCCCATGGCTTTCGCAGCTGAAAGGGTTGCGAGCATTAGCCCCGGAAAGGAACCAGAGCATCCCAGGGCAATAGTATCATTCTTTTCTGTCCCGGCTTCATTTAGCAATTCAACCATTAAAGAGGCGAAATCTGCTTGAATAGTAGTCCGTTTAGCTTCAGGATGCCCTATAGTTGTGGCTATCCCGGTCCATTCCGGCCCGATAAGCCCGGTTTTAGAAGGATCATTTATTGTGTCAATAATAATTGCATTTTCTTCACAATATCCGGATACAGCAATCAGCATTTCTTCCATATTTCCCATTGCTTCCTTCTGCGTTTGGCCTTTCTCTTCCGGATATACCTGCTGATAAATAACTACAGCACATAAAATAATAATACTTGCAATCCCTAACCAAATTATCCTTCGTTCTTTAATATTTAATCCAGGAATAAAATTCATATCAGAATATTATGAAGAATAGCTTGCCGACAAAAAACAGGACCAACAGGACAATGGAAAGGGCCGAAAATGTTACTGCCAGGCCTTGTTTTTCTATTTGCCCGGCGATTAGTCCGGGTATTACCCATCCAATAACCCTGAATTCAATCGTTTCCGGAAAAAACCTCGGCATAATGAATGAAAATATGAAGGCCCAGCATGCGCCCAGGAGAATCAGAAATACAAACCTTCGCTTACCGAACAGGATCAGATATCTTGAAGCCAGGAGGTAAATCCCCCAGGTAATAATTGCCACGATCAAGGTACCCAGCAATCTCAGTGGCTGATCTATAAACAGAACAAGATAAGCAGGCACAATTATCCCCCCGGGATAAAATCCGGTTAAGGCAATAAAAGCCAGTGTGATCACCAATCCTATAAAAAAGAGTTCATAACTAATCATCAGTAATGTATTATAAATCAATTCTTTTACCCTGCTTTTCCCAATACTCTGCCAGTTGAAGGCCCATTCCCCCGATATTAACCAATCCAAAAACGATGCAGATTCCGGGGGAATTTTGAATTATCTCATTGGTAATTCCCTGAGAATCTGAGCTTTTTAGAATCTCTCCCTCCCTTAGGCTCCTTTTAACTGTCCTCCCATGGGTGCCGCAAAAAAATAGCATGTCAAAATTATCTTTCCCTCCATTATGGAGATAATCAAGCCATTGCCTGCTGCGTTCACCGCGATCCATCTGGAATGAAAGTAATCCGGCAACAGGGCATTGGTGGAGATTTAATTTTCTGATTGTCTCCTTCATTATTAGGCTGGAAGAATAGGGGTCATTTGCAGAAAAAGCATTTACAAAGATAATCCGGCCTTCCCGGTGCTCAAATTCAAAGGCAGCCAGGCCTCCCCTGTCCATTCTGAAATTTTTAATCCCTTTATCGATGAGAGAATGGGGAATTCCCAGTTCTTCTGCCAGTTTTGTGGCAATCACTTGATTTTGTGATGATAAGGAAGTTGACTTAAAGTTCAGTAACCTCAGCTTGTTCCTGGATATAAAGTTTTTATCCGGTCCATTTGTTTCAGATTCAGGCATTAAAAGGCATGATCCCGGGAAGACATCATTCCTGTAAATATCCCACATGTTTTCACTGCCGGCAACATCCAGATGATCCGGCCGCAGGTTGGTAATTACCGTATAATGCGGTTTGATTAATTTATTGGATTCCACCCTGTGATTCTCCGGGCGGATACTCATTATCTCTGTGACCAGGCAGTTGGCTTTGAGCCTGACAGCTTTCTTTATCAGTTTTTTTTGCTCGAGTATACTGGCCAGGCCCCTTCGTCTGACATCTTCTTCAGTACCATCGGGAAGGATATACCGTGCTTCGGTTCCGGTGGTTTTTGAAATGACCACCCTCCCCGACTCCCTTAGGATACCGGCCAGTAATCTGACCACTGTGGTTTTCCCCCGGGTGCCTGATACGCTTATTCTGAGTGGGATAGATTTAATCCGCTGATTATGGATAATTTTTTCAGCGATAAGGCCAATAATAAGGATAGATAAAAGTGATAATAGCAGTACTATCAGGATTGTATCTTGCATACCTACAAAATGGAGAAAAAATAACATAACCGGGTGTAAATCATTCCCGAATACCACTCTTGTGTTTGTTCCTGATAACCTGGGGGATACCTGGTGTTGATAAATGTTTCGGTGAGATGCCGGACAGATGGTCCCAGCTGAAGCTGGATAAAACGGCCGGGATGTTTTTCATTGTAAAATTCTTGCACCCATCCGATACTCAAAGTTTTTTCCTGCAGGTCCTTTAACCCCATACCACCTTTTATATAAAGACCATGGCTGACAGACCTGTTCTTATCAGGCTTAATGCGATGGCTGAAATATAAATTCAGGCCGGCATCCAGGGAAGGCCCCAAATACCATTTAGGTTCAAATACATCAACATGTGCGGCCCGTGCATAAACACCAATATCCAATGAAAGCTGTTTAAAGGGCCTTAGCTGTATGGGAACCCCGGCTATGCCGGTTCCTCCGAATGAAAAGCCGCTGCTGATTTTTCCCGGCACCTGGGCTGAGGAATTTATGGTTGTTAATATAAAGAACAGGCTAATTGACAGAAAGAAATAATTTTTAACCATTTTTTAAGATGTTTGAAACACTAAAGTTATGTAAATTGTGGGTTGAAAATTCACAACCTATGAAAAGATTACTGTTATTTCTGCTGCCGGCCTTATTAATCTCCTGCAATCAGCGATTCAACCCCGTTGAAAAGCTTGGAAAATATGATGTTGTATGGGATACCCCCTCAAAGGACTATACCGGATCCATGCCCCTGGGCAACGGGGATATAAGTCTGAATGCCTGGATGGAGACAAACGGAGACCTGTTATTTTATATTGGCAAGACAGACACCTGGGGAGATAATTCGAGATTGCTCAAATTGGGAAAGGTCAGGGTTCAAATAACTCCGGCACAGGACCTTAGCGTTAAGGACTTCTCGCAAAGATTGAACCTTGCCGCTGGAATGATAGAAATATCTATTGGTCCTGCCCTGGATCCAGTAAAAATATCCGTCAGGGTTGATGCTAATCATCCGTTTATTGAGGTTGCGGCGGACAGCCCGGAGGATATTCAGCTTAAGGCCACAATTGAATTATGGAGGAATGAACCCTATGAATTGCCCTCTTTTGAGGTAAGTGATGTGCTCCTGGACCGGAGTAAACCCGACCAGAAACATGAAGCCTGCATTGTTGAACCTGACATTATGCTGGCTGATCAGGAAAGCCAGATTGGCTGGTATCATCATAACAAAAAATCTGTCGGCCCGGAACTGACAATGGATGTTCAGGGGCTTTCAGGATATCCATTGGAAGACCCTATTCTGAACAGGACCTTTGGTGCAATAATCCGCGGCAGGGATGCAGACAGGCTTGATGAGAATAATATTCAGACCAAAATGGGGAAAAGTCACAAGCTGGAGGTTTATGTTCTTACAGAACACCCTTCGAGCCCGCAGCAATGGCTTAATTCAATCAATAAAATTGCCGGTGAAATTGAGTCCTTACCATACGGTTTGCTCTATGATAAGCATGTGGAATGGTGGAACGACTTCTGGTCGAGGAGCTGGATTTTTGCCGGCAGCAATGATAATCAGGAAGACGAAGAAGATGCAGCAGCCGTTAATCGCGGATATCTGTTGCAACGGTTCATAAATGGCTGCGCCGGCAGGGGAAATTACCCGATAAAGTTTAATGGTTCAATATTTACTGTACCCTTCCCCGGGGCCCCCGGAGATGCCGACTACAGGAGGTGGGGGCCAGGCTATTGGTGGCAGAACACTCGCCTCCCCTATCTTGGCATGTGCACTTCCGGCGATTTTGAAATGCTTAAGCCGATGTTCAATATGTATGCCGGGCAGGTGTTTGATATTTCTAAATACAGGACTAAAGAATATTTCGGATTTGAAGGGGTATATTTCCCGGAGTGCATCAACTTCTGGGGCACTGTTTTCAGTGAATCATATGGGTGGACACCAGCAGTGGAGAGAGAAGATAAGCTTCAGGTAAGCGGATACCATAAATGGGAGTGGGTTTGCGGCCCGGAACTGGTATGGATGATGATGGATTATTATGAACACACTATGGATGAGGTTTTTCTGAAGGACACCATCCTCCCGGTAGCTATGGAAGTGATGAAGTTTTTCGATAATTTCTACTCAACAAATGAAAACGGTAAATTGGTTATGCATCCCTCCCAGGCTGTAGAGACATGGTGGGACTGCACCAATCCTATGCCTGAATTGTCCGGACTGATAGCCATTACAGGAAGAATCCTTAATCTGCCGGATAAATTTGTCAATGGAAACATTAAAGAATGGATAACAGGCTTTCAGGCTAAATTGCCCGACCTTCCTCTCCGGTATATTAATGAAGATCTTGCCCTGGCCCCTGCGGATAAATATGCCAACAAGAGCAATATAGAAAATCCGGAGTTATATGCAGTATTCCCTTTCCGGCTGGTGTCTTTGGAAAAACATAATGTTGATTGGGGAATAAAAGCATTTGAGCACAGATGGGACCGGGGTAATTTTGGATGGAGGCAGGAGGAGATCTTCATGGCTTACCTTGGATTGGCAGGGGAAGCCAGGTCAAATCTTGTTGACAGGGCTAAAAAATATGATACAAATTCAAGATTTCCTGCTTTTTGGGGCCCCAACTATGATTGGGTTCCCGATCAGGACCATGGCGGCATCCTCATCAAGGCATTCCAGGCAATGATAATGCAAACCGAAGGTGAAAAGATCTTCCTTACCCCGGCTTGGCCTGAAGGATGGGATGCTGAATTTAAATTTCATGCACCCCAAAAAACAATTATTTCCGGGTCAGTTAAGGAAGGGATAGTAAAGAACCTGAAGGTCATTCCGGCCTCCCGCAAAAAAGATGTGATCATTATGAATCAGTAATTAAAAATAAGAATGTGGCAATTAATAAAGGGGCTGACCCTTTTGAGACAGCCCCATGCTGAGGGGGTACTAAGGTTTTATGAATAAAACAATAATAACAATATTGATCGCCCTGGCAATTTTTGTTGCAACCAGGAATACCCTGGTGTTCCTGAATCATATCATCCACTACTTGACTCAGCTTTATTTAAAGCCGGAGAAAACAGGGGACAGCTTGAACTGGCCCTTTCTGAGGCACCCAAAGATCAAAGAGAAGGCATGGCCTTTATTATCAGCTGCCTGGTTGAAGTTTATATGGGAGATGAGAAGATCGATTTCGGATACTCTCCATCCCGGACTGATGATAACAATGATTTCCTGAAATTCAAACTCAAAAAGAATACTTCATGCCAGATAGTTATTAGCGATCAGGCCCAGCCAGATTATAGCAAAAAACTGATCTTAAAATGCAATGAAAAGCTTGAGCAGGATTACGAGTTTAATTTCAAATAGATGCATAGGACATAAAAGTACAGAAATGTTAGATCCCATTACTGTTTAAATAATCAGGTTAAGAATCACCAAATCAATAGCAAAACTGATAATTTAAACCTGTCGATCATTTAACTTATTTCCTTATAACTTATTTCATATACTTAAGCCTTAAGTCCCAAGCCATAAGCCTTATTATCAGGATTTCAGTATATTTGAATTAACAATGATAATTTAACAAATCAACCAATCCCATGAAAACACTCAGCTTACCCTTTTTATTAATGATCCTGATCATATCCTGTACCCCAGTTAACCAATATACCATCGAGGTAACAGTTGAAGATGGCCCTGATTCTGTCATGGTCCATAACCATTGGTATGTAACGTCCGATACTATGCCAGTGATTGATGGTATTTGTGATTTCACCGGAGTTGTAGATTCCTCCCCTACCCTCGTTTCTGTTGGATTCCCTTTCCCGTCGCATGAAACAACCAGGATGATACTTGAACCTGGAACTATCAAAGTGAGCTATTCGAAAAAGGAAGGATTTACTCTGGGCGGCACGAAAAATAATATCATTCTGCAAAAACTATTTGATGAACTCAAGCCACTTGAGGATGAAGTGAGGGTTGTCTGGAAAGGCTGGAACGCGGCTTACAACAAGGATCCACGTTCTAAAGAAGAGTGTGAAGAAGCATGGATAGTACAGGAAGAAGTCAAAAAGAGGAAGGATGATCTGACGCGGAAACTTATCAGGGAAAACCCGAATTATGCGGGATTGGTGATCACTCTACCTATTGCCCGTTATGAAAATGCCGAAAACCTTGGTTTTTATGTTGAGCAGTTCAAGCAGTTTGCTAGTGATAAGCGTTATGAGAGCCTTGTTACACAGTATGAGGTTGCGGAAAGAACTGTTAATGGCAAACCTGCACCAGGATTTAGCTATCCTAATCCTGAGGGGGAAATGGTCTCACTGTCGGATTTTAAAGGCAAATGGGTTTTACTGGATTTTTGGTATGTCGACTGCCCCTGGTGCAGAAAGCTTACTCCTCATCTGATAAATATCTATGAAGATTGGAGTAAAACGAGAGATTTTGAGATTATCAGTGTGTCGGTAGATAAACCCAAAGATTACGAAAGATGGCTCGAAGCTATCAAACATGATGGGGCCACCTGGACCCAGGTAAACGATAGTACAAAAACCTATCCACTGGAATATGGGATTACCGGCTATCCAACTCTAATACTGGTGGATCCTGATGGTAATGGAGTTCACAAAATTGTTGGTTATCAGGAAGAAGGAGGCTTACGGCGGATTTTGGAGAAGTATTTATAAGATAAATAGGCCTGCATGGCCTCCCTGATCACAAACCTGCCAGGCTCACTTCCAGTTTTTCCAACTTCTGCTTCAATTCATCATACCGAAGGTAAGCATCCTTTCCCGGTTTTTGATCAACCCTGCTGATCATGGACATCAGGTAACCGATCTGATTGCTCAGCATTGGCTGAGGATAAGGCCCTATAGCTGTGACTAGTTGAGACTTTATTTGACCTAATACCTCTATTTTTTCCCTTACTTTTGCCTTCTGCCCTCTGCCTTCTGCCTTGTCTTCAAGGGGCTTCCACAGCGAATCAACATGATTGACAAGTATCCTGGCCCGTGACTGAAGTTCCTGAACCTTAACACAAAGATCATACTGTTCCTGGAAATCAGCCTGTGTCATTCCCCCTTCAATAACTCTGGGATCAGGTAATACTGAGAAGCTGGTTTCCAGAGTTTTATCATTCACTATAAGATTGACTAAGTATCGTCCGGGAACAACTTTTATCCCAGACGATCCTCTCCTGCCAGATGATGAATTGGTACCTGTTTTTGTTAGCGGCCAAATTTCCCGGTGAAAACCTTTTTCACCTGAAACCTTCAGGGTAGTAACATGTTGTCCGGAGAATTCTTTTATTATCATACATATATTTTCAACTTCATCAGGAAGGTAATAATCAATTGTAGCACCTCTGGTATCCCTTGACCGAAAGGCCTTTTGTGTTTTGAAAAGTTGAACTTCGCTATTCCTTTCCGCGAGCATAAGTTCATGCAATGGACTTATATTATCCAAAATCCAGAATGATCTTCCCATGGTGGAAAGAACCAGGTCCTGGCGGTAAATCTTTATATCCGTCACCGGAACAATGGGCAGGTTCTGCTGAAAAGGCATCCAGTTGAGACCATCATCAAATGATATAAAGAGACCAAACTCAGTCCCGGCAAACAACAAGCCTTCACGGTCAGGGTCCTCTCTTATCACACGAGTGGGGAAATCCTCAGGAATACCATTTTTTCCGGAAGTTAATCTCAGCCAGTTCCTGCCAAAATCATTTGTGCGGTAAATATATGGCTGCCAGTCGTTTAACAAATACCTGTAAACAGCTATGTAAGCTTTTGCAGGATCGTGTGGAGAAGCCTCAATAGTTTGTACACGTCCCCCGGGGGGCAGATCAGGAGGGGTCACATTATTCCAGTTAACACCTCCGTCGGTAGTAACATGAACAGGGCCGTCATTAGCCCCGACCCATATGATTCCCTCCTTTATTGGCGACTCAATTATAGAATATATAGTACTATAAAATTCCTCGCCAGTGATATCGCGGGTTATAGGACCGCCTGATACTACTTGCTTGTCAGGTTCATTAGCTGTTAGATCCGGAGAAATGGTTTCCCAGGTAACCCCGTCGTCTGTTGTTTTATGCAGATATTGGGATGCATGATACACTACATCCGGATTATGTGGAGACACAAAAATTGGTGAAACCCTCTGGAAACGGTACTCCAGGTCTTTCGGGTTATGTCCGTACATATTTGATGCGCCCACAAAATACTGTTTCTCTGTTCCTGTAATCTTATTATATGTTCCAAAACAGCCTTTGCAATTAGAATAAACAATATTATGATTGCCGGGCTTCGGAACGGCGGGCCCGGTTTCGCATCCTCCAACCGACATTATCCCCTGGCCCCCGCCCCGCCGACCAGTGTTGCCTATACTTGGAATGGCCAGGGTGGAATTATCCTGCTGGCCAGCATATAGCCAGTATGGGAACTGATCGTCAACATTCACCTGGTATAATTCAGCAGTGGGTTGGTTGTTTTGTGTGGACCAGGATAAACCCCCATCCCTGGTAACGTTGGCTCCCCCATCATTCGACTGGATAAATACCTCAGGATTAGAAGGATTGATCCACATATCATGATTATCCCCATGAGGAGTGGAAAGTCTGTGCCAATTTTTGCCTTTGTCTGTTGATTTATGGCATCCGGTTGTGTTAACGTAAATGACATCAGGATTAGTTGGATCCACATCTACATTGCAATAGTAAAATGGGCGATCAAGTAAGGAGGAATAATCGCTCAACAGGGAAAAACTCTCACCATAATCATCAGAGAAATACAGCCCGTTCTGTCCGTCTGCTGCTTCCATCAAAACATATAGATTTGCTGGACTGGCCTTACAGACAGCCAGGTCGCTTTTGCCAATAATCCCGACAGGCAGACCATTAGTTAGTTTTACCCAGTTTTCACCTCCATCAGTGCTTTTATAGATCCCACCCTCTTCCGAACCTGAAATGATGGTCCAGGGTTTGCGGTCAACCGTCCATACGGAGGTATAAATTATTTTTGGATTATCAGGGCAGATCTCCAGGTCTACAGCCCCTGTCCTTTCGGAAATAAACAGTGTTTTTTCCCAGTTCTGTCCTCCGTCAGTGGTCTTAAATACACCCCTTTCAGCATTGGGTCCAAATGGATTACCAATGGCTGCTACATAGCATATGTCTGGGTTAATCGGGTGTATTTCAACAGCACCAATTTGTCCTGCATTTTTAAGTCCTATGAAATTCCAGCTTTCCCCTGCATCATCCGAGCGGTACATTCCTTTCCCGATGATCACGTTGCTGCGGATACCATCAGATCCGGTCCCAACATAAAGGATATCAGGATTTTGCTGATAAACCCTTATGGCTCCTATTGATCCGGTGGCAACATATCCGTCAGAAACATTATCCCAGCTCTGACCATAATCTATGGTCTTCCAGACCCCGCCGCCAGTAGCCCCCATGAAGTAATCCGATGGTCTGGATTCTATTCCCGCAACAGCAGTAACCCGCCCTCCACGCGTTGGGCCAACATTGCGAAAACTCAGATCAGAAAAAAAATCTTCTATGCTGGTTTGCTGGGCATGGCAATTAATTGAAAACAGTGCTGCAAACAGAATAAATATACTTTTCATAGGGACAAGGATTACGGATTTCCTAAAGATAACTATTTGGATAAAAGATATTGGATGTTGGATTTTAGATTTCAGTTGTCAGATGTCTGATGCTGGAGCGCTGCGACAGTCCCGGCTTGACGGGATCGGATGTCAGTTGTAAAAATAATTCAGTTTGTTTTTCCATTTATAGTGGATAAGTACATCTATATGGTTGAAGAAAATTAATTATCAATTAAAATTTTTAACCATGAAAAACATTCTTTCTTTAGCAATTCTTTTAATGACAATTGTCTTTTTCTCATGTGAAAAGGACACATCCAGGCCCGGGAAAACGACTGGTAAAATCCACATTGATATTGGTGCTGTAATCAATGTACAGGAGATGGACGGAGGGTTGAAAACAATCCCCTCTGTAGATGATTTCACAGTTATTATATACAATGCTGACAGCTCGCCGGCAATGACCTTTAACCGTGCAATTGACATGCCGGATACAGTAGAGTTGGCTATCGGGGATTATTATGTTAAGGCCTTTTCTGACAATAATCTGCCGGCCGAATTTGAAAATCCCTATTATTTTGGTGAATCACAGGCATTCACAGTTAGCAGCAATATGCACCTGTCAGTTGAAGTCAACTGTGTCCTTTCCAATACCATTGTTTCAGTAATATATTCTGAGAATATCATAAGTAGTTTTCTGGATTATTCAACCACCGTGGCTTCCGAATTAGGGTCACTGGTTTTTTTAAAAACTGAGACTAGAAAAGGGTATTTTGAGACGTCTCCACTGGATATTACCGTGGAACTCGACTATCTGAAACCAGATGGCACCCCGGTTAACAGAATTATTGCAGGCAGCATTCCTTCACCACTGCCAAATAAGCATTACCAGATTTCAGTGGATGCCTCAATATCTGAAGGTATGGCCAGTTTTCAGATTTTGCGGGATACAACGGAGGTGTTGATGGAACTTGTAGAAATCACAGATAATCAGGACAGTCTGCCAGACGGGCTGGTTTCATATGGAGATTTATTGATCACTGAAATCATGTATGACCCCACAGCCCTTTCAGATACGGAAGGTGAATATTTTGAGATTTACAATAATTCAGGTCAGGAAATCAACCTTCAAAACTTAATATTGAAAAGGGATGATACAAACTGGCACATAATCAATGATTCAATTGTATTGTTACCGGGAGAGTATTTCGTATTCGCGCGTGCCGGACAGGCCTCAGATGCTGCAAACAGTTATATTTATGGTTCAGCTATTTCACTGTCCAATACAGGGGCTGTCCTGTCGATATACAATGAAGGTACTGAAACCGAACCAGGGGCATTGATCTTCTCGGTCAATTATGGTGAGAGTGGTTTCCCCGGCGGTTCGGGAGCATCCATCAGTTTAAACCCGGATTTGATGAATGCCGCTGATGCTGTATTAGGGACATCATGGTGTACTTCCACATCAAGCTTTAATACTGGTGATCTTGGCACACCTGGTGCGGCCAATGATAATTGTAACTAATAAAGTAACTGTTTAGCTGGTTTCTGAAAACCAAATAATTCTATCGTTATTAACAGTT
>CAYXJR010000112.1:0-11999 GCA_964465145.1 uncultured Porphyromonadaceae bacterium | reverse complement strand
TGATTTCCATTTTTTTGATTTACAGATCCATAATATTTTCTTTATGTTGTATAACCTAATAGTGTTCTATAAGTCGTCAAACCTAAAAGTAGCACATTCCGACCAGAATGTAAATGATTAATAGCAAGTTATTCAGAAAATGGCTCTTCAGCAATATCATAGTTACTCATCCTTATACATCGGACTGAAAAGAATTAATCACTATCTGCTGGTTCAATTCCCAGTTCTGCTTCAAGGAGGTGGAGTATTCTAAATTATATTGTTGTAAAATTCATAACTTCAAATTTCATTAAGATTAATTTATAAAACATGAAGGCAGTTGGATGGGAAAATGGATCTCCTAATAACTCAACTGGATCAGGTTATGGTATTAGAATTTCTATCCAAGACAGAGATACATCTTTTAAAATTGAATGGTCTTCTGTTAAATTGGATATCGTCAGTTATGAAACAATAGAGGTCAATTTGTCAAAATCGTTTTGGAATAAATGCACAGAACTCAGAAGTGCAGAGATTGGTAAATATATGATTGGTAATAATACCGTTCCAGAAGCACGTTTCCAAGGAGGTTTGGTGTATAAGGATAAAACTGTAGCTAACTTATCAGAATTTAACTTGTCCCTTAATTCTTGAGGAGCATTTTTTATCAGCTCTTCAATATCAATATTTGTAGGTATAAATACTTGTTGTGCCATCTGAGTTTCAGGAAAGGATAAAGATAAGAATCACTTTGTATCTAATCCATCACAATGTATTATATATATGCTTTTGTATTTATTAATAGATGATGGATCGGCACATCCTGATGGTTATGTTTTGCTACTTTAAAGGTTAGATCAACGCATGTGGAGGATTAGCTGATTTTACATAGTTTCTAAATGTAATTACAGGAAAGCAGGTAAAAAAGGCTATGTTATTCCTTTATGCAGCGTCCTAAAAAGGGGAAGGTTACATTTATGGGGAAAGGCTTCATAACCTTTATAGATTTTCTGTGGGTCAAAGTATAGGACAGTTATAATTACCTTAAAATATTCATAACTTTAATCCTCCAAATCTAAACCATCTTATGGCAAACAACATTAAGGCAGATCTTGACTTTGAGAAGGAATGTTAAGCAAACTTTTTTAACTAAAATATTTCAACACTTCATAGGTGATCGAAAACACCACCACCACAATCAAAACCACTAGCATTACTCTTTGCTTCTTTGAGAATTTTCCTTTTTTATCCTCTCCCCTAATTAAGATGACGAATAAGGGAATAAAGATAACGAAAGGTAAAACTTTCATGAAAATATCTATTATTTGGTAGGCGCTCATACTTAATTGGATTAGGTTTAGATACTATAAGGACTTTGCCATTGGTCCGTTCCTCATTTAAAGATACTGTTAATATTTCATTCTATTCAGTCTTGTTGGAAAAACGGATAAAATGACCACTTTTCACCAGACTTAAGGGACCACTAGAAGCCGGTATTTAGCCTCCCCAATTTTCACCCTACCTCCTGAGTAATTAAGTTAAATCTGTCCTGTCCGTCCAGCATGTCTAGGATTGGACAGCATAGGAACACTCATCCTTTGCAGCGGACTGAATTTTTACAAATAGTATTATTAGAAGCGGTCTTATTTCTCAGGAAGGCAACATGACATCCCACGAGATCAGTATATTGACTAGTTGAGCGTCAAACTGTTCTTGAATTTTATTAACAAGGTCATCATGTGATATTTTCTTCATGATTTTAAGTTCAGCCTAACGGTGGCAATATGGCATGAAGCGGATTGCGAGTGATTCACTATCAAATCGAGATGAAGTTAAAACGGGCTAAACCCGCCCCAATTAAGCACTTCACCGCTTTTTGCTATATTGCGTGTTATGTGGCGTTATTATTCATTTTCTTCAATAATTCAGTATTATTTGATTTTAAATGTAAATCCATTTGAGGAAATGGTATTGTAATATTATTTTCAATAAATTTTCTATTAATAATTTTTCTAATATCGCTTTTAACTTTACTAATTCTAAAAATGTTTTTACTGAAAAACAAAACTTGAAAATCTAAAGATGAATTACCGAAATTGACTAATCTGGCTTCTGTTAATTCCCTATCAAGAACATCAGGATATTCAAAAGCACTTTCTTCCAAAATTTTTATCACTAAATCAACATCGCTACCATAAGCAACTCCAACATCAATTCTGAAACGAGTTTTTTTTGATTGATGACTCCAATTTATTACTTTATTAGTTGTTATCAATGAATTTGGAATTATAATGGAAATATCATCTGTATTTAGACCTTTGGAGGTTCGTAATCCAATACTTTGAATTTTCACAACATCGCCATCTATTTCCAACACGTCATCCAATTTTATTGATTTTCCTGAAAGTAAGATTATTCCAGATATAACATCGTTAAATGTTTGTTGCAAACCTAATCCTATCCCAACGAGTAAAGCTGCAGAGCCTGCTATTAATACAGTGACTTTAATTCCTATGGTTTCTAAAATAAAACCAACAGAAATTACCCAAATTACATATTTAATAATTTGAAATAATGCGTAAGTATTCCCGGTGTCAAGTTTTTTAAACTTACGCTTACGAAATAATGTTCTTCTAATCAACCATAGTATTGCTATAGTAATTAGAATAATTAATAAAACAATCGCTATTGTATAAACTCTTATCTTATATTCTCCTACATTAATAAGTTCAAATTCTAATAATTTATTTATTGTTTCCATTTTGTCTTTTTTTTATGCCACACAACCTATTAGTGTTCTATCAGTCGTCAAGCCTAAAAGTAGCTATTCCGATTGGAATGTAAATGATTAATAGCAAGATGTTAAGAAAATGCTTGTGTATTACTGATTAATGCCCAGCCAGTTTATATGAGATTGGATGGGTAAGTACTACCTCTTCACCACAATCTTTTTAATAGCAGTATTATTCCCTTGAGTCAACGAAGTGTTTTGTGCTAGACCTGTAAGGTATGTAGTGTGAGAGGTGCATTGGCTCTGGCTAATTCGGAGTCAGCCGCCTACTCGATTAGCGGTTAGCCCTTTTGTCCTGTCTGATTTTTTCAATCTCTGGTTGTCAAGGTTGTGTTAAACCAAGTATAACATTGGTGACAAAAAAGCCTGTCATATTTGAAATTAGTAATTAAAAAAGTTGTCTGTCAAGTTATGCAGATCGTTTTTTTCGTTGAATTAAAATGTAAACTATAGGTAAAATACCTATCGAATTAATTACTGTAATACAAATAAACCAAATCAGATGATTGTTGCGTGCAGATTTCCACATTGCGATTATTTTCCAAACAGTATCCCAAAGAATAAGAACAATGAGAACTGGTAAAAACCAAGTAGGATAATCTTGTAAGCACTGAAATTTAACCATTGTGTTTTATTTTAATTGTAATTTGACCTTAAAAATTTATTGTCGTGTGAAAATGGCCGCCGTTAAAATGTAAAGTTAGAAAATCTGTCATTAAACAACTCAATTTGCGCAGCCTTTTTGGGTTACCGCTAACCTAATAGTGTTCTATCAGTCGTTAAGCCTAAAAGTAGCATATTCCTATTGGAATGTAAATGATTAATAGCAAGTTATTAAGAAAATTGCCTTCGTATGATTGATATGGAAGTATCCAGCCAGCCAGATTATAGGAGATTGGATGGATCAGAATTACTTTTTTACAATAGTCTTCTTAACAACATTATCCCCTGCTTTAAGATTCAGAAAGTATACCCCTGCTGGCAGATCAGATATATCAATCTTGTTTCTACCTGAGACTCTGATTTAACCAATTTGCCTTGGATTGAGTATATTTTTACGTCTGCTGGTTCTGTTAAACCAGTTACGTTGATGATGCCTGAGGTTGGGTTGGGGTAAATGAGGAGGTGTAAATTATTTTCAGGAAATTGATTATTCCTTGTGATCCCAAGAGAAACATTTATTTCCCATTCATTGAATATTTGATGTCCATAAAAAAATTGATACCCCTACTTTTTCAATAATATCACTTCTTTAAATTCCCTTACCAATGATTCCATTGTTTCTTTAACAGAAATTATTTTTGTAGCCATGAATGCATTTGATCCCGCAAAGGCATAGCCATTATAAAAATTTCCTTTCCAGGCATTAATCAGGACAGCTAGAATACAATATGGGGTTGTTTCAATATTACAAGTTTTTAAACATTTGTAAGGACATTTTACCGGGCGTTTCTCACCCCTGTTTACTTTTTCAATAAATTCATTTTTAATAGCCCGTCCCGGCATTCCAACAGGACTGTTAATGATTTCCATATCTTCTTCTTGGGAATCAATATAAGTCTGCTTGAATTTCAATGAAGCGTCACACTCGTCGGTGGTAACAAAACGTGTTCCCAGCTGAACGCCGGATGCTCCTAAATCAATAATCTTTTTGATATCTGCACCTGTATAAATTCCACCTGCAGCGATCACTGGTATTATAGTATTGTATTTTTCTTCAAAATATTTCACCTGTTCAACTACTTCTGGCACTAGTTTTTCTAATGCAAATTCGGGGTCGTCAAGTTGGTTCCTTTTAAACCCTAAGTGTCCGCCGGCTTTTGGCCCTTCAACAACAATTGCATCAGGTAAATAATCAAATTGTCCTTTCCATTTGGAGCACAATATTTTTGCAGCCCTTCCTGATGAAACTATCGGGACAAGTTTTGTTTTTGATCCTTTAGTTAAATATTGAGGCATATTCAAAGGAAGCCCTGCACCAGCAAAAATTATATCAATCCCTTCTGAAATAGAAGTTTTCACCAAATCAGCAAAATTTGTAAGTGCAACCATAATGTTTACACCTAGAACGCCCTTGGTTAATCCTCTTGCCTTTTGTATTTCTTTCTTTAGTGCTCTTATGTTGGCTTCAAGGAAATTTTTCGCATAATCAGGTTCAAACATACCGAGCCCTACTGCAGCTATTACACCAACACCACCTTCGTTTGCAACTGCCCCTGCTAATCCTGCCATTGAAACACCAATACCCATACCCCCTTGTATGATTGGGAGTTTAATTGTTAGATCTCCTATGTGCAATTCTTTCATTTCCTATTAAACTCTCATTAAAAGTGTTTGTGAAATTACTTTATTATTGGAACTCACTAGCATTGTCTTTAAAATAAATTCTTTGAGAATTTATTTTTTACACGAAAGCGCTTACCATTTAGCATCAAAGCCCCCCCATCAAACTCGATTGGGATATCCCCCCACCTTAAAAGTATCCAGCCAGCCAGCTTATATAGAGATTGGATGGATGGACGAGTAATTCAACCAATGATGCTACCTCTTCACAATTGTCTTCTTAACAACAGTATTATTCCCTTATGCCATCGAAGTTCTTTGTGCAAGATCTACAAGTACGGTGGAGTGTGAGATGCAATGGCTCTGGTTAATCGGGGATATAGTTCAACACTTACTCATAGCTGGACTTGCAGACCGCTCATAGTACTATTTATTATAGCCCGTTAATTCTTATTTTGCATTCGTTTATCATGTTGTAAAAACCAATCATATAGTTCCTGTTCAGGATATACCGACCAATACATTCCATGACCTACATCAGGGTCTGCTGTGAATTTTAAATCTTTATTTTTTTCTTTTAATCTATTAATCATCCATTCAGTATCCTCAAATTCTACTACTTTATCTATTTTTCCATGAAAAGCCCAAATTGGAATATCAATTAGTTTATCAGTATTTTTGATTATGTAATCAATATGACGTGTAAATCCGCTCACAGGAGCAATAGCTGCAAATTTATCAGGAAATTTTATCGCCAGATACCATGTTCCTGAACCCCCTAAACTTACTCCTGTCAGATAAACTTTATTTGTATCTATTCTATATTTTGTTGTTACTTCTTCATAAAAATTCTCAAACCAATTGTCAGTAGACCATCTTTGGTTAATTGGACATTGTGGTGCAACAATAATAAATGGGAATTCTCTCTTTCTCCAAATTTGGTCAGGGATACCACAACAATAAAGTTTAATTGTATCTGTGCCCCTGCTTGAACCTCCGTGGAGATAAATTATTAATGGCCATTTTTTTAATGTGTCGTCATAATATTCTTTGGGCGTATAAGATATGTAGTGGTAATTTGTGTCTTTTGGATTTTGATTTAATCCTTTTTCGAAAATCAATTCATTTTGTAATGAACCATCAGTATTCCACCATGTAGATTTTCCATGTTCTTGCCCGTTTATATTATTTTGTTTTGACTCTCTTTGTCCATTCGAATACCAATATTCATGAAGTCCATGTCTTAATCCATTTAAAAAATTCGTTTTGCTCTCAATTTGGCCGTTTTTGTACCACCCTTTGAACTCTCCTTCTTTGGTATTTGTCTTATAATTGCACCAGAGGCTTTCTTCTTTGATACTCTTATCAAATGAACTATAGGTTCCTTGCATTTGAATCTGACCATTTGGATAGTAATCCCGAACATGATATAAACTATCGTTATTATCAAATTGAATAATTCGCTTGTAAATTATCGTGTCATTTTTAGATATTGGAACATGCAAATAAAATGTATCAACCTCCTGAGCTTTTATTGCTCCAAGACAAATGAACAGTAATAATATTAATGTAGTGTTCTTCATTTTAATAGCGTACATCCTATTAGTGTTCTATCAGTCGTCAAGCCTAAAAGTAGCTATTCCGATTGGAATGTAATTGGTTAATTTTTAACCTCGGCCTAAAATGCTACCACTCACCGTTAAAAAACGCTACCACCTATTAAACTTCTGATAAAATTAGTAAAGTTTTTAATACTGCTCCCCAGACCTGAATGCAGCAAAAATTTTATATAATATTTTTCAGCAAGAAGTATATCTGGCAGCGTAGACTATTAACATCAAGTCCCCCCCTCAATCTCAATTGGGGATATACCACCGGGTCAATTATTTCAATACGAATTTAAAGATAACCCACCAAAAACTTTTCTTTTCAAAAGTAAATCAAGGACTCACTCTGCTTGTCGACAGGGGTAATACACACTCCAATCTTTCAAGTATTCACCTAATCCTTAATGTTATGAATCAAAATCAATCTGATTCAGCAGTATCGTCTATTGCTGAAATCACTATCTCTTATTCCTCCAAAACTAGAGCATCTGATAGAAAATCCATCAAATGTTCACGTGATGCAGTACAGCCATAATAGTAGCCCATAATCATCCGTCAGGCAATACTATACCCAGTGAAGCAGATAAGAATCTGACAGTTAAAATCAAGGAAGCAGGCAAACTACTGGACATTTCAGTTCTGGATCACATGATTATCACTGCTGACAGTTACCTCTCATTTGCCGATGAAAACCTGATGTAAAATTACCTCAAGACATCTGACTATTCAATGGACAATTCAGTCCTCATTATTAATCATTTAATACTTACTATTATGAATTTACGTAAAGCTGAAAGAAAGCAAGCTCGTATGCGTATGAGTTTGCAGGGCCCCAGTGGCTCAGGAAAAACTTATGGTGCATTAAAAATTGCTTTTGGTCTCTGTGGGGACTGGAGTAAAATCTGTGTCATCGACTCAGAAAGCACCTCGTCTGATTTATATGCTCATTTAGGGCATTTTAATGTTCTGGGCATAGGAGTACCTTTTAGTCCAGAAATGTACATAGAGGCCATAGAATTGGCTGAAAAAGCCGGTATGGAGGTGATCATACTGGACAGCATATCCCACGAATGGGAGGGTGAGGGCGGAATTCTCCAAATACACTCCAATATGCCGGGTAACAGTTTCACCAATTGGAATAAGGTCACTCCAAGGCATAATGCTTTTGTCCAAAAGATGCTCCAATCCAAAGCTCACATCATTGCTACTATTCGAACAAAAATGGATTATGTTCTGAATGAAAAGAATGGTAAGCAAGTGCCTGAGAAAGTTGGATTGAAGGGAGTCACCCGGGATGGTATGGATTATGAATTCACTCTCGTTCTGGATCTTGACATCAAGCATAATGCAACTGCTTCAAAAGACAGAACAGGTGTGTTTATGGATAAACCTGCTTTTGTTATATCTGAAGAAACCGGTCAGACCATTACCAGCTGGTGCAACATTGATGAAAATGTAGATCAGGTAATAGAAGATATTAGAAAAGCAAATTCCAATCAGGAGCTTCAGCTGATCTATAATTCTTATCCTGAAATGACGCCCAAGATCCGGCAGGAGCTGATCAATCGAAACAATGAGCTGAAGTCCACTGTGACTCTAAATGAACTGTAATTTAAAACTAAATACAATAATTATGGAAACATTAGTTTATCAGGAGCAGCCACGTGTTGCTCTTCAACAAGCACCGGTATCATCTGGTGATGGATTCATTATTGCCAATACAAAGGTGGTTGACCTTCAAGAGTTGAAGAAGGAATGCATAATTCCTGTATTCAGCAAGGATAACGAGATAACAATCTCCCATGATAGCTTCATAGACACAGTTACAGATACGGTTCACCAGTTCTATCATGGGGAACAGATCCTCAGCCCTGCTATTAGGGCTTCTCATCCTGTTAAAGGCCGTATACCCGAAGCAAAGGGTAAGCCGGCACATTTATTAGCTGATTATGAAAAGCCCCTTTATTATGAGCATATGGCCTTCATTATGGAGGTAGCCTCAATACGTGATAATGTGGCAGGGAATGATCTGTCTTTGTGTATAGGTGGGGTACGTGCCTATAATCATGAGAATCTTTACTCACGTAAGACAGAGGAACGATTCAAACTGTTTGTTGGCTTCCAGAATAAAGTCTGCTTGAACCTCTTTATTTCAACCGATGGGTATAAGGCAGATGTGCGGGTCAGGACTCCTGAAGAACTGGCAAATCATGTGTACCGGTTATTATCGGAGTATAATGCCATAAACCAGATAAAGCAGATGAGTGAGCTTCCTGAGCATTCCATTACAGAACAGCAGTTTGCCCAGTTAATAGGTAGGCTGAGGATGTATCCATATCTGGGTAAATCTGATAAGCAGGCAATACCTGAACTGACTCTTGGTGATAACCAGATCAATGCTGTTGTTAAGGATTATTACCGGGATGAATCTTTCTGCCGGGAGGAGGATGGTTCAATCAACCTATGGCGGTTATATAACCTGTTTACTGGAGCGAATAAAAGCTCCTACCTCGATACTTTCGCTGATAGATCGGTGGATATATTTGAGTTTGCCAGATTACTTCAGGATAATCTGGATGATAAATCATTCTGGTATCTCAATTGAATAAATAACCATGTAACTCCTGTATTTATAGGGGTTATGTGGTTTTTTTAAAAATATATCAAGGACTTTAATAGACATTTATCTACTTAATGTATAAGGGGAAAAGTGTCTATTGATCCTCAAGTTCGTTTCCTTCAGGTAATTATGGGGGAGGTGGTCATTTAATGGACTGACTGGCTATTCAGATTATTCCCTTGCTAATTGTAATCTATAATACAAGGGTCTACCACAGGGCAAACGCATGAAAAAAAGTTAACGGATTTTAGACAACCATAGCTGTGCTGTTCTCAGGCTGATTTTGAATCCCCATTTTTTAAAAACTACATCCTGGACTAACAATCCTGTCCATTTACTTTGTTTATATCCTTGTCTTTTCGGGGATCGTCTTACAATAATTTTCAATACCTTTTCTTTATCGGCATTGAGTTTGGATCTCTTTCCCACTTTTTTTTCTTTTAGCATTCCCGCCAGGCCTTTCCTGCGAAGTTGCTCTTTCCACAAGCGTACACTTTCTCTTGTTACCCCAAGAACTGCTAAGAAGTTGACCGAATTATCAGATAAATTAATTGGCATTAAAGGTATTATTCATGGTAAACTGGTGATGAGCCGAACTGAGTGATTTTTTTGATTAATCCGTAACACGAAATATTAAAAAATAATATTAAATCACACCCCTCTTGGGTTTTTTATAATAAATTAGTAACACGAAATCGAAAATTATTAACATCAAACTATATATCCATGAATAAAAGTGTTTTGTTTTTTATGATTACGACTGTAATACTTTCAAAATCAGCATTTTCACAACAAGGCAAAAGTATTTTGAAGGATACCATTAATATTGATAAAGTAGTGATAACAGGGTCTAAGACATCTGTAAACCGTAACAATGTTCCACTGACAGTATCAGTAGTTTCGAAAGAGATGATTGAAAATAGTTCAGAATCTGCACTATTACCTGTCTTAGCAGAGCAAGTGCCAAGTTTATTTGTCACCGAAAGGGGGATTACTGGTTTTGGTGTATCTACAGGTTCGGCAGGTCAAATCTCGCTCAGGGGCATTGGTGGAAATCCGAATACAGAAGTTCTGGTATTGGTTGATGGTAATCCCCAGTTTATGGGAATCATGGGGCATCCATTGCCTGATACATATATCGCTTCCGATGTTGAAAAGGTAGAGGTTATACGTGGACCTGCCTCAACCTTATATGGTACAAATGCAATGGGTGGGGTAATCAATATTATTACTAAAGAGCAAGAAGAAGATGGTTTTAAAGCGAATGCCCGTCTGATGTATGGTTCTTCCAATACTCAAAAATATATGGTTAACGGTGGTTTTAAGAAGAAGGGGTTGAGTGTTTTTGCTTCTTTTAACCACGACCAGACTGATGGTCATCGTGATTCATCTGACTTTAAGATAAATAACGGATACTTCCGTGTTGGATATGACATTAACAAAAATTTCAAGATTAATGGTGATTTAAGTCTGGCAAATTTCGATGCCACCGACCCTGGACCCGAAGGGTCAAAAGCAGGCAACACCTATGATATTACCCGTGGTATGGGAGCCTTCGTCCTCGACAACAAGTTCGATAAAACAAATGGTTCTTTGCGATTCTTTTACAACTTGGGGGAACACAACATAAGTGATGGATTTCACTCGAAAGACAAAAATTATGGGATTGTGTTTTATCAGTCATTCAACCTCTTTAGAGGAAATACCATTACATTAGGCACTGATTACAAAAAATATGGTGGAATTGCAGAAAATGTGGAAGCCATGAATGGCAATGGAATGGTATTTGGTGACACAACTGTATGGGAGATGGCTGGTTACGGATATATCCAACAGGAATTTTTTAATAAACTGGTTTTAAATGCAGGATTCAGACTGGAACATAATAGTGTATATGGTAATGAACCTGTACCAACGGGTGGATTAGCATATCATCCTACATCCACTACAACATTAAAAGCCTCAGTTGCAAAAGGATTTCGAAGTCCTACAATTCGTGAACTTTACTTGTGGACTCCCGCAAATGCCAATTTAAAACCTGAGAGAATGATGAATTATGAAATTGGTGTTTCCCGGAAATTACTTGAAAACAAGGTTTCACTCGAACTGACATTATTTAAAGCCAATGGGGACAATCTGATACAGACTGTAATGAGTTCAACTGGACCGAAAAATGAAAATACTGGTAAATTCTCGAATACGGGTGTGGAATTTGCTGGTACTTTCAAGCCAACTAACATGTTTACCATAAATGCAACATACAGTTATATTTCGATGAAAGAACCGATTGTTGCCGCTCCTGAACAACAATTGAATTTAAGCGGAACTTATAAATGGAATAGATTCAATTTTAACCTTTCCGTTCAGCACATACACAATCTTTATACACAAGTCACACCTCAAGTAGAAAAGAACAGTTATACATTATTAAACTCAAGAATATCTTTTATGATTAACAAGTATGTTGATGTTTTTGTCAAAGGAGAGAATCTGACTAATAAGAAATACTATATAAACTATGGCTATCCCATGCCAAGAATCATAGTATTTGGTGGGATTAACCTTAATTATTAGTTTATTGTCAATCTCTTCACATTTTGAATTAATTAGTATTTCATTACTTAAATTGTACTACCTATGAGAAAAAGTGTTGTTTACCTGTTGGTAAGCCAACGGCCTGGTACATCTTGCCTGGTTTAGGATGAAGCATTACTTTTCC
>CAYXJR010000111.1:0-12047 GCA_964465145.1 uncultured Porphyromonadaceae bacterium | reverse complement strand
CCAATTTCGTTAATGAATTTTATGACAAGAAATTTTACATTGTATAATCGAGTAGGCGGCTGACTCCGGATTAACCAGAGCCAGTGCACCTCTCACACTACATACCTTGCAGGTCTAGCACATGGCACTTCGTTGACTCAAGGGAATAATGCAATTATTAAATTATACTGAGGTGAAAAGATAGTGCTATTCAGTCCGCTGCAAAGGATGAGTAACCATACTGTCCAGTGTCCAGATTGCCTACAGATTGAACGGATAGCACAAGCTTCTCTTTTGCAAAAAATCATTAACTTTGATTGTCCCCCTAATGTCCCCCTAAGTAACTGAACTGAAATCATGAAAAAAGCCATTCTTATCTTGCTTATCAGCATTGCCTGCTTTCATGTTAATGCTCAGGAGACTGTTTCGTTATTGGATTCGATTGTTAGGTACAAGTTTGCCGGTGAGAATGATTCCCTGCCTGAATACAAATGGGAGTACTATCACAACAGCAATGAAGTACAGACTTTTTATGGTTTGTATTTTTTAAATTATAATAGATGGAATTTGATTGAATATCAACAAAAAACTTTTGATCAACTTGGAAAACAAATTGAGCAAATAGAGCATGCTACACAGGAAAGAGGCCTTGGTTATCCGTGGGTTAAACATGAATGGGAATATGATTCTGATGATAATCTTAGATACCTGTACAAATACCACAAATACGAAGAACAACAAGGATGGATACCCAATACAAAGCAAGAATTTAAGAATTCTCAAACAGGGCGATTGATTCAAAAGCTATACTTCACATGGAGTGGGGATTTGGGTGATTGGAATCCTAATCTTTTATATACATATGATTACAACTCATTAGGCTTAGAAATTGAACAATTAATAGATATTTGGAACTCAAATACTCATAGATGGGAAACATACAGGAAATTTCTGACTACATATACTCCTGATGGGATCAAATTATCAGAGTATACTTACAGCTGGATTCCAAATCTTAGCACATGGGAAAGAAGAACAGACTTTTGGACAGAATATGACTCATTGGGTAGGATAAGTAAACAAATGACTTCTAATATTGGAGCTAGTCAGCTAGTAGAATATGTTTATGACTCTATGGGAAATTTCACTGCCTTTATATCTAATTCTCCTCCATGGATTGGGAATTATGATCCTCATATCAAGTATGAAATAACGATTAACAGCAACAACCAGAGGGTTAAAGAAGTAATGTATTGGTTGATTAATTCAGAATGGACTCTCTATAATAAAAAAGAAAACCTCTTCAATACCTTTGGAAATATTTCGCTATCAACATTTCACAACTGGGATCAGAAGGGTAACAATTGGATATTAACCAGACGAAGTTATTATTATTACAACAATCAATCAACTGCGGTGTCAGATTTTGTAATTGGGCAGATTCGTGTTTTCCCCAACCCAACCTCTGGAATCATCAACTTATCTGGATTATCCCAGCTAGCAGAAGTTAAAATATACTCAATACAAGGAAAACTGCTTAAATCAGAGCATCAGGTAGAAAATACATTTGACATATCTGATCTGCCAGCAGGAGTATACTTCCTTAATCTAACCTCAGGTGATACTATTTTGAAAAAGAGGATTGTGAAGAGGTAAAACTCATCCATCCATCCATCCAATCTCTAATAAACTGGCTGGCTAGATACTCATTGCTATATAATCCAGATGAGGGGGGTATAACCCAATTGAGTTAGAGGGGGGGTCTTTGATGTTAAATGGTAAGCGCTTTCGTGGAAATAATTTTTGTAAAAAATTTTGGAAGAAAAAATTTAGTGTCCAGTGTCCAATCTATATACGTTCTGGACGGACAGGACAGATTAATCCTATAAAATAAGACAGCTATAGAATCGTTAATGAATAAGACCTTTCTAGTTATTATCTTTAAATGTCCTCCTTCTTAAGCTTTTAACACCATAATAAAAACATAAACCTTACACCTGAAATAAAATGAGAAACCTTTTAGTTCTAATGACTCTGGCTATTTGCCTGCTCTTTGGCTGTTCTCAGAATGACAATGAAGTAAATTATTTCACATCTGATTTGGATACTTTGGTAATTAAATCAGATAAATTAAAGGGGCATGGATTATTCCGTGTTGGGGCTGGAGAATTATGGGTGATGGATTCTACGGAATGTAACAGCTACGAGTGGTGGCAATTCCCTGAAGTAATACCAAATAATATAACTGACATAAAATTTGGCGTGATACTGGTTAATTTGAAGCCCATAAGATATTACTCTCCTGAAGGTGAGGAATTAGTTCAAAAAGATTCTGCAATGGGCAATAATATTATATCCTTGATTTCAGGACAGATGGATGGTGATACGGTGGTGGTAGTTGACCAGAACCATAACTGGGATCTTTCTGATGATTCTGTCAGGACAATAAATTATTTTGATATGAAAGGATTAACAAATCTGATCCAATGTAACTACTCAGTTGATATTGGAAGTATGGAAATACCAGATTCTGGTTGGGTGCAAATTGGCAGATCAAAATGGTTTGGTATGGTTCTACAAAACACACCCCAGCGGATGGAAGCAGATCTGCAGATCGATGAGCTAGACTTTCGTATTGGTGTAGTTGATTATAACTCATATAGCTTTTGCTTTTTCAGACCCCAACTAGCACTTCTCTCAGAGAATGGTATCGCCAGAGATACCCTGATGAAAAGGGATCTAGTTGAACTTGGGGAGTTTGTAAAATTGGGTGATTACTATTATAAGTTCCACGATTTTTATAGTGGTGATGGTACAATCATTCTCTTAAAAGAAACGGACTACCAATCTATGATAGGGATTCAGGTTGGTCTTAATGCTCCCAGTTTTTCTTTTAAATCCATTCATGGAGATACTGTTAAGAGTGAGTCTTTCAAGGATAAGAAGATCCTTATTACAAATATGTCATGGTGCACTGCAAGATCATATGACAAATACAAGGAAATCGTTGATGAATGTGATGGCAAATTGACAATAATAGGATTTGGTTCAAGTGTGAGAGAAGATTTAGGTGGGATTATGTTGGATGCTGAAGAATCCTTTAACGATGATATGTATTCAAAATACAGAAATGCATATAGCAGTTACAGTTGTTATCTGATAGGAGAGGAAGGTAAAATTATTGATATGTTTGATATATTTGAATGGGAATCTCATCTGTCTGATTACTAATATTTTCAATCTTAATGTTTGTAATATTATCAGTCCGCTGCATAAAAGATTAGAGAAATTTTACTCGCAGCTCGCTAGCTCTAGAATCTACAGATCGAATTCATATATACGAGGGGGGGGTATGTCCCTAATTTATATAAGGCTTCTAATACAAAACAGTATAGCAGTGATCTTAAAGCATGAAAATAATCACTAATAAAAGTAAAAACTATGACACAGAAATTTTACATTGGAGACATTGTCAATCTGAAGAGTGGAAGCCCTAGGATGACTATTGTCAGTGATAAGGAAGGTACCAATCAAAACTGGAGCAAAATTTATAACGGACAATATCTATGCTCTTGGTTTGATGGTGGTTCCATTCAAGAGGCTTTATTCCCTCAGGAAGCTTTAGAAAAAGAAGAATAATTAGCTGGAAATTATAGATTTATGAATGATTTAAGTGAATTGATAGAAGAAGGTAAAGCCCTGTTGAATGAAGTATTATAGAATATGTTACTTTTAGGTTTAACGACTGATAGAACACTAATAGGTTAGCAAAAATTGTAACTTAACTTCCAAAATGAGTATCTGTTTCAAATCAATAGGCACAATCCATACTCCTTTCAAAAGAAAAGAAGGTACGCCCATTCAATCTAGTGGATCGAAAGGAATAATAGGCACTATTGAATTGAAAAGAGAATATGCAGACGGCTTGTTTGATCTTGAAAAGTTCTCTCATATATATCTTATCTATCATTTTCATAAATCCAAAGGCTTTGATTTACAGGTTATACCATTTCTAGATGATAAACCACATGGCATATTCGCAACTAGAGCGCCAAGAAGACCAAATTCGATAGGCATTTCTGTTGTCAAACTCATAAGCATAAAAGACAACATACTAGAAATTGAGAACGTTGACATGCTGGATGGGACAGTTCTTTTGGACATTAAACCTTATATCTCTCAATTTGATATTCATAATATTGAAAAGAGTGGTTGGATTAACAATAAGACTGGCTATCCAAACGAGACAACATCAGACGATAGATTTAATTAAACAACTTTTGCTAATCGAGTAGCCGGCTGACTCCGAATTAGCCAGAGCCAGTGCACCTCTCACACTACATACCTTATAGGTCTAGCACAAAACACTTCGTTGACTCAAGGGAATAATACTGCTATTAAAAAGATTGTGGTGAAGAGGTAGTACTTACCCATCCAATCTCATATAAACTGGCTGGCTGGATACTCATTAAATCATAGGGGGGTATATCCCCAGTTGAGTTTGAGAGGGGGGTACTTGATGTTTTTGGTCAGCGTATTCGTGGAAATAATTTTTGTAAAATATTTTGTAGAAAAAATTCTCAATGCCCAGTATCAAATTCATCTACATTATGGACTGCTGGACTGACTATAACATTCATAGGTAGGTTATTTTTCAACAACATGCTATTTAACATATACAATTCAAGGGTAATATGTTACTTTTAGGCTTGACGACTGATAGAATGGGATCAAAGGCATTCTGAATCTTGCACCGGTTATATTGAAAGTACCCAAAGACGTTATTGTAAGTAATGTTTATCTTAGTACAGAAATTGAGGCAATCATCTTCACGTTGAATCGGATAAAACAAGAACAGGATGTATTATAAACCGGAACGAAAATGAAAGGGATCTTCTCATCATTTCAGATCCATGTTACAGGGACCGTGCAGGGAGTCGGTTTCCGGCCCTTTGTATACCGGCTTGCGTCTGAATTAAAGTTGGACGGTACTGTTGAGAATCGAAATGATGGTGTGAGGATCATATTATTCTGTTCAGATGATGAATTACATACCTTCACCTCCTTGCTTAAACAACAAGCACCACCCCCATCGAAAATCGGCTCTATTGAAGTGATTCAATGTGAAAAAAAACAAACACAATCAGGCTTTCGGATAGAACAAAGCCAAAATACCTCCACCGAAATTACAGGGATTTGTCCGGATATCGCTGTGTGCGAAAAATGCCTTGAAGACATGGAAAACCATCCGCGACGGATTGGATATCCTTTTGTTAATTGCACACATTGCGGCCCGCGGTTTAGCATTATCCACGAACTGCCCTGGGACCGGCCCAATACCTCCATGTCCTCTTTTAACATGTGCGATGGTTGCAGGTCAGAGTATGTCAATCAGCTTGACCGCCGTTTTCATGCCCAACCCATTGCCTGCAATATTTGCGGACCCGTTTATTTTCAAAAAGGCCTTCAACCTGGCGATGACTTATGGCCGGAGTTATTAATGAAGATTATAGAGGCTTTAAAAAACGGACAAATTGGTGCTATTCAGGGTATCGGTGGATACCACCTGATTTGCGACGGAACGAATCACATGACCGTGACGAAGCTTCGTAAAAGAAAGCACCGCGACGGCAAGCCGTTTGCCGTAATGTTTCCTCAAATTAATGAGATCCGTCAATTCTGTGAATGCTCTGAAGCAGAGGGAAGACTATTAACCTCATGGCAACGCCCCATTGTTATCCTAAAGGAGATCAATTGTTTAAATAAAATAGTCAATAAGGACTTAGGCAGCCTGGGAGTCATGCTTCCCTATACTCCGCTTCAACATCAAATAATGACTCAAGGGAATTTCGTTGCTTTGGTCTGCACAAGCGCAAATATTTCTGATGAGCCGATCATAATAACACCGGAAGAAGCTGAAAATAAGCTAAGAGATATCGCTGATTTTTTTATACACAGCAATAGGCCAATCATTAACAGAACAGATGATTCCGTTGCACGGGTATCTAATGAAAAGACCATCCTTATCCGGAGATCACGTGGGTTTGTTCCCACTCCTCTGCATGTTAGTCTTCCAGTTGAGGGTATCCTTGCTCTCGGCGCCGAACAAAAAAACACATTTTGTCTGGGGAAAGGTTATGATGCTATTCTGAGTCAGCATATAGGAGATTTAAAGAGCCTTGATACCTTTCAGTTTATGGAGGAGTCTCTGGCACGGTTTAAGAAAATATTTCGTTTCACTCCAACCTTGATTGTGACGGATCAGCACCCTGACTATCTTTCAACCCAATTTGGCAACTCCCTCGGCATTTCGGTTATCACAGTCCATCATCATCATGCGCACATCGCCTCCTGCATGGCTGAGCATCAGCTGGATGAACCTGTAATAGGAGTTGCATTTGATGGTACCGGACTTGGGACCGACCAAACCATTTGGGGTGGAGAATTTCTGATCTCTTCCCTGGACCATTTCAATCGTTTCGCATGGCTGGATCCCATTAAAATTCCTAGCGGCGACCTAGCTGTTAAGCAACCCTGGAGAGTCGCAATAGCTTACCTATATCAATGTTATGGCAAGAATATTCCCTTTGATTCGTTCCCAGCTCTTCTTTTAGTTCCACCGACTCAGAGAGAACAAATCCTAAACCTGCTATTATCTGATGTTCCTGTTCCGATTTCATCTGCAGCAGGTAGGCTTTTTGATGCAATCTCTGTCCTGACAGGTGCTTGTGTAGAAAACACCTTCGATTCCGAGGCTCCAATACGGCTGGAGATGGCAGTTGACAGGCTGGAAAAGGGAGAGTATGTATTTAATTACCATAATACTATCTCTTTTGCTCCCGTTATTGAGGCTATCCGGGTCGATCTGGAAAACCAGGTCCCTGTTTCTGTGATTTCAGCCCGGTTTCACAGAACCCTCGCAAAAGCAATTCTCGAAACCTGCCTTAATGCACAAAAACAATCCGGTCTGAGTAAAGTGGTTTTATCTGGGGGTACATTTCAGAATGCTTTTCTAACCGATATTACCCGTAAGTTGTTAAAATCGAACAACTTCTCAACGTATACACACCAGCAGGTTCCACCAAATGACGGGGGAATCTCGCTGGGTCAATTACTGGTAGCTGCAAAAATTCAAATCAATAACCATGTGCTTAGGTATCCCGGCTAAAGTTATGTCTATCAGCGGTAATATGGCCGTTGTGCAAATAGGTGGTCTCAGGATCCAAGCTTCCCTTGACTTGGTCGATGATGTGAGTGAAGGTGATTTTGTCCTGATTCATACCGGATTTATTATCCAGAAGATTTCACTTGAGGAGGCGGAGGAGACCACAAGACTTATCCGTGAGATTGAAAACCTGTATGATACGCCATGAATACTGTCGAGGCTTTGCTCTGTGCCATCCGAAATGAGGCTGACCAACCGGTCAGGCTAATGGAAGTCTGTGGTGGCCATACCCATGCTATCAGGAAATTTGGGTTATCGGTTCTACTTCCCGAAACGGTCACTTTATTATCCGGACCCGGTTGTCCGGTTTGTGTTACCCATACCGGATTCATTGATCAGGCCATTCACTTGTCACAAAACTATCCGGTAATCATTACCACTTTCGGCGATCTGATCAGAGTACCGGGATCTGCTCAAAGCCTCGAAGCAGCCCGAGCGGATGGTGCAGATATCCGGATTATTCTGTCACCCCTTCAAGCATTGAAACTGGCTGAAAACGAAAGGAATAAGCAAGTTGTTTTTCTCGGTATCGGTTTTGAAACCACCGCTCCGTCGGTGGCGGTTACTATTTTAACGGCTCTCGAACGGGGCATTGAGAATTTTTCAGTGTTGAGTGCCCATAAGATCATGCCTCCTGCAATGGCTGCTTTGGTTGCTCAACAGCCCAACCTCGACGGTTTCATTTGCCCGGGACATGTAAGTACCATTACAGGACAGGATATTTACCGGTTCCTGGCAGTTGATCATGGAATACCCTGTGTGATCTCCGGATTTGAAGCTGCTGATATTCTTGAATCCATCTTACTGCTTATAAGGCAAATTAAAGAGCAAAAACCAAGAGTTGAGATTCAGTACAGACGAG
Organism: uncultured Porphyromonadaceae bacterium; assembly: GCA_964465145.1. Classification (GTDB taxonomy): domain Bacteria; phylum Bacteroidota; class Bacteroidia; order Bacteroidales; family UBA12481; genus JAUVKA01. The sequence goes on along the minus strand of CAYXJR010000111.1, from coordinate 3,981 downwards.
CAGTAAAACCTGAAGGTAATTTAAAGGCCCAGAGTATTCTACATGAAGTATTTGTCCTTCAGGACGACTGGTGGCGGGGATTAGGCATTATTGCTAAAAGCGGGATGATCCCAGGTGGCAGGTATGCCGGTTTCGATGCACACAAGCGATTCAAACTTCCTGAGTTTCCTGAAACCGATAATCCGAATTGCAGATGCGGAGATATTCTCCGTGGATTTATTACTCCTCCTGAGTGTCGTTTATTTGGCAAAACCTGTACTCCAGACTCACCAATCGGTGCATGCATGGTGTCGTTCGAGGGAACCTGCCAGGCTTACTACCGATATCAGAACTGATCATTGGATGATGAACATGAAAAACAAAATACTATTGACCCATGGGAGTGGTGGCAGGATGACCCGGAACTTGATCCGTGAACTGTTTAAACCATACTTACATAATCAATATCTTGATAAAGAATCAGATGCAGCCATTCTTACAAACTTATCAGGAAATATTGCCATCTCAACCGATGCCTTTGTGGTTAATCCTGTTATTTTCCCCGGAGGAGATATTGGTAAACTGTCCATTTGTGGAACTATAAACGATCTGGCCGTTTCCGGAGCAAAACCTCATTCAATAACTGCCTCATTCATATTGGAAGAAGGTTTCTCTATGACCGAATTGGAAATGATCGTTTCTTCTATGTCATCTGAAATTAAGAATCTGGGCATTGCTCTTGTTGCAGCTGATACCAAAGTGGTTCCCTCGGGTCTATGCGATAAAATTTATATTACGACTACTGGTATTGGTACTGTTATTCCTGATTTGGAGCAGGTCTCCGGAGGGAAAGGAATTCAGCCTGGAGATCGGATTATCCTTAGCGGAACAATCGGTGATCATGGGGCAGCAATCTTTTGTGCCCGTTTTCCCGGGCAAATTCTAACGACCATCATGAGTGATTGTGCCTGCGTATATCCATTAATTGAAATGATTTCAAGCTTTGGTACCGGTATTAGATTCATGCGCGATCCAACTCGGGGAGGGTTAGCCACGGTTTTATGCGAAGTCACCGAGAAACAAGCCTGGGGAATCACTATTATGGAAAGCATGATTCCCGTAAGGAATGAAGTCGCAGGATTATGCGACCTGACTGGTTTGGATCCCCTTTACCTGGCAAATGAGGGTAAGTTTATTTTGATCGCCGCCGAATCGATTTCAAATGAAATATTAACCTCTTTACGATCTCATCCGCTTGGGGAAAATGCTTGTGAATTTGGTGTGGTTACACGCGAAAATCCGGGTCGGGTTATTTTGGAAACTCCGATCGGAGGCAGAAGATTATTGACTATGCTATCAGGGGACCCACTTCCACGAATTTGCTGACCGTACCATGCATGAACTGGCTGTAATAGAAGGGATCATAAGTACGATGACTGAAGTCGCCGCTGCCAATCGTTTATCCCGTATCTCAAGACTGAACCTGGTTATTGGCAAAATGCACCAGCTGGTACCCGAGATGCTTGAGTTTTCGTTTAAGACATGCACCAAGGGCTCCTTAGCTGAAAACTGTAAACTTGTAATCGAATGGAGGCCGATACTGGTGACTTGCAGAGATTGCGGCCACCGGCCTGAGATCACCGACGGTATTTTTATCTGTCCGGAATGCGGAAGCTTCCGTCTCAATACTGAATCCGGGAAAGAACTATATATTAAATCATTAACAGGAGAATAAAATGGATATAATATTAATGAAAAATGTTCTGGACAGAAACCAGAATAAGGCAGATGAAAACCGCTTGAAATTATCGGAAAAAGGTATTCTGATGATAAATATTATCAGCTCACCAGGAGCCGGAAAAACAAGCCTTCTCGAAATAACCCTGGCTCACTTTTCAGGTCTATTGAAAATGGCTGTCATTGAGGGTGACATTGCTACCGATCATGATGCCCAAAGATTGCAACCATTTGGTGTCCCCGTGATTCAGATAAATACGGGAGGAGGATGCCACCTCGATTCGCACTCAATTGCTAAAGCATTTGAGCATTTGGATCTGGAAAAACTTCAATTGATTATTGTGGAAAATGTTGGCAACCTGGTATGTCCCGCAGAATTCGACCTGGGTGAAAACCATAAGATTGCTGTGATAAGCGTTCCTGAAGGTGATGACAAACCGGTCAAGTATCCTTTGCTCTTCAGGGAATCCTCAGCTATTATTCTGAATAAGACCGATCTGATCCCCTATACAAATTTCAGTATGGAGAAATTCAGACAATACCTCAGGGAACTGAATGGCAGTATTCCTGTATTGGAAATTTCATGTACAACCGGCTCCGGCTTGTCGGTTTGGTTTGATTGGATCCGGGCTCAAATAAAAGAGAAAGGCGTACATGAATAGATACACCTGTTTCTTTTTCTGGTGAGATACGTCATACCTGGTTGGACAAAATCATTCACTTTTTAACCGAATCAAGAGCATAAAACGAGGAATGTACGGCAGAGCAGGTTTTGAGTTGCCGAGGCGGAAGGTGATCCTATCCCAGACTGGATAACTTTCCCAAATTTGACGAAGAACCAATTTGGTCGGCATGTCCATACACTAGTGTCACGTCACAACAAATATGACGCAATGAATAATATTTTGTATCTTAGCCCAAAAACGGCTATGAATACCTACAAAGTTACCCTTATCAAGGAAGAGCGGGATCAGTTGACTGAAATGACCCGAACAGGCACCCATGCCGCAAGGAAGATTATTCATGCGCTCATTCTGTTAAATGTTGATCGTGGTCCCCATTCAACAGATCGACAGACCAATGAAGAGATTAGTAAGGTTCTGAAGATTGGGATGAGAACCATTGACCGGGTAAAGAAGCGATTTGTTGAAGGAGGATTTGAAGCGGCATTGAAAATGGCGCCCACATCACGGGTATATGAAAAGATGGTAGACGGCGACATGGAAGCTCGGTTGATTGCGCTGGCCTGCGGTGAACCACCTAAGGGATACGCCCGATGGTCCTTACGATTGCTAGCGGACAAGTTAGTTGAACTTAGAATTGCAGAAAGCATCTCATACGAAACGGTTCGCCGAACGCTAAAAAAACGAACTTAAGCCTTGGAAAGTAGTAGGCTGGGTAATTCCTCCAAATACAAACGGAGAGTTTGTGGCAGCCATGGAAAAAGTTCTGGACGTGTATAAGAGACCTTACAATGCAATGAAGCCGGTTATTTGCATGGATGAATCGCCAAAGCAATTGATTGGGGAGACCCGAGTTCCGATACCAATGAGCAAAGGGCACCTGCGTAAATCTGATTATGAATATGAGAGGTTAGGGGTATGCAATATATTTCTAGCCAATGAACCCTTGGCCGGTTTGAATTCGTTTATACGCCGAAACACGGAAGCTGGTTAAACATGGCGGAAATTGAACTTAACGTATTGAATAACCAATGTCTGGGCCGCAAAATCGGATCAAAAAGAGAAGTCCGAGATGAAGTGCAAGCCTGGGAGAAAGCTCGTAACGGGTTCAATAAGAAAGTAAACTGGCAGTTTACAACCGATCAGGCTCGAGTTAAACTTAAAAGGCTATATCCGTCATATGACGCGTGACATGACACTAGTATGATGTTTCGCACTTCACTCAGATCAAACTTCTCGTTCAGACTAAATGAACCTCCCCGCCGCAAGCAGCGGGGTATCTTAAAACAAAGATAATTGCTTCTCCTTATACAATACTTGATAGTCTTTCTCAACACCTTGATCTCGAACATATTTCGAAATACTCGATTCATCTCCGAACTTGCTCACTGTATTCACAAAATATCCGTCAGTCCAAAACTCCCCTCCCCAAAGTTGATCTCTCACCTCAGGATGCTTCTTGAATATCTCCCTGGCTGTCAAACTCTTTACTGTCGTTATTATCTGAGTCACACTCTTCTTGGGAACACTCTAAATAAAAAAATGAACATGATCATTGTCTACTCCTATCTCCAGAAAATGC
>CAYXJR010000110.1:0-12170 GCA_964465145.1 uncultured Porphyromonadaceae bacterium | reverse complement strand
CCGAACAAATTGTCTGAGCAGCTGGTGTGGCTGTCACATTTGGTGTTGGGTTCACAGTAATTGAACCAATAGCCGATTCTGGATTAGCGAGCCCAGTAGCCGTAACCGTATAATTAAACGATCCTGATACTGTTGGTGTCCCACTGATAGTGAATATACCGGCTGCATAAACCCCTGTAACCCCTGCAGGTAATGCTCCACCAGTGATTGAGGCATTATTCCCATCCCCACCTATGGCATAAGTAATATCTGTAAGACTAGAATTTACGCATAATGATTGATTATCAGTTCCCAATCCTGATGTTAGTGAAATTGTAGCATCAGGAACTGCCAGATTATCTATCAAGTCTATTTTTTTCGAGGATTGGGAATCCTCTTCTTTGAAAGAGCTCTGAAAAAGTGAGGTGTAAAAGGTCAGATCACCAGGGCCTATTCCATATAATTCAGACCAGGATTCAAGGTCGTTTGTAAGGGCTTCTGGAGATTGAATTGAACTGTAAATAGAGTTATAATCAGGAGTGAGGTCTGATGTTAGAATCTCATTGACCATGTCTGATTTTTCAGAAATGGAACCAGTAGCTTGCCTAAAGCCTTGAGCAGGATCGAGAAACAGCCCCATTAGAGTCAGAAAAATGGTCAAGAGAGTTCTAGGGGATTTCCTGAGGGTTTTAGGAATTCCATTAACTATAAATTTGGCGATATTTTCCTTCGAAAATGTCATCAAATGTTGGTAAATTGTCTAAAGTGTCTGTGCTTTTGGCTCTTAGTGTGTAAATTTAGTAAAATGAGGCAGAGTTATGAACATTATATCAACTTTATTTTAGTTTTGAGCTATTTCACATAGCTTGAAAGTGCAGTTTTGGGTGGATAAGAAAAATTATATTTGTAACTATCAGAAAGCTAGTTAGTACGGGGAATATATTTTAGTCAATAAAAATTTATTTAATTGAAGACTTTTGCTCCCTTATAATTTCAGTAATGATGAGCGTTCCAACGATTATTGCACCAATTTGGGATCCAACAAAAAAATCGATCAAATATGAAGCTAATCATCTATTAGGAATTTCACAGAATGAGAACTTAAACGAATTAGTTAAAGTTCTGATAATGGAAAAGAAAATATCTCTAGTTATCGGTATTTTTTGGAAATAATGAATTTTCGCACCAAAATGGCTGTCTTTTTTGACATATTCCTTTCCCTTATGACTTGAATTTTAGTATATTTTTTTTGATCAGGGAGAAGGGAAAGGAGACCCAATTTGGGATCACTTTTTTGCGAGAATAAGGTTTATTAAGATGTATTAAGGAAAGTGTAATATGACGCATTAAATATTTTTCCTATTTTTGTAAAAAACATGAATATGAAACGTTATCATGTTAAATTAACCAAAGCAGAAGTTGATGAGCTGAGAAGCATAATACGTAAAGGTTCGCATTCTGCGTTTGCATTTCGTGCGGCTTACATAATTATCAATTGTGATGAGGGCGAGTATTCAAACAAAGTGACAAACGAGCAAATAAGCCAAGTTCTAAAAATAGGAATGCGAACGATTGATAGAGTAAAACAGAGGTTTTCGGAAGAAGGCCTGGGATCTGTATTGGAAAGACGCACTACTAGTCGGGAATATGATTTGAAAGTAGATGCTGACCTTGAGGCAAAATTAGTAAAACTGTGTTGTGGCGAACCGCCAGAGGGTTATGTAAAATGGTCACTCCGATTATTGGCTAATAAGATGATTGAACTAAACTATATAAAAAACATTTCGCATGTGACGGTAAGTAATGTATTAAAAAAAAGGAACTTAACTCTTATGGCATGAGTGGTTGCGTAATATCAACGGGACAAAATGCCAAGTTTCTAATAAATGTTTATTTAGGTATATTTCAACTAAAGAAAAAGTTAATGAGGAATTGGATGAACTGTCATCACGTAGAAATGAAATGACAGTAAATTGGCAATTGGAATTGGTGATGCAAGAATTAGATAAAAAATTGATACCGTCAAATCATAATTAACAAATAATTTTATTTGCAAAGTATTATGGCTATAGAAAGTAATATGCTTCAAATAGGTACGAAAGCACCTAAATTCACTTTGCCTGATACAATTTCAGGAAAAAATCTTAACCTCGATCAACTACAGTCAACCCAGGCTACTCTTGTGATGTTCCTGTGCAACCACTGCCCATACGTTAAACATGTCAATGAAGGCCTGGTCAAACTGGCTAATGACTACATTGACAAAGGAGTATCCTTCATAGCAATATCCAGTAATGATGTGAAAAATTATCCCCAGGATGCACCTGACAAAATGAAGAAAGTGGCTGAACTGGAGAAATACCCTTTTCCCTATTTATATGATGAATCTCAGGATGTTGCTAAAGCCTACAAGGCGGCTTGCACACCGGACTTCTTCCTTTTCGATGGGGAAATGAAACTGGTTTACAGGGGGCAGATGGATGACTCCAGGCCTTCGAATGAAAAACCGGTTACGGGCAGTGACCTAAGAAAGGCCATTGATCTTGTCTTGGATGGAAAAGACGTGACAGAGAAACAGATCCCCAGTATAGGATGTGGGATCAAATGGAAAAATTAATATCAGAATTTAGGTAATAACTTTGTAAACAGGCTTCAGTACCAGGTGTTTACTGGTTTCACTTTGAATCTTCCAGCGTTTTGAGGCTAATACCTTTTTAAGGGTTTTTTCCCTTTTCTGATGTCCGTCCTCCAAAATGAGCCTGCCATACGGCTTGACCAGACGGTGAAGTTCCTGAAGAAATAAATTAGTATGACTGATCATATGGAAAACATCCAATACATAAATGAGGTCTGCCGTATCTTCCGGAATAGGTGCAAAATAATCCATGGCTTTTACGGGAACAACATTACTTAGGTGGTGTTTCTTAATCAAACTTCGAGCACAGACAATGGCTATGTCGTGGATATCAACAGCATATACCTTTCCTTCAGGACCAACCTGTTCTGATGCCCTCTTCAAGTATCGACCTGGTCCACAACCATAATCGATAACTTTCCAGCCAGGCTCAATACTAAAATCATCCAGTAGTTTTGACGGGTTATTAAAGAGGTCTGCAACTTTCCATGTCCAACGCATCAGATTATAAGTCCAGTTGGCCATCACTTCAGATCTGGGGAGGGGAGTATTATCTGTCATAAGACTGTAATTTAAGACACCCGTTAAGTTAAAGAATTTTAGGTAATTACAAAATTATTTTGCACAAATAGTAATCCTATTGTTATTTGTATTTGGAGGTGTGTAAAAACCAGTTATATTTATCACGATTAATCAAACACATTGAACCGATTGACCTGATCCTTATGAGTCAAGCTAAGCCACATGTAATCAAGGATTTCGAGAAGCTAGATCCGGAAATTCAGGAGCAAATCAAACTGAGTTATCAACAAGGATTCAGTCAGCATTTGATCACTTTCACTAATAGTGAGGGTAAACTTGTCAGCGCTTTACCATTTGAAACCGAAGAAAAGTATTACCTGGTTAGAATGACCATTAATGAGGCCGTTGCAATTGTTGAGGGTGATGATGATTATGATGACGATGGAGTTCTGAAAGGTGAGGTTAAGGAAGAATATACTGATAAGTATCCCGATACAGAACCTCTTTCCGATGATGACTATATTGACGAAGATTCTGTTTCTGACACTTTTTAAATTTTCTTAAAGCTCCTGATCGTTTTTCTAGAATAAATAGAACAGCAATTTCTTCGTACGATTTTTCTTCCAGATACAGAAGAATAATTGCCCGGTCTATTGCTTCCAGTTGGTTAATGGCTAAATATAGGTCATCAATTTCCTGCTGGGTCACTCCGGTTTCCTCTTCCACATAAACCGGAATATTAGGATGGAGCGATTGTGTTTCCTGTATCTTTTTCTTTTTCCTCTTCAGGGTGATAGCTGTATTCAGGGCTACCCGGTACATCCAGGTAGTCAGAGCAGCCTGGCCGGCGAAAGATTCATGTCCGAACTACTTTTGTTTATAATCTCAACAAGTCGTCTTAGATCAATTATGCGTGCTTTGGTTAGTGTGGCTCAAGGGTTAAAAAAAACGTATTTATCTTAATCCTAAATGAATGATTCTTTCAAACCAGTCATTTCGAGGCTAAGATCCCATAACCTTTGAACAGAATCCAGATCATAAGAAGCTTTCGCTGCAGATACCGGTTTCATTTTTTTGAAGTATTGTCCGCTTTGATCCTTGACTTCCTCAGAACTTGCCAGGTAAACTGAAGTTTCAGCTCCTTCTTCAGGACTGAGCATAAAATTCCTCGACCATTTCATCAGGAAATTTGATTTCTTTGGATCTCTTGAATGTGCAAATCGTGTTCCAACCACTCCCGGATGGAGGCTGTTGGCAGTTATTCCATCAGGATTAAGACGATTGCTTAATCCGTTGGTGAATAAAATGTTAGCTAATTTTGATTGTGCGTATGCACGAAAATTGGAATAATTCCGGGTCAGGTTGATGTCGTCAAAATGTATCTTGCCTGTAGCGTGAGCTCCTGAAGATACATTGATAATACGACCCGCCGGGCTTTTTCGGATCTTGTCAATGAGTAGCTGGGTCAATAAGAAATGCGACAAGTGATTAACACCGAACTGATATTCAAATCCCTGGGCAGTCTCCTGCCTACGATCTGTCATGGTACCCGCATTATTTATCAGAACATCAATCTGAGGATATTTTATTCTGATGTCCTCAGCCATTGTTCTAACCTGCACAAGATCAGCCAGATCGCATATAAAAAGATCTACATCTTTATTGCCGCTTTGAGCGATTATTTCATCACGGGCAGCATTGCCCCTCGCCTCATCACGGGCATGCATCAAAACCCTGGCTCCCTTCCTGGCCAGAGCCAAGGAGGAAGCTTTTCCAATTCCAGAATTTGCACCAGTAATAAATATTGTCCTACTCTGCATGAATAAAAAAAGAGGGCAGTTTTTTACCATTTGGCAAAGAACTCATACCCTCTTTTAATAATAGTTTCTAATATTTTGAACGGTAATTGTCGCCGCTTCTGTTTCCACCACCGCCGCCGCCGCGGTTGCCTCCACCAAAACCACCTTTTTTGCGATCCTGGTCTTTACGTTCAATTGATTCGTTTACCCGAATTGTCCTGCCCTTCACTTCTGACTCATTCAATTCTTCGATAGCATGGTTTGCTGCATCGTTGTCGGTCATTTCAACAAACCCAAAACCTTTACTTCTGCCAGTAAATTTGTCTGTAATAATACGTACGGAACTGACTTCCCCGTATTCTTCAAAGATTCCTTTTAATTCATCTTCACTCAGATCATAGTGAAGACTACCTACATAAATGTTCATAATAAACTGTTTAGAAAAAATAATGTGTAACTGTATTTTATGCAAATATAGGTTAATTATTAATGTCTGCGGCGAAATAGCTAAAATATTATTTTAGGGTAAGATGTAGATAATCAGAAATTTACATACTGGGATTAGGTTAATAATACATAAATATTTACTTATTACTCAGTTTATTAAGGGTAGTGAGCAGTTATTTGACCGCGTAGTAAATGGTGATAATAACCCAATTCGATCGGGTAAATTCTGGCTTCAGCCAGCCAGAATTGACAATACGGATTGTTTTTCAGGGATTATATTCGGGTCAAAATTGTACTTTTAGCTAAGTTGACCTGGCCAATGATTTTCGGAATGATGGGCATGGTGGTTTTCAATATGGTAGATACCTATTATGTTAGCCGCCTGGGAACTTTTTCTCCCGAAAGCTGAAGCCCAGGCCTACTATAAAACTGCAGGAGGCCGCAGCCTGAATTATTTCTTATATATACACCGGCTGTTATCCGATTTAACGTAATAAGATTTGTAATTCAACGCCTCGGGATCCGTGCAGCCTTTTAGCTCGAGCAACTCTACTTTTCTGAACTCCACAGGGTGGCTTTCTCCCTGCAGTGCTATGTATCCCTCCGTAATAATTTTGCTCCCATAAAGTTTAAGCATATCTGCATATAATGGATCCCGCTCGTCCAGCTGAGGCTTCTGGTAGGAGATCACAGTATCCCCCTCTACCACATGAGCAATCAGGGAGTCGCCATATACCACAGCCTCCACCATCACCCATTGATCGCCGTCATAAGTTTTTGAATCTGAATTGGTGCAGTGCTGGGTAAACAATTCACCGTACATCTCAACATTGGTGCCCGGAGTACAAAGGTTGGCAGTACTTCTCTCACTTCCATCACCTAATCCTCCTAAATATTGTACTTCGATGGATGTAGGGAAGGGCTGATCAATACCCATACTGGCAGCCGACTGAGAATGAATCATGGCCCCGCTATTTCGGATAGCCCAGCCAGGACCACCTGCAACCTGCTCACCGGTGAAGCGATATTCTACCCTGAGCTTATAATAGGAAAATTTCTCCTCGTAAAAAATGTGCGTGAATTCCCCATCGAAGTTTTTATATTGTACATAACAAACCTTAAGAATACCATCTTCAACGCGAACGGTATTATTGTAATTTTCATTCAAGTAATGTTTTGTAATCTTAAAATCCCAGCCGGTAAGGTCTTTCCCATTGAATAATTGTATCCAATCTTCCTCATCCGGATTGGGTTTATTACTGGTGCATGCGGCTAAGATCAAGGCACCTGCCAGGAATAATAAAAATCGGGTTTTCATGCTTATTTTATTTTAATTTTGATAATTGTTGTTCGTAATAGGTGCTAAATAATGTCTTTTCAGAAATGAGTTCCAATTCCCCATTCCCTGTTCCCCGTTAACTGTTAACTATTCAAAAGGATATTTCAAGCCGATCTTAGCCCTGGTTTCGTCAAGTATTTCAATCAGTTCAATACTTTTTTTATAGCTAACGATAGAACTCTCTTTTTTTCCCTCTTTGATCAGGCGATTTACCTCCCTCACTTCAAAATCATAACCCCAGGACGGCCTCTTGTCCTCAAATAATTCTTCTTTATTTTCTGATTTGAGACATATCTTTTGGGCCTTCCAATATTCTGGCATATGGATGTAACCTTTAGTCCCGTATATAGTTGAATTGTTTTTCAAAGGAATGCTGATCCCACATGTCGATTGGGCAATTCGTCCTCCAGGAAAGGACATCAGTATTCCCGTTTGCTCATCAACCCCCGTATCAGTCATTTTGGATAATGCCTCCAGTCTCTCGGGCTTGGATTGGTAGATCCAGTAGGGGAGAAGAATAGTGTAAATACCGATATCCAGCAGTGCTCCACCTGCTAAACCGGGATCGTAAAGGCGCCCATCTGGGTTTACTTCTGATGTGAAACCAAATTCCGAGCTGATAAGTTTCAGTTCCCCGATCAGGCCAGCACTTATCCATTCCTGTACTTTTAACATACCTGGAAGGAATACCGACCATAGGGCATCAAGAAGGAGAACATTATTCTCTCTGGCTACCCGTACCATTTCTTTTGCCTGCTGGGCATTAACCGCCAGGGGTTTTTCACAGAGAACGGCCTTATTATTCCGCAGAATCATTAATGTGCTGGCATAATGATCCGAATGCGGTGTTGCAATGTAAACAGCTTGAACATCCGGATCGGCTGCCAGCTTTTCATAGCTCTCATAAGCCTTGGGTATACCAAACTCCTGGGCGAAAGAATTAGCTTTTTGTTGAGACCTGGAGGCTACTGCATACAGACACCCATCCGATACATATTGCATGTCGGAGGCCAGCTTGTGCGCAATGTTACCGGTTCCGATAATTCCCCAATTAATCATGCTTGGTTTTATTTTGAAATAATTATTCTTCATAAGAAGAAAATTGGTCAGTACCCTCTATCCTTTCCCAGGCCGTACCTGTTGGATTTCTTAAGTATGGAATAATTGCAGGATCATGATTGGCTATTGCGTTAACGCTAAATGCCTTACTGTTCTCCGGAATATCCAGGTAATCTTCAGATTCAGTGCCCGAAAGAAACCTCCAACCTGAATCTTCTTCATCAAACGTCTCCTCCCGGTACATAAATCCTACAGGCAGTCCTTCCTGAGATATCATATTCGAAACAATACTATACCCCATGGGCTTAATGAGATCCTTAATCTGTTCAGGATCAATATAAAATTCCTTGCTGTTCATCAAGAATTCTTTTTAGTGAAGGTGCTGAAATTATGCTGAATTACCAAAACAGTAGAGCCGCTGCCTATTGTCGCATTTCCTAAAATGAAAGCATTTATTTTATAACTCCTGGAGTCTTGTTATTAAACCCTTGTAAAAAGTATATCTTTAAAAAAAATGCACGAATAGGAACCAGGAAAGGCACTCTTAGAAACGATAATTCAAAATTATGAAAACAGCAATAGTTTTAGGAGCCACTGGATTGGTCGGCTCACAATTGGCATCATTTTTATTGGAAAATGAAGCTTTTGCAAAGGTTAAAATTCTTACCCGTAGGCCTACCGGAATTAACCACCCAAAGGCAGAGGAACATCTGATAGATTTTGATCAGCCTGAAAAATGGGCCGATTTGGTGATGGGTGATGTTCTGTTTTCTGCATTTGGGACAACCTTGAAAAAGGCTGGTGGCAAGGAAGCTCAATATAAGATTGATTACCATTACCAATTCCTTGTTGCCAGGCTGGCTGCTGAAAATGCTGTGCCGGATTGTGTACTTGTTTCTGCTCCAGGCGCTGATTCAAAATCAAAATTCTTTTACAACCGGATGAAAGGGGACCTGGATCGTGATGTTTCAAAATTGGGATTTGATAAGCTTCGAATTATCCAACCATCAGTTTTATTTGGAAATAGAACAGAGAATAGAATGGGTGAACGACTGGGGATAATCGTGGGGAAGGGATTAGCCTGGATTCCAGGATTAAGAAAATATCGTCCAATTTCGGGCGAACAAGTAGCCAGGGCTATGATCCGTGCTTATGATGATAACATCCCATTACCTATCGTATTGTATAGCCTCGACCAGCTTCATAAAATGAGCAAAGAAGAGCTGTAGTTCTAATGATTGGGAAGGATTTGATGTCCTGATAAACTTAAATATCAATATTGATGAAAAAACTATCCTGGCTACTCATAGCAAGCCTTTGGGATCGACAGCCTTTTGCCATCCGGGAGAGTAGTGTGGATTAAACCAGTGGATCCCCAAATATCACGGGCAGAGGAGGAAGCCCAGAACGACTGGCTGGCCCCTGACAGAACTGCTAAAAGAAGTGGTGGCAAGGTGAAATTTATGCATGAGTATGCTTATGCCCGGGACCTGGCTAAACAAAGAGACCAAAATCTTTTTATTGATTTTGAGACCACCTGGTGCGGCCCTTGCAAAAGCATGGATCAATGGGTTTATACAGCAGATACAGTCGTTTCAGCAACTAAAAATATGCTATGTGTGAAAATTGACGGGGATGAAAATCGGGATCTGGTTAAAAAATTTGATGTTACCGGATATCCAACCCTTATTCTTGTTGCGCCAGATGGTGAAATTTTGAAGAAGGTCTCAGGATATCAATCAGTAATAAATACTGTCAATTTTATAAAATAAAGATACTGCGATGATACTGACCCTGATTATTTTGGGGTCAGCCAACTATCTGTGGATAAGAGGCGTCATCTTATTATAAAAATCCTACCTTGGTACCTAAAGGAATACCCTTGATAAACCTGTATGATTGATTTTTTGATCAGTTTTGTTTTGGCCCTGATCATGTTTACGATTGGGTCCTCCCTGAAGCCAGGCCAATTCTGGCAGATTGCCAAAAGGCCCAAAGCAGTGGCCTTGGGCCTGATTCTGCAAATGTTGTTTTTGCCGCTGCTGGCTTTTGCCCTGGTCGATATTACCAACTTGCCGCCTGAATTTAAAGTGGGATTGATGATCCTGTCCTTTTGCCCGGGAGGAACGACTGCAAATCTGGTTAGTTATCTGGTTGATGCAGATGTGGCTCTATCCATTTACCTGACAAGCATCAATAGTTTCTTAATTCTTGTCACTATACCAACTTTTACATATTTGTCCCTTATCCGTTTCACCGGAACAGGAGATCATATTAATTTGCCAGTTGGCATTACCATTTTACAAGTGGTATTGATCATTCTTCTCCCGGTTGTTCTGGGCATGCAGGTACGCAGGTTTTTCCCTAAGCTGATAATAATCCTGGAAAAGCCATTAAAATATACCAGTATCATTTTGCTGGCAGGTGTTTTTACTATTAAGTTTCTGGCACCCAGTACTCAGGGTGGCAGCGGAATTGTGTGGGAAGAAATCAAAGACTTACTTCCTGTAACCCTTTTTATCCATCTATTAGTTATGTTCCTGAGTTACTACCTGGCTAAGGGTTTTTTATCTAATCATAAGGCTTGTATTACCATCGGAATTGAGGTGGGATTGCAAAACACTACCCTGGCACTTCTCATTACCAGCACAATATTAGGGAATGAACAAATGGCCAAACCAGCAATGGTGTATGCTTTATTCTCATTCTTCACCACCTTTATTTACGCCTGGGTAAACAAAAAGTTCGACAGGATCCATAGGTTGGCCAGTTAACCAGATTCTTTAACTGATTATCCGATGTGACAAAGCCATTTATGGCTGGACTTTAATTGCATATTTTCCTGCAATAAGTATTTCTCAACTTCGTTTATTATCATAATACCTATCTGTCCTGAATCATGAAAAAAGCATACACCTTTTTGCTTGTAATGTCAGTCAGTTTCCATGTTGCTCTTTCTCAGAACTATACCCTTAGCGGTTATATTCAGGATGCTGAAACAGGTGAAAAACTAATCGGGGCAAGTATTTATTCCAAACCCAGTCTAAAAGGAACTTCTTCAAATAACTATGGATTTTTTAGCGTCACAATGCCTCAGGGAGAGTATGATTTTGTTTTTAGCTATGTAGGTTATCAAACAGAAGAGAAGAAAATTGAATTAAATGGCGATTTACAACTGAATATTATTCTGAAACCATCAATTGCACTGGGCGAGGTTGAGATTAGGGCAGATGAGATTGATAGATCTGTGGAATCCACGCAGATGAGTAAAATAAATATGACAGTTAAAGATATTAAAAAGATTCCTGCACTATTTGGGGAAGTTGATGTTATGAAGGCCATACAATTACTTCCTGGTGTCCAATCCGGCACAGAGGGAGCAAGCGGTTTATATGTCAGAGGAGGTGGCCCAGACCAGAATCTTATTCTTTTAGATGGAACTCCGGTCTATAATGCCTCACATCTGTTTGGATTTTTCTCAGTGTTCAATGTTGATGCAATAAATAGCGTTAATCTGATCAAAGGTGGTTTTCCTGCTCGCTATGGAGGAAGATTATCTTCTGTTTTGGATATTAGCCTCAAAGAGGGAAATCTGAAGAAATTCCAAGGTAGTGGTTCTATTGGTTTGATCTCATCAAAACTAACCTTAGAGGGTCCTATTGCGAAGGATAAAACTTCCTTTATCGTATCAGCAAGAAGAACATATTTGGATTTCATGGTTCAACCTCTTCTCAGAGCTCTCGGTGGTGAGGATGAACAGTCCTCCCAAGGATATTTCTTTTATGATTTGAATGCAAAGGTTAATCATAAATTTTCCTACAAAGACCATTTGTACTTTAGTGTATATACCGGAGAAGATAAGTTTTACCGAAATCAAAATCCATACACCTATTTATATGATGGTACACTATTTACCGATGAATCAAGTTCAAGTTTGGGCTGGGGAAATATTACCTCTGCATTGAGATGGAATCATCAGTACAGTAGTAAGCTATTTAGTAATACCTCCTTAACCTATAGTAATTATAATTTCCAGGTAAAGGAATATGTTGAATCTATTGTTGAAAATGATATAGAAACAACTAACGAAATTAATTCGCTAAGTTTTTTATCAGGTATTGAAGATATAGCCGCAAAGGCCGATTTTGATTTTATTCCCAACTCCAACCATTTTGTCAGGTTTGGAGCGAATTATATTAATCACACTTTCAAGCCGGGAGTCTCTGTATACAAAGTGAAAAATTTGGAAGCAGGAGAGATTGATACAACAATGGGAGAAAAAAATATCTATGCAGATGAATTTTCTCTCCACCTGGAAGATGATTATGAAATCTCAAACTGATCTTAAACAGTTGCTCCGACTGCCAAAGTTGCAATCATCAGGTAGTCA
>CAYXJR010000109.1:0-12399 GCA_964465145.1 uncultured Porphyromonadaceae bacterium | reverse complement strand
ATCAAAAACATCTTGATACCTGGTATTGGCTATGGCAGAAATGCAAAGATTTTTCACGATAATGGGATAAAGGTTGAAGGCATTGAAATATCAAAAATTGCTATTGAACTTGCAAAGTCAGAAAATGGACTTGATTTAAATATTTATCATGGTTCTGTAACAGATATGCCTTTTGACAACAAGAAATATGATGGAATATTTTGTTATGCCCTGATTCATTTATTAAACAAACACGAGAGAAAAAAATTCATACAAAATTGCTATAATCAGTTGATGCCCAGCGGATATATGATATTCACGATTGCATCAAAAAAAGCAAGCATGTTTGGTAATGGCAGATTCTTAAGTAAAGATAGATATGAGATGCAGAAAGGACTTAATGTATTTTTCTACGATTCTGAATCGGTCAAGCAAGAATTCAAAGAATATGGATTAGTTGAATTTAATGAAATCGACGAACCAATTAAGCACTTAGAAAATGAACCGCCATTGAAACTTATTTTAGTAAAATGTAAGCGAGTTGAGTAATATGAAAGAAATTCAACAAATCCGTCAGGACTATGAATTACCCTACTGCATTGAAAGTTGGGGGTGGAAATATCATCATTTAGGGATTCCAACGGATAAGGTTATGCCAGATGAAAAATATTTACCCCAGTTTAAGTTTTATGTTTCTGGATTTTCTACTAGTCCTTTTGGGATTGAGTGGATGAGATTTGAACCAGATAGTCCGTTTGATAAATTAATACAGACTGTTCCGCATATCGCTTTTGAGGTTGAAGATTTGGACTATGAATTAGCAAATCGTGATTTAAAAGTTATTATAGAGCCAAATCCACCAGCAGATGGTATTCGAGTTGCAATGATTGAACATAACGGAGCACCTATCGAACTGATTGAATTTGAGAAAAAAGCAAATAATGCCAGCGGCTAACACACAATAAATGTAAGCGCTTTTAGCAATTTGGAAAAGGAAGAATATTTTTAACCATTGTTGTCCGGTAAAACTGGATATTTCGTTTAACTTATCATTAATTGCCTGATATACAGGTCCGGTATTTTGTGGTTTCAAAACCAAGCCCCCCTGATTTCCGGGAAAAGAGTCCCCTGATAATTGATTTTATTACTATTATTTACTGCAATCCAGGCTCCTTCGGGGTCTTCAAGGAAGCGATATATATTAATATAGTTCATTAATTGCTGACGGATTTACCGAAACCATGTTTGAAAATGCCCATTTTCTGCTGATCTTACTCTTGACCAAGCTTATCAGTAGGTTGGCCAGCATGGCAGCCCAGATCTGGATTTCTATGGCATTGACATTGTCTCCAAGGAAATACTTGAGTGGAAAGTTCTGCTTCAATTGTTTAAACAAGGTCTCGATCTGCCAGCGTTTCTGGTAAATTTGAGCAATGCTACTGGCATCCAGATCAAAGTTGTTGGTGACAAACTCAAACAGACGGTCTGAATATGGATCTTGATAAATTATTCTGCGAGATTTATGAATCCGTTCAATACCTTCTTTGTCTTTATACTTGAACTCAATGTCGGCATCTTCAAGGATAATGCCCTTTTCATCTCTATGAATGCCATACCAGTCAGTCAATTTGAATTTAGCATTAGTCTTTAGCCTGGTCACATAGAAAATACCGGTTTTAGTGAACCTCTCGTACTGACTGTATTCAACATAGGCTTTGTCAAAGGTAATGATGGACCCCTTAGGCAATCTGATTTCTTTTAAAAACTGGCTATCATGGCGGGCTGCAGCACTATAGCGAATTAAACACGGGACATTCTCACTGGAGTTTATAAGTGTATGAGCTTTAATGCCTCCTTTCTTTTTGCCCTCCAGGGGCTTTCTTCCCGCGCCTTTGAGGATCTCTTTAAACAAGGTTATCGTTGTGGAATCCATGATATAAAGTCGCCTGGTTTGCTCATCGTTCAGGCGGCTGTCCGATAAAAGTGAAGCATGTTTTCGATAAAGGTCCATATAGATATCGCCAAACACCTTACTGGGCCGACGTTTGTTGGCGTCGCTGTAGGTGCTCCTCTTTGGCATATAGTCCAATCCCAGATGGCCAAGCTTGTTGGCATCAGCCAAAAGCCCTACAATCACCTCACGCAGAGAGCTGCAGCCCTCGAGTACAGCATATAGCATAATCACCAGATGCTTATAGGTGGTAAGCTTCTTGACATACCGGTCAGCATCATGTTTTGCAGATATACTATTGATTGTAGAGCGGTTCATAAACTTTAATAGCTGTCTAAAGATCGGCTGTCCGGTGAAATTTGTACTTTTAGGCATGGTCAATTTTTTTAGTTAGCACTGTAAAATTAACCATACTTGGGGTTAGCTCCTAGGGGCTACCCCATTTTAAATTGTTTTACCGGACAACACTGATAAACTTTATAAATTGTAACTTAAGCAGTTGGTTACAATATGCAGTTAATATGCATTAATGAAATTCAATTATATAACGGCCTCTTCTTAATATCTGTCCTCTGAGATAACATAGCGAATCTAAAGGGGAAAGGAACCAGTACTTATATAAGCGTAAAACAATATATCAGGTAACTTTTAAATATAAACACATAATAGCGTCTTATATAATGATTAAGTTAAATAAATTTGATTTTAAATTCACTATATTCAGCCTTTTAAGCAATTTGAAATATTACTGTAAGTGGTTATTTTAATATTTAAGATTGCTGTATGAGGCCTAAACAGGGTGTTTCCTGAAATGTGGATTGTAATGAATTGTTTGTTAATTGAAAATAGCGAAAACATGTATTATTCAAATCATTTTAGAGGTTTAAAGGGAATTTTATGGATTTTATTATTTATCCTAACCAGCCTGTCATACTCTCAGGATTATGGGATCCAGGCAGTTAACGACGAATGGAACATATTACCTGAAAAGGATAGAGCCCGGGTGATGAATGAATGGCTGGAATGGAGGTTGGAAAACATGTTGCCTGACTTGATGAGAGAACAGGGCGTAGATATGTGGTTGATAATTAACCGTGAATGGGTTGAAGATCCTGTCTTTTTTACTCTCGTTCCTGAGCCAATGATGGCTTCCCCTGGTTGTGTGGCGCTCTTTTTTCATGATCTGGGGGAAGACAGGGGAGTTGAAAGATTTTCATGCGCCCCTGGTGGCCGCCTTGTAAGTGCAGGGTATAAAAGAACATGGGCAACTCGTGAAAAAACACAATTTGAGTCCCTGGCTGATGCCATCAAAAAATGCGATCCTGCAAAGATCGGGATTAATGTATCCAGAAGATGGGGCTACGGGGATGGATTAACGGCAAGCCTTAGAGACGATCTGGAAAAAGCCCTTGGGGCAGAATATTCTTCCAGGCTTGTTTCAGCGGGGGATCTATGTGTCAGATGGATGGAAACCAGAAGCCCACAGGAGATAAGTGTTTATAAGTACATTTGTGGTGTTGCCCATGGGATTATTGCTGAATTTTACTCCAATAAGGTTATCACACCTGGCATTACTACAGTCGATGAAGTTATCTGGTGGACGAGGCAAAGGATTACTGACCTTGGTTTGGATACCTGGTTTCACCCATCGCTATCTATTATCAGGTCAAATGAGGAAGCAGCCAAATATGATGATAACAAAAATGTTATCAGGAGGGGTGATCTTCTTCACTGTGATATGGGGATAGAGTACCTCGGACTATGTACGGATATGCAATGGCATGCTTATGTATGCAATATTGGTGAGGACGATGCACCACAGGGTTTGAAGGAAGCTTTGAACAGGGCAAATAGAGTAGCAAATATCCTGATGAGTGAGTTTAAGGAGGGTAGAACAGGAAAAGAAATTGCGAATACAGCAATGAGTAAGGCAGAGGCAGAAGGACTAAGACCTTCAATTTACAGTCATCCTGTAGGTATTCACGGACATGGAGCAGGAACGACAATAAATGCCGTATCTCCTGAAAGGCAGGACGAGCGTAATGTTTTGCGTTGGGATTATCCTCTCTATTTAAATACTTGCTATGCAATAGAACTCAGCAACACAACGAATATTCCTGAATGGGACAACCAGGAAATAAGAATTAGATTTGAAGAAACTGCTGCCTTTACAAAAGATGGGTGCAATTATATCGATGGACACCAAACTGATTTTTATTTAATAAAATAAGCCATAAATTAAGAAGGTAATAAATTGACCTGTTTATAATATTAATAAAAGGAGAACCAAATGATGAAGCTATCAATTTCTATCTTTTTATCAGTAATACTACTATTTACTTCATTTCAATTCAGTTTTTCTCAAAAAATCGATGTTTACAGCAGGCCACTACAGGAGGAGCCAGGTAGAGAATACGATGCCATCCACTACCGGATCAAACTCCTACTTGATGAAACCGCAAAAGCCTTCAGGGGAGAGAACACAGTTACCCTGAAACCATTCAGTGACAATTTCCAAACATGCACTCTGGATGCGGGTGGCTATAAAGTAAGCTCTGTGAAGAATGAAGATTCACAATCACTGGAATTCCAGCAGACTGAGGATAAACTCATCATCCACTTCACACAGGTATATAAATATGATGACACCTTAACATTCACCATATTTTATCATTCAGTAAATTCAGGAGAGACAGAGAACAGCTCACGGGGCATCAGGTTTATTGATGAGACTCCGGATAATCCCAATTTGATAATATCAGGTTCAGCTCGCTTCTGGTTTCCATGTTATGATCATCCGAATGACAAGGTGACTCATGAGATTATTGTGACCGTTCCCTATGAATATAAAGCAGTTTCAAACGGGAGGCTGATCAGCGTTATTGAAAATAATAAGAGCAAGACAAAAACCTATCACTGGTCTCAGGATCAGCCCAATTACACTTTTATGGTCATGATGGCTGCGGGACCATTTGTCGTACTGAAAGATGCTCTAGGATCGCTTCCCATAAATTATTGGGTATGGAAACAAGACGTGGAGAATGCCATGCGATCTTTGCACAGGACCCCTGAAATGGTTGAATTTTTTAGCAGAGAATACGGCTATGATTATCCCTGGGCAAAATACGATCAGATTATGAAACCAGGAGGCGGGGGCGGCGAGTGTACATCAGCAACACTACTTGGCCAGACGACAATTCATAATGAAAGAGCAGAGCAGGATTTTTCCAGTCATGGCTGGCTTATATGTCATGAGCTCGCCCATCAGTGGTGGGGGGATTTCGTTACTCCCAGATACTGGGGCCATACCTGGATCAGTGAAAGCTTTGGCACATATTCTGAAGTTATGTGGGCACTTTATGATGAAGGTGAGGATGCTGCTGCTATTGATGTATTAGGAAAAAAGAACAGATACCTGTACGAAGCCCATACACGTTATATGCGCCCCATCGTGTTTAACAGATGGGAGAGTTCCGGCCAGAATTTTGACAGGCATACATATCAGAAAGGGGCAGTGATTGTGCACCTGATGAGATGGATCCTGGGAGAGACACCTTTCCACAAGACCCTTTCCTACTTTCTGCATAAACATGCATACCAGACAGTAGATACTTACGATTTTATTACAGCTATCAAGGAAGCAACCGGACAAAATCTTGAATGGTTTTTTGATCAGTGGTTCTTAAGTCCGGGTCACCCGGTTTTTGATGTCAGTTATACATGGGAGGAAAAAACAAAAAAATTGCGATGGAAAATTATCCAGATACAGGATACAACAAAAGGTATTCCCATTTTTAAGTCTCCTTTGGTGCTGGGTATAGTCACTCCAGATGGGAAGAGGTCAGAAAAGGTATGGATTGAGAAAAAAGAGGAAATATTCGAATTTGATTGCTCCCAAAAACCACTTATGGTTCGTTTCGACGAAGGCGATCATCTCTTAAAAGAATGGAAATTTGAAAAAAGTGTTGATGAACTTCTCTTCCAGCTGAACCACGATAACGTGATAGGCAGAATGTGGGCCGCTTCCCAACTCAGTCGGTTTAGTGATAATTCAAGCGTTAAAACAGCGCTTATTGAGCGGGCAATGGAGGATCCCTTCTGGGCAGTCAGAAGAGATATTGTTTACGTCCTTGGAGGTAACCGCGGCATAACTCAAATGGATCTCGACAGGGGCAATATTCCCTGGACAAGACTTAATGAATCTTTTCAACCCGGAGGTTTTTTAAGTGATGAACTTATTAATTTTTTCAAAATGAAGGCTGAAGATGAGAATTCAAAAGTGAGGGCTGCAGCACTTTGGGGACTTGGTAATCTAAGAGAAAGTTCTTTGGTTCCTTACCTCGAAGAGCGGTTTGAAAAAGACGACAGCTATAGAGCACAGGCGGCAGCTCTTGTCGCAGTAGGAAAATGCGGGGATCACACCTCAACTCCTTTTCTTGAGAAGGCAGCACAGATCAAATCTCCAAGGAATCTCGAAGATCATTACCAGAAGGGAATTCTGCAGAGAGCGGCTGAATGGGCATTGAACGAAATAGAAACAGGGGATTAAAACTCAGTTTATCAGAATAAGAATGTTCTGTATTAGTAAAATGACCTTGATGAGACTGAATATTATGTTTTGACAGACTTGTAACCAGGAATACAGAACCTTTGATTTGAGACAAATAGAAATCATTTATCCGGAGTAAAAGCATTTGAATCACTTACTATATAAAATCTATAATTATGAAAAATAAGACATTCTACATCTCACTGTTGGTTGCACTGATATGCCTTAGTGTGAATGCTCAGGATATTGATTATGTCCGTCAGCAATTGAAAAAGATTTGCGGTCCGGAATTCTATGGACGGGGCTATTATAATAATGGTGACAGGATCGCCGCAGACCATCTTGCAAATGAGTATGAAAGATTTGGACTTAAATCATACGGACCAGATTATTTTCAAGAGTTCTCCTTTAATGTAAACAGCCTTGTAGAAGTCTCAATAAAAATTAATGGTAAAGAACTTAAGTTCGGGGAGGATTATATGATGAGTTCGGCAAGCGGATCTTGTTCCGGAACTTATAATCCGGTTGTAATTAATTCTGCTGTAATGAATAATCCTTCTATCTTGCTAAAAAAGTTATCAGGTACAAAAATCTCTGATGATATACCCTGGTGGCAGGACCCATCTGTACCTGTTAAAACGGATATTGAGCAAAAAAAATCTATAAATAATCCTCCATTAATAATTCTTGATTCAGCAGGACTGGATAATCCAGGATTATTCAGATTGATAAAAACATTAATATTAAGCGGGGAATTTGAGATAGCAGGACTTATAGAGGTCTATAACAGCTTACCAGGTGTCGGAATAAGCAGGGATGAGTTACCCTTTCCCCATATTCAGTTATCCAGAGAAGCATTGCCTGATCTAATTAATAATATTGATATCAATGTCAGAAACAAGTTTTATGAGAAGTATCCTACTCAAAATGTTATTGGATATATCCCCGGAATAAGTAAAAAGTGTATTGTGTTTACCGCACACTATGATGGTCATGGATCTTTTGGAGAAAATAATCTATTCCCTAATGCTATAGATAATGGTAGTGGCACATGCATGGTCCTGGATTTGGCCAGACACTATTCATCCGGGGAAAAACCGTATTATACCATGGTGTTCTTCGAGGTAGCGGCTGAAGAGCCAGGACTGGTGGGATCGAGATATTATGTCAACAATCCTTTGTTCCCTCTTGAAGACATAAAACTTGTGATAAATCTTGATGTAATCGGAACAGGACAGGAAAGTGTTATATTATACAACGGAATTCAGCGACCTGTGGAAGCTTCTATTGTGCAAAAAATAAATAAGAAGAACGCATATTTAGAGTCTATAGTGGAAAAGAACGGGTATGAAACTGCAAGTGATTTCAGACCATTTGATGCATCAGGTGTTCCGGCCATTCATTTTTTGACCCGGGGAACATCGGGCGGAGGGCACAGTATCCATGATACTGCAGATAAGGTGCCATTTCATGTTTATGAAAACCTTTTCAGGCTGATAGTTGATACAGTGGATGAGTTGAAGAACCAGGAATAGCAGAATGGTAGTTTCAGTGGAGGCAACTACCGGAATTTAGTTTACTTGGCTATGGAATCACAGGGTTAAAAAGCAAGGCGCAAAAACGAAAATAATGCTTTGCATTCAGGCTGGGTTTGACTAAGACAATTTAATGGGTCAATAATATTAAATACTAATTTTCGAGATATAAATTTTTTGTGCTATGAAAAAATACTTTGCATGCATTATTTTGTTGTTACTTGCTCTTTACTTACTATCCTGTTCCAGAATAGTCAAAGACATACAGAAACCGAATATACTGTTTATTATGTCAGATGACCATACTTCCCAGGCTTTTGGTATTTACGGATCAAGGCTTGCATCCCTGAATCCAACGCCAAATCTTGATAAGATTGGCAGAGAGGGAATGATCTTTGATAACGTGTTTTGCACGAACTCCATTTGCACACCCAGTCGTGCATCCATTATTACGGGGCAGTATTCACAAACAAATGGGGTCCTTGATCTTATTGGTAGTATTCCTACTGAAAGACAATATCTTCCATCAGAGATGAAAAAGGCCGGGTACCTGACTGCCATGATTGGTAAATGGCACCTGAAAGATGAGCCTGCGGCTTTTGACTATTATAATATTTTTCCTGGACAGGGAAGATATTTTGATCCTGTAACAATGGAGAAAGGTCAGGGGCAATGGCCTGATAATCTGATACAGCATCAGGGACACTCATCCGATGTGATTACCGATCTCAGTTTAGAGTGGTTAAGGAACAGAGACAGGTCCAAGCCTTTTTTCCTGATGCACCATTTCAAAGCTCCCCACGACCTGTTCCAGAATGCAAAACGGTATGATAACTACCTTGAAGATATAGAAATACCTGAACCGGACAATCTATATAATCAACCTGCGCCTGGCTTCGGATCTGTTTCAACCAGGGGTTTTAATGATAGCCTGATAGATACAATAGGCGCATCAGTATCAAAGCGATGCAATATATGGAGATTAGGCAAAGCACTGGGTATAGATGAAGGATTGCCCGAACCTGATTTTACATATGCTGTGTACCAGAGATTCCTGAAAAGATATCTCCGCTGTGTAAAAGGAGTAGACGACAATGTTAAAAGACTTGTTGATTATCTTAAGGAAGAGGGAATATATGAGAATACTATTATAATATACACTGGCGACCAGGGATATTTTCTTGGTGAGCACGATTTTTTCGACAAAAGATGGATGTATGAGGAAGGAATGAGAATGCCCTTTATTGTACTTTATCCTGAGCACATCAGGAAAGGAAGCAAATGCGATCTTCTAATTAATAATACTGATTTTGCTCCAACCCTGATTGAGATTGCCGGAGGTGAGGTGCCAGAATATATGCAGGGAAAAAGTTTTAAGCGGACCATTGAGGGAAAAAAAGAGAATGAATGGAGGACGGAAACCTATTACCGCTACTGGATGCATATGGCTCATGACCTGGGTGTTCCAGCACACTTCGGGATAAGAACAATGAAATACAAGCTCATTTTTTTCTATGGAATAGATTATGGGAGACTCCTTACTCCAAACCCTGAAAATTGGGGTTCACTGGATTCTATTGTGACTCCTCCGGGATGGGAATTGTATGATATGGAAGAAGATCCCTTCGAGATGAATAACCTATATGAAAATTCAGAGTATTCTGATATAATAGTGGAACTGAAGGAAAGATTGAAAAAGCTCCGTGAGGAGATTAATGAAACCGATGAAAATTTTCCTCACATTAAAGCAATTATCGACAAGCACTGGGATGACTGATTTGCTACATTTATTGCAGAGCAATAGTGAAGAACAACAAGACATTCTAAATACACATTCTAGAACTTTATTTTGAAGGAATTTAAGTTAAGAATTGCATAAGCTGCGGAAACAAAAATATCAACTATAAAAAAATCGAAAATGAAAAAAAACAAAGATTTGAAGAATTATCTAGATATTCACGAAATAGAGGTTACTATGCATAGCGTAATTGTGAAGGAGCGTAGTTGCATACTAAGTTCGAAAAGTTCGGTCAAAAAAAGATCTCAATATATTTCTTCAGTGTTGATCCAATTGATTGTAATCGTGGCCCTGCAACTTGGTTCGTCAGTCATTTTAAGCGCGCAGCATAAAGAAAAACCAAGACCTGAAGAATGGAATGACCTGGCTTATGGGGGCCGTTTCATGGACAGAATTCTACCTGCACCTGTTTACGAGGGACTGGAGTGTGATACCTGGGGGACTGATGCAGTGAGACCACGTGATATTCATAATGGAATAGAAGATTCTGACTGGTCGTACTGGGGAGGTAAACCAGTATTGGGTGATGATGGTAAGTATCATTTCTTTGGCTGTCGGTGGCCTGAAGATTCGGAGAAAGGTCATATGTCATGGCCGCAATCAGTTATCTTTCATGCTGTTGGAGACAGGCCGACAGGACCTTTTACAGTTAAAGAGGAAATAGCATCTGGACACTTTCCGGAGATTACAAGGCTCAGTGATGGGCGGTGGGCTTTATTCCATTTCGAGGGTTACTACCTTGCTGAAAGCCTGGATGGACCATGGACGGCTGTTTCAAAACAAGATGGAGGGTTCCCTGATTGTCAGATGGGCTCGGTTACCCTGCGTGAAGATGGCAGCCTGCTGATGTTTGACAGGGCAATGCGTGTCTGGATCAAAGAGAATGGTGCTGATGATTTCAAACGTGTAACAGATAAAGGGATATATCCTGCAGAGATACCCGGTAGTTATGAAGATCCAGTTGTATGGCGTACAGAGGTACAGTATCACCTTATTGTAAATGACTGGATCGGGCGCACAGCTTACCACTTGCGTTCATTAGACGGCATAAACTGGAAAGAGGATCCAGGTGAAGCGTATACCATTGATTTTGATGGTTACGAAGATGGTACAAAGGTAGGATGGTATAAGTATGAAAGGCCAAAAGTTCTGCAGGATGAATATGGCCGTGCAACACATTTTTACCTCGCCGTTATAGACACTTCAAAGTGGGGAGATCTGGGTGGAGATAATCATAGTTCAAAAAATATCTCCCTTCCACTTGTTGTAGGAAAGCGTATACAAATACTTAATAAGGAAAAGATTACAGGCCAGACAAAAATGATCAAGGTGCTTGTGCTAGCTGAAGAAGGATTCAATCCTCATACAGACATGAATCTGCAATCACTCAGATTCGGAGCACCAGAGCAGGTTGACTTTGGCAGGGGCAGACCCCTTCTGAAAACGAAGAAAAAAGGAAAGGACATGATACTGGTTTTCGACGGTAAAGGCAATGGTGTTAACGATAGTAACTTTGCGGGAAAACTTCTCGGCAAGACGAACGAAGGCAAGCTATTGTTTGGCTATGCAAGCCTTCCTTGGCAACAGGGTGATGGAAGTGTGAACGGCAAATAACAATGCAAGTTTTTCGCAATTAAGAATGCTGTATTTCGGAAAATAGGAATGCAACATTTCGGAAAATAAGGTTCAATGGTGGTCAGGAGCTTTCACTCGGAGCTTATTACGTTTACATATGTAAAATCGATTAACACATTCCATTGAAAAAAGTACCTGCAGTCTTGCTTATTTTAATAACAGTTTTCTGTACCTCTTGCAATAATAAACAGAAAGCTGAGCTTAGGTCTGAACCTGCTAACAGTGCCTCAAAATTATCGAAAGATACGGGGCTTCAGCTAATGGGTAACCGGTTTTTTACTTTCAACACTGTAGTGCGTGTCCGGCAGATTGAAACCTCGCGTGATGAAGCTGAAGGGCCCGATGAATCCAGTATCCACACTCCAGAGGAGGCGCGAACTTTTCGACGAACCATTGAGAAGGGTTGGCCGGGTGCACGAATTACATGGGCCTTCAGTTGGCTTGCCCTGAAGGATGAACGCCCTTACTACATGGATTTAAAGAAGATGACCTGGGAGCCGGAATTCTATACGTATGTCCGCGATGCCTTTGCCCCGGTAGGCCTTATGATCGATGCCTGCGCCGATAGCTATCCGGCTGGAAAGCTTAAAGAGTTTCCTGTGAGGGTGATCAACGATCTGGACAAGGATTGGAAAGGAGAGGTGCGTTTCCGGCTTCTCATGGAAGGCGGAATCATCCAGGAAAAGACACAATCATGTGAAGTTTCTGCGCTCGGCGTCTCGAAAATAGCGTTCGTGATCCCTATACTCGTAAAGCCTGGAAATTACAGGGTCTAGGCCGCGCTTATCAAGCCGGACTTCAATTCGGTGCGAAGCCTGCGCGACTTCACGGTCCATAATAAAACTGAAGAAAAATGAACATTTCTTAAATATGCAAAGAATAAAAAGTTCATATAAGACTATTTGTAACTAATCAGTGTCTAGAGTTTGGAGTACCTAAAATGTCTAAAGTT
>CAYXJR010000108.1:0-12404 GCA_964465145.1 uncultured Porphyromonadaceae bacterium | reverse complement strand
GTTTTTTTATTTTACTGAATTTCAAGCGTTTACAAAATTATATACACATGAAAAAGATCATTTCTCTATTGCTGACAGCTTTATTAATGTCATGCTTTACTGCAATTGCTCAAGAAACAGCTCCAATCATAATCAAGTTCAAGAAATCTGAATTGGAAGGTAATGAAGTTAAGCTCTCTGCTGTGGCTGATGAAATCAGTTACATAAAATTAGAAACTAATCCTGATGCTTTAATAGGAAGCGCCAGTAGGTACTATGTGAAACAAATACCGCATGGTTATTTAATATGGAATTCGAGAGGTGCTGGTAATATAATGATGTTTCATCCCGAAGGAAAGTTCAATGGATTTGTAGGCAGGGAAGGGAAGGGGCCTGGAGAATATAATGGTGTGTATAAAGTTCTTTATGACAAATACTTAGACAACATTCTTGTCTTGTTACCTACTAAAGTCCTTCGCTATAATATGAACGGCATATTTGTATCATCCGTTGATATTGATACTAACGATAGTAGAATTGAAAGGTTTTGTGTTAAGGATGATCAAACCTGGCTGTTTACTTACAAGAAACCCTTAAGGGAGGATCTATTTGAGGTTGGTATATTGTCAACAAACAAGGAAGGAGAAATAATAAAGCAATATAATTTAACAGATGAGAAAAGCCCTGGTAGCTACAGTTATCATACACAAATGAATTATGTATATCAACGAGAAAATGACACTTACTATATACCGTATGATTACTATCAAACGTTTAAGCTGAATAGCAGTGATCATTGGGCGCCATATGTTAGCATTGAAGCTCCCTTTAAAAAAACTCCAATTGATTTATTCAAAGGGCATAACCCGATGAAATTGAATGAGGTTCAAAGAGAGAATGGATTGATTTTGAGCGCATTTATTTATGGGGATCATATGATAATCCGTGGAGCAACTCCTCAGGCTTTCGACATTCTGGTCGATTTAGAATCCAAAGAAAAAATCCATATGGGTTATAGCATGGAGTTTATTAAGTTTGGAATAAGCAATGATTTAGATGGTGGAATGCCATTTTTTTTAAGAGGATTTGACACTGATGGAATTTCTTTAGAAATGATTGATGCTGCAGAACTACTTGACTATTCTGGAAAGGGTATGTTAAAGCCAGACGGGAAAGACTATGGGCCACATATGAACCTCACGGAAGTATTGGATTCAACAAAGCCAGAGGATAATCCCATTATTGTAGTTGTACATGTAAGACAATAAGTGCCAGGCATATATCTGGTCTATACTAAAGCAAGCCAGATCAAACATCCTATATCTAAACTCAAGAAAGCTCAAGGCTGTTTGTTTCTATTATGCACCATATATAGTGCATTTCGGAAATATATTAAAAAAGCGGGCCTCAAAAATTGAGGCCCGCGTACTATGAACGAAACCAAATCGATTCAAAAAACTATTTAACGATAATTTTCTGGGTTTTGATTCCCTTGTTGGATTCAATCGATAGGAAGTATAATCCTTTTACCAGATTTTCATCTATGGCTTCTTTGTGATTTGCAACTCCCTGTAGAGCTTTTGTATAAACTACTTTACCCTGTAGATTGTAGAGTTTGATTGTCAGATCTGAACTGTTAGAGTTCGCAATTTCAACTGTAAATTGACCAGTTGTCGGATTTGGATACACATTAAATACCTCAACACTTTGAATATTATCCAATCCAGTTGTGATACCGTTATTATAAATATTGTTTACAACATTCCAATACCTTACTATATAGGTGCGGTTTGGTCCGCCATCAGCAAATTCTGAGGTATCCCAATTGCCGTTGATCCTGAATTTGTATTCTAGTTTTTCGCCAACCGGAAGGTTTTCAATACTGATACTGAAAATACCATCACCATCCTCATCAGTTAAAGGATCAGAGCCTGTCCATTCATTAAAGGTTCCGGCAACATCCACAAAATCACTGTTAGGATTAAACTCCCCGTTTTGGATGTGGGCATTCATGTCAACATTGAAAGTCGCTGAAGAGGCAGTAGGGCCCTCATTGTTGTTGATAACCATACCAATCATGTTGAGTTTAGCAGTAGTAAACCATTCGTCACTAACCGCCTGGTACATCATAGTGTACCTGCGCGGAGATTTATTGTCGTTGTCTGTATCCCAACCAATACGCATTCCACAAATACCATCTTCATCTCCTTCAGCCTCTCCCCACATTTTCACACAAGCTACATAATAACCGGGTTGCAGGAATTCAGATTCTCCATCCTTTTCTAAATTCAGAGTAAGCCAGGTGTGAGCCATGTCTTCTTCCATGTCGTATATTTCGCTGGTAAGTAGCTCGTTATATATTTCTTCTTCCGGTAGCCATTGCGCCAATACATATTGAAATTGAGCGAAAGCATCATCGTAATAAGTTGAAAGATAGGCTGTAATGGATTCGACTTCAACCTCTTCGTACACATCGTAGCCGACTCCAACCATATCTCTTGCATTGTCGCCACCAACCCAACCACTTGTGCTGGCCGTTGATTCGGCAGAAAAATCTGCCCTATGGGAAAGTGAATCTGTTACAGTGAACCTCAGAGAAAACAAATTATTCTCCGGCACACTTGCTATAACAGCGGTTTTATGTACCAATTTCTTGATAGTTTTTGCAGATGA
This sequence comes from uncultured Porphyromonadaceae bacterium, assembly GCA_964465145.1. Taxonomy (GTDB): domain Bacteria; phylum Bacteroidota; class Bacteroidia; order Bacteroidales; family UBA12481; genus JAUVKA01. The sequence goes on along the minus strand of CAYXJR010000108.1, from coordinate 9,752 downwards.
TCCGATAATTGAGATTCCCTGGAATCCTGATCTGCCTGCAATTGGTAGACTGGAAAAGTGTTCACAAGATTTAGGTGATGATTGGTTTAGAGGAAGTGTTAAATGGGTTTGTACAGTTCAGTGGGTCTGTCCTTTGTGTAGGTGTACGCCTGAAGCATGTGGTCATGTGTCAATAGGACATTAAATAAATTGTTTACTAAATCTATTTATGATGAGATTAACCATATTGATATTATTGTTTAGTGTTTTGATTACCGCTTGTTCAACCGGGACAAATGATACAAATGATAGTTATGCCGGATTGACTGGAGATTCAATTAGGACTATAGAATTAAACATCAGCGACACTAGCTGGACAGATGTAAAAAGTCTTTTGCAGATTGACTCTTATGTTTTTCTGTCATCAAAGGTGCCAATTGGAACTCTTGAGCGTGTCATTATTGAGAATGACTACATTTATATCCTGGATGAACAATCCAGGTTAGTTTGCTTCAAACCAAACGGAGATATTGCCTTTTACCTCGACAGAAAAGGGAAGGGGCCCGGTGAGTTTTCCTCTATTACTGATATTGTAATAAGGTCTGAAAAGAATACTCTAACTATTGCCGATCAGGGGAGAAGGAAACTGATTCATTATTCATCAAAAAACGGGAAATTTATTAGCGAGGAGGATCTTAAAGTATCAGTTGATGCTCTCGCATACTGGAATAATAAGTATTATCATTATAACCCCTATCATTTTAATTATCCTACTGACGAGAGTATGCATTATTCTTTATTGTGTTCAGAGAATGGAGAGGAAATAACAAATAGGTATTTCCCTCATGATCCAAAAATTGCAGATTATATGTATGGTGATGCTTTTCATCAATTCTCCTATAATTCAGATGAATTATATTTCAGGAGGCGATTCATTGATACTGTATATGCCATTACTACAGAAGGAGTTGTGCCAAGATATTCCTTTGTTCTTCCCGATGCCTTGCCATATTCATTGGTTCAACAAAAGCCAAATGCGCTAGAGTTGGCTACCAAATCAAAATACTCCGGTACATTATATAATATTTTTAGGAGTGGAAATATTTTGCATGCCAATTTTTTTAACCAAAATTTTGTTGTTTCCGCTTATTATGATCTGGAAAAGGACGAAACAATATACTGTGGTAAGCATGTTTGGCCATATCCTACTAAAGAATTACCAGTTTGTTCATTGATTGACGGGGTTTACAATAATAAATTCTTCTCGTTGGTTAGTCCGTTATCCATAATAGAACGAATGAAAATAAATCCCAAGGCTTTTTCCAAAGACTGGTTTTCCATTAATGAAAATTCTAATCCGGTTTTAGTATTCTACAAATTGGTAAGATAAGAAGAGGGGCAGGGTATTGAAACTATCCAAATGAAAAATAGATATATTTGGTTCATACTTGCAGTAGTGCTTATCTCAAATTTGCTGATATTGAGTAAGTTTCAGGTGCAAAGAAAAAACTTCGGAACTTATAAAATCCAAATTAATAATATCCTTGAGTACAGGGATATACGATTAAAATATAATGTTCGGTTTGATAATACTCCTATTAATATCGACGAAATCCAGAATTTTGAATTATGCTATATCGTTTCAAAATTGCATTGTAATCAATGTGTTGATTCTATTGTTACTCTGATTCAGAATTTTCAGTCAAACAATGATGAATTTCATTTTAGAATTTTGGCAAAATATGATAGTAGCCAAGATTTACAATTGTTTAAAAGATTGCATGGAATTAATTCTTCAATAATACCCGCCAGTGAATTAGATTTTCCGATAATGGAAACAGAAATCCCTCTATTTTTTATTTATGATCCAATAAATCAATCAGCCCATCATATTTTTACTCCTGATCCACATGATGCTGAATTGACAATAAAATACCTGCGATTGGTCAACAATCTGCTCTTGGATTCAGCTTATTAACTGAGAAGACAGTAGGTTTCGCCCACAGCCCTTCCAGTTCCTCCAGCGTTTTTTTGCTTGTTTCAGGTACAAATCTATATACAAAAAAGGCGGCTATCAGGCCGATAACACCATAGATCCAATATGCAAAGCCATGGTTGAATTGTTCAACCAGAAAGGAATTGTTGTTTAGGATTGGGAAGGTCCAGGAAATGATCAGGTTAGAGATCCATAGTGTTGCAGTGGCCAGAGCCATTGCCTGACCGCGAATCTTATTTGGGAATAATTCTGATAAAAGAACCCAGGCAACCGGTCCCCATGAAGTGGCAAAGCCGGCGATAAAAACCAGGATGAAGATAAATGCAGATATGGCGGTTCCCGGACTGGTAAACTGATTAATAGTTTCACCGTCAATCTCGACCTGGTTAAATCCAAATAAAAAGATAAAACCAACAGCAAGCATTGATGTTGCCATTACAATTGCACCTCCAATAAGCAAAGGTTTTCTGCCAATGCGGTCGACCAATAGAATTGCAGCAACCGTGAAAACAATATTTACTATTCCAACATAGATTGTTGATAGTAAAGAGGCATCGGTTTCAGCGCCCATATCTTTAAAAATGACCGGGGCATAATACAATATAACATTAATGCCTACCCATTGCTGAAAGACGGCAATGGCCAGTCCGATTACTATTACAAATAGTCCAAACGACAAGAGTTTACCGGATTGCTGGACTTCCTTAAGACTGGTTTGTATATCTAAAAGGATTTGTTGGGCCTTTTCCTTCCCATTAATTTTACTTAATACGCTAAAAGCTTTATCTTCCTTACCTTTGAGAGCTAAGAAGCGAGGTGTTTCCGGTATAAAGAGAACCATTATCAGAAATAAAAATGCAGGAATAGACTCAGAGGCGAACATCCACCTCCAGCCAATATCATGGAGCCATAAATCTTCTCCCTGCCTGGCTATGGCATAGTTTACAAAGTATACCACCAGCATACCTGATATGATGGCAAACTGATTAAAGGAAACTAGTTTTCCTCTAATACGAGCCGGAGCAATTTCGGCTATATACATGGGTGATAGCATAGAAGCCAGACCTACTCCAATACCGCCTATTAATCTGTATGCCACAAAGTTCCAGACAAATGTGTGATCTCCTTCTCCGATAGGTCGGAAAAATATCTCAGGCATAGCTGATCCTAAAGCCGAAATAAGAAAAAGAACCGCGGCAAACAGCAGGCCTTTTCTTCTACCGATAGTATTGCTCACCCATCCGCCCATTAGCCCTCCAAAAATGCAACCTATAAGAGCGGAAGAAACAAGCAGTCCCAGGCTCGAATTAGCAGCAGTTTCTGACAGGTTCATCGGATCGATAAAGAAGGTTCGGAGTGATTCCACAGTACCGGAAATGACAGCTGTATCGTAACCAAAAAGCAAACCTCCGATTGTGGCACTAATGGTTAACCAAAGAAGATAGGGTCGCATAGACAAAAGGTTTATGGGGAATAAAGGTAGAGAAAAATGGTTGATTGGTTGATTGGTCGATTGGTCGATCGGTATATTGGTATATTTGTGGGTTGGTATGCTTTTGAAATTTTTGGATAAATGTCACCAGGTTCCTGCTTTCGCAGAGCCTGCCCCGGACTTGATCCGGGATCCGGTGGCGAGCTTGCGGAGCTACTTAAGTAATTTTAACGAAACATGAAAACACTTAAAACTATATCTCTTATCCTGGGCATCATTGTGTTGGGATCAGCTTGTAATACCGGTTATGATCTTCAAAAGGAGATAAACAAGGCAGTCAAGGCTGGGCATAGAGAACTGGTTATCCCAGCGGGAAGGTATGAGATAAAAAAGACTATTCATCTGGATGGGATTGATAATCTAACTATTAAGCCTGAGGCGTCAGGCAAAGTTGTGCTAACATCAGGGATGGAATTGTTGCTCAACGATTTTACCTGCATAGATTCGCTGAGTGGATTGTATGAAATCAGCTTATCGAAGCTAAAGACCGATCCCTGGCCGGATGCTTTTCGCGGCTATGCAGGATGGCCCGAGGTTTATATTTCAGGTATTCCTATGAAGCTTGCCCGCTGGCCCAACGAAGGATTCATCAAAATCGACTCAGTAATTAATCGAGGCACCATTCTACGCGAAGGAGACTCCACCGGCGAAGGTGGCAGTTTTATAAGTAAAGAATTAATTGCTCAATTTCCTGGAGAAGTTAATGGTCACTCGTCACCTGTCACTGGTCACTTTTTAGGTGGTTACTGGTGCTACAAATGGTATGATGAATTCATGCGGGTGGAATCAATCAACCAGGAAACCGGTGAAGTGAAAATGGCAGCACCTCATCGCTATGGAATAGGCGGTCCTTCCGGTGGGCTGTTTTATGCTATTAATGCCCCAGAATTCCTTGATCAACCGGGAGAATATTATTACAACAGGGAATCCGGTACCATCAGAATGATAATACCTGAAAACCAGACTGCAGAATCCGTTGTACATATTGGATATAAAGACTTCATTATGATGGATATTCAAAATTGCAGCAATATCTTAATTGATGAACTGAAATTTAGTGTCCACAATGGATTAGCTCTTAAAGTAACTGATTCCGATTCTGTGAGGATACAGAGATGTGATTTCAACCGTCTGGCTCAATCGGCAGTAGAAATATCAGGTGGAAGCTATTGCGGAGTTATTGGGTCGAAAATTAGTTTCATTGGTGCTACAGGGATTAGTCTTGATGGAGGTGATCGCCCTAGTCTGACTCCTGCTCATCATTATGCTACCAAGAACATGATTCATGATTTTGCCAGGCACATCCAGACTTATTCTCCTGGTGTTAAGCTTGGAGGAGTAGGGCAGCTGGTGAACCAGAATCGTATTTTCAAAGCCCCTCACAATGCTATTTTATTCACCGGTAATGATCATCTGATTGAGAACAATGTCATCAAACTTGTATGTTTGAACACCTCTGATGCTGGTGCTATTTATTGTGGCCGCGACTGGACCATGGGAGGTACTGTTATCCAGAATAATTTAATTAGTGAACTTGGACAAGCCAGTCAACTTCACAACTGGGCTATTTACCTGGATGATCTGGTTTCTGGGATCGATGTGTTAAACAACACTATACAGAACTGTCCTTCAGGAATATTAATAGGAGGGGGCAGATATAATCGTGTCGAAGGAAACCATATTTACGATTGTCCGAAAGCATCCATAATGTATGATGCACGAGGACTCGGCTGGTACAAGCAATATATTGATGATCCTAAAAATGAGCTATGGCAAAGATTGTGGGCTATGCCTATTAAGGAATCTCCTTGGAAAGATCGCTTCCCCTGGCTACAGGATATCCCTGATGATGATCCGGGTGTTCCAAAACATGTTATAATCAAGGATAACATGCTAATAAAAACGGTTGAACCTGTGATTCATCCAACGGTAATTGAGTATGGGGAAGTGGACCTCTAATCCTTATCGGATATACCAGGCTTTGGGAGATAGTGGTTCAATTTCAATTCCAGTCTTTAAAATCTCCGCAACAAACGGATTATTGAAATTAAAATTCTTATTTGATATAGGATGGGGCTCAATTCTAATATCAAAATCCGATGCCATTAGCATTAATTGAACCTGTAAATCAAATCGATCATCATCTTCTAAATTGTCGATTATCAAAGCTAAATCAATATCACTACCTTCTCTATCAACTTTCTTTGCATAAGAGCCAAATAGATATGCTTTTATCAAGCCTGTATTTTGTTCTGCAACAGAAGTGATGAAGTCGCTTATTTTTTTATTTGTTCTAGTATCCACAATCTAAATTCTTTAATTTTATCAATCCACTCCAAAGTAAATTCAGGAGTACATCTCATTTGAAAGCTTCTTTTATAATCTTCATATCTTACATTTAAGTTAAATGCAGAAATAGTGGTTAATTTATATTTAAGATCGCCAGTAATCTCAATTTGTGAATCTATAGCTAGTCTCAGTAAATTATGCACAAAGGGAGGATAATCCTCGTTGATTTTAACAAAATATGCTTTTAATAACTTTTCAATCACCAAGTGGCCAATAAACAAAGACCAACTATACCTTTTAGAATCAAGCATCGCCATCATTGTAATGAAATCATCTTCTGAACTAACAATCCAATGGTCAATGATTTTTTGTTTATCAAACTGCTCCTTATTCATAACCCAAATATACAGAAATTTATGAGGCAATTCGTAAGAATGTTATGGTAAACCGTGATGGTACACCTTATGATGGATATCCAGGGAACAGTCAGCTGAATATGTATCGGGATTACGGATACATTCCTTACACTATGGGTAGGACAAGCAATGCTTTGGATTATGCTTTTGATCGCACCGAAGGTCAGAGGGCTGAGTTGTATGTCAACCATGGCAATGAGACTAACATGCGCCGCCTGGTTATTTAACTTCTCCGGCAAGCCCTGGTTAACCCAGAAATATACTCATGCTATTATGGACTCTTATTACGGCTCCACTCCTTATCACGGCTGGGAAGGTGATGAAGACGAGGGACAGATGGGTGCATGGTTTGTCAACTCTGCTATGGGTTTCTTTGAGATGAACGGGGCTGCTGATGAGGATCCTGTAATGGAATTGAGCAGTCCTCTTTTCGAGAAGATCACCATTAAACTGGATCCGAAATACTATCTAGGAAAGAGCTTTGTTATCAAAGCCGAAACACGGCACAGTACCCCAAAAAGTACATATTCGGCTCCGCCGGAAAACGATACTTAAGTGTTACCAACTGGGCGTTCTTTTCTGTTAATGGTTTGAGATAATTTTTCAATTCAGTCATTCCGTTTTCTCTGTCTTAAAAGATTTAGTTTTTTAGTGGCGCAAACGGGGTGGTAAAACAGACAAGATCTTTAGCAGGTTTCGCTTGTGCAACCTGCCAATGTTCTTGTCTGTGTGTGCAAGCCTTTATGTCTCTTTTAACAAACTCTTTATTCCATCCAATTTTTTAATAGTTCCTGATTTGACAATGAATTTTTATAGCTCATCATTATTAATTTTATTGAAACCAAAAACACACCAGCTTCTAATAATAGATTATGTGTAAACCCTGTTACAAATAAGGCAGCTATAAATAGAATAAACGTTAAAACTATTATTAGTCTACTTCCTAAGTCAAAGTATTTTTTCATTTTTACATTCTAATTTTTTTCCATTCTTCTTTCATTCGAATAATGTCGTTTATCCAATCTTCGATGTCATTTTCGTGTTCAAGTTCTTCATTTAAGATATGAACAGCCATTTGATGCGTTGAATGGTCTTTGCCATTTGTAAAATCGGCAATCTCCTGATACCTTTGAATTGCACATCTTTCCCCTTTTAAGTTTTGTTCTAAGATTACTTCAATACAAGGGTCAGATGGTTCGTCATAAGCACAACGGGCTAATTTTGTCCACTCAGCAGGATTTATTACCGGTGTGCCCCCTAGTTGAATAATCCTGTTAACAACTAAAACAGCGTGACCCAATTCCTGGTCAGCATGTAGTAATAGCTCAGGTTCTACTTCGCTTCTCATTGGACCTTCCATTAACCTTGCACCAATCCAATATTGATAATACGCAAGCCTTTCTTCAGAAAGTGCTGCATTTAGCATTTTTATAAGTTCGTCTACATCAACAGATGAAATTTTAATTCCTTGTATTCCCATGTTTATAATGTTTTCATTAAATTTTTACTAATAATCATTTATACCCAAAGCCATTGCAACTCCTTTACCATATGCTTCATCAGCTTGTAAACAATTATTAATATGACGAACTTTTATTTCTTTTGGTGCATCGCCCATTGCTCTTGAGGTATTTCCAAATAGAACTTGTTGTTGATTTTTATTCATCATTCTAAATAAATCACCTGGCTGAGTGAAATAATCATCGTCTTCTCTATGATTCCAATGGTCAGCAGCTCCATCAATTTCAATTGGCGGTTCTTTAAATTCAGGTTGTTCTTGCCATTCTCCATAGCTGTTTGGTTCGTATCCTAAATTTGAGCCGTAATTTCCATCAGTTCTCATTTGTCCATCTCTATGGAACATATTTAAAAATGGACATCTGGATGCGTTTACCGGAACTTGATGATGATTTACACCAAGTCGATAACGTTGGGCATCGCCATACGAAAATAATCTACCTTGAAGCATTTTGTCGGGAGAGAATCCAATTCCCGGAACTATGTTTGCCGGATTAAATGCTGCTTGTTCTACATCGGCAAAATAATTTTCAGGGTTTTTATTTAATTCAAAATACCCAACATCAATAAGCGGATAGTCTTTATGCGACCATACTTTTGTCAGGTCAAAAGGATTAAATGCACATTTTTTAGCTTGTGCATCAGTCATTACTTGAATTTTCATATCCCATTTTGGAAAATCACCTTTGTCGATGCTCTCCAGTAAATCCCTTTGATGACTTTCCCTGCATTTTCCTATTATGACTTCCGCTTCTTGGTCAGTAAGATTTTTAATCCCTTGTTGTGTTTTGAAATGAAATTTTACCCAAGTTCTTTCATTATTGCTGTTAATTAGACCAAATGTATGACTACCATAGCCATTCATATGGCGATACGAAAATGGGATTCCTCTTTCACTCATAGTAATAGTAACCTGATGCAGTGCTTCGGGAAGACTAGTCCAAAAATCCCAATTGTTTAATGCGCTACGTAAGTTTGTTCGCGGGTCACGTTTTACTGCATGATTAAGGTCTGGAAATTTTAAAGGGTCTTTTAAGAAAAATACTGGCGTATTATTTCCAACCAAATCCCAGTTTCCTTCCTCTGTATAGAATTTCATTGCAAATCCACGAATATCTCTTTCTGCATCAGCTGCACCTCTTTCTCCTGCAACAGTTGAGAATCGCACAAACATTTCTGTTTTTTTGCCTATTTCAGAAAAGATTTTTGCTCTTGTATATTTTGTAATATCATGTGTAACCGTAAAGGTTCCAAAAGCACCTGAACCTTTGGCATGCATTCGCCTTTCAGGTATTACTTCTCTGTCAAAATGAGCCAGTTTTTCAAGGAACCATACGTCTTGTAACAACATTGGGCCTCTTTTACCTGCTGTCATTGCATTCTGATTATCAACGACAGGAGCACCCGAGCTACTTGTTAATTTTTTTTTCATCCATTTCATATTTTCAATTTTAATTGTTAGTCTATTTGTAAAGTTATATTTTATTTTTTCAAGTTGTCAATCATTTAATTTGTAGCTTGATGCGGGCTACAACCTTTGATTTTACTATTATCACGCCTATTTTTTATATACATTGTGTGTGCCCAGCATGAGCATGAGCGCACACTACAAGAAGCTCTGAATAAATTTGTAAAATACAAATTATCAGAGAAATACATTTGTGTTGTTCTTTAAATATTCCAGAGGGTGTAAGTCTCCCGATAGCGTAGCGTATCGGGGTCGAGTAGGTCAGGGAGATTGCTCTCCCTTTCCCCTCTAAGAACAGCCAACAGCTTCCCGTAAAATGAACGGGTGAGCAGAAGCAGAAGAGCTTTAGCTTTGTGAAAATGTTTTGCTTTGACGGCCTTTACGATACGCGCTTGCAGTGACTTAACCGCACGAGCTACTTTGTCCCACTTAATGGAATCCCAAGTTGTCCATATTGTTTCGGATGCACATCCACTGTTAGGCAGATTCATTTGCGTTTTCCTCATTGAAAGTCTTACTGATCTTAAACAGTTGCAAAATTCAATAAATTGATATTCAACACACTAAGCATGGCCAAAAATTCTTTGGCACTAC
>CAYXJR010000107.1:0-12583 GCA_964465145.1 uncultured Porphyromonadaceae bacterium | reverse complement strand
GCAGGTATTCTGAAAGGTAGGCACCATCTTGTCCTGTGGTGCCGGTTATGAGGGCGGTTGGGGGCATAGTTGTAATTTGTTAGTTGCGGGTTGCGGGTTTTTGCCCGTAATGGATTGCCAAGGGTTGGCTGTGTGTTTGCCTTTGGGGTGGAAGCCCAACCCTTGGCTGTGCGTCTTAAATCCTCGCCGAGCTCGGCACATTAACCAACCTATCCTCCACCCACTTAGCAACCTCATTCCCATCTGTCTGGCAGTGCTGGTACATTGGCAATGACGGCAGCAGGTTCCAGGCGGGGCGGCAGAATATTTTCTGATCATGAGAAAATTGCAGGAAGGCGTCGCGTTCTTCTTTTGATTCGCAGAAAAATCCGTTGAGCCAGTGGTTGGATTCGGATCCCGGGATTTCTTTTATCGAGGGGATATTAAGTCCGTCGAAAAATGCTGAGTATTCCTCCCAGAGTTTTTGTTTTGATTTCAATATAACCGGCAGACCTTCTAACTGGGCCAAACCTAATGCAGCGTTTATATTTGGCATCCTGTAATTATAGCCAATGGCATCATGCCGGAATTCCCATGGATGACCGACTTTAGCTTGCGTAGATAAATGGCGGGCAAGGATTGCCAGGGGTTGGCTGTGGGCCGGATCGTGTGCTGAAGTCCAACCTCTGGCTGAGGGCTGGTCACTTACTAAAATCATCCCTCCACCTCCGGTAGTAATAGTCTTATTTCCATTAAACGACAATATTCCCAAATCCCCGAAGGTGCCGGTGTGTTGGTTTTTATAGAAGCTGCCGATGCTTTCGGCGGCATCTTCGATTACGGGGATATTATATTGATGGCAGATTTCAACTATCTCGTCGATTCGGCATGGGATTCCGAAGGTATGCATCGGAACGCAGGCGGAGATCCTCCTCCCAGTTTTTTTGTTGTAAGCACATAGGCTTTTCTTCCTGATTTCAGTTGTAGGTTGTAGGTTGTAGGTTGTCGGAAAACTGACACCTGACATTCGACATCTTTTAAGTTCGACATTTTGTTCCAGCCATTTCCTCAATGCTTCAGGTGAGAGGCCCAATGTATCTTTATCTACATCCAGGAATACCGGCTGTGCCCCTGTATAGGCTATTGCGTTTGCCGTTGCAACAAAACTTAAAGGCTGTGTGATCACCTCATCTCCGGCATTTACCCCCAATACTTTCAGTGCCATGTGGAGTGCTGCCGCTCCGTTAACAACCGCCACGGCATGGCCGGCCCCGGTATATTCTGCAAATTTATCCTCGAACTTCTTTATGAAGGGCCCCACAGATGATACGAATGTACTATCGATACACTCTTCCAGGTATTTTTTCTCGTTGCCGAAAAACACAGGCTCATGCAGGTGCACTTCGGCTTTGCCTGGGTAGAGGGAGCGGATGAAGGAAGTTATATTATTATGTTTTTGTTGCATGTTACAGGTTACAGGTTACAAGTAGTCCATTTTTCTAAACTCTAAACAATAAACCCTAAACCTCATTTTAGTTGATCAGGTTTCTCTGGAAGGTCTTTAAAGACCCTATATACGAGTTGATTACTTGGGACGATTATCGCCCAAGCAGTAAGAAAAATTAGCATGACGTCTGTGTAGAATGAAAGATGGGCTTGGTACCAGAGTTCCAGCTCTCCTTTAAAAGGGGAAATATATTTCGCATAATACTCTTTTGGATCTAGTGTTGTTTCCGAAAGCAATTTTTCCTCATCTCGAAACACGATCGAGCCTATACCGGTTAATCCTGGTTTAACATTGTAAATATTTTCCTTAACATGGTCAGGGTAGGGATCGAATGTTTTATCTACCAATGGACGTGGCCCAACGATACTCATATCCCCTTTTAAAATATTAATGAGTTGAGGGATTTCATTAATTTTTGTTTTTCGCAGAAAAGGTCCCATAGGCATCAAGCGTGGATCTTTGCGGGTTGTATGAAGGCCTCCTGCCAAACTTGGACTGGCCTTAAGCATTGTTGCAAATTTCCAAATGTTGAAAGGTTTGTTTTTGTAACCAATTCTTTCCTGAAAATACCACACATAGTGTTCTCCTGTCAATAGCAAACCAATAACTACCGGGATTAAAATCGGTGATAGAATGGTTAAGGCAATAAATGCAAGAATAAAATCTATGATTCGCTTGAAACAGCATTTGTACATAATGTTGGTATTGCGTTTGGTATTAGTGAAAATATTTCCACCTGTTAAATTGTCTCCACTCTGTCTTTCCCCCTCATGTCCATCATAAATTTGGATGTTGATGTTCTACTCTATTTAACTCTGAAGCTATCAAGTGTTTTATTCATTCCTTCTGTAGCAGTATAGGGCATGCATTGAATACCTAATGCATTTTTAAGCTTTTGATTTGATACGACATAGGATTCAGTAAGTTTTTTAAGTCGCTCGCTGTTGAGTGGCAAATGAAGAAAATCGCCTATTTTGGCCAATGCACGAATGAGTGTTTGATTGATCTGCCAAATGATTGCCGTTTTTTCAAGTGATTCAGCTATTAGCTTAACTAAATTATTGGTTGACAAAGATTGATCATCTGCCACCTGATAAATCCCAGATTCAATGTCCTTTTTAATTAATCTGTTAATTACAAAATTCAGGTTATCAATTGAACAAAAGGAACGTTGGTTGTCAAATGCCCCCAGTGGCCACGGAATACCCTTATTCACCATTCTGTATAGCAGGTTCAGATTTCCCTGATTGCCGGGTCCATGAATCATGCAGGGACGCAGAATATAGACTTGTTTACCCTCAGTTTTGTTTTGCAAGATATATTTCTCTGCCGCCAATTTGCTTTCTCCGTATGGGCCTTTAGGGGCTGGCAGAACATCCTCAGTCAAAACCTCGCCTTCAACAGAATCTGCTACTGCCTTAACTGAGCTAAAAAAAATAAACTTCTTTGCTTTTGATTTCAAAAACCAATCAAAGATTTTTTGAGTTAAGCCAGTATTTATTTCAAAGTATGCTTCTGCTTTAGTCTGATTTTTAGTGTCGTGGGCTTTGCCTGCTAAATGAATAATTGAATCTATTTGGCTCCAATCTATTTTATCTAAATCATTCCATGAATAAAACACATCGTATTTGTGTTTATCCGGTTCTTTAACATCAAGGGCAATTAATTGACAATTAAATGTTGTTTTAAGGGCTAAGGAAAGGTTGGTGCCAACAAAGCCAAAGGCACCGGTTATTAAGATTTTCATAATTTATACAAATACTCTTTCGTTTTTAGGCCTTTGTAGAAAAGATATTTTGGAAGATTAAAAGCCAACCCATTCTCTTTAAACGCTTTCCTAAGTTCTTTTGTAATTATCACCGTACTTTGAATACCTTGATTGCTGACCCCCCCCTTGCGCATATTTATTAAAACATCATTGATAAAATGGGACTTAATTTTATGAACCTCTAAAAACCGAAGCATAAGTTCTACATCGGCAGCAATTTGGTAATCTGTATGGTACAATCCATATTTTTCATATAGTCCTCGTTTACAGTAAAAAGTAGGATGAGGAGGCGACCAGCTTTGCGAAAACAATCCACTTTTAAACGGTTTAGAAATACAGGTGCGGACAAGTTTACCTGATTCATCAGTAAATATCAAATTCCCATAAACAGCATCTATATTTGGGTTTTTAAAGCCAAGGGCAATTTTTTCTAAACTTTGTCTGTTGAAAAAATGATCGTCTGAATTTAATATCCCCCCTATATCACCAGTGGCTAATTTAATACCTTTATTCATTGCATCATATATACCTTTATCTGGTTCTGAGATAATTTTTACAACCCGGTTGGGTATGGATTTAATTATTTCCAGCGTATTATCTTTCGATGCACCGTCGATAATTATATGTTCAATATCTGAATAGGTTTGCTCGTTTACTGAAGCAATGCAGCTCGCAATGGTAGCAGCACTATTGAAGGTAGCAGTGATAATTGAAATTTTCATAAATCTTTAAAAATATTCTTCATAAACTTCTTTATAGAGTTCTTTGGTTTGTTGGTAACATTTATCCCACGAAAAACGTTGCGAATTTTTAAAACCTTCATTCTTAAGGTTTGTGATAATTGCAGAATCCTTTTTCAAAAGGTTTAGTATTTCTGCAATTTCGTTTTCGTTTACCTTTTCAACAAGAATAGCTCCATTCCCTGCCACTTCAGGGATTGATGAGTAATTTGTACTTATTACAGGGCATCCGGCTTGTTGTGCTTCGAGTATTGGAATTCCGAAACCTTCATAAAGTGAAGGATACAATAAACAAAATGCATTATTGTAAATCAAATTTAACTGCTTATTGCTAATACCATTGAGATGTTTAAACTTATTTATTCCCAGCTTTTCATTTAATAGTTGATTTTCTTTGCCGGTGAGGATTCCTCCACCAACCATTACTAAAGGTTGATTGCTTATCTTACAAGCAATAACTGCCAGTTTAAAATTCTTATATAAACTTTTTCTGTCGCCGACATAGAGTACATATTCACCACAAGAAAATGGGATTAATTGATAGAGTAGAATTTCATCTTTATTTATAAGTGGTTGATAAATATTATCCACTCCATTATGTATAACCTTAATATTATCTTCATTGAACTTTGGATAAAAATTTAATAAATCTTCTTTTGTATTTTGAGAAACACAAATAATTCTTTTTGAATTTTTAATTGCGGTTCCTTTTTGAAACTGATGAATAAGTTTGGCTAATCCTTTTCGATAATACTCATATGTGAAATCATGTATTGTTGTAATATTTATAATATTCGGATTTTTTGCAAAACGATAGTAACTCGAATGAAAAATCCCTTTCCCTTTTATCTTATTAGGATTTAAATATCGTTGAAAGGACATTGGATATTTGGACAGAGGATTACTCAAGATTAGTTCTTTCGGAATCTCCAGTTGGTTTCTGAATATATTTTGATTTGGTTCATCTATAAAATGTGCATTTATGTCGGAATCTTTTAATATCCTTTTTATTAATTCATACCAAACGACAGAGACACCACCAGCTTGTTGAAGGGAAAAGATAATATTATCTAAAAATATTTTCATATTCAATTTAATTGACAAAATATTCTTATGCATTGGTATTTAATCCAGAATTTAGTCCTGACAAAAAATAAATGCGTTTCTAAATATTTGTTCTTTCATTTTTTTCGTTGAAAGAGTTTCTTATCCTCGGCCGAATTATGGGAAGCCGATACAGCAACCGGGTCTAAGATATTCATTTTGCTAATTGCAATTACAAACAAATTCCAATAGGTTGACGAAATCAAAAAGTTGTTCTTCAATTTGGGCTTAACCCATAGTATTAAAAACCCCATTAATATAAGGCCCTATGATAATTAATGTTGTAAAAAATTGAAGAATAAGGATGGAACAAATCCATCATTTGAAGTCTGGAGTAAAAGATAATCACCAGAATAAGTACAAAAACAAATAAAAGAACTCTGGTTTGTTTTGATTTAAACGATGTTTCAAGTAAACCTGTTAATACTGACGCACAAATAATTCCTGTGTATATATCCAACCTGGATGAAAAAAGGGAAATATAATAAGTTCCTATTATATAAAAGGCCACGGAAAAAGAAGTCATGTACAAGAAAAACTTAACTTTGGCTTGGTCTGGCTTATCTTTATTACTAAACAATTTTGAACGATTCCAAAAATAAATATATCCAATTAATGTAAGTACCTTACGTAAAAGCCCAAATGCGGGGTGCGACTCAGCAAGAGTTCCACCAATTCTGTTCTCAATGGATTTCCCAGGATCAAAAATATGTATCAAGATATCGAAATAGCTGTATTTTAATTCCATTAAACTCAAAATTGCAAAAAGTGAGACGAAAATAGTCAAGAACATACTTGTTGTCATGCCATACAACCAATACATCGGCAGAAAAGCTAAATTTGTAACGTGGAAGGTTATCCCAAGAAGCATTAAAATTATATAATATTTTAATTTTCGTTCAATAACTGCTTTTAATGCAATAGTGAAGAATATAGATGCCATTAATTGTCTTAAAGACCCTGAGTACCATGGAATTGTGCCAGTCAGGAAAAATAATGAAAGGAGGCTAAATTTCGTTATCTTAAAGACTGTATAAAATATTCCAATATAGATTGCCGAAGTGGTAATTAAAAGGTAAACAGAATAATTTTCTGTAAAGCTACGGATCAAACGTGTATATAACATGAAGCCTGGTTCAAATCTGGGGGAAAAATAATTATTGGCAATTTGAAAATAATTATAATAGCTAAACCAATCTGTACCCATTTGCCACCGTAAGCCATCAAAAATAATAAGAATGAAAATAAATGCCCAAAAGAAGCTTTTTTTTCTTTTTATGTCCCAATTATTCAAAATTGAAATTAGTGCAATAATACCACTGATAATGGTGAAAGATTCAATCATTCTTGATATCTAAGTAGAGTGTCTGATTTAACTTAAAAGCTGTTTATTTGCATTTTATCATATACGTCCATGACTTCAGAAGCACAGTGCTCCCATGTAAAACGAGTTGAGTTTTTTAGACCACGATCAATAAACTCCCGACGACGATTTCTATCATCAAGCATGACCTGAACTGCTTTTGCTAGGTTTTCAACATCATCTGGTGCAGCCATAAGTGCTGCATCGCCTACTATCTCTGGCAGGGAAGCAACATTTGAGGTTACGACAGGCGTACCACAGGCCATTGCCTCAAGAGGCGGCCACCCAAAACCCTCATACCAAGAAGGGAAAAGTAGGCAATCAATACTGTTATACAAATCAACCATCTGCTGATTATTAATTCCAAACAAACGAATTAAAGGATTGATTAGATTCACCTTGGCTAAATAATAGTCCAACTCTTCGTTATTAGCACCAAGACTCACAAGTTGGATAGGTTTTTGGCACATACTTTGCAAACGCTCTACGACTCGAAGAGAAGTAAAGTGATTTTTATAGCTTTGGTTTCCGGTAATTAGAATTATATTCGTGTCACAATCAGGAAATCGAAAGTTTTGTCTAACGCTTATTCTGGACTCTTCCGATAATGGACGGAAGATAGTATTTAGGCCATTATGAATAACCGTAATCTGCTCTTCCTGCAAACCACAATAGTTGATTAAATCACTCTTTGTACTGTTGCTAACTGCAATCACAGCTCGAGCTTCTTTTAGAAAACTAAGTGATAATTTGTTTAGAATTGGGTTATGTGGATAAGTTAACCCGGGTATGATACCTTTCCAGGCTAATTGTGGAATCATATCGTGTACGGTTATGATGGTTTGCTTTGGATCCAATACCTTAATTAAATGAGCATAACTGTGATCAATAATATGATTAATCGTCCCTTGCCTTTCTTTTGCTTGTAATGGATAAACAAAGTATCTAGCTGCTCTTATCCGAAGATCCAGTCTCTTTGGTATAATCTGCATCCAACTAGATATTTTAGGTTGATATTCATTGATGACGAATCTACTGTTATCTAAGAGCCTTAACCCTTCTCCAAGATTATCAGCGTATATTTCCATACTAGTACGATAATCTTCTTTAAAATCCCGGAATAATGTTATATTGAGTTTAGACATTATACCTTTGAAAAATTAGTATAACAATAAATAAGTAAACTATCAATCTCTTGATTCATTTCCATGGATGATTCGAAGCCCATTTTACGTAGCTTGTCAATACAATAGTCAAGTTCCATAGTCTGTTTTTCAAAGTTTTGCTTCCCATGTATCAGTTCAGGTTCAAACCCAAGAACCAGCCTACATCGCGACTGAACAAGAATTGCCATTTCCAGTAATGTGACAGACTTATTACTACCAAGATTAATGATGGCGTTGTTTTGTGTACTCTTTTGTTGTGTTGAACTCTGGATAATAAAATCTACTGCATGGCATATTTCTTTTAAAGGAATGAAATTACGCATTGTTAACCCACTGGCACGAATCACTAATCTCTTGGTTTCAACAGCCTGTCGGCATAAATTGTTAACGAACAGTTTCCAGCAATTAACCATTGGATGTATTGGGACACCAAATCCATTGGACAATCGCAATACAATCCCATTAATAAGATGACTTTCATTAGCAGCAAGAACAACATTTTCACCTGCAAGATGACTAGTTGCGTATGGATGAAGGTTAATTGGGCAGGTTGCTTCATTTATAATTCCGACAAGGTTCTTGGTATAAACATGGGCGGTTGAGAAATATAAAAACTTACTAACATTTTGGTCAATTGCAGCATGAAGTAGTTTAGCGGTCCCTAAACCATTAAATTTAAGAGCTCCAATAGGATCAATCACACAATCCTGAGAATTCATTCCAGCTGTGTGAATAATAACATCAACACCCGAGCAGATTTTCTGTAACTCCCTTTTGTCATTCCAATTGGTTTGAACAATCTCTGCTTCCATATTCAAGTAAACCCGAGTTTGAATATCGTTCCTAGAACCTATAACAATTTGGTGACCTTGTTTTAACAAATAGTTTGCGATACGACCCCCGATTAGGCCAGATCCCCCTGTAATCAAAATTTTTAATTTATTTTTCTTGTAAATTTTCATTTTCTAAATAATCCAAGGTGCCTTCCCATCATTCCAAAGTGACTCAAGTAACTCATGATCTCGTTTACTGTCCATGCAGTGCCAAAATCCTTGATGGCGGTATGCCATCAACTGCCCTTCCTTTGATGCTATCTCCAAAGGTCTGCGTTCAAGAACGGTTTCATCACCTCCAATCATTTCAAAAAATGCCGGTTCTATTACAAAAAAACCACCGTTTATCCAACCTTGGTCTAATTGAGGTTTTTCTTTAAATGACGTTACCCTATCCACATCCAAACTCAATTCTCCAAACCGTGCAGCTGGACGAGCTGCCGAAATAGTCACCATTTTACCATGACTTTGGTGAAATTCAAGTAAAGCATTTAAGTCAATATTAGCAACCCCATCTCCATATGTTAACATAAATGTTTCTTTACCAATCATTTTTTGTAGGCGCTTTAGCCGACCACCCGTCATCGTATTAAGCCCTGTATCAACAAGAGTAACTTTCCAATCTACGGTATCAACTTGTAAAGAAGATACGGCACCCGTGTTTAGATCAATCTTGAGATCACTATTTAGAGAATGGTATTTTAGAAAATAATCCTTAATGATGTCAGACTTATAACCTAGGGCTACATAAAAATCTTTATGGCCAAAATGTGCATAAGTATTCATGATGTGCCATATAATTGGTCTCCCACCAATTGGCACCATTGGCTTGGGAATTACATCGGTGTATTCGGCCAAACGAGTACCAAAGCCACCTGCTAATAAAACTACTTTCATAATTTAATGTGTATTGAATGAAAAAAATTAATCATGGCCTAAACCTTTATTTATAAACGAAATCATTAGTTCTTTTTGTTTCTCAATACTAAGAGAATCGCGTGAATATTTTGAAATTTCTTCAGATGAGTATTTTATCGTAAATGATTTTTTACTGATTATAAAATTTTGTAAAATTGATATTAACGATTTAATATCTCCTTCAGAAAAAAGTACCCCATACCCGTTCAAAAGCATTGGTAGAGCACCGCTATCAGAAGCAATTACAGTTTTTCCACAAGCCATAGCCTCCGAAGCCACTCTACCATATTGTTCAGTCCATTTGTTTGTTGAAATTGATGGCAAACAAACTACATCAACAGCATTCATGTAATCAGCTATTTCATAATGGTTTGGGTTAATATATTTAATTCTATTTTTTAGTTCCAATTTATCAATTAATGTTATTATTTGTTGGCGGTAACTATTCGTATAATCTAAAAATTCATCCACTACCAATACCCATTCCAAAGTTTTTAATTTAGATAAAGCTAATAATAAATGATGTAATCCTTTTTCGGGAACAACTCTTCCAAAGAATCCAATGGTAAAGCAATCTAATGATAATTCTTTTCTTTTTATTTCTCTAATGTAACTATTTTGTTTAAAAATAGTTGTATCAATACCCAAAGGTATTTTTTTTGTGTTTTTAAAACCCTCGCTCTGGAATATAAAAAGACCCTCATTATTTATTACAAAAATTCCTTCAACGACCATTTTTGCAAAAAAAAGTAAAACTCTTTTTATAACTGCAACAGG
The DNA here is from genome assembly GCA_964465145.1 of uncultured Porphyromonadaceae bacterium. Taxonomy (GTDB): domain Bacteria; phylum Bacteroidota; class Bacteroidia; order Bacteroidales; family UBA12481; genus JAUVKA01. The sequence continues at coordinate 2,428 of CAYXJR010000107.1, read as the reverse complement.
AAAAGCACTAATTCCGAATCGGGCAATTTGAGATTTAATTTTAATTGACATATTTTCACAAGTAATACAATAAAACCTGTGGCCATTAATTTTAGCCCATGTCCCGAGAATCAGTGCTGTTATTGAAATAGGATCACCATCGTAAATAATATTTTCAGGTTGCCATCTTTTAAGCACTCCAACCAATCCATTAAACATCATAGTTCTGGGATTATGTCCTTTCGTTTTTAAGAAAAACAACGGTGGATCCTCAGTTTTTTCTGGGTCTGGGTGTCTAACGCTATCTCCAATAATCGAAGTTGAAGGTATAATAATAGCGATTGAGAAGCCATCCTCTTTAAACAATCTATAAACTGATCGATTAATTGCAGAATGGCATGCTTTAGATATAATAAGAAAATCTAAAGCAACTACATTTGCTAACTTAGTATTATTATTCATTGAATTAAGGATATTAACAGGCACCAAAAATAAAAATTAGATTGGATATACCGTCATATTTTGCCACTGGAAACAGGTGTAATTTCTAAGCCAGATTTATACATTAATTTGCTATTACCGCCAAAAGCGGTCATCCTACTATAATACAGAACATTATCAAATTTAGTCTTTGCAAAAGTACCTAAAAATGATACATTTTCAATAAAAAGTTCTTTAAAACCCATGAAATTATGACGTAGTATAGAAATATATGTTTATATTTGGTTGTTAATTCTATACAATGACAGCGATGAAAATTAATGAAACAGTTAACACCCTGATTGACTATTTTACAGGGGATTTCCCAGTTCAAACCTTTGATGATTTGAAGATTAAATCCGGTTGCCAATCCAGGACTTTGCAGCGAAAAATCAAATCCTGCAACCTTATAGCGTCATATAACCAAAACGCCAGGTTCTATACTGCGACAAATCTTTGTCATTTCAATCATCACGGGATTTGGAATCACGGGCAAATATTATTTTCAAAATACGGGAATCTGTTTGAAACCATTATTGCACTGATAGACAAAAGTATTGGTGGATATACCAGCAAGGAACTCTCCATTATTATAGAGGTGAAAACAGATGATGCCCTGCGTGTGTTGTGGCTAAAAGAACGGGTATGCCGACAAAAACCCGGAAGTACTAATGTTTACTTTTCAATACAGGAAGACCTTTTTATGCTGCAACTTTCGGAAAGGGAACAGCAAACGTGCGCCGCGATGCAGCCTTTGGCGGATTATCAAAGAACAATTGCTGTATTAGTAGAGATTATCCGGCAAGACAGCATTGTTGCTGAAAAATTACAGGAAGGGGCCGCGAAGCGAAATGTTGAAATATCGATAGACGAGATCAAGGCAGTAATAGAACGCCATCAATTAAAAAAAAAGAGAAGCAAATCATAGCCTTTGAATGCTTGCGTGGTTTACTCAAAAAAATCAATGATAACTATACCATGCACAAAGTAATAGGCAACATATCGGGCCTGAACTTTTGTAGCGATATGAGCACATGTAAAGAGTGTGGCACAGGACTGATAGTGGAAAAAGTAAAAACGAGAATAGTTTATACAGTTGCTTATGGCGGGTTATGTGCACGGGAAACCATAAAAATGTGTCCTGATTGCAATGAGAAATATCGTTCCGGGCAATTGCCCCAAATCGTAAAAAGCGGCAGCAATTATTCGTATGATTGTATGGTGGAAGCAGGAAAATCGCGTTATTTTGAAAAGCGGCAAATAATTGAAATACAGGATATTTTCAGGAATAAACATCATTTATCGGTTTCAGCCACACAAATAAGACGAATGACTTATGGTTTTTTAAACTATTTGGGAAGATTGCATTATTCGAGCGCTGAAAAAATCAATGCAACTATTGACAGACAAGGCGGATATATCCTATATGTTGATTCCACGTGCGAAGGACATGCGCCACATTTGTTAACCTGTCTTGATGGCATAGGCGGTTTTGTTTTGTATAGCCAAAAGATACAGAGTGAAAACACAACCAGTTTGCAAGTATCCTTCGAGAAGGTAAAAAAGCTCTTTGGCACCCCTCTTTGCTGTGTACACGATATGGGACGAGGTATAATCAGTGCACTCGATATGGTTTTTGCAGGAGTAAACCATGTTATTTGCCACTTTCACTTACTTCGCGACATTGGTAAAGACCTCTTGCAAGAACTTTACCGAAAGGTACAAAAAACACTATCAAACAAACAGATTTATGCCGAAATCCGGTATCAAACACAAGCATTGGAAAAAGCAGCAGGCGGAAAACAATTAGCAGAAAAATTATTTTACCAGGTAATCGGACAAGGCAAACTCACATCAAAAGAATTGCTGCAAGGGATACTTTACGGATATTTGTTGAATTTGAAATCGCACGAGAACAAAGGTGAAGGATATGGGTTCCCCTTTGACCGTCCTAAAGTGCAATATTACA
>CAYXJR010000106.1:0-13140 GCA_964465145.1 uncultured Porphyromonadaceae bacterium | reverse complement strand
TTACAGTCTATTCAATACTAAGAACTTATGGAGCGTAATTTCCAAGTTGGGTTAATAATTAACAGTAAATTGGGAAAGAGTCTCAAAATACAGGAAACAAATGTTGTAGGCGAGCCTATTGGCTCCGAAAATGCCGAGATCCATTTTGAACCATGGGGGGTTAAGTTTATTAAAATCCGGATAGAGTAAGATTAGTGATATCTGAAAAGTGAATTAATGTAAGGTATTTTGATTATTTTTGAAACAGTCCCTTGATCCCTCATTATAATGGTGTTTGATGAACAGACCTTCCTTTGGTCAGAACGTTGGAGGTATAGTTTATGAATCGGGGTTATCAAAATAGATTGAAATTAGTTACCATACTGAAGCACTTAGGTTTAAGTCTATCATTACTTTTCACAACCCTTTCGGTAAATCTGGAAACCTTTGCCCAGGCACCCCTGAAGGCTCAATTAATTGCCGAGAATTTTGCCAGGGCCAAAAATACCGGCTTTAAATCCACCCCCATAATAGAATTTGACCACATCACTCAATATAAAGATATTTGGATCTTTGAGAGCTCTGATCCTAAAGCTTTTGTATTAGTCAAAAAAGAAGATGCTTATTCTATTGCCGGATATTCCTTTGAGAATACCTTTTCAAAGAACGGTGAAATCCCGGCACCGGCGCGTCTTTGCCTTGAAGCGGTTCAAAATATTTCCCTGAGCGAATCTTCCAGGGATAAGCCATTGAAGTCATATCCTCAGAGCATTGAGCCACTGCTGCAAACCAAATGGAATCAGGACTGTTTTTTCAACCATGCTTGTCCCACAGATTATAATGGGTATTGTGATCATGTGGCAGTAGGTTGTGTACCAGTAGCAATTGGGCAGATTTTGAAGTATTATGAGCGATTCAACAAGTTTGTGCTGGAAGAGAAATTTGAATCAAGCGAATATCCTGATGAAACAGTAATTATGGGAAATTACGATTGGGATAAAATGGCCGATGAACCTATATGCATTGATCTGGAAGCCTCTCGTTTTTTGCATCATATGGGTGTTATTTCTCGAGTGCTCTACAACCCTGAAAACACCTCCACATCCACCTACAATGCCTGGGTTGCTTTTGGGAAGATGACCTATCTCGAGAGCGTAAGAATGATCCGTTCACTTACCATTCAAGAAACCTGGGTGGATGGTTTTTATAATAATATCAGTCAGTTCATGCCCATTTATGTAGCGGGTTCCGGACACGCTTTTGTATGTGATGGATATGATTCGGAAGGATTTTTTCATTTTAACCTGGGCTGGGGTGGATCAGCCGATGGATATTACCCCCTCATTGGCACTGGATCTCCATTTATTTCTGAAGCCCTGGTAAAGCTAAGGCCACATTCCCTGGTCTTGCCGCCAATAAATTTACAATACAAGAAGGGAGAAGTGAAAGATAGCTTAATATGGGCTCCCCACCAATATGCCGAAACGCTACCATTTAAATATCGTATTTATCAGGATGGCGTGCAATTTGCTGAAACTGAGAATACCAGCTTCCCAGTTGATGATTTTGTACATGGCAGGCACATGATCAAGGTTTCGGCCTGGTATGTAAACGGAGAATCCCGCTGGATAGGGCCAATAGAGATATATAACCAGGGCCGGGAGGTGTCAGTTCCTGATAACAATCTCCGTATTGCCATGAACAAGTCGATAGGTTTTGATGAAAATGAATCTGAATTGCATAATCCTACTGCTGATGAATTAATAGCAATTAAGCAAATATCTGTTGACCAGCCTGTTTATGACCTCCAGGGTATTGAATATTGCCGGGGATTACTCGAATTAAATTTGAGGGATAATAAGGGAGAGGAATTTGATTTAAAAAAACTGGCTGACGTAAAAAAGCTCAAAGTCCTGAATGTTAATAATGCACTTGTAAGCAACTTGGATGAATTGAATAAGCTGAATCAATTAGTATATCTGGATTTGAATAATGTCCCGATACCTAATACTAATTTCCTTTCCCTGACCTCCAATCTACTTGATCTATCTATAACGAATACAGATGTTCCCGAGATTGATTCAATCATCAAACTATTCCAACTGGAATATCTGGATTTGACCAACACCGGACTGCAAAATGCCTGGTTTGTCAATAAACTTTCCACACTTAAAGGATTAAATCTGTCCGATAATAATTTGGAGGAATTTGAGCTGGTCAGCCGTTTATCCAAACTCCGGTTCATGGATTTGAACAACAATATGATTGATGAAATGAAATTCATAGAAAACACACCAAATATTGTCAGTCTTAATATGGATGATAACAGGGTGAGCAACTTTGAACTGTTCAAATCTTATGTGCAATTGGTGAGGCTGAGTTTCGCCAATAATGAAATTATTCCGGTAAAAGTGAATCAAATGCAGCCCAAATTAGTCTATATTGACCTCTCAGGCAACCACATTACCAACATTGACCGTTTGGTAGAACATGCACCTAACACCAAAGTTTTAAACCTGCGGGATAATGGCCTTTCTTCTCTATGGAACAGGAGTTTTCAACATCTGACCTACTTGGATTTAGCGGAAAATTTCGTCACAACCATTGATGATATACTTCTTAACCCCTCTCTTCTGCATTTAGACCTCTCCCATAATGCAATAGGTGATTTTTATCCACTCACCAAAGTCGGTTTTTATGAGAATCTGGAATTTCTGCGCCTGGCAGGCAACACTAGTTCCCGAGAGTCTTTTATTGAGTGGTTTCCTTTGTTCAGGGAAAGTATTGACACCATTCAATTGGATGAATTATATACCCCGTTCAGTCCTTCCTACCCATTGCCTTTAAGGAATAAAAACCTGAGTGGAAATACCATTATGCTAAGCTGGGAAACGAAAAGTCTGAACCAGGGTGAGTGGTATGAGTTATTTTTTGGAGAACCCGGGGAGATGGAGCTAATTTCCAGCCAACTTACTGAAAATCAATATCAGGTGGATATCCTGCCCGACCGTCGTTACCAATGGCAGGTAGTTGCCCACTCCGTTGACACAAGCTTCACTGGAGGCATCTATAATTTTCGCACCTTCCCTCCCATTGAGTTACCCTTTTTTGATGGCTTTGAAGATTACCAGGTAAATGATTATGTATCCCTGGAATCTCCATACTGGATCACAAAAAACAAAGAATACCATGAAACAGATGACGGAAGGATTGTAAGTTTCAGGCGCTTTACAGGAAACAACTCTCTCAGCCTGCAGGGGAACTCCCATCTCATTATTCCGATTGATAATTTTTCAGGACAGGTTTTATACATCGAATGTGCTCTTCTTGTTCACTCGGGTGATATCGCCTGCATTAGATTAACCGAAATTTCAGGCATCAAACTGGAAATATATTTTAAAGTGAATAAAAGTGCTGACGTTTTGGTAAATGATAAGGTTATTAGCAGTTTTGGCTATACAGCCGGTGTATGGAATCCGGTAAGGATAAGTCTTTCCGGCAATAGGGGCCATATCTATGTCCAGGTGGTAGGTTTAACCTCCTTTTCGCTGGCATGGAAATTTCCAAAAGGTCGAGTTAACATAGAAAATATTGAGTTCTCTGGAGAAAGATCCCCTAATTTTCCATCACATGGCTATCCCTTGTTTTATATTGACGATTTGAGGATCAGAGAACTAAATTCTGTGTCTGCTGAACCGGTCGTTTTACAAACCGTGGATATTAACATTTTTCCAAATCCGGCTGACCAGACATTCTGGATCCAGGGAGATACGGACAATCCAATCGAGAAACTTTTTCTGATCAATTTACACGGACAGATAATTAAAAATATTCCAATCCATTCCTCACTTGAACCTTTTTGCATAAGCACAGAAGATTTACCCACAGGGATATATTGGCTCCGCTTCCAGGCCAGTCAGGGATCAGGTTACAAGAAGGTCATTATTAGTCATTAAATAATTTCGGGCTCTCTGGCAGCCTTCAATAATTCACTTATAGTAGCAATATACAATCCTACTACTGTATCAGCTGCTCCATAATATATCTTGACCTCACTATCTGATAAGGCGAATCCTTCTGCATCACAATCCTCCACCACCCATCCGGATGGGAAGCATACATTAGGAACCTGTCCGGCCATTTCCCATATCTCTCTGGGCTCAAGTATATTATGAGTACAACGTCCTATAACTTTTGAAGGATCATTTAAATCCAGGAGCATCACCCCTGCCTGATAAATGTTGGAGCTGCCAAAATGCCCGGCAACTCCATGATATATATGCAGCCAGCCTTCTCTTGTCTTCACCGGCGGTGGTCCTGATCCAATGAATTCATCCCAGTAATGAAAACGTCCGCTTATGAGTGGAGCCACCGGATCCCAATTTAAAAGATCATTTGATTCAGAAAGCCAGATAGTGGTCCCCGAAGAGGGGCCGTCTGAATGGCGGGCCTTATTCGGCCTGTCCATGCGGAGGAATTTTCCATTTACTTTCTCCGGAAAAAGGACACCATTTCGTATATCTTCATTAGAAGCAATGCCCATGAAATTAAATTCCTGAAAATCTGTTGTTTCGGCCACACCCAACTGGCAACCCCCTTCCATATCCATTGCGAACATAACATAATACTTACCGTCAATACTAGTCAGACGGGCATCATAAATATGAAAAATACGGTCCTTGATTTTCTCCATACCTTTCATTTGAATGATTTCATCCCTTACGGTAAAGTCCACTCCATCATTACTCTCCGCCATAACAAGAAAGGTCTCCCTCGACCTGGCCTGAGTACGGAGCATCAGCAGGTATTTACCCTTGAACTTAATTGCACCCGGATTAAAAACTGATGAGGCATCCACCAGGTGGGGATGGATATCGGGGATGTCGTCACGAGTGAGGATTGGATTTTTCGGATGTCGATGCATATATGGTTTATAAGATTATAAGTTTATATGTTTATTCAGGTTGCAGGTTGCAGGTTGCAGGTTCATAATTCATAATTCAAAATTATTCATTAACCATTTACCATTAACCATTTATCATTTACAATTAGCCTCTTCCCAAAGTTACAACCACCTTGCAATAATCGCTTTTTGAAATGGGGAGAATATTGCCGGTAATTGTTTTTCCGTCCACCTTAATGGTTTTTACTCCGCTTTCAACACCTTGGGGGTTAAGAACTTCAATGTCATATTTTGTGCCGCGGAAGATGCGTTGAGCTTTGAATCCTTTCCAGTCTGATGGAATTACAGGATTTATCTCTAGTCCGTCATATTGAGGCCTTATCCCCAGTATATAATCGAAATTCATACGGAACATCCAGGCGGCCGTCCCTGTTTGCCAGGAGTGGCTAGAGCGGCCAGGCTGACTATGCTCATCGCTGGTTATGTACTGAGAATAGACGTAGGGTTCAGCCACATAAATATCAGAATCCACACGGTTTGGCAGCAGTTTCCTATAATAAGAGAATGCTCTGTTTCCCCTACCCAGGAGGCACTCTGCCTGGATAAGCCAGGCTGCAGGATGATTAAAGATGGCCCCGTTTCCCTTCTTCCCCCAAACGCAACGGGTGATAAGGCCGATATTAGGATCTATCTCCCTGTATGCCGGGGCACATATCTTCGGACCGTACTCAGTATCCAGATGGGTCTTCACGCTATTCATGGCACTGATAAGTTTCTTCTTATCAGGTAAACCTGCTATCACAGCCCAGGATTGGGTATTGAGGAAAATCTTTCCAGCCTGGTTGTCCTTGGTACCAATGCGTTTATCCTTCTCTCCGAAGGCCCTGATGTACCATTCACCATCCCAGCAATGTTGTTCAATGGCCTGGTGAAAAAGGCCGCGTACACGTATTACCTCGCTGGCATTCTTCTTTATATGTTCCAATAATTCGATCAGGCTGTTGAGCATGGCTGCATAGAACATGCCGCCCCACACGCTTTCTCCTCCCTCATCGCCTCCAATGTAATCCAGAGTATCGTTCCAGTCACCTCGTCCAAAGATTGGTAATCCGTGCTTTCCTCGATTATTATCGGCATAATTAACAACCGACATCATGTGTTCCAGGATATTCCCCTGTTCACCTCCAATAAACGGCTCAATATGATCCAGCAACTCCCATTCCCCGGTTTCTTTAATATACTCTGTAACAGCCAGAATGAACCAAAGTGGATCATCGCAATGTTTGGTGAATTCACCCTGTCCGTCCTTATGGAAATGATGATATACCTTTCCGTCAGTCTGCATCTGCCTGGCCAGGAGCTTAATACGACCCAAAGCCAGCTCAGGATGAGCAATTGTTACCGCAATTGTGTCCTGAGCAGTATCGCGAAATCCAAAGCCGCGGCCAATTCCCCAATAGTAGAAACTGGCGACTCGTCCCACATCAAAAGCCACCTTTGCCTGGTATGGTGTCCAGAAATTCATAAAGATGTTCACCTCAGGATCCGGCGTTTCAACAGATGTATGCGAGAAGAAGCGGTTCCACTGGGAAATCACGGACTGGTAGGCCTTTTCAACTTCGGCGGTTGATCGGTATTTAGTGACGAGTGACGGGTGACGGGTGACGCCCCGATAAATTGTGGTCTCCGCTTCGCTCCGAAGTGACTTGAGTACAGTGCCTTGTCCCAGGTCCCCAGTCCCCGGTCCCTTGGTCCCTTCTTTTGGTATGACTCCGAGGGAGAAAATCACATCAGTCGATTCCCCCGGTTTTAATTCCAGATCTACCTGAAGCGCCCCGACGGCATTACCAAAATCGGTATCCTGGGAGCTTAGCTGGGTTTTTTCTATTCCTAATGGATTATTTTCATTACGGTAAAGTCCGATAAAACGTTCGCGTACAGTCTCATAAGCAACAACTGGCTTATTTACAGTAAAAAACGCCCATTGATCCCATTCCTTGTTTTCCTGCTGCTGTGTTCCTTTTGATTCAGTAACCCAATAAGTTTTGGTTGCAAATATGCTGTTTTGGCCCTTATCGAAATGTACACGATTGAAATGCTGATCGTCGCACTGGTTGATAAGGTCTACCATGGCATGGCCGAGGGCAAACTCCACATAGCCGTATACAGATAAATTTCTGACTTTATCACCAGTGTTTGTCAGGATAGATTTCCAAATTTCCTGATTGTCTTCAAGGGGAACGAAAAACAGCAGTTCAGATTTTATTCCCTTAATCTCTGATTCCACCCTGGTATAGCCAAAGCCATGAGCCACCCTGTATGTTTTCGGGTCGAGATTAGTCGGCTGCCAGGTGAGGCTCCAGAATTCACCTGTATCATTGTCTTTGATATAGATGTACTTCCCGGGCCTGTCGTGGGGCACATCGTTTATCCTGTAACGTGTAATCCGGCCATGCAGGGGGGATTTGAAATAGCTTATTCCTCCGCCGTTATTGCTGATGGTGGAAAAATACCTGCCATTATACAAATAATTGATCCATGGGCTGGGCGTATCCTGCCTGTGAATAATATATTCCCGCCCGTCCTTGCTAAAATCTCCGTAATTCATTATTAATCAATATTCTTAATGTCCTTGTTTTTTATCCTGTAGCCTGTCAAATCCTTTTTCGCGTATCCCCCTGTATCCCCCTGCGCCAAGGGGGAAAGACGCTTTTTTGTCCCCTTTTACCTATTTCTCCACAAACCCCGAATCGCTATGATCACGTATGTTGGTACGCAGGGCATGAATCATCTCCTTCAGGTTCTTAATTCCCCCTATGGTGAACCAAATGGTGACTATCACGGCTGTCACCAGATAGATCCAGGTATAGATCTTCCAGAATTTGAGCCAGGCCTCATTAGTGACATCTGTGGTAAGGTTATAAATCGTTCCAATAATAAACACCACCGTCCAGGCTGCCGTCCAGCCATAGGTAGCAACATAAATAATCTTATCACCTTTGGAAAATTCTTTGGTAGGGCCCAGCACCTTCCATCCTTTGAGTGGCTTATCAGGCACTTTGCCTTTTTCAATGTCTATTGCAAACTCACCTCTATGCAGGAGTTTATCCATGTTATGGACTGATTTCGGGCCAAATAGGGAAACCAGGACAAATATAGTACCTGCAGAGAGCATGGCTATGAGCCAGAACCATTGTCCGTTAATAAAAAAATCATCCACCACTGAATTTATCACTATCCCAAATCCTGATATCAGCGCCCCGGCGATCATAGCTGACCAGGCAGCTGTTGTAGATCCCCTGCTCCAATATAATCCCCCAATGATGGCAGCTCCTGAGCCTCCTACAAATATGGAAGCCGACACAGCCATAAACAGGAATACCTTTTCGCTTTGCTGGAATAATATGCTGAGAATAAATATGGTAATGCCGACTCCGAGAATTGAATATCTAAGGTATCTCATATGCTGTTCATGCTTGAAAGCTTTCTTTCGGAGAGGTTGAATGCAATCCTGGATAAAAATACTTCCAAAGGAATGAATATAGATATTATGACTGGTAATTGCTGCAGCCAGCATAATTGCAGCAAAGGCCCCTTTCACCCCTATTGGAAGCAACTGATTTAGCACCATAGGTACGCGAAGCTGCGACTGAAGGGTTTCATTTCCGACATTCGCAACCGATCCGTTAATAACCGCTGCCACCCCCGTAAAATCCACATGATGTAAGACTGTGTAAGCTACAATAGGCACAAAAACCAGGAACAATCCCCATTGAGGAATCAATCTCCAGTTGGTGAGTACATCGGCCATCTTGGCCTCATGTGCCGATTTGGCTGCCACACTAACCGATGAATTGCCCTGCCATGCAAGCTTGGTGTAAATCAGCCCAAACATCCCAATAAAGAAAAACCAGATATTAAAGTCCTGAACCTCCGTGGCTTTAAAAGGATTGACAAGGGATGCATTTTCCGGGGCACTATTGACAGCCTCCCCGATCTGTCCCCAATCCACCTGCAGGATCAGCAGTATCACAATTCCCACAAAAACTATATTGACAAAAACACCCTGGACAAAATCAGTGAACATTACTGCGATATGCCCGCCGGAAAGTATGAAAAACAAGGGGATAGCCACCATCAGGCCGGCTATCAGAATAAAGGTGCCGGAGTATGGCCCGACCATTCCAATTTCAGGGATTCCGCAGAAATAGATAAAAAACCTGGCAGTAACCGAAGGAAAGATTATCATATTTACCAGGCCGGAGCCGAAGGCCATGAAACCTGCAAAAATACGGAAGGCCCTGCTGTACCGGATCTCAAAAAACTGGGCCATTGTCATTGCCCGGGTCTGCCGGTAGCGGTATACAACCCATCCAGTGACACTCATCCCAACCAGGATGATAGTAGTCATCATCTCCCACCAGCGTGAATTAAATCCTGCTGCATAATTTTGTTCCAGCGCACCCACTACAGTGATAGCACCGAGAGCGGCAGTGCCGTGGAACATAGATATGATATACCGCCCGCCGGTCCGTCCTGTAGCCAGAAAATCTGAAACACTTTTCAGTAAGCTTTTACTTAAAAAAACCATACCTACCATAAGGGCGAAAAGCAGGAGAACAATGCCCCAGTCGAGCCAGTTTAAGTTCATTTATTATATTTTCAAGAATTTTGGCTAAGATAAAAAGAAATGACGATTGGAGAATTACAATAAAGGAAACAAACAAGGGGATGCTATAACGAATAAGCTAGCCTGGGGTTGGCTTGGGCCCAACCCCAGACAAAAAATTTGTGCTGTCCCTAGATACCGAGATTATTATCTATCAAATCCAGGCGCTGGCGGACGCATAGTTCTGTCCTGCCTCCATCCTCAGGGGTGTTAAAAGCATAATCCAGGAGTTTGTCTACTGAAGTTGTTGCCACATGCATCCTGGTATCTGAGGAAGCATAGTAAATAAAAACCCTGCCATCATCATCCAGAATCCAGCCATTGCTGAAAATCACATTCGATACATCCCCAACCCTCTCCTCTTTAAGGGGTTCAATAAAATGCCCTCCCGGCTGTCTGATTACCTTCCATGGCTCATGCAAATCGGTGACAAACAGGTACAATACATATCTAAGGCCTGAAGCTGTGCGACGGACACCATGAGCCAGATGGATCCATCCCATATCTGTTTTAATTGGAGGGGGCCCCTGACCGTTTTTCACTTCCTTCACGGTATGGTACTGACGTGAGTCCAGCATAGTCTCAGCATCAATAGCTGCATTTTCCATATTCTCGCTAAAGCCAACAGAAATCCCCGATTCACCTGTATCAATAAATCCTGATTGAGGACGGGTATAGATCATGTATTTACCGTTGGCAAACTCAGGATGAAGGACACAATTCCTTTGTTGTTTGGCATTTGATTTAAGATCCGGAAGACGTTCCCAATCAATCAGGTCTTTGGTCCTGGCTATGCCACAGGAAGCCAGGGCAGCAGAAGAATCACCAGGCTGCGTCATATCCTTTCGTTCGGCGCAGAACAGGCCATAAATCCATCCATCCTCATGATGAGTCAGGCGCATATCGTAAACATTGGTCTCCGGATCCCTGGCAGAAGGCATCAGGATGGGCCTATCCCAGAAACGCCAGTTATCGATCCCGTTTGGGCTTTCCGCCACTCCGAAAAAAGACTTTACGTCAAATCCCTCAATCCTTGGGATCATTATGTATTTACCATTGAACTTCATTGCCCCGGCATTAAAAACCGTGTTCACACCCATGCGAATCATTAGATGTGGATTAGTCGCCGGATCCAGGTCATACATCCAGTGAGGAGGTATATGATCCCTGGTTAGCACCGGGAATTGGTACCGGTAATATATGCCGTTGCCGGTTAAAACTCTCGGATTGGCACGGGCGATCAGAGCTTCGTAATCCATGTATATCTGCTCTTTGCGTGTTTTGAAAGTTGTGTTCATTTTTCTCTGTTCTGAAGGCCTAAGGCTTGAGTATAAGGATAAGTAATTAGTTTATAAGGTTATAAGTCAGGATAATTCATAATTCATAATTCCAATCTACCAATCTACCAATCAACTATTCCCCACGTCCCCGTTCCCTGTTAACTATTCCCCAATCTACCAATCTACCGATCTACCAATCGACCAATCGACCAATCTACCAATCGACCAATCGACCAATCAACTATTCCCTACGTCCCCGTTCCCTGTTAACTATTCCCCAATCTATCCAGCCACCTGAACTTCAAAATTACAGAAGTGATCGCAAAAACTGCGATGCTCAAAATCATTTCCTTCCATTCCCTGATGACCATGAATACCGGCATCAGGATCAGTGTCATTTGCCAGATTATACCAATTCCAACATTGAGCATATCGTACCAGAAATTCCGGTTGGGGATAAAATCAGGATGATCCCTCACAACCTTATTCCTAATAGGTTTCCACCAACCCCAGGGGTTCACAGAATGATAAAAGGATTTAAGCACTACTTCTTCACCGGGCCTGGTCAGCCATGTTCCCAGAAAAGAGCCCAGGGTGGCCACTCCCAAAATTATTGGAAAGGCCAGGATAACGGAAAGATCCGGTAATATCCGGGGTACCGCCAGTGAGGCCACTAATCCGCCAATCATTCCCCAGAAATATCCGTAACCGTTAAATCTCCACCAAATCCATTTCAGGAAGTTTGCTGCTGCATAGCCCCCAAATAAGGCTGCAGTAATCCATTGCAGGATAGAATTGATGTCCTGAACAAAAAAGCCAACTGTTATCCCGATAATAACAACTGCAAAAGAGGAGATGTAGCTGGCTCTGATCAGGGTTTTGTTAGATGCATCCGGACGAATAAACCGCTTATAGATATCATTTACAATATATGCCGGACCAGCATTAACATTGGCGGCAAAGGTTGACATAAAGGCTGCCACGAGGCCTGCAAGAATAATCCCCAGTACACCCACCGGAATGAAATTATTCAGAGCATAAGGCAGAATTTTTTCAAAATCCATGACCCCCTCATTCAGGAGTTGTTCGGGTTGAAGTTTCACAAGGGCCAAAATTGTTAGCCCAGCAATCATCAGGTATCTCGGGAAGAACAAAACAAGGTTAACGCTTCCACTCATCAGGGCAGCTTCCCTCGGAGTACGGGCAGCGAGTACCCTTTGCATGTCGTATCCAGGTACCGGCCCGGCGATGGACACAAGTATTCCCCTGAAAACCATCATCATAATAAAAATTCCAAACAGTTCATAGCCATCAGTCAGTATCTTCTCGTTAAGAGCCTGGTTGACCCCGGACGAGAAGCTCGACCAGTTGAGATCCAATCTCCATCTGAAGAAAATATTAGTCCAGCCATCCGGGACCACAGTCATTATTTGTTCATGGGTCACTGAACGAATCGCAATCACCCCGATAATAATGCAAGCAATGGTCATAATCAGAAACTGGAGCACTTCGGTGAGAACCACGGAATACATTCCTCCCTTGATCACATATAGGGTGGTAATCCCCATAATAATCAGTGCATACATGCGCTCCGAAGAAATATATAATGATCCGATCTCGGTTCCGATATCCCAGGGGAGAAAAATAACAGCAAATTTTCCGATCCCTTCGAAGGAATATGCAATGAAACCTATCACCGCAAAAAGAGCGAAAATCACTACTGATATATGCGACATTATTGCTCCCCGCCCCTCACCAAAACGGGTTTTAAGCCATTCAGCCCCTGTCATAACGTTGGAGCGACGCATCCAAACCGCCAGGAACATCATCAGTATGATCTGGTTCCATACTGGCCAAAGCCATGGCAGCCACACACTCTTAACCCCATAGATGAAGCAAATAGCCACCATCCACATAGTTCCGGTAATGTCGAACATACCGGATGCATTCGACATCCCAAGCATCCACCAGGGTAAACTTTTGCCTCCCAGGAAATAGGAATCAAGGCTCCGGGAAGCCCGCTTTGAAATCCAAAAACCCAGAAAAATGGTTAAAGACAGATAGGCGAAAATTATGGCAATATCTATGGGATGTAACGACATTTATTGGCTTTGTCTCAAATATAGTTGCAATTTAGGCAATAGATCAAGTTGTATGCATCCTTTTTTCAAAAGTGAGATGAAAAGGGTTGCGGGTTTAAAGTCCCCATGTCCCTTATTTTTTTTATCTTGATCCGTCGTTTTCTAAACATTGCCAATACCTAACCTGGACAAGCCAGAACCAAAAAGGAATAAAGTTGTAACTTTTCA
>CAYXJR010000105.1:0-13407 GCA_964465145.1 uncultured Porphyromonadaceae bacterium | reverse complement strand
AGATTAAGTAAGGCTTAATGATTTAAGAACTGAATAATAATAATAATAAAATAAAATAAAATTAATTCATGGGTAGATCGCAGGAAACATTCAACAAAAAAGAAGTTAGAAATAAAAAAGAAAAGAAGAGAAAAGACAAGATTAAGAATAGGTTGGCCAGAAAAGATAATGAGAAAAAGGGCAGCCTTGACGACATGATAGCTTATGTCGACGAAAACGGAATGATAAGCTCAACCCCTCCTGATCCTCACAAAAAGGTTGAAGTTAAATTAGAGGATATTACGATAGGTATTGCCCGGCGTGAGGCTGAAGATGAACCTGATCCAATAAGAAAGGGAACAGTTACCTATTATAACGATTCTAAAGGTTACGGTTTTATTAGGGATGCGGAAACAAAGGAAAGTGTTTTCGTCCATGTAAATAATGTCCTTGAAGAAATTACAGAGGGTAATCTGGTCAGTTTTGAAGTTGAAATGGGCCACAAGGGGCCTACTGCTGTTCAGGTAAAAATTTCAAAGTAGGTTTTATCCTCATCTTTAAGAAAGGATTCTGGTCCTTAACAGACCTTGGCTATCTAAAATGTGGCCAATTGGAAACTCCAAATAAATATAATTTGAGGATATCGGATGTCGGATGACAGATATCGGCAAAATGGATTATAAGTTTATACGTTCCTCGTTCCCCGTTCCCCGTTCCCCGTTGAAAACCCAATCTGCATTTCTGTTAGTCGACGGTAAGCCCCATTGCTCAGGTTAATCAACTCATCATGTGTTCCCTGCTCAACGATCTGACCCTGTTCCAACACAACTATTTTATCTGCATTCCTGATAGTCGATAGCCGGTGTGCAATAACAATTGAAGTTCGGCCTTTCATAAGCTGCTCAAGGCCCTCCTGTACCAGTCGCTCCGATTCAGAGTCCAGTGAAGAAGTTGCTTCATCCAGTACGAGTATTCTAGGGTTATTCAGAATTGCGCGGGCAATGGCTATCCTTTGCCTCTGACCGCCTGATACCTGTGTACCTCTTTCACCTACAATGGTTTCCAGTTCTCCGGGAAAGCCTGAAATAAATTCCCATGCATTGGCCAGTTTGGCAGCTTCTATAATTTCTTCATCACCAGCCCCAGGCTTCCCATATGCGATGTTTTCCTTAATGGTCCCCCCGAAAAGGAAAATATCCTGGGGAACAAGGGCAATCTGATGCCTTAATGCTGATAGGGAGAATAAAGATGAGTCTTTTTTATCGAACAGTAATTTTCCGGAAACGGGGGAATACAGGCCGAGCAATAAAGAAGCTATAGTAGATTTACCGGCACCACTGGCACCAACTATCGCAACAACTTGGTTAGTAGCAACTTTGAGTTCAATATTTTTCAATACGGGTTCTTCTTCCCTCGATGGATATGTGAAGCTCAGGTTTTGAAACCTGATATGGCCAAATAAATGTTGATCGGGATCCAACTTCCTTACTTCCTGTAAATCTTCTTCTTTGGAATTAAACATTTCAAACAGGTCTTCTGTTGCACCTACAAATTTTTGCATTCGTGTAATAACCGAGGCTATGCCGCCAATATTTCCCCCTATGTAAGCTGAATAAATAACGAAACTAAAAAGCTCTCCGGCGAGCATTTCACCTGCAGCCAAAAGTGTGGCACCTTTCCATATCACTGCAACCAATGAACCAAACAAACCAAGGATCATAAAAGATGAGAAGGCGCCCCTGTACTTACCGCTTAACATCCCTATCCTGGCAACTTCACGGATCATCTCCTTGTAACGTTTAATTTCGAAGAATTCATTGGTATACCCCTTGACACTCCTAATACCCTGTAGTGTTTCCTCAACAATGGTGTTGCTTTCTGCAACCCTTTTTTGAGCATCTTTGGACAATCGGCGTATGAACTTACCGAAAATAAAAACCAGGATCACCACAACGGGCAGAATAGCCAACATGAAAATAGTGAGCTGAGGGGAAGTTAGAACCAACAGAATGATACCTCCGATAATTATCACAATTTGCCGTATGAAGTCGGCAAGAGTGCTGGTAAGTGTTTCCTGTACAAGCGAAACGTCAGCAGATATCCTGCTGTTAAGTTCGCCAACCCTGTGCTTGTCAAAGAAACTCATTGGCAAACGGATTAGATGTGAATAGGTGTCTCTCCGTAAATCCGCCATGCTTTTCTCGGTAACATTGACAAATAGAACTGTACGAAAATAGGAAAATACTGCCTGAAGGACGAGTATCAGACCGAGGAGAAAAACTATGCGACTAAGATCCTGCGTAATATTACCAGCATTACCAGAATTAACAAGGTCGCCTAATAATTTCGGGAAAGCCAGGTTAGCGAGGCTGCCACCTAATAAAAATAACATTCCCAGAGTGTACTCCAGGCGATAAGGATGGAGGTACTTGAATAGTTTGAGAACATTCTTGATCCCTTCCTTGGTAAGTTTCTTTTTCTTCTCTTCAGCCATTATTTTGTTGATGTAAACCGACAAGTATTTTCCGATTGCCTGCAAAAATACAACAATCCATAAGCAAAAAAGATTGAAGTTGAAAAAGATGGTTTTCAAGGCGAGGAAGAACTGACGGTCGGATTACAGGTTCAGGTAGACACGAGTGAGGGCGATGCGGTTGCAGTTATATTATTTTATACATTTGAGGTACGGCTATAGCCAGTTTACCTAATTAACTCTTAATCAAACAACATGAAAAATCTAAAAACTATTTCAGTATTTCTCGTATTCCTTTTAATCCCCTTCCTGGTAAATGCACAACATGAAAGGGTCGATCTTGAAATGGTATACAAGATTAAGCAGTATGAAAAATCGAAATCTCAAATTGATGAACTATCGTTTTGGATGACTGACTATCTTGGGCCAAGGCTAACTGCCTCTCCGGGTAAAATCCGTGCAAATAAGTGGGTTAAAGAGAAATTTGAAGAGTTCGGTCTGGAAAACGCAGTGGTTGAAGAGGTGAGGCCTTTCGACAGGGGTGGTTGGGAAAACCAGAGAACCTATGTTGCCATGACGGCTCCCTATTATTGTGCCTTCACTGTCACACCCAAGGCATGGACCGGCAGCACAAAAGGCCTTGTTAAAGGGGAGGTGGTTCTTGTGGACATTAAAAGTGAGGAGGATCTTGAAGGGTTTAAGGGTAAGCTGAAGGGAAAAATTGCTGTTATGCCTTCAACTGCAACCTATGAGGCAAAGTTTGAGCCTCTTGCTACGCGTTATACGGAGGAGGAGCTGGAAGCTATTACCCAGGAAAATCTGGGCAGAGGGAGGAGATTTGGAGACTTTGATTTTGAAACGTACATGAAAGCCCAGCGTCTGAGGCAGGCTGCTGTAGATTTTTTAAAGGACGAAGGAGTAGCTGTAATAGTCAATGGATCAGGAGAATTCAATGTCCCCAGGTCCAATGGCGCGAGTTATAAAGCTGGAGATAAAGAGCCCATTCCCGAAATTAACCTGCCTATTGAGGCTCACGGAAGAATTGTGAGATTATTGAAACATGAGGTTCCTGTTATGATGGAGGTTGAAATTAAAAATGTATTCAGCAAAAGTGAATTTGTAAGCAATGTGATGGCAGAAATACCAGGGACAGACCCAGACTTAAAAGATGAGATCGTGTTGATTGGTGGCCATCTCGATTCATGGCATGGAGGAACGGGAGCTGCTGATAATGCTTCCGGATGTATAGTTATGATGGAGGCTATTCGTATTTTGAAAGAGCTTGACGTGAAACCACGCAGGACTATCAGGATTGCTTTATGGGGTGGGGAAGAGCAAGGATTGCATGGTTCAAGGGGTTATGTTGAAAAATACATCAGGGATCCCGAAAACATGGAGCTGAAACCCGGATTTGAGAATTTTGATGTTTACTTCAATATGGATAACGGGACCGGCAAATACCGGGGTATTTACCTTCAGGGAAATGAGATGATCCGTCCGGTTTTTGAAGCCTGGCTGGCCCCTTTTGAGAGCATGGGATGCAACACTATTACCATCAGGAACACCGGGGGGACTGACCACCAGTCATTTGACCCTCTTGGATTGCCTGCCTTCCAGTTTATACAGGATGAGATTGAGTATAACAGGGGTTATCACACCCTTATGGATACCTATGAGCGATTGATTATGGATGACCTCAAACAAAATGCTATTGTAACTGCCGCATTTGTTTACCAGGCTGCAATGAGAGATAATAAATTACCTCGCAAGCCTTACGTGAAGCCGGATCCGAACCAGAGAAGAAGGTTTTAAGCTAAAATCCATATCATGAAGCAACTTCGGGCTGTTATCTTCATAGGTTTTGTCTTTGCTATCCTATACTCCTGTGATGTAAAAATGAAGAAGGATACTGATTTTGGTGCATATTATACCACAGTCATTACTGATAATGATTTTGAACAATATTCCCGTACAGGGGATTATCCTGATATTATTGTTGATCTTGGCTCAGGGAATGGCCAGGTAGTATTCTGGAGGGGTAGTAGTTTTTTGCCTTTCTGGCAGAATGCAAATGGAGAGAAGTTCTATTTTAAGGAACTTTTACCCAGGCATGGTGATGGATCTTCAGTTATGCCTGATCGGGTGAACACTTATTCACATGTTAAGATTATTGAAAGTTCAGATGATAAGGTTATAATCCATTGGAGATATCTGCAAAATTTTGGATTGGGAAATCCGGATAAGGGTGTTGACCCTGAAGGATTTGCAGATGAATATTTTACATTTTTACCCGATGGTGAGGTTCAAAGGTTTATCCGGCAGGGGAGAGACAAGGCAGATGATTGGAATAACCCTGGGAATGTAATTAGCCAGACGGCCCATCTTTCAAAAAAAGGGATATCGGAAGATTCGTCACAACAGGCCTCAATAAATATTAATTCTGATGCTGTCAGGGGGTCAGATATAATCGAGCAGTTGCCGGTAAAGCCTATAGTTAATTTTGATTTTGATGAGGGAATAGGTGACGCTACACATGAGAAAATCAGCATGCAGTCCTTAGAAGTTAAAGGAAGAAAAATATTATGGAGGAAGGGGGTTTCTGGCACCTGTTTGCAATTTGATGGTTATAATACTGAAGTCAGGTTCCATGATCAAAGTCCCCTTACTATTAAGGATGAAATTAGCCTGCAGGCATATGTTGCCCTGGCGGCATATCCCTGGAGTTGGTGCCCGATTATTCAACAGTGTGATGATGTTGTCGAGGAGATTGAGATGGTTCAAAAAGGAGTTACGTATCATGTTGAAATCAAAACAGAGGATGATAAAGGATTTTTTCTCGGGATCAATGGGGATGGTAATCCAGGATTTAAGCTTAGAGTCGGGGGAGTATGGAATGAGCTGACCGGAAATATTCATCTTGAAAGAAGGCAATGGTATCTGATTACGGCCACTTACAGTCGACAGACAGGAGAAATGAACATTTTTGTGGATGACCAGAATGTTGGTCAGAAGAGGATTAATCCGGGTGATATTGAATTGTCAGAAAAGGACATTATTGTTGGTAGGGGAAAGCCCCGGCGTCCCATTAATCCGGTTCGGAGGAATACATTCCCTGGACAGTATGCTTTGGATGGACTAATTGATGAGGTAAAAGTCTACAATATTGCCCTTGATCCTGATTTGATCAGCAATAATAGCCAGGTTGCCAAGACAGGTAATATTCCGGTTAATATGGATAAAAGAGTTCTTCCATCCGGAGAAAAGATACAGCAATTCGGATCGTATTATGATCATCTTAAATTTTATGATGTGTGGGATAATCTTTGGTGTTTTAGTGAGCATCCGGATATCATTGTTGGCTTCGATAATAATCCGTCGAAATTCATTTTTTGGCGCGGAGTAAGCTATATCCCGATGATGGTCAATAAGAAAGGCCAATGGTACAGTAATGAGTTCAATGAAACCTGGGGTACTTCAGGAGGTGACGGATGCCAGGAGCCTATGTCGGATAAGGGCAACTATTTTACATATGCCCGCATTATTGAAAATACTCCAGCAAGGGTGGTAGTCCATTATCGTTTCCCTCTTGCCGACGTGAACCTGGTTAAGGCAAATTATTTAGAAGAAACAGGCTGGTATGATGTGGCAGATTGGTATTATTATATTTATCCTGATGGGATTGCTTCGAAGCAAATGCGGTTGTGGACCAGTGGCAACAGGAACCATGAGTGGCAGGAATCGATGGCTATTTTCGGGCCGGATCAGCATCCAGAGGATATTATCGCGAAGAGAAATACTGTTACAATGCTGGATATGGATGGGAATTCTCAAAGCTATGACTGGATTACAGGCCCTCCGCCAGATGTTGGGCTGCCTAAGGATCAGTATATACAAATTGTTAATTATACTGGTGATTATGATCCGGTTACTATAGGCGAGGCTTTCGAGGGATCTAATGTTTATGGCGGCGAACTTACCCCTTATTCAGTGTTCCCAACTTGGAACCACTGGCCGATAGCTCAAATGCCCTCAGACGGGCGTTATGCCAGCTATGCCGACCGTACCGGACATAGCTCCCTTACACATGTTTACCTGCCTGTTTACGATGAAGGAGAAGGTGATAAGCCCTTTTACGAGAAATTACTGATGGAAGGAATGCTGGATACCGGGAAAAATGACCTCGTTTCTTTGGCAAAATCGTGGAATAGAGCTCCTGATATCGAAATTAAAAGTGAAGGGAAAGCCTGGTATGAAAAGCCGCAAAGAGCTTATATCGTTGAGAATACCGGGTCTTCGGTTGAGCTTGTTCTAAAGGCAAACTCAGAACAGCCATTGTACAATATCTGTGTGATAGTTGAGGATTGGGGCAATAAGGAAGCAACCTCAGTTTTAATAAACGGCAGCGAGCACAAATGCAGGCAAGGTATTGTAAGGGATACCGATGGGAGTTATAAGCTGGTGGTCTGGGTTGAAATGAAGAGTGAGGAAGGGGTGGTAATAGAGATTTTAGATTAGATAATTGGATAGTCCTTCATTACCTGTTGTTTACGGGATTTTTAACCGAAACGATACTGTCCATTACATTAAGGTGGGGAAGACCTTTGGTGCAGTTCAGGATCCCATGGAATCGGCCAGCAATATGTTTACCTCACCCCGACAAGCCTTTTACTGGTACATTGGTATGGTAATCCCTGGAATGAAGTGGATGTTGCCTTTGAATATGTGGAAGATCTTGTACGATGAGTTCATACGTGAGGTTTTACTAAATATCAAGGCTTTTGGCTTAAGGCTTAAGTATAAGTATAAGTATAAGTTATTGGTAATGAGGTTATAGTTTTTAAAATCCATAACTCATAACTCATAATTTACAATTAACCTTTTTTTAAAGCCCCAAAATACCTCTTCGCTTCCTTAATAACTTTTGGTGCCAGTATTATTGCTGATATCATAGTTGGGAAGGCCATGGTGGCGTAGGCAGTATCGATAACACTGATTATTACCTTTAATGTGCTGACGGCTCCGATGGGTAAAACCAGGATATAAAATACCTGGTAGAGGATCTTGTATTTTGTACCGAATAAGAAACTGAAAGCCTTGGTTCCGTAGTAAGGAAAGGCAAGCATTGTGGTAAGGGAAAATATTGCCGCACAAGCAATAAGAATGTAGGGTCCAAAATGAGGTATACCTTTGGAGAAGGCAAGTGCTGTTAGAGTGATTCCATCAGCATCGCCATTCTTCCATACACCAGTAACTATAATGGCCAGGGCAGTCATGGTACATACAATAATGGTGTCGATAAAAGGTTCAAACATCGCCACTAGGCCTTCACGAATTGGTTCAGCGGTTTTTGCAGCACCATGAGCCATTGGCGCGGTGCCAATACCAGCCTCGTTGGAAAAGGCTGCCCTGCGAACACCAACGATTATTATTGCTCCCAGCGACCCGCCAAGAACAGCCTTTCCGGAAAAGGCATCCTCAAATATCAATTGGAATCCGGGAATAATTTCTTTATGGTTATTTGCCAGGATATAAAGAACTGAGCCGACATAGAGAATTACCATAAAAGGTACCATTAATCCAGCAACTTTTCCTATCCTTTTTATACCGCCGAATATCACTAGCATTACTATCAGAGAGAATGCCAGGCCGGATATCAGGTCGGTAACAAAACCGGTTTTAACCCCATTAGGAATAAGGACTATATCCTGTATGGCTTGGGTCAGCTGGTTTGCCTGGAAAATAGGCGTGACCCCTATCATGGCCATCAGGCAGAAGATCACAGCGAGGAACAACCAGTTTTTTCCAAGTCCGTGTTTGATCACATACATTGGCCCGCCCTGAAGATTACCGTCAGAGTCTTTCCCTCTGTACATCACAGCAAGAGAACAGGTGAAGAATTTTGTTGTCATTCCGATCAATGCACTAATCCACATCCAGAACACTGCTCCCGGTCCTCCCGTGGTAATAGCTACGGCAATACCGCTTATGTTCCCCATGCCGACTGTTGCCGCCAGGGCAGTTGAAACAGCCTGATAATGATTTATTTGGCCTGGTTCATTGGGATTGTCGTATTTTCCCAGAAGAATTTTTAGAGCATGCCTAAAGTATTTAAATGGCATCAGGCGGGAATAAGCCATGAAAAACAAGCCGCCACCAAGGAGCAGGATGAGCAGGGGAGGGCCCCACATGAAATTACTCAGATCAATTATTGCCTGCCCGATTTTCTGCATTCGACAAATCTAATAAAAAAAAGTTGCAGGTTGCAGGTTACAGGTTGCAGGTAACCTTTTGTAACCTTTCTTTCACTTGTCACTGTTTTGATAAACCACTTTCCCCCCAACAATAGTATAAACTACCTTTGTCTTCATGATCTCCTCTTCAGGAATATTAAGCAGGTCCTTATCGACAATAGTTATATCAGCCAGATATCCTTCTTTGATCATTCCCTTGCGGTCTTCCATGAATTGTGCATAGGCTCCGCCGAGGGTGTATAATTCGATAGCTTCCTCCATGCTAAGTTTCTGATCCGGGAACCAGCCTTCACCCTCTTCACCAAGACGGTCTTTCCTTGTTGTTGCGGCATATAATCCTTCCATTGGTTCGAGTGGTTCAACAGAATAGTCGGTTCCAAATGCAATTTTTGCCCCGGCATCGAGCAGTCGCCTCCAGGCATAAGCTCCTTTTGATCTTTCCAGTCCGATTCTCTTCTCGCAGAATCTTTTATCGGTTATGCAATGAGTGGGCTGCATGGAGGCTATAACGCCTAATTCAGCGAAGCGTGGTATGTCTTCATCAATAAGTATTTGCGCATGTTCACTCCGGTGCCGGCTATCGCGTTTTCCATTAACTTCCTGAGCTTTTTCATAAGCATTTAAAATCCAGTTGTTGGCCTTAGTACCTATGGCGTGAATACCTATCTGAAATCCCATGGCATCGCATGCAAGAACACGTTTTTCAAGCTCTTCGTAGGACATTTGAGGAAGTCCCGTTTTTTCAGGCTCATCCTCCAGGGGTTTGAAAAGCAGGAGGGTCCCGGATCCAAGTGTGCCGTCCATAAAGCCTTTCATATATCCAAAACGTATCCAGTTCCCATCTGGAGGATAAGCTTTACGTATTGCATCAAATCTTAAAAGATCTTCTTTGTCGGCTGTTAAACGTCCTGATACATCAATCCTGCTGGTAAGCTTTCCCAGTTTTTGCCATTCAGTAAAAAAATCAGCATCACCGCCGCCAGGATATTGGATACTGGTAATTCCCAAACGGGCTGCATAATCAAAGGCAGCTTCCCAGCCTTTTACACTTTTCGCTTCCCTTTCTTCAGCTGTAAGGTTCTGGCGAACGGCACCATATTTTAAAAGGCTTTTCGCAGATTCCTTAAAGATGCCTGTCGGCTCACCGGTAACAGGATCTTTTTGTATCTCACCCCCGAAAGGATCGGGAGTATCACTAGTGATCCCGGAAGCTTTAAGCACATATGAATTTACCAGGACAGAATGGCCGTCGGCCCGGCTCAGTGCAACGGGGTTATTTGGAGCCACCTCATCGAGCAGCTCCTTTGCGGGCCATTTGGGATCAGTGAACATCTCATGTTCCCAGTGCCCGCCGCGGATTAAAACTCCATCTCCCACCTCAGCCACCCGGGCTTTAACTTTATCAGTAATGACATTAGGATCTGTGGTATACCTGAGTTCAATATAATCCAGATCGATCGGGCCAAAATGAGCATGGGCATCATTAAAACCCGGAATGGTTAAGCGGCCGCCTGCATCAATCACCTCAGTATTTGCACCGATGTATTGATCTATTTGTTTATCAGTGCCCACGGCAATTATCTCCTCTCCGATAATAGCAATCGCTTCAGCATTAGGATTATTCTTGTCGATAGTCAGGACTTTAGCATTCTTAATTACCATCGTGGCTGGCGGTCCATCATAGGAACTACAGGATGAAGCCAAGAGGATGATTAAAGTAAAAAGAAAGGCTTTGGTTTTTTTCATGGTTTGGTTTTTAGTAATTCAGTTATTCTTTTCTTACCCACCCCCCCCGGCCCCCTCCCTGCTGGCAGGTGAGGGGGAGATTTATTTCCCTAATTATTATCTAATATGTATTATCAAAAATCCGCTATCTGTTATCTTTCATCTGTCATCTTTCATCCGGCATCCCGCATCCCGCAACTTTTTCGCCATCAATTTACTAATTTCTTCCAGTCGTTGCAAAAAAGGGGTCATCTCGTCATGAGAAATTCGTATTTTCGAAAAAACTATCAACCAATGAAAAAGATTAATACCCTTGCAATGCTTGTGGCTATTTTCACAGGCCTATTACCTGGTAAAACGGGATTTGCCCATCTTTTTGAACATCTACTGTTCAACGAATCTGATAATCTCGGCAGGGGTGGCCTTGTTAATATGAGTGCCCGTGTTGGAGGAAGCGGTGCAAACGGGTCAACCAGTAACGACCGCACCAATTACTTCCAAACAGTTCCAAAGTACGCACTGGAGAAAATACTTTGGGCAGAGGCTGATAAACTGGGATGGTTTATCAATACAGTAACAGAACCAGTGCTTGCCAAGGAGAAGCAGGTTGTGAAAAATGAGAAACGGCAGAATTATGATAACCGTCCAGTTATGGTTGGCCGAATGATTTTGTCAGGTTACAGGAACAGGTTGTGAGGGATATGAGTGTTGAGAGGATCAGGTCTTTGGCAAAGAAATATACTGATCCTTCAAAAATGATCTACCTGGTTGTGGGCGATGCCGCCACGCAGCTTGAGGGGCTTAAGGAATTGGGGTATGGGGAGGCGGAATTATTAAACCAATAATGCATCGTAGAGACAGATCACGTAGAGACAGATCACGATCTGTCTCTACAAATTATTTAATACGATAAGCCATCAGTACCTCCCCGTGCCTCAGGTAAAGATTGCCGTGGGCGATGAATGGATGGGCCCAGTGGGGGCCTGTGCCTTTTTCAACTTTAAAGGAGCTGATCAGGTCAAATTTATAGGGGTTTGGATTAAGCAATCCCACATTGCCTCTCTTTTCTTCATATAAATAAAGCTTACCATCGGCTGAAATTATTGATCCTTTATTCTCCCAGTCCTGAACCCAGTTGATTTCACCTGTCTCCCAGTTCATGCAAACCCATTTGCCCTTACCATTACTTAGCCAGTTTGAACCGTATAGATATCCATCGATCAGGATTCCGCCATGATGGTGATTATCAAAGGTTTGGTCCTTAAAGACTTTTGAAACGCCAGAACCTGATGAGTCAACCTTGAGCATTACGGAAGGGAAATTATATCCAGTTGACAACCAGATTCTGTTCTTATCGCATATTGGATTATTGGTCCAAATTAAGCCAGGTTGAGAATCCCAGAATCCTTCATTAAAATAATTAAATGTCCATTTTACTTCTCCAGTCGCAGGTAACAGTGCGATCAGGTTTTGTGCTGTCACTGCCAACACATATTTTATTCCCATAAATTCATAAATGATAGGAGAGGCGTATGAGCGCTGCCCACCAACGCTTTCAGTTTCCCAAACTAATTCCCCGCTCATCTTATCAAAGGCAACCACAGAGGTTTTCTTGCCCCCCGGTGTACAGATCACTTTATCGTCCACGATTAATATAGATTCGGAAACACCCCAACTGTGCCAGTCGGCTTCGTAATCCTTATCAATATTGACAGTCCAGTTAATTTTTCCTGTTTCAGCATTGATGCAGCTCAGTTCTCCAACACCCGAAAGAACATATATCCTGTCATTTTCTACGGTTGGTGAGGAGCGGGTATCAGGGAATGATTTTTCCCAAGAATTACCATATGGAACCTGCCATTTGATGTTGCCTTCGAAATCAATAGCGGACAGGTAATCCTGAGAGTTTTTCATCCCGGTTATGAAAATGGTATTTTCTGAAACGATGGGTGAAGAGTATCCCTTCCCAATTCCTTCAACTTCAAGGATTTGTTCTGGACCGTTCTCGGGCCATTCACCCAAAAGGGAGGTATCACTGAAAAAACCATCTCGATTAGGTCCTCTAAATTGATAAATCTGGGAAAAACAGGAAGATACAACAAGGGAAAAGGTCAAAATAATTGATAGGTGCTTCATATATAATCTGAATAAAGAAGGCCAAAAGTAATAATTTTAGAAAAACTCAACATTTTCTGTAAATTCATGCCAAAACCCAACCCATGGCCCATCACACTCTTAAGTCAGGTTATACAAAGCTGGTGGATAGAATAAATAAATTTCCACTGGGAGCTCCTCCAGCGCCGGTTTTGTTTGAGATCCTGAAAATGTTGTTTTCTGAAAAGGAGGCTGAAAAAGTTTCTACACTTCCTTTAAAACCTTTTACTGCTGTAAAGGCCAGGAAGATATGGAAGACAAGCGAGGCTGAAACTCAGAATACATTGGACTCTCTGGCCAGCAGAGGGCTGTTGGCTGATATTGAACAGAACGGAAAAAGTGTTTATGCTCTCCCTCCACCCATGGCTGGGTTTTTTGAGTTTTCCCTGATGCGGCTCAGAAAAGACATTGATCAAAAGCTGCTGTCTGAATTGTTCTATCAATACATCACTGTTGAAGATGATTTTATCAGATCCTTGTTTACCCAGGGGAAACGCAATTAGGCAGGACTTTCGTTCAGGAAACAGCACTGTCGGAGGATAATGTATTGCATGTACTTGATTATGAGCGTGCATTAGAGGTTATAAAAACTGCCAGCACTATAGGGATAGGGATGTGCTATTGCCGTCATAAAATGGAACATCTGGGTAAAGCCTGTAATGCCCCGATGGATATCTGTATGACTTTTAACAATACCGGGGGTTCCCTAATCAAACATGGAATTGCAAGGAAGGTAGACGTTTCAGAAGGGATGGATCTACTTCAACAAGCCTATGAAATATCCATGAGCAATAAATAGCACACCAACCGCGAATGAATATAAGT
>CAYXJR010000104.1:0-13606 GCA_964465145.1 uncultured Porphyromonadaceae bacterium | reverse complement strand
TTCGTTGAAAAAGTTTTAAATAAAATGTAATCGTATGGCTAAGCAACCATCAATAGAACAGGACGGCACCATAATTGAAGCATTATCGAATGCAATGTTCCGTGTTGAACTAGAAAATGGACATATTATTACAGCCCATATCTCTGGTAAAATGAGGATGCATTATATAAAGATCCTGCCCGGTGATAAAGTAAAGGTTGAAATGTCACCTTATGATTTATCCAAAGGCAGAATAACTTTTAGATATAAAAATTGAAAACAAGCAAACCATGAAGGTACGAGCATCTGTAAAAAAGCGTAGTTCGGATTGCAAAATTGTTCGCCGAAAGGGCCGGCTTTTTGTAATCAATAAAAAGAATCCCAGGTATAAACAACGTCAGGGTTAACCTATTTAATTGACAAAATACTAGATTATGGCACGTATAGTTGGTGTTGACATACCAAACAACAAAAGAGGCGAGATTGGGCTTTCCTATATCTACGGAATAGGAAAAAGCTCCGCACAAAAGATCCTTGATGGAGCCGGTGTAGATAGAAATACTAAGGTTGAAGACTGGACGGATGATCAAACTGCAGCAATCAGGACTTTTATTAATGATAATTTCAAGATTGAAGGGGAGTTGCGTTCAGAAACCCAGATGAATATCAAACGATTAATGGATATCGGGGCATATCGTGGAATTCGCCACCGTATAGGTTTGCCGGTCAGGGGCCAAAGCACGAAGAACAACGCTCGTACCCGCAAAGGGAAAAGGAAAACTGTTGCGAACAAAAAGAAAGCGACCAAATAATTATTAAATAATGGCTAAGAAAAAAGTTAAATCCGCCAAGAAAAGGGTTGTTCAGGTTGAACCTCTGGGTCAGGCACATATACATTCTTCTTTCAATAACATTATCGTGACCCTCACGAACAACTCCGGTCAGGTAATTTCCTGGTCATCCAGTGGGAAAAATGGATTTCGTGGGTCGAAGAAGAATACTCCATATGCTGCCCAGATTGCTGCAACGGATTGTGCAAAAGTTGCATATGATGCAGGATTGAGGAAAGTAAAAGTCTTCGCAAAAGGGCCAGGAAACGGACGTGAATCGGCGATCCGTACCATACATAACAGTGGAATTGAAGTGATCGAAATCGTTGATGTTACCCCAATGCCACACAATGGTTGCCGTCCTCCAAAAAGAAGAAGAGTCTAAGGATAAAAAGAAGTAAAACAGATAAACTGAAGATAAATGGCTAGATATATAGGACCGAAGACCAAAATTGCAAGAAAATTTGGAGAGCCCATTTACGGGGCCGATAAATATTTTGAACGGAAAAATTATCCTCCAGGATCACATGGTGCCAACAGAAGGAGACGTAAGCTCTCAGAATATGGCGTTCAGCTGAAAGAAAAACAGAAGGCTAAATATACTTATGGAGTGCTTGAAAAGCAGTTCTCTAATTTGTTTAAAAAAGCCCAGGCCACAAAAGGTGTTACTGGTGAAGTCCTTTTGCAATTTTTGGAAGCTCGTCTCGACAATGTCGTGTACCGCCTCGGAATCTCACCTACCCGTGCCGGAGCACGTCAACTGGTTAGTCACCGACATATTGTTGTGAACGGATCAGTAGTTAATATACCTTCTTATTCCGTACGACCAGGGGATGTTGTGAGCGTACGTGAAAAATCTAAAGCATTGGAAGTAATTCAGGATGCACTGGCAGTCTCCAGACCAAGTACTCCCTGGCTCGAGTGGAATCAGGAACAATTGGTTGGGAAATTTCTTAACCTGCCTGAACGTTCTGAAATACCTGAAAATATTAAAGAACAATTAATCGTAGAATTATATTCTAAGTAAACAGTTAAAATTCCTGATTGATGGCTATACTTGCATTTCAAAGACCGGACAAAGTGATTATGATTGAATCGGATAACCTTGACGGGAAATTCGAATTCAGACCTCTTGAACCCGGATACGGTATTACTATTGGTAATGCCCTTCGTAGAATCCTTCTAAGTTCATTGGAAGGGTATGCAATCACCACCTTAAAAATAGAAGGTGTTGACCACGAATTCAGCTCCATCAAAGGGGTTATTGAAGATGTTACTGAAATAGTCTTAAACCTGAAACAAGTTAGGTTTAAGCAGCAGATCGATGGGGTTGAGGACGAAAAGGTAATGGTCTCAATTACCGGGCAGGAAGTTCTCAAAGCTGGAGATATAGGAAATTTTCTTACTGGATTTGAAGTTTTAAACCCTGAATTGGTTATCTGTAACATGGATTCCACAGTAAAGCTTCAAATGACTCTTAACATCAATAAGGGTCGTGGTTATGTTCCTTCAGAAGAGAATAAACCTGCCGATGCTGAAATTGGTGTGATTGCGCTTGATTCAGTTTTCACACCGATTAAGAATGTTAAATATACGATTGAGAACTATCGGGTTGAACAAAAAACCGACTACGAGAAGCTTATCATGGATATTAGTACAGATGGCTCCATTCATCCGAAAGATGCTTTGAAAGAGGCCGCCAAGATTCTTATTCACCACTTTATGTTGTTCTCTGATGAAAAGATCACTATTGATTCGGATGAGAAAATGGAAAATGAGGAATTTGATGAGGAAGTACTTCACATGCGCCAACTCCTCAAAACAAAACTGGTTGATCTGGACCTTTCTGTTCGGGCTTTGAATTGCTTGAAAGCTGCTGATGTTGAATCACTGGGAGACCTGGTGGCATACAATAAGAATGACTTGCTTAAATTCAGGAACTTCGGAAAAAAATCACTGACCGAGCTGGAGGATCTGCTGAAAGTAATGAGTTTGAACTTTGGGATGGATATCGCCAAATATAAATTAGACAAGGAATAAGGGGACAATGAGACATAGAAAGAAATTTAATCATTTGAGTCGTAAGAGTGAGCACCGAAAGGCTATGCTGGCGAACATGGCAGTGTCGTTGATTGAGCATAAAAGAATTACGACTACTGTAGCAAAGGCTAAGGCTTTAAGGGTGTATGTAGAGCCCTTGATAACCAAGGCGAAAGATGATACTACCCATTCCAGACGACAAGTGTTTAGTTACCTGCAAAACAAGGATGCTATTTCTGAGTTATTCCGTGATATTGCCGTAAAAATTGGAGATCGCCCAGGTGGATATACAAGGATCCTGAAAACAGGTAATCGCTTTGGCGATAACGCTGAAATGTGTATCATCGAACTGGTGGATTATAATGAGAACATGTTGTCTTCAGGTCGTGAAGGTGCTAAGGAAAAAACAGCCACTCGCAGGTCTAGAAGAGTTAAAAAGAAAACTGATGATACTCCTAAATCTGTAGTGGGCGAAACAAAGAGAGCGGTTGTTGACAAGTTGAAACCTGTTGCTCCAGAAGAAGTTGCCGAGAAAATTGTTGAGGTAGTGGAAGAAAGGGTAGTTGAGGCGGAAATTGAAGAACCTGTTGCTGATTCGGTGGAGGAAACTAAAGAAGAGGTTGCAGATGAGAGTCCTGAAGAAGTAGATGGAGAAAACAATGAAGAGGCTGAAAAGGATGAGGCAAAGGAAGAGCCGGCTGAGGATGACAAAAAGGATTAAATTTTAACTTGCAAAATAATTATCTGGGTGTCTATAAAAACAGACACCCTTTTTTTTATCTTTCATCGAACTAATTTTCTAAAATGGCCAGCTCAGGATTACAGGCTTTCGTCAAACAGCTACGCAAACATGGAGAACTGATAGAAATCGATAAGAGGATCGATCCTATTCTTCAGGTAACGGAAATCACTGATCGCATTTCCAAGCAAAAGGGAGGTGGTAAAGCTTTACTTTTTACAGATACGGGAACTCCATTTCCAATTCTCATAAATGCCCTGGGCTCTTTTAAAAGATTGAAAATGGCCTTTGGGGGTAAAGATCCTGATGATATTGCTCAATCTATGGATCAGATTGCCAGTGAGCTTCTGCAAAACCGCCCCGGTTTGATTAACAAAGTCCGGCTTTTGCCCCAACTTGGTCGGTTAAGGTCCTGGATTCCTAGAAAATCGGGCAAAAAAGGCAAATGCCAGGAAATAGTGATGTCTGAACCAGACCTGGGTAAATTGCCAATCCTGACCTGCTGGCCTCATGATGGAGGACCTTTTATCACACTTCCGCTTGTTCATACGCTTGATCCTGATAACGGAAATCGAAATCTGGGCATGTACCGTTTGCAGGTCTTGGATTCCAAATCAACCGGAATGCATTGGCATGTTCATAAAACAGGTGCCAGGCATTATAGAGCCTACAAAAAGAACGGAGAGAAAATGCCGGTCGCCGTTGCCCTGGGAGGAGATCCGGTTTATACATACTGTGCTACCGCCCCGCTGCCTGAGGGGATTGATGAATATTTGCTGGCCGGGTTCATCCGACAAAGGCCAGTAAAACTTGTCAAATGTTTAACCCAAAATATCTGGGTTCCGGACGATGCAGATATTATCATTGAGGGATTTGTAGATCCTGAGGAACAACTGGTTTTAGAAGGACCTTTTGGTGACCACACAGGTTTCTATTCCCTGGAGGATTACTACCCTCGTTTTCAAGTGACCTGCATAACCTATAAAAAACAAGCAGTTTATCCGGCTACAATTGTTGGTATTCCTCCTCAGGAAGATGCCTGGATTGCGGTGGCAACAGAGAAACTTTTTCTTCCTCCCATAAGGATGGCGATTATTCCTGAACTTGCAGATATGCATATGCCAGTGCCTGGAGTGGCACATAATCTGGCAATTTTTTCAATCCATATTGACTATCCCGGACAGGGTAAAAAAGTCCTCAACTCTATTTGGGGAGCAGGACAAATGATGTTCAATAAGTATGCCCTGGTCACAGGTTCGGATTTAAATATCCGTGAGTACACCTCCTTGATGCGTGATGTCTGTAAACGAGTGGATCCCGCTAAGGATCTATTTTTCGCTGAAGGTCCTTTGGATGTATTGGATCATGCTGCCCAGTTTTTTGCCCTCGGTGGGAAGCTTGGATTTGATGCCACCGGCCCGGAAAGAGAACTGGACATTCCTACCGAAGAAGTAGTTTTGGGCCAAATGGCTGCTTTTCGTAGCAACCATCCTGAGGTTTCAGGTGTAAATACTTCTTTACTCCAGAATTCTATTCCGATATTAGTAATTTCTTTTAAAAAGCTAAAACCAAATCATTCGAGAGAGCTGGCCGTTGATCTTGAACTTCACCCTGATTTAGAAAATATCCCATTTTGTATTTTTGTCGATGATTCAATAAGGGTGGATGATATTTACCAGGTTGCCTGGATTGTTGGAAACCATACAGATCCTTCCAGGGATGCATGGGTGTCTGCAATGCCCGGGAGAGAAGGGAGGAGGAAACTTTTTATCGATGCTACTCACAAAACGAAAGCATACGATGGTTTTAGCCGTGACTGGCCCAATCCTGTTCTGATGAATGAAAAAACCATTCGCCAAATCGATATGATCTGGGATAGTTTAGAAATTGGACCACTAATTACCAGTCCATCTATGTATTACCGACCATTAGAAAAAAAGGGTGATGCGGTGGTCGATCAGCAATCTTAGAATCCCGGGATCTTTATGGTTTTACTATTATATGCTTTAACTCCGGAGTTAAGAAAGTCAATAAATCCCTCAATGTCGAGATTGTAAGATCTGGTTGGAACCAGCAATTCTCCGTCCGGATCTAAAAGGGCATATAATGGTTGAGTATTCTGATTGAAACGGGTAATCTGGTAATCCTGATATTTTTTACCCAGGGTTTTCTTTACCTTCCCATCGTAACTTGAAGTAACCCATTCCGATTCATCCAACTTGATGTTTTTATCATCCACGTAAAGTGCGATAATAACATATTGCTCCTTAAGTATTTTCAGAACTCTTGGATCTCCCCAGACCCTGTCTTCCATCTGCCGGCAATTAACACATCCATGGCCCGTGAAGTCAATAAAAACAGGCTTATTCTGAGTACTGGCACAAGCAAGCCCCTGGTCGTAATCGAAATATCCCTCGAGTCCGTGCGGCAAATGTAATTCATCAGAATATCTGGGTTTCCCGCAAATTGATTTTTCAGGTTCGCCGGATACTGTAATGAGGCTGGTATTATCGCGGATAATCTGATTCAGGTCGAAATCATGCGTGTACATTGGAGGAAGGTAACCCGACAGAGCTTTTAAAGGGGCACCGAACATTCCCGGAATCATATATACAACGAAAGAAAAAGTAATAATACTTAAAATGAGCCTTGGCACACTTATAAAAGAAACCGTTGAATCATGTTTAAACTTAAGTTTTCCTAACAGGTAAAAACCAAGCAGGGCAAAGATTACTATCCAAAGGGCCAGGTAAACTTCCCGGTCAAGTATTCCCCAATGATAGGTCATATCTGCAATACTTAAGAACTTTAGGCCCAGTGCCAATTCCAGAAATCCCAATACCACTTTCACTGAATTCAACCACCCGCCGGATTTTGGAAGGTTGCTTAACCATGAGGGGAATATTGCGAAAAGTGTAAACGGAAGGGCAAATGCCAATGAAAACCCAAGCATGCCTATTATCGGCTCGATCAATGCCCCGCCCGCTGATTCAACCAAAATTGTACCTACAATTGGGCCGGTACAGGAAAAGGAAACAAGGACCAGAGTGAAAGCCATAAAGAACGGCCCGCCGAAACCCCCTTTGTCGGCCTGCTTATCGGATTTGGAAACCATCCAGTTGGGCAGGTTGATCTCAAACATACCAAAAAACCAAAATGCAAAAAATACAAAAATCAGGAAAAACAGGACATTGGGAATCCAGTGTGTACTTATAAAATTGGCCACTCCTGGCCCAAAAATAATAGCAACTACGGTGCCGATAACAGTATATATGGCTATTATTGAAATCCCGAAAAACAAAGCTTCAAAAAGTGATTTTCTTTTGTTTTTTCCTCCATGCATGAAAAAGGAAACCGTCATCGGTATCATGGGGAAAACACAGGGTGTAAACAATGCAACCAAACCTGCAACAAAAGCTATTAAAAACAAAGTCCATAATGACCTGGCAGATGATTCAACAGGAGCAATAGAATCTCCGGCATTGTCTTGTCCATCTATTGCCGAAGAAGAGTTAGAGTTCTTATCCTCTACTTTAGAATTAAAACTGAAATCGAATTCAGAATCTCCAACAATACACTGTTCGTCATCACAGGCCTGGTAATCAATGATCCCCTTAAGATTCAAAGATTTTTCTGTAAGGATGTTAATTTTTTGTGTGAAGGTGGCGTTATATGAATGGAGTTTTACATCCATCTTGAATTCTTTATCGTAACTCTCCTCCGGTTTTGGGGATTCTGTCATACTTCCTGAAAGAGCGTAGTTTTCGGAGGGATCAAAAGTGAAGACAGTTGGAAGAGGGCCTCCAGGAGGAACATCCAAAGAGTATAAATGCCAATTATTGTCAATCGTCGCTGAGAAAATAAGTTCATATTGCTTTTCACTGATCTTCTTAGTTGAAAAGGACCATTGAACGGGATCCAGTATCTGGGACTGAACCAATAGCCCGGTGGTTAAGAATAAGAAGATGAATGATAGAAAACGTTTCATACCCTTGGATTTATATTTTTCCTGAATGCAAATATATTGATACTAATACGATCAGCCCGGCGGTTAAGCTTAATTACTGTTAAAGAACCAAATTTTTTGTTAAGGATTTCAAAGTGGTTAAGCTGATACATCTAAACAATAACCTTATCCCCACTTTGATCAATAAATTCAAAATTTATAAACCCGATATTGGAATCTGGATCTATCCTAAGCCTGTGTCCGAACTTGAAGAACCACTTTAACTGGGTGGAAAAAATGCCCCGGGTCAGGAAAGCAGCTACATATGGATGTATTCTCAGAGTCAGTTTTGGCTTATTGAATTTCTTCAGAATGTATTGATATTGGTTAAGAATCTGATCAATCAGCAGAATGCTTGGTGATATTTCTCCTGATCCCCCGCATGAAGGACAGGTTTCCATTATTTGAATTTCCATTTCCGGCCTAACCCTTTGCCTGGTGATCTGCATCAGACCAAATTTGCTAAGGGGTAAGATGTTGTGTTTGGCCCGATCTGAATCCATGGCTTCCTTCATTTTCTCGAAGACCTTTTTCCTGTTATCGGCAGTAGTCATATCGATGAAGTCGATCACGATAATGCCGCCCATGTCCCTGAGGCGCAGTTGTCTGGCTATTTCTTCCGCAGCGGCAATGTTTACCTCCATTGCATTTGTTTCCTGGTTGTTTAAGTTTTGAGCTCTGTTGCCGCTATTGACATCAACTACATGAAGAGCCTCTGTATGCTCTATAATAAGGTAAGCTCCACTTTTGAAGGAAACAGTTTTGCCAAACAGGTTCTTAATCTGTTTGTTTAAATCAAAATGAGTAAAAATGGGCACACGGCCGCTAAAATGCTTGACAATCTTTTGTTTTTCCGGAGCTATGTTACCAATGTAATCCTTGATTTCCCGAAACAAGGATAGATCATTGATAAAAATGCTGTTGAATGAACTGTTTAACAGGTCCCGAAGGATGGTTGAAGTCCGGTTTAGTTCACCAAGTACCAGGCTGGGTGCGGTGATATTATTAATTTCTTTAAACGCTGATTCCCAGCGTTCGACTAAGGTTCGAAGTTCACCATCTAAAAGTGCAACTTTGCGATCTTTTGCCACCGTTCTAACGATGACCCCATAATTTTTTGGTTTAATACTTTGAACAAGACGTTTCAACCGATTGCGCTCCTCTTCAGATTGAATCTTTGTGGAAACAGAAACCTTGTCGGAAAATGGAATTAGAACCAGGTTACGTCCGGCGAGAGATATCTCACTGGTAAGCCTCGGACCTTTAGAAGATATTGGTTCCTTTGCTATCTGAACAAATATTTCCTGACCAGCCTTCAACAGATGGGTGATTTTCCCATGTTTGTCTATGTCTTTCTCGGGTTGGAATCGGTCAAGGGAAGGCACTCTTGCTTTCCTGTTTTTCGACAGACTCAGATATTTTTGCAAAGACTGGAACTGTGGACCGAGATCCAGGTAGTGCAGGAAGGCATCTTTTTCATAACCGACATCAACAAAAGCGGCATTTAACCCGGGCATGATCTTCTTGACTTTTCCCAGATAAATATCGCCTACAGAAAACTTAATATTGGATTTTTCCTTGTTGAGTTCAACCAGACGTTTGTCCTGAAGTAAGGCTATTGCAATTTCCTTCGGCTTTACATCTATTATCAGTTCACTGATCACAAGTTCGAGAAGTGTTTGGCATTATTCAACTTCATCAACCAATCTATAAGTATAAACCTAAAGAGAAGCTCTCTTTAGGTTTATACAAAATACAACTCAAGCGCAAAGAACTATTTCTTCTTCTTGTGGCGATTCTTTCTTAGCCTTTTCTTGCGCTTGTGGGTCGCCATCTTATGTCTTTTCCTCTTTTTACCGCTCGGCATAATATAAGAAGGTTATAAATTATTAAACAGGATACTAACCTATTTTACCTGATTTTTAACCTTGCCAACGAAGCTTTTTGCTGGCTTAAAAGAAGGAATAAAATGCTCAGGAATAATTATAGTTGTATTCTTAGAAATATTCCGGGCTGTTTTTTCAGCCCTTTTCTTTACTATAAAACTACCGAATCCTCTCAGGTACACATTTTTACCGCTTACCAGTGAACCCTTAACGGTTCCCATAAAAGCTTCAACTGTTTTTTGAACAGTTACCTTCTCAATCCCAGTGTTTTTGGAAATTTCGTTTACGATGTCTGCTTTGGTCATTACATTAAAATCTTTAATTATCAACTAATTACATTTGGTGTGCAAATATAAGTGTTTTCCCGATAAAACTAAAAAAGAGAAATAAAAAAAAATAAAGATGTGCAAATTAGCTTTATATTGTTTAAGGACAGTATGTTGCAGCGAGTAGATTTCAATAATTCTCCATTTTGGGATTAAAATGACTTGGTAATCTTCAGTTTTCGACAAGATTTTTTCCATTATTAACCCATACTCTCGTCTATATAAATATAATACAAGTTCAATGAGGATTAAATGGAAACCGGGTCTTCCCGGGTTTATTTAGCAGAAGCTGTTTAAGATATCATGTTTTTGGTATATGGGGAATAGTTCGTAATTTTAGTTTCATTTTAAAAAACAATTTTATGTCAATAAATAAAGTGATTTTGGTCGGCAATGTGGGCAAAGATCCAGAGGTTCGCTACCTGGAGGGTGGTGCCTCGGTTGCCAATTTCAGTTTAGCTACTACTGAATTTTACAAAAATAAGAGCGGAGAAAAAGTGTCTCAGACGGAGTGGCACAACATCGTTGCCTGGAGACATCTGGCCGAGTTGTCAGAGAAATACATTACAAAAGGCCGGCAATTATATATTGAAGGCAGAATAACCAATCGTTCATGGGAAGATAAAGAAGGTAACAAACGCTATACCACCGAAATAGTGGCTGGTAAAATTCAACTGCTGGGACGGAAAAGTGATGATACCAACGGTGGACAGGATTCTCCTGCTGCGCCGGGTAAAATTGATAAGACTATAGTTGAGGAGCCTAATTTCTCTGAAGAATCGACCGAAGAGGACGATCTACCCTTCTAACATTCTTAGCGGAAGCAAGCACCATGCCAATATTAGCCAGGTTTACCTCCATTATTGCCGGACAAATCCATTTTCACACTTTCTCCTTGCCTATTCTGGTTGGTATACTAATTATTATGTTATTGTTGGTTGCTTCCGCTCTCATTTCTGGTTCTGAGGTAGCTTTTTTTGCCCTGAGCCCAGGTGAACGGGAGAGTATTGAATTGAAAAAGGGTAGGGGCCCAAGAACGGCAATGGAGTTGGTTTCGCATCCCGATAAACTTTTGGCAACAATATTAATAGCCAACAATTTTGTTAATGTCGGAATAGTTATTATCTCAACATGGGTAAGCAAAGAAATTGTGGATTTTGGTTCAAATAGGGTGCTGGGCTTCATTATTCAAACTGTTCTAATAACTTTTTTGATCCTACTGATTGGAGAAGTTGTTCCTAAGGTATATGCATCACGGTACAGCACCCGTTTCGCCTTATTTATGGCACTCCCTCTGAAATCACTTGAAATGGGTTTCAGTCCCTTTTCCCGGATCCTGATCCGGGCGACATCGGTTGTTCAGAAGCGCATGAAGGATTCCAAAGCCAATTTAAGCATGGATGAATTGTCTCACGCACTGGAACTTACAGGAGAAAAACCGGAAGATGAAGAAAGGATCCTTAAAGGAATTGTCAAATTTGGCAATATTGATGTTAAGGAAATAATGAAGTCAAGAGTCGATATTGTTGCAGTGGCAATTCACACTCGATTCACCGACCTTTTGAAGGTCCTTCTAAACTCCGGCCACTCCAGATTACCTATTTTTATTGATGATCTGGATAATATCAAGGGTATCTTATTTATTAAAGACCTTTTACCCCATTTTCATAAAAGTGATTCTTTCAGGTGGCAATCCCTTATCAGACCTCCATACTTCGTGCCGGGAAATAAAAAGATAAATGATCTGCTAGAAGAGTTCCAGAAGAATCGAATGCACCTGGCTATCGTTGTTGATGAGTATGGCGGGACCTCAGGATTAGTCACCATGGAGGATATTCTGGAAGAGATTGTTGGTGAGATAAGCGATGAATCAGATGAAGAGGAAACCCTATTTACCAGGCTGGATGAAAGAACATTTGTGTTTGAGGCCAAAATCTTGTTAAACGACTTTAATAAAATACTCGAATTGCCTGGTGATTTGTTTGATTCTGTTAAAGGAGAATCTGAAACTTTGGCAGGAATGATACTCGAATTAAAAGGTGATATACCGGATAGGGGAGAAGTTATTGAATTTATGGGATTTAGTTTTAAGGTGCAGGAAGTTGATCAAAGACGAATAGCCAGGATCGAGGTAAAATTGCCAAAAACGGCCAATGAAGAATAATATTTTAATCTGCTTAATATTAACCGCAATTGGTAGTTTCCTGGTGGCTTGTCAATCAAATCCAGTTCCTAAACCAAGGGGGTATTTCAGAATTGATCTGCCGGAGAAAAATTACAGGGAATTGCTCCAGCTGTATCCTTTCAGCTTCCTTTATCCTGATTATGGTGAGGTCAGCCAATACAAAGGCTCAATAAAGCCTGGCGAAAATACCGACAACTGGCTTAATATCGATTTTCCCATCTTGAAGGCCCACCTTTACCTTACATATAAACCCGTAAAGAATAACCTTGGAATACTGATAGAGGATTCACATTCCTTTGTATATAAGCATGTCAGCAAAGCAGATGCAATAAACCAAATTGAATTTGTTCGTCCGGAAAAATCTGTTTATGGTGTACTGTTTGATATTAAAGGGAACACAGCTACTGCATTACAATTTTTTGTTACAGATAGTGTTTCCAATTTCTTAAGAGGTGCATTATATTTCGACTGTGAGCCCAACAGGGACTCACTTGCTCCATTGGCCGATTTTTTTCGAGAGGATATCGAAATGTTGATGGAGAGTTTTTCCTGGAAATAAATTGTTTGCTATGAACCTACCCATTTTTCAAAATTTTGATCAACAAAACAAAGGACTTGCCCTATTGTTTGATCCGGACAAATGCCCCGGGCCTAACTTAAAGGATGTAATAAGACAGGCTGAAAAGTGTGATATTGATTTTTTCTTTGTTGGGGGCAGTCTTATCTTCAATGGGATCGAAATTCTTATTGAACAAATTAAATCTCTCACTTCCATCCCCGTAGTCATTTTCCCTGGTGGGGTTATACAGGTAAGTCCATCTGCAGATACAATTCTCTTGCTATCTCTTATTTCCGGGAGGAATCCTGAATACCTGATTGGAAATCATGTAATTATGGCACCATTTTTAAAGAAAAGCGGGTTGGAAGTAATTCCAACAGCCTATATGATTGTTGATGGGGGAGTGAGAACTGCTGTCGAGTATGTAAGTAATACAGTCCCCTTACCTGCAGACAAGCCGGATTTGGCTGTTGCTACTGCTATTGCTGGTGAGCTATTGGGAATGAAACTCCTTTATTTAGATGCAGGGAGTGGAGCCAAATACCCCGTTAGTGCTTCAATAATTAGCGCCGTGTCAGAAGAGACTAGTGTCCCTTTAATTGTCGGTGGAGGGATAAGGACAGCTGATCAGGCACATAAAGCATATTCTGCAGGTGCAGACCTTATTGTGGTCGGAAATGCACTTGAAAAAAGCCCAGAATTTCTGTCCAGGCTTTGTGAAGTAAAAAGAACTTTTAAAGACCAATCCTGACCGACAAGCCTAGGGTGTTCCTCGGGAAATCCATAAGGTAGTAATCCAATCTATTTGGATCTATGAAATTTAATCCTTCCTGAATTATCCTGGATATCCTGTATCTGTAGGATATTTCATAATTACCTAAACCAAGACTTATATAAGTTCCATATTGAATCCTGTTTATGTAATTAAGTCCAGACTGGATTTCTTTTGATTTTCTAATTCCTAATTCATTATTTTGGTCGTACTTGGTAATCATTACTCTTTTTAACGGGTTTTACTTGCTTAAAATACAGCATATCAGATAAATGATTAATTTT
>CAYXJR010000103.1:0-13700 GCA_964465145.1 uncultured Porphyromonadaceae bacterium | reverse complement strand
CGGGACGGTAAGCAAAAAGGCCATTGCCATTAGCAAAGTAAATCTTGTCTTCATAATGTATAGATTTTGTGCAAGTTAGCAAAATGTAGAATACTCCTCCTAATATATTATATAAATAATAATCTTCAGTGAGCATGTTTATGTTAGTGGTTAGATAAGCATTACACAATTTAAGACTAGAGTTGCATTATTCACACTTTATACAGGTAATTATTCCCGGGTATTGTTGCAATAAATGAAATAATGGTAATAATTTGTGTATTTTTACTGCAAGGATAAATTTGCCCGAATAATCGAGGGCCATTATTTTATGAAATCAGTCACAATCATAAGTGTACTTATTATAATAGTACTTGCTTTTAGCAATTGCCAAAAGGAAACAATCCCTGATAATTTCGTTATAGGAAGCAATAATGGAGTATCGGTTAAGCTACTTGAAGATCAGTTTTCCTATTCAACCTATGGGCAGGAAGAAGTTCTATGGATTGATGTCAATGATGATGGTGAAAACGATTTTAAATTTTTTACATACGCTGTAGATTCTCTGGGAGACCAGGATAAAAGAGGGTCTTCTGTTTGGTCAACTAATCATGACATTGAATTTGGTTATCAAATTGCCTATGAGGATTTGTTCAGCGTGACTAAAGAATCTGAAAAGGGAAAACGAAAAATAATATACAACGAAAGATCTCATTTTTATTGTGCCTTGTGCCAAAACCTTAGTCAAAAAAATAAACGATTCTCCTTCTCATCACCAGTTTTACTTTCAGAAGGTAGTAGTTTATCAAATGGAATAAAATGGTCGGATAAATTGCAAATATTATCTCAGTTAGATCAAAGCCGTCAATTCTCAGAAGAAGAGAATAATATTCCTGTATATAACAATATTATGACAGGTATCTGGGACAAAATTGAACTGGGGTATATTCCTTTCCGTATCAAAATTTCCTTCGGTAAACACCAATACGGCTGGATCAAGTTACAGGTTCTTGACCACCGACGGATTGAATTATTTGAAATTGGCCTGCAGGATA
The DNA here is from genome assembly GCA_964465145.1 of uncultured Porphyromonadaceae bacterium. GTDB lineage: Bacteria > Bacteroidota > Bacteroidia > Bacteroidales > UBA12481 > JAUVKA01. The sequence continues at coordinate 12,666 of CAYXJR010000103.1, read as the reverse complement.
TTGTGTTCTGAGTAAAAGTATCAGACCGGGAACGGACCACAAGATCCTTACCTCTTGGAACCCCCTCATGCTGAAAGGATATTTTGATGCTTGATCCAGCTTTATCAAACTCTTTATTGGCCAATGTCTTGTATCGTTTGGGCCTCTACTATGATAATTATAAGTATACAAATAGATCACTAAATATGCTAAAATAAGTTCAGGATGATCTCACTACCGTAGGACTCTATTAGAAAACAAACTAGCCCCAAACAAAACGCTGATTTATGTTTGTAAAAACGAGGTCTTTAAACATTTTTCGAGTGGTCTCTCAAATAATCTTTGTATTTTTAATCTCCTGCATGATTATAATGCGGCCAGTTTTAATAATATAATATCCAACAACAATATAATAAGGAGATTAACAATGCGAAAGATTTTAGTCATTATCAGCCTGTGTTTTTCATTTCTGAATTTATTCTCACAAGAAAGAAATGATAACTGCACTAGTGTACTTATTTCAAAAGGAGCTTCAGCAGACGGTTCGGTTATGATCACGTATGCATGTGATGCTGAATTTGTTTCTAATATGCGATATATCCCAGCAATGGATTATGGCAATGATTCCAATATCGAAATACGAAAAAGGAATGGGAAGACACAAAATATAAAGCAGGTTCCACATACTTATAAGGTTGTCGGAAATATTAATGAATTCCAGGTTGCAATTGGTGAAACCACTACCAGCGGAAGAGAAGAACTTGTTGATCGTGAGGGTTTACTGGGCTATGGTAAGTTGATGGAACTGATGTTGCAACGTGCTAAAACAGCTCGCGAAGGTATCAAGGTAATTGTTGATCTTGTTGAGGAATATGGATACAGCAGTTCTATGGAGGCGTTTTCAATTTCTGATCCTAAAGAAGTATGGATCATGGAAATAATTGGTAAAGGTACTGGTAACAAGGGAGCTATATGGGTTGCACTTAGAATACCGGATGGATATGTATCATGTCATGCAAATCTATCAAGAATAGGAGAAATCCCTTTTGATGATAAAGAGAACTGTATATATTCAAAAGATGTGAAATCATTTGCTATCGAGAAAGGATATTATGATCCTGCTTCAGGTGAACCTTTCAGGTTTAATCTGGCTTATTGTCCGCCAACACCCAGCAGCTTACATTCTTGTTCCACACGTGTTTGGAGTGTTCTAAGAAGATGTGCCCCATCACTTAATCTATCTCCTGATTATCATCGTGGTGTTGAAGGTGCAGATCCATATCCTCTCTGGGTTAAGGTTGATAAGAAACTCTCCCTGGAGGATGTCTTTAGTCTTCTTCGTGATCATTACGAAGGAACAGCCTTTGATATGACAAAAGGCGTTGATGCAGGGCCGTTTGGCTGTCCTTACCGCTGGCGCCCTCTCGGATGGGAAATAGATGGCAAGTCCTATATCTGGGAAAGGCCAATTTCCACACAACAAACAGCATATTCCTTTGTTTCACAATCTCGTTCCTGGTTGCCCGATCCAATCGGAGGTATTAACTGGCAAGGTGTAGATGATGCATATACTACATGTTTTGTTCCATTCTATTGCTGTGTTAATGCGGTGCCCGAGGTATACAGAACCGGAGATCTGAAAGGATTCTCGTGGAACTCAGCATGGTGGGTCTTTAACTTCGTTTCTAATTATGCCAACCTGAAATATTCTTATATGATCAAAGATATTCAGAAAGTTCAGAGCAAACTAGAAGGATTTGCCATAACAACGCAGCCGGCAGTTGAAAAAGCAGCCCTGGAGTTGTATAAAACTGATCCGGAGATCATGGAACATTATTTAACCAACTACTGTAGCTCACATGCAGAAAGCGTTATCAAAGAATGGATCAAGCTGGGTGAAAGTCTGATAACCAAATATAACGATGGATACGTAAAAGATGAAAACGGCAGAGCCGGAGGAGTTAGCTACCCTGAAGAATGGTTGAAAAAAGTTATTCAAGAACGTCCCGATCAATTCAAATTGAAAGAATGGAAGTAGAGGAGTGGCACCCATTAAGCAGGGACGTTGCATAGACAGGAAATGACTCTCAATTGAAGATTGCTCCTTTTGAATGTCAATAATCATTTTATCATAATGCAGATTCGCATAGTTAGCAACAAAGTTGTTAGTCCACCATGCTGAATTCCAAGAGTAGGTTTTACGGTCGCCAATTGTGTTTTTATTTTTTAAGTTGCATTATCACAATATCACATAACAAAATTGCAGTCTCCTACTTGCTACGCTGTCTGGGATAATAGTGACGGTGATTTTTGTTGCCCCCACCGGCATAGCCTGATCGTGATTGATGATATGTTTTTTGTGGTTTATCCTGTGTTTTAACTGGTTCATCTGAACCCGAATCAAGAAAAGGATTTTCCTCAACCACTGGAACTTTCTGATGGATCAGCTTTTCGATATCACGCAGTAAGGGCCTTTCTTCCAGATCACAAAAGGACCATGCAACTCCACTTTTTTCTGCCCGCCCTGTCCTTCCAATACGATGAATGTATGTCTCTGAAACGTTCGGAAGATCGTAATTAATAACAAGTGACAGTTCCACAACATCGATACCACGTGCAGCTATATCAGTAGCTACGAGGACGCTTGATTTCTTATCCTTAAAATTATTCAGTGCCCGTTGGCGTGCACCTTGTGATTTATTACCGTGGATAGCATCTGCTTTAATGTCTGCCCTGGCTAGTATCTTGACGATCTTGTCGGCACCGTATTTCGTTCGTGAGAATATCAGCACGGAATCAATAGATTGGGCACTCAGAAGGTGGACCAATAACTTTGGTTTATCGTTTTTACTAACGAAATACACAGCCTGCTCTACCTTCTCAGCAGTTGCCTGCTCAGGTTTAATGGTTACCTTTTGTGGGTTGCCCAATATTTTGCGAGACAAGTCCATGATCGCTGGTGGCATTGTTGCGGAAAAGAACAGCGATTGCCGATTCGCCGGTAATTTGGCAATAATCTTGCGAATATCGTGGATGAACCCCATGTCGAGCATATGATCGGCTTCGTCCAGCACAGAATATTTCACATCTCTCAGAGTGATAAAACCCTGCTCAATCAGATCCAACAGACGTCCAGGGGTGGCCACAAGAACATCCACACCTCTGCGCAGGGCATCGGTCTGCGTACCTTGCTTTACCCCGCCATAGATAACAGTATTTTTAATTCCTGTGAATTTCCCGTAAGTGGAAAAGCCCTCTCCAATCTGGATGGCTAACTCCCTGGTTGGGGTAACAATTAGAGCTTTTATCTTCCGTCTTCCCTTATTCCGTTGAGGATCCAGAAAAAGATGCTGAAGAATGGGAACAGCGAAAGCTGCGGTCTTGCCAGTCCCTGTTTGGGCACAACCTAGAAGGTCGTTTTTTTGCAGTAAGATGGGAATGGATTGTTCCTGAATCGGTGTGGGATAAGCATACCCTTCGAGCTCCAGTGCTCTGAGGATTGGCTCAATAATTTCTAAATCTTTGAAAGTCATGTATTTTGAATAAGGCCGGCAAATGTAAGCTAATAGTTTAGATTATTAACATTCTTTAAATCCGCTTCCTTTCGCCTGGCTTCAAATCCACAACAGTTTCTTTTTCTAAGATCAGGATTGTTGCTGTTCCACCATTCTGGGAACTGATAAAGGCCTCTGTGATCCTGCCCTCTTCCCATTTCAGGTCAAATACAAAACCACCACGGGCGCACATATTAATGATCCAGGCACGGCTCCAACCAGTCTGACCTCCACCGAAAGATAATCTTCTCTCGATAGTAGCCTGAGCGGCTGGTACGACCTGATCTGAGGCGGGGTACCAAGCAAGTGATCCTGTGCCAATTGCCAGGCCTCCTTGAACAGGTTTTCAAAAAGGGCTTTCTGCAAAACAGGCAGATACTCCAAAGAGGTAGGGTTATTATACCATAGCGTCAGATGATTAGATTCGTTTTCGAATACAGGTTTCCTGCAGCTGTACAGGATTACCAGACATATCAGAAGAGGAAAAACAATGGATTTTTTCATAATTAATGCAAGTTATTTAAACTCTCATGAAGAATAAATCAGGTTACCTTCAACTTTTCTTCGCTAAAATGTTCGAATTCTTTTTTAACAACAATCGACATTATCCTTTCAATAGTATAATAAAGATCACTATAAGAATTATATAAAGGAGCAATTCCTATTCTGATATTGCTCGGGGGCCTGAAATCCGGAATAATGATTTTTGAATCATCCTTTGGTTCAATCATTGCCCTGTTAATTCTATATCCTTCAGGGTGTTGAATTGAAACATGCGACCCTCTCATATTCTCATCCAATGGAGATGCAATGCTAAACCCAAGGGGTACCAGATGCTCTTGAACCATTTCAATCAAAAACCGGCTTTGCCTGATACTCTTTTCCCTCAAATTGGTTATGCCCGCTTCTATCAGAATATCTAAACCAGGTTCTGTTGCTGCCAAAGATATAATAGATGGAGTTCCGGTAGCAAATTTTTGTATGCTATCAGAGGCTATATATTCTACATCAAACCCAAATTGATCCTTATGACTAAACCATGACCATATTGGATTTACCAGTTTTTCCTGCAAATCTTTTCTAACATATAAGAAAGCAGGAGCTCCTGGCCCGCCGTTAAGGTATTTATAGGTGCAGCCAACAGCCATATCGGTATTTGTTTCATTTAATCTCACCGGCACGGCACCAGCAGCATGAGATAGATCCCAGATTATTAGGCTATTATTTTCATGAGCCAGCTCATTAACCCTTTGCATGTTGTACATAAATGAACTTTTGAAAGCAACAAAACTAAGAGTTATTATGGCCGTTTGCTCATCCAACATATTTTCTAGCGCATTTTCATTAATGGAAATTCCATCATAACTTTCAATGAGCTCCAAGGAATGTTTTGGAAATTCCTGCTTTATCAGGCCTTGAATAACATATAAGTCAGCCGGAAAATTCAGGGAGTCAGATATTATCTTGTGCCTGTCAGACTTAGCCTTTAAAGCCGCAAATACTAGTTTATATAGATTTATAGTTGTAGAGTCACCTACGAAAACTTCATCTTCCTGTGCTCCAATGATTTTAGCAATTTTTTTAGCAATTTCCCCTGAAAGTTCTATCCAGCTTTCATTCCAACTCCGGATTAATCGTTTACCCCACTGTTCATTTATCAGAATCGAAGTTTGTTCTATGGCCTTCTTCGGCAGTTTACCTAATGAGTTACCATCCAGGTAAATCATTCGATCATCATTAACAAACCTGTCCTTAAAGTGGGCCAACCTATCCTGATTATCTAATTCAATTACTTTCTTGAAGTGGTTTTCCATAGAATTCAAGCCCTATTTGCCTAATAAAATAAATTCGATTTTTTCACTACCAATAATTTATTTTAATGTTTTCAAGAGTGATTACACCTTCTCCGACAACCTCATCAAACAAGGGCAAAATTTTAATAATTTACTATCCCAAAACTAATCAAATTCATCTGCTAAATAATTAGAATCAAACAGATGTTTCTTCAACCAATATTTAACTTTGTTGTTATAGGATTGTGTTATTGGGATTGTGTTATTGAAAAGAAACCAAAAAAATAAATCAAATGAAAAGAAAAGCAGTTGCAACTTGGAAGGGAACCGGTTTGGAAGGTTCAGGTGAATTAACAACAAAAAGCGGAGCTCTCAAAGGTTTACCTTATTCTTATAAAGCCCGATTTAAAAATGAAGAAGGAATTGATGGAACCAATCCGGAAGAACTAATTGCCGCAGCCCATGCAGGTTGTTTTGGAATGGCTCTCAGCTTTCAATTAGTTGGAGCAGGGTTCACCCCTGAAGTTTTGGAAACAGAAGGATTGGTGAATTTTGAAGAAGTAGATGGCGGCTTCAAAGTCACCGGTATTGAACTGAATCTTAAAGCCGCGGTGCCTGGAATCAAGAAGGGTCAATTCCTCGAATTAGCCGAAAAAACTAAAAAGACATGCCCTATTTCACAACTGTTGTCATCTGTTGAAATTACTTTGAATGCTGAATTGGTGTAATGAATTACCGTAGAGACGGATCATGATCCGTCTCTACCCAATGACTCTGCATAAATTGTTATGATCTTAAAGAGTGTCTTCAAATCTAAACTAATTAAGCCATGACAAAGTCTATATCCCTTTTGATTATGGGCATGTTGGTGATTAACATTAATGCTCATTCTCAAAACCAAATTTCAGGAAACACAACTTCCGACTCTGTTTTTAGCGAAGGATCCCATTATGTCCTGACAGGGATTCTCTGAAGAGGACAAGGGGCTCGCAAGAATATACCGGTATGTGCCCGAATCAATAAGCTGGGTTAGGATGGATGAAGATCTTTGTGCAGATCCGGATTCAGTTTCTGTGGATATCACCCGTTCGGCTACCTATGCAGTAGGGATTGAGATTTTCCCTGAGCACGACAAGCTTGCTCCGGAAATTATTGACCACGATCCGAAGGAAGGATACAGCGTGGCACCTAATACCAGGATCTGGGCCAAACTTCATGAAGACCGGTTAGGGGTTGGCATTGACCTTTCCCGCACCCGTATTCTCCTGGATAGTAAAGAAGTGAATGCCACCTGGGATCCCATCAATTCGGTGATCGCATACAGGCCTGAACAGCTTTTGGCAATCGGTGAACACCAATTTACCGTTAAGGCAGGCTAATAAAGTTGAGGTTTCGAAAATGTTGATTATGTAGGCATTTCCGGCAATTTCCAGCCTTCCCGATAGGTATGTTTAATATATTCACCTGCTGCCTCCAGAGCATTCAGAGTGGCATATTTTGTAGTAAAATGAGGATGTCCCTCGATCACTTTAAAATCATCTGAGGTAACCACTTTAAAAGTCTCATCAGAAGAAATATTGGTAAATCTCATATTTTCAGCGTCCCACTGAAGGGTTTTATTCAAGCCTTGCAAACGGATAGCCAACACACCTAACAATACCATTTCGTTAAAGGGACCCGAGTAAGCAAAATTCGCAGTGCCTTCAAGCCTGCTCTTGGCTGACTCTTTACATGCCCTTATCCAATCCTGTTCGTGAGGCCCATCCACATAACCCACCGCTCCAGGGATTCTGCGAATATAAGGCTCAACATCAGGCACTCTGCCTGAAAGCAAGCGAGGATTAAAACCGCCAGTATCGCATAATAATGTATCCTTCGACCCGATAAACAAGCATCCACCCATTCCGTCGTTCATGAATCCTTCCCCATCAGGCAAGAGATCTGGCCGGTCAGGCAGTAAGCCGCCATCATACCAGTGAACATCCACGGCCGGCATTCTTACTTTTTCCATATCATCCCGTGCCGGAAAAAGAAATTTCACTTTTTCAGCATGCGGGGCACTTTCTGTATTTAGCAGGGTTGAACTGCCGCTGATAGAATCGGGATAGCCAAGTTTTAACGCCTGGTAAACAGGATCTATCACATGACAGGCCATATCTCCAAAAGCACCCGTTCCAAAATCCCACCATCCGCGCCAATTCCATGGGGTGTATGTTTCATGATAGGGACGCATTGGGGCCGGACCGATGAAAAGATCCCAGTTCAAAGTGTCAGGAGGAGTCATTGCGTCAATCGGACGTTGCAAACCCTGAGGCCAGATCGGCCGGTTTGTCCAGGTATGAACTTCTTTTACCTCGCCAATTTCCCCATTCCATAGCCATTCACAAATCTGACGAACACCGTTCCCAGAATTCCCCTGGTTGCCCATCTGCGTTGCTACTTTATATTTAGCAGCCAGTTTGGTAAGTAATCGCGACTCATAAACCGAATGTGTAAGAGGTTTCTGACAATATACATGCTTTCCCATCGTCAGGGCCGTGGCTGCAACAATTGCATGGGAATGGTCGGCAGTGGCCACCATCACCCCATCAATGGAGTCGCCCAGTTCATCGAACATCTTTCGCCAATCATAAAATCTTTTGGCTCTGGGAAATACATCAAAATAATTGGCAGCATATTTCCAGTCAACATCACAAAGTCCGATGATATTCTCTGTGTTCATCCCCACCAGGTTAGCATGGCCTTTGCCTCCGATCCCAATGCCAACAATATTCATCCTGTCACTTGGTGCTTTGTAACCCAATCCGCTTACCGTAAAAGCCGGCACTATCGATATTCCCGCTCCTGCTACTGCTGCTTTTTTAAGAAAATCCCGGCGGGACACATTATTTGTGATCATTAGTTTTATCGTTAAAAGTTTATAACTCCTTGATCTTGATATTTCTGAAATTGACCTTTGTCCCATGGTTTTGCAGGGCGATATGCCCTTCATCAAACTTTCCGTAGTCGGGATAGTCGCTCCATTTTCCGCTGTTCCTGAGCTTGGTCCATTCATCTGAGTACTTCACATACTCTACAATCACTTCCCCATTAAGAACATGAGTAACTGTATTGCCATTAACAACCAGCAGAACCTGGTTCCACTCTCCAACGGGTTTAAACGGTTTTACCCTGGGCGGGTACATAGCATAATTGGCCCCGCAAATCTGCCAACCCTCCAAGGGATCAGGCCATCCCTCCTGGTCAATAAGCTGGTATTCTGTCCCTGTCTGATATGGATAGGTATATTTCGCATCCTCGGCAACATGGAACAGTATCCCGCTGTTAGCAGCCGGAGTCAGCTGAAACTCTATACTAAGGGCAAAAGATCCATACTCTTTATCAGTGATTATCCCCTCAGCACTTTCTGCCCCTCCTTCATTAATGATTTTCAGGATGCCATCTTCCACCTTCCAGCAATCGGGTGCCTCCTGTAAGTTGTAACCTCGCCAACCATCAAGGCTTTGCCCATCAAAAAGCAATTTCCACCCTGCTCTTTTTCCCTTATTTGTCAGGGTGTTAAGTGGAGCATCACTATCTAATTCAGACAATAAGGACTCAACAGCCGACTCTTGCGAATTACTACAAGCAAAAAATGACAAGGCACAAAAAGCCAACATTAAGCGAAGAATCAGTCTTTTCATTCGTATTGATGTTTAGATTTATAATTGCAATTTAATACTGATGACAAGTTATTGAAAAAATACTGAAAGTTGAGGAATAACAAAGTTGGGATGTTGTTAGGAATAATTGTAAACTTTACTTGACATTTTGTAAATTATTATTTACATTTGCATCAGATTTATTTAGAGAACTTATGAAAATGACTTTAAAGAACAACTTAAAGACCATAAGGTTTAACAAAGACTCCATTACTCAGGCAGAACTCGCCGAGAAAGTTGACGTGTCGAGGCAAACAATAATTGCGATTGAACAAGGGAAGTTTAATCCCTCTGTGAAATTGGCGTTAAGTATGGCTGAATTCTTTGAGTGTCAGGTTGAAGATCTTTTTAACATTACTATGGAGGAAACAAAATGAAAAAGAGATTTGCTTACGAATTGATTATTGGAATAATTTCCCTGATTGCAGTGTTGCTATTTGGTGAAATAGGCATGGTTGCATTTGCCTTACTTGCAGTTCATCCCTTTATTGGCAAGAAAAAAGCAGATGAACGAGAAAGTCAATTATTTAACCAGGTGGGAAATCTTACTGCAGGAGCAACCTTTCTTGCTTGTTTAGTTATCTTTTTTGCTTCTAATATCGTCGTAAATGGGCATCAAATTGGGGATTTCTGGATTGGTTCTGTTACTGCCTCTTTTCTTATTGCTCACGGTGGTGCCGGACTGATAGCTTTCAAGAAAGGATAGGCCCATTTCAACTCTTCCCTACCGTCAGGAAGCATTGCAGAACGACCTTGTAAAAATATAGCATTCTGTTTACATCAGGCTTCGCTCATTACAGGGATTTTGTAATTTTGTAGTTCATTCTTACAAATTAATTACGAAAATGAAAATCAACGAAAACAATACGATTCATGCCTCAGAGGTTCAGAGGAAGGGTGTAAAAGATGTAACGATGAAAATCCTGATTGGTACAGGAGATGAATCAGATAATATCATCATGCGGCAATTTCGTATTGCCCCAGGCGGGCATACTCCAAGGCATACTCATAACTATGAGCACGTGGTAAAAATTGAAAGTAACCGGGGAATCATTATTGATGAAAACGGGAATGAACACGAGCTTCACAAAGGACAAAGTGTATTTGTTAAACCCAATGAATTACATCAGTTTAAAAATCCCTTCGATGAGGATTTCGAATTTATATGCATCATTCCCAATCAGGAGAAAAAATAATTTTTTTTGTTCTTGATAATTCTACTCCATTCCAGGATAATTTGAATAAAATGGGCATGGGTTTCCAGTTTTCAAATTGGTCTAATGTTTCTCCAACTTTTTCAGGACTTCGCTTTTATAGCTTCTGCTTATGGGAATTTGATTTTGATCAATCTCCACATATTCGTTTGTGAAAGAATCGATGGCGGCGAATGAAACGATAAAGGAACGGTGGACTCTTAAAAAATCCCTTTGTGGCAGCTTTGCTTCAATATTTGATAGGGTTTCTCTGGTAACAACGGTTTTATCTGATAAATAGATCTTTACATAATCGCTTAAACTCTCAATATAGCTGATTTCTGAAAAATTGATTCTAATCATTTTCCGATCCGAACGCACAAAAATGGAATCGCTTTTTTCTGGTATAATTTCCTCCGATCTGGCCTCCACGGGCATATTTTCATCCAGATATTTATTGATCGCCTGAAGTAAGCGTTCAAAGGAGATCGGTTTTAGTAAATAATCCACCGCTTGCAGATCAAATCCATCAACAGCATAATCACGGTAAGCTGTGGTGAAAATAATTTTAATGCTTTTGGTCATCGATTTTGCAAAAGATAATCCCGAGATTTCAGGCATATTGATATCCAGGAATATCAGGTCTATTTTTCCTGAATTTATTGCCTTAAATGCCTCCAGCGCATTCTTGCAGCTGGCGACAACGTGCAAAGTGTCAATTTTTCCCAGGTGGCTTTCTAAAATTTCCCGGGCCACAGGTTCGTCATCGACTATAATACATTGAATTACTCTAGACATCCTGTATGGCGTTTAATTTGAATATCGACAGTTTCACCTCATACCAATTATCTCTGATTTCCTGATCAAGCTGATGGTTTTTTTGGTAATGAAGCTCAAGCCTTTTTCTGATATTTTCAAGTCCAATTCCAGTATTCTCCTCCTCCTTCTCCTCAGGAAGCACCGTATTTCGGATGAAAAAATCCAACTGATTATCAATCACTTTCACTTCGATCTCCACTTGAAGGAACCCATCCCGGATGTGGCCATGCTTAAAGGCGTTTTCAACGAATGGAATCAACAACATGGGTGCCATTTGTATGCTCTCATCTATTTCGCCAGTAATGAGGCTCACCTTCAGGGTATCCTGAAATCTGATTTTCTCCAACTCGATATATTCCTTGATATGCATCACCTCCTCTTTCAGACTAACCCTGGGCTTATTGATCTGATACAGAATATAATCCAGCAGATTAGAAAGCTTCAGGATGATTTCCGGTGTCTGTTTTGATTGTTTTAAGGCAAAGCCATAAATGGTATTAAGGGTATTGAACAGGAAATGGGGGTGAATCTGCATTTTCAAATAGTGCAATTCCTGCTCTTTGATCTGCAATTGGGCAGCCAGTATTTTATTCTGAAGTTCTTTATTTCTTGAATCGATCCTGAAATTATGATTCAAAACACTAACAAAACTTACCATCCCAACAATCAGGTACACCAAAATAAGTATGAAAAGAAAATTCTTACTCATGGGCGGCATTATGGAGATGTTAAAGTCGAGCAAGAAAATTAAACAGCCATAAATGACCAGCACTATTATATATGATGAAAAAACGAGTGTATAAAAGCTATAGAGGAAAAATTTCAGGTATTTCCGGGCCAACAGAAATTTGGGAATCAGGACCAAGACCACGAAATAAGTGAGGATCATGGTAAGGGGCAGCAGAAAACTTGAGAACCAGGTTACGTAGGCGGTGTCGTCAGAATTATAACTGAAAAAATATACAAAGAAAAACCAAACAGCAATCCAGAATACCAGATGCAAAAGAATGACTCTAATATGTTTAAAATTCAGCATCTTCACTCCGGCAATATTACAAAAACTCTAAGTTTCTCCTCAAAAATATAGACCGATAACCAGATTAGCACTCGTTTTTGCAGAAAAGAAGATAATTGTACAATTTGTACCTTTAATCCGGTAGAAAAAAGGACTAATATCTTTATCTGTCGCAAATAAAATTAATACAATGAAAATCGGCCTATCTTTCGATTAGTATTCATTTAAAACCAGATTATTATGAGCTCACTATTTGAAAAATTTAACGATGGCGGACCTATTTTCACCTATCCAATTTTGATCTTCCTATTGATTATCCTGGCTCTGCTTGCTAAAGAGCTAATCAATAAAAGCGAGAATAAAAAAACTGTCTCACTAATTGCTAATATAGCATGGTTCGCCGTTGCCTGGGGATTTCTTGGCCGGACCTTTGGCTTAATCGTTGCATTTGACAATATTGCTGCAGCAGGGGAATTAACACCATCCCTTCTTGCTGGAGGAATGAAAATGGCCATCCTTGATCCATTAATGGGTATAGTCGTTTTCCTTATTGCTCGTTTAGTATCTTATCAATAATATTCGTGTAATTCTTGGCAAAAGTTTAATAATTCA